>CAILKP010000025.1 GCA_903834785.1 uncultured bacterium
CCATGCGTCGGCTCCTGTGCCTCTCCACGGCAGCAGGATGTACCGGCACCAAACCAGCCGGTGGCGCGAGGGACGACTATTTTTCACAGGCCCCCTTTGGCTATTTGGACTCTTCCCCTCAGTCCTCTCCCTGATCCAGCACCGCCATGAACGCCTCCTGCGGGATGTCCACCCGGCCGACAGCCTTCATCTTCTTCTTGCCTTCCTTCTTCTTGCCTTCCTTCTGCTTTTCCAACAGCTTGCGCTTGCGGCTCACATCGCCGCCGTAGCACTTGCTCGTCACATCCTTGCGGAAAGCCTTGATGGTCTCGCGGGCGATGATCTTGCCGCCGTTGGCCATCTGCAGGGGGACCTCAAACTGGTGGCGGTCGACTTGCCTCTGCAGTTTCCAATGCAGGAGCCCGCTGCTCCGGCCCGTTGCTTCCACATCTGTCGCGCCGCGGGGCTCGCCGCTGGCGTTGATCCGCGTGCTGTCTATTCTCAACGAGAACTGCTCGAGGAGGCCGCCGCTCGACACGCCATTCTGGGGCTTTGCTGCGGAGAGAGTCCCCCTGAGCAAGCCCGCAATACCGCGGGACACAACGTGATCCCGCGTCTCTGAGTAGCTAGGCTCTATTGACGCGTTATCCACCGCCGACCGCTGCGTGCTGCCCCAAACGGGGCAGCGAGTGGCAGATTTACCAACTCTAACCCTTGACCGCGGCTTGCTTTACCGGTTTCTGAGCCTCTATGCTCATGCGAGAGCACCCGGGTTGCTGTCTGCGGCGATCTGCCCCGATGCAAATCAAGCAGGATCGTCCGCCAGCACGCGGTGCGTGGTTCATCAGGTACCATCCCCGTGCCGCCGCCACGATTCGCCGCCGCACGTTTGTGCATCCCGTTACGTTGAAACACCACCTCCGCATACCGCCAACATCGCGGGGTGGGAGCTCGCGCCCTGAGCGGGCCCTCGCGCCACCCCGCAGAGTTCAGGAGATTGAACATGCGTCATCACAACATTCCGATCATGCTCGCCGCCACCGCATTGAGCGCCTTGGCCGGTGCCGCCAGCGGTCAGCCGGCTTCGTCGGCTTGGCAACTCGACAGTCACTCCCCCCCGGGGACCGCGGGCACCCCTCGCCCGGCCACTGTGCGGCTGTTTAATTTCACCCCGGTGCCGACTACCACCAACCCGGCACTGCTGTACTTCCGCTACCTCCACAACTACGACGCCGCAGGCCCATTCATCGGCATCGACGCACCAAACCCCGGAGCCACGATCCCGAAACCCAGCACCTTCCCCATCGGCGGCACGCCCGCCGCAGGTGTGCCCGGTCCGGTGACCACAGGCGATTCCAGCCACTTCACCCAGTGCACCGGCACATCCATGTGGAGCGTGAGCTCGGGCACCGCCGGACCGGCCGACCAGACCAACGCCGGCATGCCCTACCTCGATCTGACCACCCGGGCCACAGCGGCACACGGATCGGGCTCCCTCGACAACCCCTGGGCGTTTGCGATGACAGGCATCTACGACCCGACACGTGTGGCCAATCCCAATCCGGGTGCCACGTGGTTTGTCGGCGGCCGCGTTTCAATCTCCGGACAGCTCGACGGCGCGTCCGGCTGGGCATCACTGCGGAACAACTGGACGATTCAGTTCGGCAGTGCCGCACCCGTCGCGCTGTTTGACATCCTCGTGGCCACCGCCAACTCACCCGGCACCGCCACCAACGCGACGTTTGCCCCCGGTCTCATTCTCGAACGCGATGGGGCACCGTTCTCCGCGGCCACGCTGCTGGGCGAGATCATGTCCGGCTTCACTCCGGACGGACACATGTGGAACTCGCCGGGCGGCGGAGGCCTCTCCGGCGGCTTGTGGTTTGACTGGGTTCTGCCCCTCTCCGCCAACATCAACGAGGTCGATATCTCCGACAACCGCGAGGTGAGCGCCTACAGCGTCCCGACACCGGGCAGCGCGATGCTCGTCGGCCTCGGCATTGTCAGCGTGTTCCGCCGCCGCCGTTGACACGCGGCGTGCGCCCCGCTGAGGCAGAACGCCCGCCGGACACCGCGGGCTTGAGAGACTGACTCGCGTGACCACCGCTCGACCCCTCAACCCCTCAACCCCTCCAACCCTTCACCCCTCATCCCCCCGCGTGCCACCCGGCACGCGGGTTCTTTCTGTTGCGGCGATCCGGCGTGCGGCTCGGCTTGGGCGCGGGAGGGGCGGGAGGGGCGGGAGGGATCAATCCTCTCCCTGATCCAGCACCGCCATGAACGCCTCCTGCGGGATGTCCACCCGGCCGACGGCCTTCATCTTCTTCTTGCCTTCCTTCTGCTTTTCCAGCAGCTTGCGCTTGCGGCTCACATCGCCGCCGTAGCACTTGCTCGTCACGTCCTTGCGGAAGGCCTTGATGGTTTCGCGGGCGATGATCTTGCCGCCGATGGCCACCTGCAGGGGGATCTCAAACTGGTGGCGGTCGATCTGCTTCTGCAGCTTCCGCAGCAGCAGGCGGCCGCGGAACTCGGCGCTCGACCGGTGGCACAGGAAGCTCAGCGCCTCGACCGGTTCACCGTTAATCAGGATGTCCAGCTTCACCAGGTCGTTGCTGCGGAAGTCGATGACCTCGTAGTCCATCGTGCCGTAACCGCTGGTCAGGGCCTTGAGCTTGTCGTAGAAGTCGTAGATGATTTCCGCAAGCGGGATCTCCAGCGAGATCATCTGCCGCGTCTCACCAACGAGCGACTGGGCCTTGAACACGCCGCGGCGGTCGCTGCAGAGCTTCATCACCGCACCGAAGTGCTCGTTGGGCACGATGATCTCGATCTTGCAGATCGGCTCGAGGATCTCCTCGTACGTGCCGCCGGCCGGCAGTTCCGCGGGGTTGTGCACATCAAAGAACGTGTTGTCGCGCATCTTGACGCGATACGTCACCGTCGGGGCCGTCTGCACCACCTCAATCTGGAACTCGCGCTCCAGGCGTTCCTGGATGATCTCCATGTGCAGCAGCCCCAGGAACCCGCAGCGGAAGCCGAAGCCCAGGGCCTCGCTGTGCACCGGGATGAACGTAAAGCTGCTGTCGTTGAGCGAGAGCTTCTCGATGGCGATGCGGAGGCGCTCAAAGTCGCTGCCCTTGGCATCGCTGGTGGCCGGGTAGAAGTCACAGAACACCATCTGCACGGGCGGCTTGTAGCCAGCCAGCGGCTCGGTGGCGGGGTCGATTTCCAGCGTCACGGTGTCGCCGACGCGGACATCACCCAGCGAGCGGATGGCGGCACAGAAGAAGCCGGCCTCACCGGTGCCGATGCTCGTCAGCCGCGTGGGCTTGGGCTTGCGCTTGCCCATCTCGGTGATCTGGAAGTTCCGCCCCGTGCCCATCATGCGGATCTTGTCGCCGGTCTTGAGCTCGCCATCCATCATCCTGCAGTACACCACCACGCCGCGGTAGTCGTCGTACTGGGCATCAAAGATCAGCGCCCGCGTCTGCTTGATCACGGCCTTGCGCGGCGCGGGGATCTTCTCGCAGATGGCCGCCAGCAGTTCCGGAATGCCCGCACCGGTCTTGGCCGAGACCAGGATG
The DNA here is from genome assembly GCA_903834785.1 of uncultured bacterium. GTDB lineage: Bacteria > Planctomycetota > Phycisphaerae > Phycisphaerales > UBA1924 > CAILKP01. The sequence goes on from CAILKP010000025.1 coordinate 3,564, forward strand.
CAGTCCTCGGCCTTGAAGCCGAGCACCTGCTCGATTTCCATCGCCACTTCTTCGCAGCGAGCGCTCGGCAGGTCGATCTTGTTGATGACCGGGATGATCTCCAGGTTCTCGTTGATCGCCAGGTACGCGTTCACCACCGTCTGGGCCTGCACGCCCTGGGTGGCATCAACCACCAGGATTGCCCCTTCACACGCCTTCAGGGCTCGCGAGACTTCGTAGTTGAAGTCCACGTGCCCGGGCGTATCGATGAAGTTGAGCATGAAGGTCTCACCATCATCGTGACCTTCGGGCACCGCCTTGCCATCCTCCTCGAGCTTGTCGGTCTTGTCGCCCTTGTGGTGCTGGTGCATCACAGTCACGGCCGAGGCCTTGATGGTGATGCCGCGTTCGCGCTCGATATCCATGTCATCGAGCAGCTGGGCCCGGGCCTCACGGGCCGAGACCGCCTTGGTCGCCTGCATGAGCCGGTCCGCCAGCGTGCTCTTGCCGTGGTCGATGTGGGCGATGATGGAGAAGTTGCGGATCTGCATGGGGGGGCTGGGGAACCAAATCACCAAATGGTCAAATGGCCAAATTGCCAAATGAAAAGACAGAGAACAGGGAATGCCCAATCATACGCAAGCTGTTCGGTGGTTTGGAGGGGTTTGGATGCTGATCGGGGACGCCCGGTTGGGCGCTTTGACACAATAACGAGAATGGACAGCCAATCAGCAACGGGCGGCAAGGCTCCGCGGCCAGAATCGGCCCCGACTCGCTACCGGCGCGTGTCGTGAACGCGGATCGCATCGGCACTCACCGTCACAATGCAGCCTCGCCACCTCCAGCGGCAGGTCTTCATCAACTTTGAAACGAACCGGCGTCCCCACGCTCACGACGCCTTCCGGATCGATTGCATCGTAAAGCCGCGCTCAGCCTCGGCGGCATAACGAAGCGCCGCGGCGACATCCTCAGCGGCAAGCTGCGGATAGCTCGCCAGAATCTGCGCGGGCGTGTCGCCATCGGCAAGGCTGCTGACAATCACACTGACCGCCACGCGCGTCCCGGCAATGCACGCCTCCCCGTGATGAATCGCCGGGTCTGCAACAATCCGCGTTTGCCAGTTCTCTGCCGGGGTCATGATCCACGCTCCAGTCGTCGTGCGGCTCTGACTTTAGGCCGTCCGGGCAAACTCCACGAACAGGGCTTGAAGGCCGGGAACGCCAGCCCGCCATCGGCTGATCACAACAACACTCGCCGCATCCCTGCGATCAGTTGCTCAACACCCGATCGCAAACGCGTTGATGAAGAAGATGAAATCGGTACCGTCGATGGTCCCATCGGGCTCCAGGCCGGTGTCGCCACCACCGGCGATGTCGGCCAGCGGGTCCACCGCTGCATCACCGATGGCGAAGCTGTTGATGAAGGCGATGAAGTCCGTGCCATCCACCGTGCCGTCGGGCTCATTGCCCGTGGTACCGCCACCGGCGGTATCGGCTGGCGAGCAGGCCGGGACCGGGCCGTACTTGGCCAGGAAGATGTCCCAGTATCCGGCGCCGCCCGCGTGCGGTCCACCGAAGCTGCCGGTCGTGCTCCCAGCGATGTACGCGTTGCCCGATGCATCTACCGCGATCGCGTATGGTTCTTCATGCGGGGCGGTTCCTGACTGGCGCAACCAGATCGTGTTGCCCGTCGTATCGCACTTGGCCACGAACAAATCGGCTCCACCAGCGCTCGGGCCACCCAGGGCGCCCCCCGTGACGCCCGTGATCCAGACGTCACCCGAAGCGTCAACCGCAACACCTTTGGCCCAATCACTCGCGATCGGGTCACCAAAGGTGCGAAGCCACAGTTCGTTGCCCGCAGGATCATGCTTGGCCAGGAAGACATCGAATCCACTTGTCACACCCGCGATGAAGCTGTTTCCTGCCTGATCGACGGCAACACCTTCAGAGACGTCGTAACCCTCCCAACCCACTTGGCGAATCCACAACCGCGAGCCCGAGGCGTCGTACTTGGCCAGAAACGCATCGGAGCCTCCCGCGCTCGTTCCGCCGAGACTTCCCCACGTAAAACCGGTGATCAACGCGTTGCCTTCACCATCTGCCGCGACCCCGAGGGCAACATCGTCGACTCCTCTGTCCGAGCCGAGCTGCCGAATCCAGACCGGGCTTCCAGCAGAATCGTACCGGGCAAGGAACCCGTCATAGGTCCGCCCCATCGGGTTCGGTTCTTCGGGATTCGTAGCGATGATCCCCGCGGCATACAAGGTGCCGGCTGCATCAATCGTCAGTGAGTAGGGCCGAGCACCCCGGGCGGTGTAACTCTCTCGAGTCCAACGCTGCACGCCGGACGAATCGTACTTTGACAGGAAGATGTGCTCGGGTCGCTGCACGATACCCCCAAGGTCGTCGCTGGTCCATCCGGTGATGTACACGTTGCCTTGGCGGTCGACTGCGATCGCCGTGGCGTAATCCTCGACCGCAGTACCGATCTGGCGGATCCACAAACGGGTACCCGACGGGTCATACTTCGCCAGAACCGCATCAGCGCCACCCGGCCAGCCCAGACTCGGTCCGCCAAGTTCGCCTCCGGTGTAGCCAGTGATGTATGCGTTGCCGTCGCGATCGACAGCAACTCCTGTGGCGATGTCCTCCGTCGTGGTCCCCATCTGCCTCACCCACCGCAGCTCCTGCGCTGCGGCGGGCGTCAGCGGTGCGGCCAGCACCAGCGAGAAGACAAGACGGCGCAGCACCTGCGAGCTGCGTGACAGGGCCGTCCATGCTCCCCGGGTTGCCGCAAGCGGCGGCTGCACCCGGTCAGATGCAGGTGCAGCTCCGTCGATAGAACTCACTTTCATTGCTATTCCTTTCACTCGTGGATCCGGCTCCGCGCTGTCAAACTGAAATCAGCACCCGATCGCAAACGCGTTGATAAACGCGATGAAGTCGGTGCCGTCGATGGTCCCATCTGGCTCCAGACCGGTGTCGCCACCGCCGGCGATGTCGGCCCTCGGGTCGATGGGGGCATCGCCGAAGGCGAAGCTATCGATGAAGGTGATGAAGTCTGTGCCGTCTACGGTGCCGTCGGGCATGTTGCCCAGAGGGTCGCCACCGGCGATGTCTGCCGGCGAGACGCACCGCAGCGGGCCGTACCTTGCCAGGAACATGTCGGTCCCCCCCGCGTTGGTGCCGCCGTAGTCGCTTTCGGTGTAGCCGACCGTATAAATGCTGCCCTGCTGATCCACCGCTAGACCCCAAACGGGTGCGCTCATGCCACTCCGCGCGGCCCGCTGCCAGATGCGAGAGCCAGAAGCACTGTACTTTGCCAGAAGAGTGTCACTTCTGAACAGGTTCGCCCAGCCTGCTTCGCCGATCGTGGCTCCGGCGATGACAACATCGCCCTCCTCGCTTATCGCAACGGCACTCGCACCATCGCTGTAGGTCTCACCTGCCTGACGAACCCAGAGAAGGGTGCCCACCGCGTCATATTTGGCGAGGAAGTAGTCCATGCCCACCGGGTTCGGACGTGCAAAGCTGCCGACCGTCAGGCCCGTGACATAAGCACTGCCCGCACTATCCACGGCCACACCCCTTGCGTCCTCGTAGCTCGGTCCGCCGTTCTGCCGCGACCAAAGCAGGATGCCTTGCGAGTCGTACTTGAGCAGAAAGAAGTCAGTTCCCCCGATCAGCGGCCCGCCCAGGCTCCCGTAGGTCGTGCCGGTTATGTAAGCATTCCCGGTGCGATCAACCGCCACACCGGTGGCCTCATCAGGGCCCGTCCTGCCGGTCTGACGGATCCACAGCAGGGCGCCTGATGCGTCGTACTTCGCCAAGAACACATCGCGCTGGCTCCCATCGCCCGCGATCGGACCCCCGAGATCGCCAAAGGTATTCCCGCAGATGTACGCGTTGCCCGCTCCATCAACGGCCACACCGGTGGCATCATCGTAAGCGGAAGTGCCCGTCTGGCGAATCCACAGTTGGGTGCCCATGGCATCGTACTTTGCCACAAAGATGTCACCGCCCCCGGCGGCCGGACCGGCCAGGTCGCCGGCCGCGAGGCCCGTGATGTACACGTTCCCCGCACCGTCCACGGCCACACCTCGCGCACCGTCACCCGTGCCCGCGCCGATCTGCCGTGTCCACAGCACCTCGCCCGCCGCAGTGTACTTGGCGAGAAAGATGTACCCTGATCCGAAGCCTGGTCCATCGGCGGTGATGCCGGCGACCATACCGGTGATGTAGACATTGCCCGCGTTATCCACCGCGACACCATTCGCCCAGTCGTAACCAGCAGTCCCCATCTGCCTCACCCATTGCAGCTCCTGCGCTGCAGCCGGGGCGAGCGGGGCCGCGAGCAGAAGCGTTACCGTGAAGGTGCGCAGAAGCTGCAAGCCGCTTGCGATTGCTGTCAACGCACTGCGGGTTGCCGTGCTCGGCGACTGAGCCCCGTCAACTGCACGCGTAAAGCCGTCGATAGAAGTCAGTTCCACTGTAATTCCTTTCGCTCGCGGATCCGGCTCCGCGCTGTCGAGCAGAGATCAACACCCAATCGCAAACGCGTTGATGAAGAAGATGAAGTCGGTGCCGTCGATGGTCCCGTCGGGCTCCTGGCCGGTGTCGCCGCCGCCGGCGATGTCGGCCAGCGGGTCGACCGCCGCATCGCCGATGGCGAAGCTGTTGATGAACGCGATGAAGTCCGTGCCATCGACGGTGCCGTCAGGCTCGTTGCCCAGCGGGCTCCCGCCGGCGATGTCGGCCGGAGAGCAGGCCGGCACTGCGCCGTACTTGACCAGGAAGATGTCTCTGCCCCCCGCGCTTGGCCCACCGAGGTTTCCGTCGGTGAGACCTGCAATGTATACGTTGCCAGCGGCATCCACGGCCGCGCTGGTGGCGAAGTCGTATGCTGTCGTGCCGGTCTGAGTCGTCCAAAGCAGGCTGCCCGCCGGATTGTACTTGTTCAGGAAGATGTCGCTGCGCCCGAGGTTTTGTCCGCCGAGGTTGCTGTAGGCGTAGCCGGTGACATACGCCTCACCGACGCTATTGACAGCGACCGAAGTGGCGCGTCTGAACACGCCCCCGTCGCTCTGACAGATCCACAGTTGGTTGCCCGACGCATCAAACTTGGAAAGGAAGATGTCAGTCTCCCCCGCGTTCGGCGCGCCGAGATTGCCCTCGGTGACGCCGGTGACATAGGCATTACCAACAGCATCAACAGCCATACCGAAGGCGTAGTCGTACGCGGGCGTCCCGATTTGCCGGACCCAGAGTTGGGTACCAGCCGCATCATACTTGGCCAGAAAGATGTCCAGGTTCCCGCTGGCCGGTCCACCGAGCTCGCCTTCAGTAGTCCCGGTCATGTACGTGTTGCCGTCGCTGTCCACGGCGAAGCCGTAAACCAGTTCGTCCTTGTCCGAGCCGGTCTGGCGCAGCCAAAGCAGGCTGCCGGATGCATCGTACTTCGCCAGGAAGATGTCCCAACCCCCGGCGTTTGGCCCGCCGAGGTTGCCAGTGGTGGCGCCGGAGACGTACGCGTTTCCCGCTCTATCCACCGCCACCTGATTGCCGTATTGGGTCCCTGCTGCTCCGATCTGGTGCATCCAAAGCTGATTGCCCGCGGAATCGTACTTGGTCAGGAAGATGTCACCGTTGCCCACGCTCGGCCCGCCAAGGTCTCCGTCGGTGTAGCCGGTGATATACGCATTGCCAGCGATATCTATGGCTACGCCTTTTGCGTAGTCATCACCTGCCGAGCCGGTCTGGCGGTTCCAGAGCAGCCCGCCCGAAGGATCGAACTTGGTCAGAAAAATGTCGCTGAGGCCTGCGTTTGGTCCGCCAAAGTCACCATAGGTATAGCCGGTGACGTACGTGTTGCCCACAGGATCTGCGGCCACGCCGTAGGCGTTTTCGTCTACCGCCGTACCGATCTGCCGCGTCCACTGCAGATTTTGCGCCAGGGCGGGTGCGAGCGGGGCGCCGAGCAGCAGCGTGACGGCGAGACGATGCAGAACATTCCGGATCCGCAACAGAGTTTCCGGACGCCGCGCCATGCCACGCGGTCGGTTCATGCCCCCGGGTGCTTCCTCCGTGCCAACGGAGGTTCCCTCCGTTCGAACAAATGCTCCTGTTGGTCGATCGAAAGTTCCTTGAGTTCGAACGAACGCTCCTTTGGTTCGAACAACAACCTCGTCCGTTCGAACGTCGATCGCCCCCGTGCCCGTGTAAACCGCTGTGGTTGCTCCCGAAATCGTGTTATTCATGCAAACTCCCTTGAAGTGCGGGTCCGTTCCCGCCGATGCCGCTGAAGGTGCTCGCGCTGCGTGGATGCAGGCCAGCACACGCGGGAGTGTACCTGATGCGGAGTGGTTCCGCCGTGCGCTCCCGGGCGGGCAATCACCCCATCTCCGGAGCACCAGCATGAGCGTCCTTCCTGACACCACGATCGGTCAGATCCAGTTTTGTGAAGCCCACAACGCGGTGTGGGCCATCGCGCCCGCGGCCATCGGGCTGACCGCAGCGCAGGTGACCGCGCTGACGACGGCCACCGGCACCGCGCGAAAGTCGTTCAACGATGCGCAGATCGCGCGGCAGGCCAGCAAGGCCGCCACGACCAAGCTGCGCACCGATGCCGCGGTGATGCGCTCGCAGGTCGCCGA
>CAILKP010000026.1 GCA_903834785.1 uncultured bacterium
ATCGCCATTCCGGGCGATGGGCTTTCTGCCTTTCGCCTTCGCACCGCAACGCGGTGCCGGTCACTCGCGTCGGGTCGCCGCGCAGCGGCACCCGACGTGCCCGGTGATCGAACACCGCCCCACCGCGCAGCGGTGGAGGCAGCTTCCTCCCCCGCCCACCTCCACCGCTGCGCGGTGGGCCGCGCACGCACCACATGATCCCGCGGGTGCCGCTTCGCGGCGACCCGCGGCTATGAACCGCCATCGCTTCGCGATGAAAGGCCGCAAGGCCTACGCCGACACCGCCTTACACCACCCCAATCACCAGCGCCGACCTTGCCGGGACATAAATCTGCACGCTCTGGCCATGCGTGTCCCACTCCACCGGCTGCCAGGGATACCGCTGGCCCGCGGCAATGAGACTGTGCCCGCCGTACTCCGGCTCATCGGTGTTCAGCACGCCGGCTTGGTCCGCCCCGCGCGGGATGCCCACGCGCCAGTCGGGCGCGCTGGCCGTCGGGTGCAGGTTCACCGCCAGAATCAGCCCAGCCCGTTCCACCACCAGTCGCTTCTCGTGCTCGTAGCACTGGCGCATCACCGCCGCCGGTGAGCGGAGCACGTGGTACCGCTCATCGAGTGCCTGCAGTGCGCGGTCAAACGCCCCGAGCTGTTCGTACCGCAGCGAGGGGTTCTCCGCCAGTGACCACTGCCGCCGCGCGTGCTTGTAGCTGTAGCCGTTGCCCTCACGCGGGAAGTCGACCCACTCGGGGTGGCCGAACTCATTACCCATGAAGCTCAGCCAGCCCTCACCACCCAGGAAGAAGGTCAGCAGCCGGATGAGTTTGTGCAGCGCGATGCCGCGGTCGATGATCAGCGACTGGCTCGCCTTGTTCATCTTCCAGTACATCTCGGCATCCATCAGCCGGAAGGCGATGGTTTTGTCACCCACCATGGCCTGGTCGTGGCTCTCGGCGTAGGCGATGTGGTCCTCACCCGGCCGGCGGTTGCTGATGGTGTGGAACAGTTCGCCCATGGACCAGTCCTCATCGCGGCGTTCCTTGATGATCTTGATCCAGTAGTCCGGCGTGCCCATGGCCAGCCGATAGTCAAAGCCAAAGCCGCCCTCACTGACAGGCCGCGCAATGCCGACCATGCCCGAGACATCCTCGGCGATGCACACCGCATCGGGCCGCACAGCGTGGGCCACCTCCGTCGCCAGCCGCAGGTACACGCCGGCATCGTGGTCGATGTTGCCGCCGAAGTAGTCGTCGTACGACGTGAAGACCTTGCCCAGCCCGTGGTCCAGGTAGAGCATGCTCGTCACACCGTCGAAGCGGAAGCCGTCGACGTGGTACTCCTCCAGCCAGTAGCGCACGTTGCTCAGCAGCAGCCGCAGCACCTCGGGCTTGGAGTAGTCAAACAGCATGCTGTCCCACGCCGGGTGCAGCCCGCGGCCGCCGGCATGGAAGTACTGGTGGTCCGTGCCGTCAAACCACGCCAGGCCCTCGACGGTGTTCTTCACGCTGTGGCTATGCACCAGGTCCAGCAGCACCTTCAGGCCCATGCCGTGGGCGGCATCGACAAGTGACTTGAACTCCTCGGGCGTGCCGAAGCGTGATGACACGGCAAAGAAGTTGCTGACGTGATAGCCGAACGATCCGTAGTACGGGTGCTCCTGCACCGCCATCAGCTGCACCGTGTTGTACCCGGCCCGGGCGATGCGCGGCAGGATCTCCTGCTCAAACTCGGCGAACGTGCCCACCCGCTCATGCTCCTGGGCCATGCCGGTGTGCGACTCGTAGATGCGCAGGGCCGTGTCCTTGCCAAACACCGGCGGCGTGTGCTTCCACTGGTACTCCGGCGGCAGCCAGACCTCGCCGGCGGCGTTGGAGCCGTCGGGCTGAAACGTCACCCGCCGGATGTACGCCGGGATGCGGTCGCTGTGCCCGCCCGGGCCCGACTTGCCCGCCGGTGAGAACGGGTTGGCCACGTGCACCTTGACCTTGCTGCCGTGGGCGATGCGCCCCGCGTACACGCGGTCGGGCAGGAACGTGCTCCACACGCCGAAGGGATCGCGCACCATCGGGTTGGCGCCGCGGTCCCACTGGTTGAAGTCTCCCACCAGCGAGAGGTAGTGCGCCCCGGGCGCCCACTCGCGGTACCACAGGCCCGGTTCCATCTTCCCGCCCGGACCGGCTGCTTGCCCCCGCGTGAAGCCGAAGTGTTCGTGCCCGCGGGCGAAGTTCAGCAGCGAACCCTCGGTCTCGACGATCTGTTCCAGCCGCCGCCGGTAGTTGGCATGCCGCAGCCGCAGCGCGGGGGCAAAGGGTTTGAGCCAGGCATCCAGCCCGATCAGGCCTGTGCCGTCTGTCGGCAGTGGTGCGGGGGCCGAGCGGGGCGTGGGATCAGTGGGGCTCACGCAGCAAGGGTAAGCGGTACGCGGGCCAGCAGTGCGGGCCGCCTGCCCGCGCCTTGCCGCGGCAGGAACCCCGTTACGGCCTGGGTACTTCGTACAGCGTGTACGAGCCGGTACGGGCGACCACCGTCGCGTTCTCCGGCACCATTGCACGCATCATGCCGCCGGGTCCGCCCGGACCACCAGGTCCGCCCGGGCCACCGGGGCCGCCGGGTCCGCCCGGACCCCCAAAGCCGCCCGGTCCGTTGCGTCCGCCCATGCCACCGGGGCCGTTTCGTCCCCCCATACCTGGTCCACCCATCCCCGGCGGCGGACCGCGGAAATCTCCATGCTGTCCATCGTCTTCAAAGCCGGGTGGCAGGAACTCACCAGGCGCAAAGCCCAGCTCTGCGCCACGCTGCGGCCGCTCGCCACCACGATCGTCGCGCGCCATCTGCTCCCGGTCACCCCGCGGCCGCCCGCCCATGTCGCCGCGGCCGCCGCGACCACCGCCACCCGGCCCACCACCACCCGGCCCGCCGCGTGACTGCAGCACCAGCACGCGGTCGTAGCGGTCGTAGGCGTTCTCCGGGATCTGTCCCATCCGCACCGGAGTATGAAGATAGAACGCGGCCCACCACTCCACCCCGTGCGCCGCGACGATCAGCGTCTTCTCCGGATTGGGGATGTGCTCACGCAGCGACACCATCTCCGCGGCAAGCTGCTCGTTCATGATGCCGCCGCCTGGCCCACCACCACCACTTGGCCCGCCCGGCCCGCCGCCGCCCGGTCCACCCATGCCAGCCATGCCGCCTGGTCCGCCACCTCCCGGCCCACCCGGTCCACCCGGCCCGCCCCGGCCCCGGTCACCCATCACGCCCGCGATGCTCACACCGGCAATCGCCAGTGCCGCGAGCGTGCCGACCGCCGAGACAACCACATTCCGTGAAGTCGTCAGCCGCACCAGCAGGGGCGTCAGGCACAACGCCGCCGGGACCGAGGCCATGATCGTCAGCCGGTTGGCGTACTCCATGTTGATCAGCGGGCAGGCCAGTGCCAGTGCCGCCAGGCCGCTGCCCAGGCACACCGCCACATCCGCCGCGGGCACCTTGCGTTCGCTGCCGCGTGACCGCAGCCACAGGGCGATCATGCCAAGCATGCCGGGAATCATCGTGAAGTACACGCCCTGAACGATCGGCAGCAAGTCGCCCCCCGGCCCACCCCGACCTCCGGGCCCACCCATACCTCCCGGCCCTCCACCTCGCCCGCCAAAGCCGCCCGGCCCGCCAGCATTGCTGGCACTTGAGCCGCCAAACAAACTGCTCCACGAAAACGAGTTACGATCAAAGATGATGCTCGGAAACTGCATCAGCCGCTCGGCGCGGGTCGGTGCAAACAGCCACAGCAGCCCGAACGTTCCGGCCGCAAGCACCACGCCGGCACCGAGGCTCAGCAGCAGCACCTTGACCGACGTGCGCACCGTCAGCGCGGCGTAGCACAGCCCGATCAATCCCACCGTCAGTGCTGCGGCACCAAACGCGCCGTAGTGGGTCAGTACCGAGAGCACCACCATCGTTCCGGCAACCAGCCACGGCCCTGCCGCGGCACGAATCGACCCCATCATCATGCCGCCCTGCAGCGACCGGCTGGTCCGGATCATGGCCTCATGCATCGCCCACACCGCGGCGGCCAGCCACACCAGCCCCAGTGAGTTCTTCTGAAAGTCCGAGGCCAGGCGGAGTTGCGATGTGCACACAACCGCAAACACCCCCGCACACGCCGCGGCAAGCGCCGCCAGATACACCTTCCTGCCGGCGGAGAACCCGCCATCGCTCCCCGCACCGCCATCAAGGGCGATCCGCCGACCCATCAGCACCACAAACAGCGCCGCCAGCGGACCCAGGATGCAGTCCATCGCCCGCGAGACAAACAGTGCGACCGGGTCAAACGCCTGACCGGTGACCACCGAGATGACCTTGGCCGTCGCCCCCTGCATCACAAACAGCAGCGGCATGTCGTCATACATCAGCCGCCCATGCTCAACGAGGTGCCGGGCCTGCACCGGGTAGTACGCGGCATCCATCGTCCCCGGCAGGGCACTGCCAAAGTTGATCCGCGTCCGCATGTACACGCCGCCAGCGATGACGACGGCCGCCAGTACCAGCCACACCACCCAGCCGCGGCGTGGGCGACCAGTCTGTGCGCGGGGCGGGTTCGAACCGGGGACTGGTGTTGGTGCCGCACTCATGATGCTCACCAAACGCCGGGCTCCCGGGTTTGTTTCAGGCGCCCAGTCCGATGGGCTAGTTGGCTTGGCCCGGGGGGCTGTCTATATATAGAAGGGCAGAGGCGGTTGATAGTCCGAATAATCATGCCATTTGCGCGGTGAAACACCGCCTGTGGCCGGGAATCATGGTTCTCTGTGAAACGCAGTATTGTGCTTTCCGCAATACCGGTCTGTATGGAACCAGCTTCCCATGATCCAACTCAACCCCCGCCGCTGCCGGCCGGTGGTGAGCCGCCGGCAATTCTGACCTCGCCAACGACCGGCACGGTCGCGGCCTCGACGCTCGATGAAAAGGTGGCCCGGGATGTCGGTGTCGGTGTGATCTGGCTGGTGGTGCTGGCGGCCATCGCCCGCTCGCCGGAGCCGATCCACGGTTACGAGATCGCCCGCACCCTCTCGCAGGGCGCGCCCGAGGGCTTTGCCGTCAAGCACGGGACGCTGTACCCCATCTTGCGGACCATGGAGACTGAGTCGCTGGTCAGCAGCACGCTGGTGCCGAGCACGGAGGGTCCGGCCCGCAAGTGCTTCCGCATCACCGACCTTGGGCGGCGGACGCTGGCGGCGTGGATTGAGAGCTGGAAGCGAACACAGGCCTGGGTTGCGGGCACGATCGGAGCGTGGCCATGAGCCGGAAGACGAAGGCTGGATTGATCGAGGTGATCCGCTACCTCAACGAGTTGCAGGCTGCCGGCACCGGGCTGGACCCCGCGGTGGTGCACGACATGCTGGCCGATGCGGAAGATCACCTGATGGCCGCGATCAGTGCCGGGCGGTCAGCGAGCGATGCCATCGCTGAGTTCGGCAAGCCGGCGGAGGTGGCCGCGGCGTACCGGGCCGGCGGACGGGCCAGCGGCCCCTGGGGCAGTGAAATGCTGAGCATGTCGCGGCCCAAGGCCGGACCGTGGGACGACCTGCTCAAAGAGCGAGCGAGTGCCAGGCCCGCGCCCGCACCGGCTGCGCCGCCGGTGATGAAGCCTGCAAGCAAGCCAGCAGTTGGGCCAGCGGCACCGCCGCCGCCTGCCGCGGCGGCACCAGCCACTCCACCATCTGGTGCCGCGGGTGAGGCGCGCGAAGCGATCCTGACCGGTGTGGCAACCGCCGTCACCGCGGGTGCGGCAGCCGCCGCGGCGCGATCGGCCAGCAACACGAGCTCCCCGGATCCGGAACCGGTGGAGAACCCCTACGACCCACCCGCCGCCGCACCGAACTTGCTGTCGCGGATCCCGATCTTCGGCATCTGGGCCCATCCGCTGGCGTGGCGCTCGGTGGGCTACCTGCTGCTCAGCTTCATCTTTGCGACGGTGTTCTTTACGCTGGTGTTCACGGGCGTCAGTCTCTCGGTCAGTCTCATCCCTGTGCTGATTGGCCTGCCCCTGCTGGCCGCGACGCTGGCCATGGCCCGCGTGCTGACAGTCTTCAACGGCCGACTGATCGAGGCGATGCTGGGCATCCGCATGCCGCGGCGGGGCGGGCCGGCGGTCCGTCACGGCACCGGTGTGGTTCCGACGATCGTCGCCTGGCTGACGGACATCCGCTCGTGGCTGGCCACGGCGTTCTGGATCGGCAACTTCCCTGTGGCGCTGGCTGTCTTCATCTTTATGGTCACGCTGCTGTCGGTGGGTGTGAGCCTGCTGTTTGCACCCCTGGCCACGCTGCTGCCCGAGCACGCCGGCATCCACATTCGGCCCGGAGCGCGGATCCACCTGCTGGGTACCGACTACATCGCCGACCCGATCACCGGGCGGCTGCCGGTCCCGCCGAGTGTGTACGCGCTGATGTCCGTCGTCGGCTTCCTGCTGCTGACAGCCACCCTCTGGCTCAGCCGCGCCGTGGCGTGGCTGTACGGCCAGGTGGTCAAGTCAATCCAGCTCTCGCGGCCGACGCCGGGATGAAGCGAGCGATGGCCCGGGCAACACATGAAATGACAGCGGCGGCCCGAAGTGGGCCGCCGCTGTCGCTTCTGTCTCGATGATGTGGCTGTTGCTGCGGTGCGGTCAGCACCCTGCAGCATAACTGTTGATGAAGGCGATGAAGTCGGCGCCATCGATGGTGCCGTCGGGTCCGCCCGACGTGTTGGCGGGGTTGGTACCTCCGGTGACATCTGCCGCGGCATCGGCGGCAGCATCGCCGATGGCGAAGCTATTGATGAACGTGACAAAGTCGGTGCCGTCAACGGTGCCGTCGCGGTCAATATCGGCGGTGCAGGGAAGTGCGACCGCGCCGCCGCCGGCGCGGATATTGAGGGTCAGTCTGCCGGTGCCGGAGGGGGACTGGAGAAGGATGAACTCCCACGGATAGATGGAGCGGTCCCCGGTGCTGCACGCCGCGATGATGTAGTAGGTCCCAGCCCGCAGGAGCCCCGGAGTCTGATTGGCGAAGGCAATACCGAAGTCGGGGCCGGGCCGGGCGGGGGCGTTGCCAAAGCTGAGTTGTGTCGGCCGCTGGTAGGCGGCACCGGCGAATGCACGTGGGAAACCAGCGGTCTGGTCCGACAGCGCCTGGCCACTCGCGTCAAACAGGCCGATGACATGCGAGTTCATCGGAGGTGCGTCGGTTCCGATGCCATCGATATCAAGATAGAAGTCATCAGCGGCGACATCGCTGGCGAGCGTGAAGCGGGCCACGAGTTTCTCACCGGGTATCACGTTCCGCGAAACAGTGGTGCTGAAGCTTCCGTTGACTGTGCCCAGATCAATGGCTGGCGGCACATACAGCGGCCGGGTACCGGTGGTCAGCCGCAGTGTCACGGACCCGCCGGGTCGCGTGGGTGCATTGGGGCCCTGCTCCTGGCAGATCAGGAACGGCTGCGCAACAGCGGTCCAAGGCCCATCCATGACGGCCAGCAAGTACCGACCGGCGGGGCGATCATCGCGTCCGCGCACATCGCCAGGGAGCCCTCGGCCATAGGCGAATGCGGCCGGCACTGCGGGATCATCAGACCGGGCTGAGCCGACGACCTGGCCGGTCTGTGCATCGAACAGGAGCATGGACGGCGTCACGCCGTTCGAAGCCACCGCAGCCAGGTCCATGAATCGCCCGCCGTTTCGTGCCCACATGTCCTCGGTGAGTTCCAACTCGCACCACCCGATGCCGTTTGGCGGCACTTCGATGGTGCGTTCTTCCAGCATCGGCGGGGTGGCGGTAATGCTGGCAATGGACGCTGTTGGCAGCGGAGTAGGCGGTGTGCTCCGGCCCGCGGTGAAGCGCACCCGGACTATCCCGCCGCTGCCAGCGACGTTTGCAATGCTGATCGGCCTTGTGTTCATCCGCGGCCGCGCGAAGCTGACACCAAGATACAGGGGTGTCGAGAAGCGCCACGGCGATCCACGCAGCGCGTCGCCATCACCTGGTCCGCACCGAGCTCCGGCACCGAAGGAGAGCTGTGCGAGCGAGCCGCTGCCGGAGTCCCAGTCCCATGTCTGATCCCGTCCGTCTTGCCCACCGACAAACAGAAAGGTATCTTGCCCAGGATTCAGCTCGGTATCCACATCGACGTAGTCAACCCCGCTGTTGCCAAAGTCGGGAAGCGTGAACTGAACCCAGCCGAATCCTGCTGCCGGAACCGGTACATCAACCACAGTGACCCCGGCGGAAACAGTGCCAAGGTCTGGCGTGGTCGCCGGGATCAATGGCACGTCATCGAGAACGATTGTCAAGCCGGGAGCCCACCGGCAGAGCGGGCGGTCTGCATACGCATATGGGTCGAAGAAGTACGCCGACCACGCGCCAGAGTTGCCCACGTTCACGGGGACATCGAATCGCAGATCGATGACTTCGAACGGAGTTTGGAGGAGGCGGTGGCCGAATGGCGCGTTCAGCTCTGTTATCAATCCATCAGGTGTCGCCACGGCGATGCCAAGGCCGATGAACGGCCAATCAGGATTGTCGCTATCGATACGGCCCGAGATTCGAACCGAGCGGACGGACGCCGTTGTGGATGGCTGGAAGGCGATCGGATCTGTGTACTCGAAAGAGGTCCCTGGTCGAAAGAACGGACCCGCTCCGCTCCCATCCGGCGCCAGCACAATCGTCTCGACCGGTGCGGCAACCGCCGCCGGTGTACTGATCGCAAGCGCCACCGCCACCGCGAGAGGGAACCCAACGACCGCCCGGAACACGTCTTTGAACATGACCTTCTCCTGAACATGTCGCGGTAGCCTTGGTTCCTGACCCCAAATGGTCGGAACGCAGCGGCATCGCGCCGAAAACGAAGTACTGTTATCGGCCGCCGCCGAACGCCTGCTGGAACGGTCGCCACGCCCGTCGAAGGGTGGTCGCATCCAGGGGCCTGATCCTGCTGCGGCAAGCGGGGTCGCGGTCCACGCTTCGTGAAGCTGGGGTAATTGCCGGTGGCAATTGTGTACTGGGTAGGGTCTCCCACGCTCGGCCGCAGTGCTGGGCGGGGTCCGATCCCTGGGGTCTCCCGCGGCAGGAGTTCATCGCCGGCCATCGAAATGACCCACATTTCAGGGATCGGGGTTGCCAACTGCAAGGTTTCGGGGCACTGTGCGAAGACAGATACGGTGTTCCCGTCTGCGCTCGGCCCGTGACCTGCTAGGTCATGCCGCACCCACATGCGATCCGTCGCGACGGGAACAGCCATGGAGCTATTCCTATGAGCCGACGCATGACCGTTCGATCCGTACTGCTTCCGTCGTGTCTGCTTCTCTCGGCGATGGCCGGTGAAGCCCTGGGGCAGACGTACGCCTCCGGGTTCCTGCACACGCCAATGGGCGGGGCCACCCTGGGTCCGGTTCAGGGCCGGCGGCTGGTGGTGAGCAACATCGGCTCCAGCGGTCAGGACGGTGTCAGCATCGCCTGCGACAACAAGACCGGCGGCGCGTGCGACCTTGATCTGGCCCAGCTGTTTGCAACGCCGGGTGCCAGCGTCTCGGCGCGGTTCCGCGAGAGTCCGACGATCATCCGCGGCCGGGTATCGATGACCGCACTGGCCGGCAACGAGTGTGCGATGGCCGGTGACTTCCCCGGTGCGACCAGCGTGCGCTGGGTGGTGCGTGATGCGGCGGGTATTGAGCTGGCAAGCGGTGTGGTCAACGGTTCGGCGGCCTCCTGCCGCGTGTCGGGCCCTGGCGCGGGCCAGAGCTCGCAGTGGTCGGTGCACGCTGAGTACGGCTTCCCGCCGAACTGGGAGGCCTACAAGCACTGGAAGGCGCGGATGCGGTCGCTGAACCACGCCACGCGCGTCTCCGGCCTTACGGCTTCGCCGATCGACGGTGCGGGCTCCGTGGAGTTCTTCCCGATCATCTGCATCACCTCCCCGTGCCCCGGACAGTGGGGCGGGTTGTCATCGATCGATCTGCAGGCCCGCGGCCTCTCCTCGCTGACGGTCTCCAACGCGGCGGGCAGCAAGGGCATCGCCCGCTCCAGCAGCGACCAGCCGCCGGTGGACAGCAAGGTTGCCGACTACTACGCCGTGGGCACCGCCACACTGGCGGACTTCTGCGACCTGCCGCCGCCGGTGGCCTGTGCCCCGACGGAGCGCAAGCTGCAGGTCAGCAACATCGGCTCCAGCGGGCTCGACGGTGTCGAGATCGACTTTACCTCCGGGCGCAGCCTGCACCGCGAGGGGCTGGTGCACCGCGATCTGGCGGCACGAAACGTGCTGCTGTCCTGTTCGGCGCCGATCTCGGGCGGAGCCGGCACGCCGTTCGGCGGCGAGATGGTCATCACGGCCAAGGGCAACGGCCGCAAGAACTACGTCGGCCACGTCACGCTCATCAAGCAGCGCGTCCGCCCCAACCCGGCGACCGGCAACCCGATGTACTCGTTTGATGCCACCGGTCGCGGCGCTGCGGAGTGCACGGTGCGCATGGTCGGCTCCAACGGTGCGATCATCGGCATCGTCGTTGGTGCGCCGGCGATGACCTTCGAGCTGTCCAACTGCCCCGCCAACGGCTCGATCACATACATCGGTACGTGCGATGCCGATGGCTGCAGCGTGCAGACGTGCTCGCCGACGACCGTGGTGCGCTGCAGCAACGGCCAGGTGTTTGACAACGTCGCCCGCCTGGTCTGCACGCCACTGAACCCGACGGAACCGGGTGACCTCATCGAGCAGATCCAGGTCACCGGCGCCTCGGTGCCCTCGGTCACCGTCAGCAGCGTGCAGTACGACACGCCCATCTTCCAGGGCGGTGTTGAGATTGCGCCGGTCGGCTCGGCGAGCATCGCCGACCCGGATTCAACGACCGACGAACGCCGTCTGGTGGCCACCAACATCGGCAGCTCCGGTCAGGACGGTGTTGAGGTTAAGTGGCGGAGTAGCAAGGGCGGGCGACTGACCGTGGACATCGGCCCGATGATCGGTCCGTCTTCGTCTGACCGCACTCTGCGGACCCGCTACAAGGGCTGGGACGGCACCATCAAGGGCCGCGTTGACCTGACGACCACCGCCGCCGGGCTGATGCGGCAGAGCTGCGACTTCTCGGGCTCAGGCATCACCTCGGTGCGGGTCACGGCCCGCGACTCGTTCGGCAACATCGTGGGTGATGTGACCTACGACGGCTCCACTGCGCAGTGGGGCGTGGCCGTCACGGCGAGCAATCCCGCCATCTCGCCGACGATGAGCCTGACCGTCAAGCCTTCGGGCTATGAAGTCAAGAAGGCCATCAGGTGCCGCGTGGCCGGGGGCAGCATGCACCTGTCCCTGCCCGATCCGGCGACCGGCACCACCATCGAGTGCGATGCCGCCGAGCTTGAGATCACGTCGGCGTGCTGTGGCACCGATGTGATCCTCGGCGATCTGTACTCCGCCGTGGTCACTGGTTCCGGGCTGGGCAACTTCGCCGTCACGGGCGCAGCGATGCACACCTTCGATGTTCCGTTTACCGCGACCGGTCAGGCCGTCATCCGCGAGGAGTGCGATGATGCCGACGCCTGCGACGCCGGGCGCGTGAGCCTGACGCTTTCCAACACCGGCACCTGGGGCTACGGCAACGCCCTGCTGGCCCTGGGCCAGCGCCAGCGCGGCAGTGAGGTGACCTACCGGCAGAGTTGGGGCGGCGGCGGCAACGGTGCATCCGGCCTCGGTGAGAGCATCTGGACCCTGCACAACTCCAGCAACGGCGGTCAAGCCGTCCTGCTGGCGGTATTTGAAGAGCAGGTCCCCGGGGCACGCCTCATCGGCTTTGATGCCACCGGCGTCGGGTCCCAGACCTGTGATGTCGTGCTGCTCTCGGCCTCCGGCCAGAAGCTCGGCTCGGCGACGGTGCAGCCGCTGGTCCGCATCCGCAAGCGGCCCGAGATTCTGTTCCAGGCCTGGGAAGATGAAATCACCCTCCGCTCCGACGGCATCATCTACAGCTTCCCCGGCGGCACACAGCGTGTGACGCTGCCCGGCCAGTCCGAGGTCCCCGGCGTCGCCAGCATGGTCGTGCGTCCGGTGCACCAGCAGCGCGACCTGTGCGAGGTCGATACCACGCAGGTCGCATGCCTGACAGTTAATCCCGTCAAGTTCGGCGGCTGCATCCTGCGTCCGCCGACGAACGCCCGGCTCAGCAGCATCCCGGTCAGCCCCATCGGGCAGGCTGTCACCACGGTGCAGGCCGATGGCTCGGTGCACCTGAGCAACATGCGGCTTTCCGGCGGCGATGGCGCCTCGCTCCTGCTCGACAGTCAGTGGGGCGGCACCGTCTGGGCCGAGATGACCCCGCTGCTGAGCCCACCGGCCGCGGGACAGACCATAAAGATCAAACACAAGGGCTGGGACGGCCTGATCTACGGCAACCATCGTGTTGCCCGTCTCCCCGGCGGCGGCCCGCCGCGGCTGGGCAACGATGTCGACTTCTCCAGCGTCGGTGCCACCGGCATCGAGTGGCGGCTGCTGGACTCCGGCGGCAACGTGGTGGACTCCGGCACGGTTTCCGGCGCCACGCTCAGCTACACCATGAGCGAGATCACCGGGACGAACCCGGTTTCTCCGCCGCAGTTTGGCACAGGTATGGGCTCTGGCAAGGTGCAGTTCCAGGACTTCCACTTCGCCCGTCACACGCCGTTCCACAACAAGCTGCACGATGCAACCTGCACCGTCCAGAGTCTTGTCTGGTCCGCTCGGAGCAACATCGCCTGCGTGGAGTTCACGCCGGTGCTCCCGCTGGGCGCACCGACCGAGGGTGTCATCCGCGTGGCCGATCTGGACTGCGACGACATGTCTGATCTGGTCCTGACCGACGCCTCGCTGAGCACGTTCGATGCGACCATCCGCGGAGAAGGCCGCGCCACACTGCGTGAACGGTTCCAGAACGGGACCACTCCCAGCCAGGACCGTATCGTGCTGGTGGTCGGCGGACTGGAAAGCCCTGATCGAGACGGCGTGTCGGTGGATGCCGGTCCCGGCGCCACCGGGGCGGGCTTCACCGAGCTGCACAAGTGCTGCCGCGGGCACGTGATCATCATGAAGGCCTTTGACGATGAGGGTGGTCAGGCGGCCCGCCTGAGCAGCACCTTCGATGCGCCCACAGGTACCGGCACGCTGGTTCCCGACTTCGGCACCGCCGGTGCCGCGGGTGTGCGGGCCCGGCTTCACAACGACACCGGTGATGTCACCGGTGAGATCGAGCTGGTCGCGGGCCGGTCTCTGGCGTACTCACTGGGCAGCCAGTGCTTCGGCAGCGACGTGTCGTGGCAGGCCCGCTCAGTCGGCGGCACGACGGAGATTGAAGTGGCCTGGTGCTCGGGCATCGCCACGCTTCCGACGACGACCGGCACGGTGATCTCCTCGATCCGGCGGATTGTCTTCTCGCCGATCGCGCCCCCGGCATTCACAATCCCGGTGCAGCACTTCATCGCGCGGGCCACCTTCTCTGACGGTTCGAGCATGGACGTGACCAGCGTGATCCGCACGGCCACCCCGCCCTCCCTGTCCTGCTCGCCGGCCGACGTCTCCGGCGGCGGCGCCGATGGCACCACGCCAGACGGCACCGTTGACGGCAACGACTTCATCGCCTTCATCAACAGCTTCGGCATCGGTGATGCCAGCGTCGACCCCGTGGCCGACATCGCCGGCGGCGGCCCGCTGGCCGACCAGCCCGACGGCACCATCGACGGCAACGACTTCATCGCCTTCATCAACGCGTTCGCCATCGGCTGCTGAAGTGATGTGACAACCTGTCAGCCCTCTGGGCCCGGTGCCGGTTCGCTGGCACCGGGCCCTTTTCTTTCGGCATCAGCAAGCCGGCCCCGGCCATAACATCGCCTCGCCATGCCCGGTACCCCCGCAAGCACGAGCCCGGTGAACCGTCCTGCCGCGGCGGGCGAACAGGCCGCGCTGCCTCACGAGCAGGACCTGGTCCGGCGGCTGAAGGCCGGCGAGGATGCCGCGTTTGAGGAACTGGTCCGTACGCTGACTGGGCGTTTGCTCGCTGTGGCCCGGCGCATCGCCCGGACGGAGCAGGATACCGAGGACGCCGTTCAAGAAGCATTTTTATCGGTCTTCAAGTCAATCGCGACGTTCGATGGTCGATCAGCCCTGAGCACCTGGCTGCACCGCATCACCGTCAACGCCGTGCTGGCTCGCTCTCGGCGGCAAGGCGGCCGGGACGATGTCTCGCTGGATGCCCTGTTGCCAACCTTCGAGGCCAGCGGATTGCATCATGAGCAGCCCAAAGTGTGGGCGGCTGTCACAGATCAGGGGGAGGCGCGCATCCAACAGCAGGAGGCCCTGCGGCAGGCGATGGACCAGTTGCCCGATGAGTTTCGCGCGGTGCTGGTTCTGCGCGATGTTGAAGGGCTTGATTCCAGGGCCGTCGCCGAATCGCTGCAGATCAGCGATGCGCTGGTCCGCCAGCGGCTTCATCGCGGACGACAGGCCCTGATGACGCTGCTGGAGCCGGTGATGCTGGAGCAGTCCCGATGAGCGCCCATCCACACAATCCCGATGCCGATCTGCCGCCGCCGGAGGCATGCCCCGACCGGGCGGAGCTCTTGAAGTGCCGCCACTGCGTGGACTTTCTGCTCGATTACGTCGACGGTGCGCTCGCCCCGGCCCAGGTGCAGGCGTTCGAGCAGCACTTTGGAATCTGCCCCAACTGCCGGGTGTATCTGGATAACTACCGCAAGGCCGCCGCACTGACCGCCGGGCTTGCCCCGCGTCAGCGGCACGACTCTGCAACGGCGGCTAGTCCGGCCGTGCCGGCGGGGCTTGTTGATGCGATTCTGCGGGCCCGCAAGCAGGGCGGCCAGTAACTCGCGTTGTGCTCAGCGTTTGGGGGAGTTTGCATCTGCCCCGCGGCGGCGTGTGGACATGATGATCCACTCGGCAATCACGACGTTGGGTATCCAGGAAAGCCACGCGAGCCAGGGGTAGAACGTCTCAAACCGCATGCCGGAGGCAAAGCCCCCGGCCAGACCCAGCCGCAGGGTGACGGCGGCCATCGCCAGCGCGAAGTTGCGGATCATCCAGCGGCGGTGTGCGGCAAAGTCACCCGCCCGGGCGGTGTGCAGGGCCATGGCACCGGTGGCCAGCCACACCACAGCCAGCAGCGCAAAGCCGCTTGTGCTGATCATGCCGCCGAAGGCATAAAACGACATGTACAGCGCGGCGATGCCACCGGCCAGCACGCCCAGACCCAGGTACAGCCGCCCGCTGATGCGGTGAAACCGCGGCCAGCGCGTGCGGACCGAGGTCACAAACTGCCACGGCCCAAGCAACAGCGTGATGGCCGAAGCGAAGATGTGCGTCAGAATCCACGGTGCGTGCGCGTTGTATGTCGCGCGCATCTGCGGGTGCACCGTTGAGCCCAGCGGCCGCAGCGAGTACGCGACGATCGCGTAGCCGGCCACACCCACGGAGGCGATGGCCAGCAGCACAAAGACGAGCTTTCGGAGCGTGGCGGGGACCATTGGCGGAGCGTAGCGGGGGGCCGGTGCGGGCTCTATGAACCCGGTTTTGCCCGTCGCCCGGTCTTCTCGTGCCGCTGCACCACGCACGGTCCGATTACCGACCGCGGACCAAACGTCAAAAATCAGAGCTTTGCTGTCACACGTGGCGGCCCGGCTGCATCTGACTGATGTCAGCCAGCACAACGCCGGCCGCGACACGAGAAAGTCCGGAGCGTTCCGGACAGTCCCGATCCGCACAACACGGCCCCGCAGCACGCGACGGATGTTCCGCCCGCGGCGCGATGGCCACGAATGAACAGGAGTTTCCCATGGCCCGTCTTCCCATCGCTTCGATCGAGTCCGCCACCGGCAGCAACCAGAACATCTTCACCGCGCTGCAGAAGGGCCTGGGCATGGTGCCCAACATGGCCCGCGTCATGGCGAACTCGCCTGCGGTGCTCTCGGCCTACGCCCAGTTCAACGGCGCGATGAGCACCGCCAAGCTCTCAGCGAAGATCCGCGAGCAGATCGCGCTGCTGGTTGCCGAGAGCAACTCCTGCACGTACTGCCTCTCGGCCCACTCGGCCCTGGGCAAGCTCGCGGGGTTGAACCAGGCCCAGATCGATGATGCCCGCAACCGCCGCTCGGAAGATCCGCGTACCGCTGCCGCACTGACCTTCGCCCAGGCCGTGCTGGACCGCCGCGGCGGCGTGACGGGCGGGGATGTCGATGCGGTGCGCAAGGCCGGCTTCGATGATGCGGAGCTCGCCGAGATTGTCGCTGCCGTGGCCCAGAACGTGTTTACCAACTTCTTCAACCGGGCATTTGATGTTGATGTGGACTTCCCCCGCGTTGAGGCGCACAGCACGGCCGCTCGCTAACACTGAGGCGGCCCTGATCGTCTCACACAACCACCAACAGCCACGGCCGGTTTCTGCTGCTTCTTGCAGTGGACCGGCCGTGGTTGTTTGTGTGTGATGAAGTGGCGAGCCGAACACGCGGTGGTGCGATGCGGTCGTGATCGTGTTGCGCGCGAGAGCCGGGCTGAACCAGTGCGACATTCTCTTTGAATGCTGTCACATCACCGCGGCGCATTGCATCTGAAGGTGTGTCCTGCCGCCGGTGTTCGGAAGTGCGGGTCACGCAAGCCACGATCAATGGAGTCTCTCAGATGAATCGCAAGATGTTCTCCGCCGCTGTTTCACTTGCCGCTGTCGCGGGCCTGGCCGTGCTGGTCGGCACCGCCACGCCGGGTTCGGTTGTCCAGGCCCGCGGGCCGGAGGTGGCCGCGGGTGCCGCACCGATGCAGGCGGCAACGCTGCCGCCGCGGGCGACCGGTGCACCGCAGATCCGCTACAAGACCGCGAAGGTCGACGGCCTGGACATCTTCTATCGTGAGGCGGGGCCGAAGGACGCGCCGGTGATCCTGCTGCTGCACGGTTTCCCTAGCAGTTCGCACATGTTCCGAGATCTGATCCCCGCACTGTCGGACAAGTACCGCGTCATCGCGCCGGATTATCCGGGGTACGGCAACAGTTCCGCGCTTGATACCAAGACGTTTGAATACACCTTTGACAATCTCGCCCGCATCGTCAACAAGTTCACTGCCGCCGTTGGTGTCGACCGCTTTGCGATCTACGTGCAGGATTACGGCGCACCCGTGGGCTTCCGTATCGCCTCGGCGCAGCCGGAGCGGATCACCGGGCTGATTATCCAGAACGGCAACGCGTACGTGGAGGGCTTGCCCGACGGCTTCTGGGCCCCGCTCAAGGAGTACTGGAAGAACCCGACGCCGGAACTGCGGACCAAGCTCGAGGGCTTCCTGACGTTGGACACCACCAAGTGGCAGTACCTGCACGGCGTGCGGGACAAGGAGACCATCAGCCCCGATGCCTGGCTGGTCGATCAGCTTGGTCTGGATCGGCCCGGCAACAAGGACATCCAGATCGCGCTGTTTAAGGACTACGGCTCCAACCCGCCTCTGTATCCCAAGTGGCAGGAGTACTTCCGCACGCATCAGCCGCCGACGCTGATTGTCTGGGGCCGCAACGACCAGATCTTTCCGGCCGAAGGTGCTGAGCCGTACAAGCGCGACCTGAAGAACTTGGACTTCAACCTGCTGGACACGGGCCACTTCGCGTTGGAGGAAGAAGGCACGGTCATCGCGGGCAAGATCCGGGAGTTCATGGCCAAGCGGGTGAAGTGAGCCATAGGAACCCCAGCCCGGCAGGGCGGGGTCGGTGGATGGTGCCGCTTCCGGACCAAGCAGGCCGTTCACGGAGAGGGACGCTCTGCGGCTCCCAACCGCCGCACGCGACCTTCGTGCAGAGCCCCGTGTACTGACTGGTTCAGTGCTCCCCGCCCCCATCCTCCCGGATGGGGGTTCCTATTGGGGCATGGCCGCCTTGGCGGGCTTCGTACACTTCGTCATGTACTCCGATCCGCTGGCGTACTTCCTGACCTTCCGGACCTTCGGCACTTGGCATCCGGGCGACGAGCGTGGCTCCGTCAATCGCGTCAATAACATCTACGGCGAACGCGGAATCGCCCGGAATCCGCGGCTGTCTCACTGGTCGCAGCAGATCCAGAACGACGACACGTTCGTGCTCGATGCCGCAGCACGATCGGTTGTTGATGCGGCAATCCGCGATGCCTGCAGGTTCCGTGGGTGGAAGTTGATCGCCCTGAACGTGCGGACCAACCACGTGCACGCGGTGGTATGGCCAGATGCAGGCAAGGACGCGATGATGACTGTGTTCAAGGCCCGCGCGACGCGAGTGCTCCGTGAGGCCGGTGTGATCGGTGCTGAGACACGGGTCTGGAGCCGTCACGGGTCAACGCGATTGCTCTTTTGCGAACGCAGCGTGAGCGGCGCCCGCTATTACGTGCTTCACGGACAAGGTGCAGCGCTACCCAAGGACGATACCTGGTGGGAGCACTATGCGGCGTTGGCCGACGCCAACCCCGACGACTGAGCGCCTTGCGCGCCGATAGGAACCCCAGCCCGGCAGGGCGGGGTGGTTGATGGTGCCGCTTCTGGGCCAAGCACGCCGTGCATCGCTCCCCCATCCTCCGCGGTGGGGGCTTTCTACTGAATCGCCCCCGCCGTCCACCGCCGCGCTTCGGCATCGGCGGCCAGCACATCTGCCAGATCGCGCACCGGCGAGTGGCCCAGTTCGCTCATCGCCCGCATCACCACCTCGCCCATGCGGCCGAAGGGGATCCGCTTGGCCAGGAACGCCTCGGTGGCCACCTCGCTGGCCGCATTGAACGTCGCGCCGCTGGTGCCCGCCCGGCGCATCACCGTGTCGGCCGCATCCAGCGCGGCAAAGCGACCCGGCTCGGGCAAGCTGAACTCCAGCGTCCGCAGCGCGGCCCAGTCCATGCGGCGGGCCACACCGTCGCCGCGGTGCGGCCAGCACAGTGCCACCTGAATCGGCAGACGCATATCCGGCGGTGAGAGCTGCGCGATCGCCGAACCGTCGGCGTACTCCACCAGCGAGTGCACGATGGACTGCGGGTGAATCAGCACGCCGATGCGCTCGGGCTCAAGGCCGAAGAGCCAGTGGGCCTCGATGATCTCAAAGGCCTTGTTGGTCAGCGAGGCCGAGTCGATCGTCACCTTGGCGCCCATGCTCCACGTCGGGTGTTTGAGCGCCATCTCCGGCGTGGCGTTGTACGCGTCGGTGCGGCTGAGGTGCCGCAGCGCGCCGCCGGAGGCTGTCAGAATCACCCGCTGCACCTCCGGGCCCGCGTTCAGCGGGGCCGCCCCGGCCACTGCACCCTCGGTCGTGTGTGAGCCAGCCAGGCACTGCCACACCGCCGAATGCTCGCTGTCGACCGGCAGCAGCGTGGCACCCGTGCGCCGGCACACTGGCACGATCAACTCGCCCGCGGCAACGAGAGTCTCTTTGTTTGCCAAGGCAATCTGCCGGCCCAGCGCCGCGGCGGCAAGCGTCGCGGGGATCCCTGCCGCACCCACCATCGCGGCAACGACGATGTCCGCCTCCACCTCGCGAACCAGTTGTTCGGCGGCATCAGGCCCGGTGCGAATGGTGCAACGTGCGGCCTGCGAGCCGAGTTGGCCGACCAGGTCCGCCTTGCCAGCTGCGTGTCCCAGACCGAGATTCGTCACCTTGCACTGCTGGGCCTGCCTGGCCAGCAGCTCGGTGTTGCGCCCGGCCACCAGCCCGACGATGGTGTAGCTGTGCGGCCACCGTCCCGCGGCGTGCAGCGCGTTGAGGTGGTCGGTGGTCTCGATGGTCTGCGTGCCGATGGATCCGGTACACCCGAGGATGAGCACGCGCTTCTGAGCCATAGCGGCGATTGTTGGCCGCTGGGCTTGGCCACACCGGGCCGGGCCGAATCGGCGTCGGCCCCGGGTGACGGGCGGTCAGGCCTTTTCCACTTTCCGGGGCCGGTTTCGCCGGCCGGGCGGGCTGGGTTCGGGGCCACTAGAGTTTTTCCGATGGAAAGCTCCCGTCAGCGTCCCATCCTGATTGGTGCGCTCGTGTGGCGGGTCGCACCGCCGGAGGTACTGGCATGATGCCTCCGGGGGATGGTCCCGTTCCGCCACCGGGTGATGAACCCCGTCCGGGCCACGGTGAGCCGCCAGTTGCTGGCAGCCCTCCCGGCCGCGGCTTCGGGCAGCGGCCTGCCATCGGCAAGCGGTCGCCGCTGGCGGGCATGATTCCCGCCGGCGGCGTGCGCATTAATCTCGCGCCGCCTGGCAGTGATCAACCGCCGGAGCCGCCACCATCGCGCGATGAGCTTGTCCGCCGCATTCCCGTGTTCGTTCGTCCCGGGGTGGTCGCGGCCCTGTCGGTGTGCGCGGGTGTTGCCGCGGCCGATGGCCTTGGTGCGGGATCGATGCCCGGTTCCGGTCTTCTGCTGGCCGCAGCGCTGCTGTGTGCCGTGATCGCCGCGTTCGTGCCCGCGCTGGCGGGCGGAGGTCGTACCGGTCGCGGCATCGCCATCTCGATGCTGGCGCTGGCATGCGCTGGCCTGGGTGCTGCCCGCACCACGGCCGTGCTTTACGAACGAACTCGTGATGATCTCGCCACCGTTCTCGCCGCATCGGCGCCCGCCCCGGTTGCGTCGTCCCCGGCGGCCAGGAACCGTCCGCCGTCGGTGGTCCTGACTGTCAGCGGGATTGTCGAGTCTGTCGAGCTCGCCTCTGCCGACCCGCGGCCGAGTCCCTTTGCCAATGACAGTGCATCGGGATTCCGTCCGGTTGATCATGGCACCGCAGTGCTCCGCGTCCGCGAACTCGCCGGCAGGCCCGTGACCGGGCGGCTGCGGCTGGCACTGCCACCGGACGTCGTGCTCAGTGTCGGTGCCAACGTCAGCGTCACGGGTCAGTTCCTTGCCCCATCGGAACCCGGCGCACCCGGTCAGCGGCAAGCCGAGCGCATCGCGACGGCAAGCGGTATGGCCGGCACGCTGCTGTGCCGCGACGGTTCGCTGGTCCGGTCGTTGGACCCGCCCGGGCCCGTTGCCGCCGCAGAGGGCAGGACCAGGGCGATGATCGACTCGCTCCGCTCCACCACGCGTGGGTTGCTGGGATTATCTGCCACACCTCCCTCGGCGGGTTCCGGCTCAGCATCGCCGCCGCAGCGGGCAGAGGTTGATGCGCTCATCGCCGCGCTGCTGCTCGGTGAGTATCAACCGGCGATCCGCGAGACGTCGGACCGGTTCGCACGCCTGGGTCTTCTGCACGCACTGTCCATCAGCGGGTTTCATATCGCCGTCATCGCGGCGGTAGTGGGGGTCCTGCTCCGTCTGGCCGGGCTGCTCGGCCGGGCCAACCGCATCGCGCTGGTGATGGTCGTGGTGCTGTACATGCTCATGCTCCCGGCGGCAGCACCGATCACGCGATCGGGCCTGACCATGGCTGCCGGTGCGCTGGTGCTTACCCTCGGCCGCTCGTACGACCCGCTGAACATCCTGGGCTTCATCGCCGCAGGCCTGGCACTGTGGAACCCAGTCGATGTGTTCACCCCCGGCTTCCCGCTGACGTTCATCGCCACCGGTGCGCTGCTGCGGTTCACCGGACCGATTGCCGGTGTCGCCACGGGCCTGGTCGCGCGGCTGATCCAGCCTGAATCCGAGCGTCTCCGCGGCGCGCTGGCGACGGGCTGGTCATGGCGACCGCTGGCAGGCGCTCTGCTGCGGGCTGTGCTCGCTGCAGTCGGTGTTGGCCTGGTGATCTGGTGCGTCACCGCGCCCACCATCGTCGCGGCCTCGGGTTGGCTCAGCCTCCTGGGGATCTTCATCTCGCTGGCACTGGCCCCGCTCATCAGTGGTGTGCTGGTCCTCTCGCTGCTGGGTATTCTCGCCGGGCTGGCCGCCACGCTGGTCGGGGCGGATGCAGCCTCCATGCTCTGGCTCATGGCCCCCGCCCGGTGGCTGGCTGGCATCACCCTCTGGCTTAGCACCCAGGCCGATGCGGTCCCCGGTGTCGCGGTACTGCTCCCGCCGCTGGGTGCCACGCTCGGCCCCATCTGGGCTGTGGCCACCACGGCGATGGTCTGGTTCGCCCTCGAAGCCCGGCTGGTCTTGGGCTGGCGCGGTGGCTTCGGTCGCTTGCTTCGCACCGGCGGCGTTGTCGCCCTCTTGCTCATCCTCGCCGTGACGCTCTATCGCGGCGACACCGCCGCCAGCGGGCCCGGAACAGTCGACCAGATCTCCGTCGGCTCCGGCACCGCCACGCTGGTTCGCGGCGTGCCGCAAGGCGCACCGGCCAGCACACTGCTGATCGATCCCGGCAGCCGCGGGCCCAACGGTGCGGCTGCGGCCGCCGCCGCACTTCGGCGGGCGCTCCGCGAACTCGGCTGCGGCAGCACGCCGGATGTCCTGATCACTGGTGCCACCGTCCAGCACGCCGGGGCACTGCCCGAGCTGGTTGAGTCCATGGGCGTTCGCCGCGTCATGCTCGCCCACGGTCTGTCGCGGCTGGTGGCCACCGGGCCGGACCGGCCCATCTCCAAGCTCGTTGCCGGCCTCCGCGCCCGCGGGATCAGCATCGTCGAGCTAGCACCGGGAACCGTCCTGCAGTACGGCACCAACGCCGTGCGGCTTGGGGCCAATCGCGATGGCACCGACCGATACGAGATTCTGGGCATGAGCCCGCCCCCCGGAGGCGACTGAACCGCAGTTTCAGTCCGGGCCCCCGACCTGACCAGGGCCTGTCTCTGGGCGTTTTTCCCCGTCCCCGCACCGCTGTGGGGCCGGTCACGGCCCTGCCGCGGCCTCTACCCTGCCCCCAGCATGAGCACCGCCAACAGCCAGAGCCAGCACCCGCCGCATAAGGAGAGCGTCAAGGAAACGCTCATCTCCATCCTTATTGCCTTCGTGCTGGCCTTCGTGTTCCGCAGCTTCGTCGTCGAGGCCTTCATCATCCCCACGGGTTCGATGGCCCCGACGCTGCTCGGTGCTCACATGCGGTTTGGCAATCCGGAGACCGGTGCCGACTGGACCGTGGGCCCCTGGAACTACGGCGGCCGCCCCGTTGAGCCGCTGAGCACCCAGGGCTCCGCCAACCCCATCGTTGTGCACGATCCCGTCTCCGGCGAGCCGCTGACCCGCAAGGATGTGCCGCTGCGTTCGGGCGATCGCATCCTGGTCCAGAAGTACCTCTTCGGCATCCGCGAGCCGCACCGGTTCGATGTGGTGGTCTTCAAGAACCCCAGCGACCCGACCCAGAACTACATCAAGCGTCTGCTCGGCCTGCCCAATGAGGAGCTCGCGCTGGTTGATGGTGACCTCTTCACCCGTCCGGTTGCTCCAGGTACGCCGCCGCCCGCCGCTGAGCAGGGCACCACCAGTGCTTCCCGTTGGCTGGCCGATGGCTGGACCATCGCCCGCAAGGACACGCGCGTGATGAAGGCCGTCTGGCAGGAGGTCTTCGATGCCGCCAAAACCCCGCTGAGCTTCGGCCCGAGCTCCAGTTTCAAGTTCCCGTTCGTGGGTGCTTCAGAGGCCAAGGACGCCTGGACCATCAGCGACAACGTCGCCCTTCCCCGCGGTGCCGTCCGCTGCAACACCGCCAAGAAGGCCACCCTGGGCTGGAACAACCAGCAGCGGCTGTACAGCACCCAGGCCATGGGCGGCGTCGACTTCGACCGCACCATCGTCGACCGCTACGCCTACAACGACTTGACCCCCCAGCAGGTCGCCACCATGTCCTTCTTCCCCGTCTCGGACGTCCGCGTCCGGGCCGGCGTCCGGCCAGATCAGGATGGCCTGTCCTACCGCGTCATCCTTCAGGCCCGCGGCCATGTCTTCGTCGGTGAGGTCGCCGGCGGCATGGCCACCATCACCATGCGTCCGCAGGACGCCGCGGCAGATACCCCGACCAAGGTGCTCGGCTCCGGTGAGGCCAAACTCGCCGGCGGCGTGACGACCAACATCGAGTTCTGGCACAGCGACCAGTCTCTCAAACTGTTCATCGGCGGCCGCCTCATCGCCGAGGGCACCTATGACTGGACCCCCGCCCAGCGGATCCAGTTCGCCACCGGCCGCTCGCTCGAGTCGCTCATGGAGCGTCAGCAGAAGTTCGGCAACGTGCTGGCCGACCCCTCAATCTACCGCGCGGCCCAGCTCCGGCTTGAGCTTGAGGGCTCCACGGCCACCATCTACGGCCTGGCCGTCGACCGTGACCTGCACTATCAGCCCGCCAAGTTCCCCGGCATCGGCGACTTTGCCGACCTGCCCGCCAACGCCACGAATCCCAACTCCACCGTCCGCCTGGGCCCCGACCAGTTCTTCTGCTGCGGCGACAACAGCCCCCAGAGCATGGACGGCCGCCTCTGGAACCGCCCCGACCCGTGGATCGAGGACCTCATGAAGCAGCGCGGCATGACCAACACCGTCGGCGTCGTCTCGCGCGACCTCATGCTCGGCAAGGCCTTCTTTGTCTACTTCCCATCCCTGCTTCAAGGCGGCCCGGCCCCGGTGCCCGATGTCGGCCGCATGCGATTCATCCAGTAAGCCGCGGCCCCGGGCTGGCGATCATCAACAGTGCCTGAAACGAACAACCGCCGGTGAGCCCGGCGGTTGTTTGCTTTGGTAACTTGTGATTTCAGCAGGTCTTACGGAAGAACAAAGTTCGGGGTGTGGGCTTGGTTGGACCACCGGCGCATGTCCTTGAGGTCTTCAAGCGACTGCAGCGCGGTGTGCCCGTCGATCATGCTCGTCACGGCCTTGCCCGCCCGCTTGCCGCCGTTCCAGCGGAAGTCCACGAAGCCAGTCGTCGTCGGATCGGAATCGGGGTTGAAGCTTGTCGCGGTCCACCGCGGCGAGTTGAAGTTCGGGCCGTCGACCTTGTGGAAGCCGGCCACCGTGCCGCCATCGGGGTCCACCCCGCGTGCCGAGGTGAACACCAGCAGCTTGGACGGGTCGCGGGCCTCATCGATCCGCGTGATGTAGTACTTGCCCCAGCGCGTCAGGGCCTGCCGGGTGAACGCGAACGTGTCGGCATCGCCGCCGACGAAAGTCGCGTTGATGCCCAGTGACGGTGAGAGCGACACGACGTAGAGGAAATCGGTGCGTGCCTCGTACCGGGCCAGGATCCGCTCGTTGTCGTACAGCGCGCGGAAGTTGAAGTTCATGTACGGCAGGATGCGCCAGGGATACCGACGGGCCTCCTGGCCATAGACGGGCTCGCCCTTGTCATCGACCACCCGGATCAGGGGCTGGCCCGGCAGCGCCTGTTCCGGCGCGCTGCACATGGCCGCCGTCGGATAGCCGGGGAGAACCTGACCCTTAAACTCATTGGCGTACATCGTGTACGCCGTCATCAACTGGCCCGAGCAGCTCATCTCCCGGGTCTGCCGGGCGGCTTCCCGTGCCTTGCCCATCGCCGGCAGCAGAATGGCCACCAGCAGCGCGATGATCGCGATGACCACCAGCAGCTCGATCAACGTAAACCCGCGAGAACGTTTCCCTGAAGCAGGGGGGTTGTTGACGCTCGGGGCATGAATGCTGGTATCCATGGTCTCGTACTCCGATAGCTTTCTGTTAGGTCATTGTGCGGAGCAGTGCGGTGTTGGACGACCCAGAGAAGATGCGGAGCTGCAAACAGTAGGTTCGGGCTTCACCGTCAGGACGAACGAGAAAATCACCTGAAAATGTCTGGATTCTCAGACTTTTCCGTAACTTTTCGCCTCGTAGAACGTTACAGGGAAGCTCAGGAAGAAGTGGTAGAGTCAGAAAAGCAGGCTCCGACAAGAAACATTCTTGACCCGGAAGTCCGTTGTGTCAAGTCCCCGCCTAGTATTCCTCGTCCGCTGGCCCATCGATCCCCGCCGTGCTGCGGTTTCCCCCTACTTACCCCCATCGGACAGAAAGAGAGAATCGTTGTGAACACGTGCTCCGTTCGTCGCCTTTCCACCTCCGCCGTCCTGGCTGCTGCAGGACTTGTCGCTGGCCTCAGCTCCATCGCCGCCGCCCAGCCCTTTGCCGGGACAACCCCGGTCGCCTTGGATCGCTGGAACTACCCGTTCGGCGACTTCGGCGGCGCCCGCACTTCCGCTCCCATCTTCTGGACCGTCGGCACCTCGGGCTTTGATGACCGCGATGCCGAGTTCCTGGTGGGCTTCAACACCACCGGCCTGGTGCCCGCCGGCCAGCCCGCCTCCTCGTACAACGTGACCGAACTCCGCGTCTCGGCCAGCGTCTTCGTCGCCGATGCCACGCAGCGGTTCGTCTATGACGGCACGCATGACACCGTCGAGACCTACTACGCCGACATCGACCCCAGCTACATCGCCGATGCCGATGCCGGCCGGCCCATCGAGCTCTTCGCCTGCGGCTACCGGCCGACCAGCAACGTTGCCGGCGCCCCCCTGTGGAGCGCGACGACCTTCCTGGAAAACTCCCCGTTCGCCTCGACCGGTGCCAACCCGCCGCCGGCCCGCAACAACCGCAACGTCTTCCCGGTTTCGTACGATGCCAGCGGCACCGCCCGCAACGCCTCCAACCACGTCACGGGCACCGCCGCAGAGGGCGGCCGCTTCGAGGCCGAGCCCCTGTCCATCGGCCAGACGACCCTGTCGCAGGGCGCACTGGTTGAGGATGGCACGGTCTTCACCTTCACCATCGATCTGACCCGCCCCGGTGCGTTGAACTACGTGCAGGAAGGCCTGGCCGCCGGTCGCCTGAACTTCATCATCTCCTCGCTGCACCCCTCAAGCCAGCCCGGCACGGGCGGTGCGCCGCTGGTCTACCCGATCTTCTACACCAAGGAAAACCCCTTCGGCACCCGTGCTCAGCTGGCCATCACCGGCAGCATCGGTGCGCCGACATGCCTGGCCGATGTTGTGGCCGATGGCTCGGTCGATGGCGGCGACTTCATCGCCTTCATCAACAGCTTCGCTATCGGCGATGCCTCCATCGATCCCGTGGCCGATGTCATCGTCGATGGCACCATCGACGGCAACGATTTCATCGCCTTCATCAACGCCTTCGCCGCCGGCTGCTGAGCCACAGCCCGCGACAACTCCGCAACGCTCCGCACGACCGTGTCCCTTTGGGGCACGGTCGTGTCCTTTAAGCGCCCGCACAGTGTCCGCGCAGGCTCAGCTGGCAGCCAGTGAAAAGCCAACCCCGCCGGGTTGGCCCATCCACCGCGCACACGTGGCCAGCAGCGCGGCCCGGTCAATGGGCTTGGTCGCGTAGTCGTCGCACCCTGCCTGACGGCAGCGGGTCCGGTCCTCGGCCATCGCGTGCGCCGTCAGCGCCACGACCGCCAGCCGGCTCCCGCGAGCACGCAGTGTCTGGGCCAGCGAGTAGCCGTCCATCCGCCGCTTCAACCGGGCAACCGGTGCGCAAAAAACGGTACCGCCGCTCACCTGCGCAGCGGCCCCAGTACACCGCTGACAAACAGCATCAGCAGCACCAGCGACAGCACCACCAGCACGAACATGATGCCCTTGCCCTTGCCGCCCCGGCTCAGCCGGTCCTCTTCCATGCTGGCCCCGCAGTGGGCGCACATCATCGCGTCGTCGTACACATCCTTGCCGCACGATGGACACGGACGCGTCACGCCGCCGAATCGTTCCAGATCGTCCGGTGTCGGTCCCTCGTCGAAGTCATGGCTTTGCCGCCCGACACGCCCCACCACATCCCCGCTGCGCGGGGCCGGTCGCAGCCGCTTCTCCGAGTCGTTGGCCATAGCACGCAAGCGTACGACCTCACGCCTGCCTGGGGAACGTGCAATCCCCGCCGGTTGCCGGTCGTAAACACCCCAGTTTCAGGCACCTTCCACCCCGCCAGCCACCGGCATCACGGCCGCCGCTGGGCGTTGTCCGCGCTCATCGCCATCGCTGTCAGCGCCGGCAGCACGCACAGGCCCACGATCAGCCCCAGTTGCCAGGTCGCCAGCACGCCCACACCCTTGGGCAGCAGAATAAACGCCGCGGCAAGGGCCGTCAGCACCGACACCGATGCCGCCAGCACCAGCCCAATCTTCCGCGTCTGGTTGAACACCTCAAGCTCCAAGCAATGACCCGGCGGGCTGCATCTCCAGAGTCCCGCATCCATGCGAGCGACTGGTTGATGCGATGGGGAAAACACCCCGGGGGGGGAGCTATAGAAGGCGCAGACACTCCGATTGTCGAGTAGTGACTTCCCCGCGCGCCACGGACAACCCTCGGTCCTTCTGGCAGCCCTCACAGCCCCGTTTGTGCGCGAAAAAGCCGGGAAAACTCCACACTGACTTGCTTTGCGACCACAGAGACGTATTTTGTTTGGTATACCAAACAAACACCTTTCTGGAGGTCCTGACATGGTACAGCTCGCCCTTCTCGTCCTTCCCAATCTGCTGGGTCCATCCCCGTCGACAGCCTCCACCTCCAGGCCATCCGATGTCCCGACCCGCGGTCGCTCCAATGCCGCCTCTGGCACCTGCAACCGCCGCGGCAGTCCAACTCGTCCCCTCCCTCTGGGCGATGCCCCGATCGCCGACCGCCGCTCAGTCTTCGAGCCGCACAATGAAAGCTCCGACGAGGGGGCCAACCCCCTCCGCGACGGGCCCGCGATTGATCTGCGATCGCTCCTTGCCCGTCCGCATGCCTCACCCGATCGTCACGCCCGTACCCACACCCGTCTGGCCGAGCGGCTCAAGCCGGCTATCGAGCACATCGGACTGCTGGCCGATCGCGAGCGGCTCGTACTCGAGGCGGTCATCAGCAGCGGTCTGTCCTTCGTCCGGCTCGAGCAGCTCACCGGCCTGAGCGTCCGCATCGTGCGCACCACTCTGCGCAACGCTGCCCGTCGGGCCGAGTCTGACATCTTCGCCTTCGTTGTCGCGCAGCGCGAGTCCATGCCGCCCATGCGCCGCGCCGTGGCCGAGGCCATGGTCCTCCGCGGCATGCCGCTGCGTGCCATCGCTGCGGAGCTGAAGGTGTCGCTGTGGACTGTGCGCACACAGCGTCAGCGCCTGCTGCACCAGTACATGTCATCGCGCACCCCGTCGGCTCGTTGCCAGTCCGCTCACTCACCTGCAGTTCAAGGAGTCGCTCATGTCAGCTGATCTCGTCCGCTCGCTCTTTCTCATCAGCCGTCCGTCGCCGCGCCCCAGTCTGGCCACAGTCACCAACGCCCTGACACGATGGGCCATCCGCTCGCCCGGTCGTGATGCCCCTCTTGGCTCGATCGCGCTGCTGCTGGGGCCCTCGGGCTGCGGCAAGTCCACCCTGCTGCGGCGCTGTTGCCGCGCACTGGGAAACACGGTCCGGAGCGGCCCCGCACGCACGATGGTCGCCGCCGAGCTCACCCGCTCCCGCGTGCGCATCCACGTCCCCGGTGCCGCCGGTGGCATCATCATTGCCTCCGCACGCACAGCCAGCACACTGACGTGCCAGGCCCCCGTGCTGCCGGCGGCACTGCAGGCCGGCCGCCCCGGGGATCCTCAGTCGGATCGGTTGTGGCTTGGCTGCCTGGTGGCCGCAGG
Organism: uncultured bacterium; assembly: GCA_903834785.1. Lineage (GTDB taxonomy): Bacteria > Planctomycetota > Phycisphaerae > Phycisphaerales > UBA1924 > CAILKP01. The sequence goes on from CAILKP010000026.1 coordinate 29,455, forward strand.
CCTGGCCGAGGCCGGTCTCATGCTGCTGCCGGTGCGAAGACTCTCCGCCGGGCAACGTGCCCGCCACACGCTGGCGCTGGCCATGTACCTCTGTCACCTCATGGCCGACCGCTCTCGCCACACCGCCGGCAACGGCCCGCCGCCGCCGCTGCTGGTCATCGATGAGTTCGGTACCGGCCTGGACGCGCCAACCGCCATCTCGCTGGCCATCTCACTGCGGCGGTGGTGTGCCACCGTCGCCGTCCGCACAGTCGTCGCCACGCTGGATGTTGCCCTGGGTGCACACCTGGAACCCGCCATCACGGTCGACCTCTCCCCCCCGCAGGATCGTCACACCGGCGTGTCGGGGGCCGCCGCCCAGACACGAAAGGACGCCTCATGATCAACATCGAACCCTGTTCCAGCGTGGTGGCATCACAGCTCGCCGAGTCGCACTACATCACCGGCCGCCCGGGCCCGGTCGTCCAGTGCTTCCGCGCCGTCTGCGATGATGCACCCGAACTGACCGCCGGTGTTCTGACGCTCTCGATGCCCGTGCTCAACGGACCGTGGAGGGCACTTGCATGGCCAGCGCTGCTGGAAGGTGCAGATAAACGCCAGCGTGCCAGTCGCCTCAACGTCAACCTTCGCACCATCAGCCGCGTGCTGGTTGATCCCCGCTTCCGTGGCCGCGGCATCGGCTCGGCGCTCGTTCGCCACGCGATCGCCTACGCCCAGGTCCCGCTGGTTGAGGCCATCGCGTCCATGGCCGTGCTCGTACCGCTGTTCTCCGCCGCCGGGATGCGACGCATCGAGCCGCCCGAGACACTCCGTGCCTCCAAGCTCCGCCTTGCCCTGGACCAGGCACAACTCACCCACGACCGCCTGATCGAGGCCGACACCGTCTCCGCGATCGCGTTCGCCACCGCCGGTCCACTGGCCGCACTCGCCTCCGCCCTGCGGGCATGGGCACGCAACAGCCGCGGCACGCGACGCCTGATCACCGGTCCCTTCCCCGCGCTCTGCCAGGTCGCCGCCCGCGGGCTGGCACCCAAGGCCATCTATGTCCACGGTCAGTATCCGCCAGTTCCCGCCACGCTCCAGGAAGCAGCCTCATGACAAAGAAGACTGACAAAGCACAGGTGCTCTCGCTCCCCCCGAACCCTGCCGCGCTCCGCGATCTGCTCAAGGATGAGTTCGGCGTGCACCCCGCCTGCTTCCCCCTGCAAGCCGGTTCATGCTCACCCATGGACTACCTCGCCCACACCTTCTTTGAGGGTTGCACCGAACCGTCTTCGGCGGATCGGCTCCCCACCGATTGTGTCGTGTGGGCCAATCGCGGCGGCGGCAAGACCTTTCTCGGTGCTGTCGCCACCATGCTCGACCTGCTCTACAAGCCAGGAATCCAGGTCCGCATCCTCGCGGGTTCCTTCCAGCAGGCCAAACGGATGCACGAGCATCTCGGCCGCCTCTGCCGGCTCCCGCTGGTTCGAGCGGCACTGCCGCGTCTGACCTCGCGCTCGCTGACGCTCTCAAACACTTCCAACGTGGAGGTGCTCGCCGCCAGCGAAACGGCCATCCGCGGCTCCCGCGTGCAGAAGCTCCGCTGCGATGAGGTGGACCTCTTCCGCCAGGAACTCTGGAACGCCGCCCAGTTCACCACACGTTCCGCCCACATGCCCGGGCCCTGGGGAGATACCGTTCGCGGCAGCGTCGATGCGCTCTCCACCATGCACGTGCCCCTTGGCATGATGTGGGGCATCGTCTCCTCGGCACGACTTCGGCAGGACTGCCCGGCCGGCAACACCGCCGCAGGCAGTGGGGGAGATGAGCCCTCCCTTACCCCTGCATCCCAAATTTCCGCTGGTCCCACCGCCCGCCGCGTGCTCTTTCGATGGGGTGTGCTGGATGTGCTCGAACGGTGCCCGCCGCAGCGCGAGTGCAGCACCTGCCCGCTGCTGGAGGATTGCAGCGGCCGCGCCAAACGCACCGAGCGACCTGATGACCCCGGCGGCCACGTCACTATTGACGATGCCATCACCCACAAGGCCCGCATCCCCCTGGCGCAGTGGCAGGCCGAGGCACTGTGTCTGAGGCCCTCACGCTCCGATGCGGTCTTCCCCGAGTTCGATCAGCGGCTCCACATCTTTGGCGGCACCGATGCGTCAGCCGCCCCTTCAGCCGCCCTCGCCGCGGAGGGAACGCTCTACGCCGGCATGGACTTCGGCTTCCGCTCGCCCACCACCGTGCTCTGGGCTGTACTCGGCCAGGACCGCGTGCTTCGCATCCTCGACTGCTACGCCGAAAGCGGGCGAACGCTCGCTCAGCACATCGACGCGATGAACACCCGCACCGAGCAGCTCGCCGGTCGTCCCGGCGCTCGCCCGCGGTTTATTGCCGTTGATCCCGCCGGGCATCAGCGCTCCGCCCACACCGGCATCTCATCTGTGGCCCTGCTCCGCCAAGCCGGCCTGATCGTCCGCTCTCGCCCGGCTCCCATTCACGATGGCATCCAGCTCATCCGCACCTTGCTTGAGGACCGCGGCACCGGACCGCGCCTGCTCATTCATCGACGCTGCAGCACGCTCATCGAGGCGCTCTTCCGCTACCACTACGCCGCCGATCGTCCGCACGACACCTCGCCGGTCAAGGACGGCCCCGACCACGCCATCGACGCCCTTCGCTACCTGGTGTCCAATCTCTCCGGCCTTGAACCGGGGGCCGCTTCAAACTCGCCTCGAAGCTACATCTGAGCACCGCCGCGCCTGGATCAGAACCACAAGCTCCTCTCCGCCGCGGCGATCCCGCGGTTCTCGTTGCTGTGAACCTGATCGAACGTGCTTGGTATTCACCCCATTTCGCCTGCATCATCCGTATCTGGCTGCATGCCATCGCCGCCGCTGGGGCCCGATCGGGAACTTTCACTGCAAACCCGCTCGCAATGTTTGTATGCACTTGCTAACCTTGGCACCTCTCGTGGTCCTTGGTGTCTCCATTCCGTGGTTCCTCCTGGCCGTTCTCGCTTGGCTGCTCTTGGCGTGGTACAGCCGGCGCGTGTATTTCAACCCGCGGCGAGAGGGCGACATCCTCTCCGGACTCGCCTGGGATTTCATTCGTGTGTACTGCCGCGTGTATCACCAGCTGCGCATCAGCGGCCGCGAGCATGTGCCGCTGACGCCGGTGGTCGGCGGTCGCCCCATCGTCGTCATCGCCAATCACACCGCCGGGCTCGACCCTGTCCTGATCCAGGCGGCCTGTCCGTGGTACATCCGCTGGATGATGGCCGCGGACATGAAAGGTGAGAACCTCGATTGGCTGTGGGAGTTCACCGGCGTGATCCTGGTTGACCGCTCCGGCAAAGCCGAGGTGAGCGGCGTCCGCGCTGCAATGTCCACGCTGCGCGACGGCACGGCCGTGGGCATCTTCCCCGAAGGCAAGCTCCGCACCACGCCGACGGAGATCAACCCGTTCCTGCCCGGTGTCGGCCTGATCGTCTGCCGCGGTAACGCACTAATCCTGCCCGCGGTGATCCGCGGCACACCGTTCTGTCAGAGCTCCTGGGGCTCACTGGCCGAGCCCAGCGCCAGCAGCGTGGAGTTCAAGCCCATGCTTGACCCGCGCCATCTGGGATGGAAGGCCGCGGAGATCGCGCCGAACCTTGAGCGGATGTACCGCACCTGGCTGGCCTGAACTCCTCAGCTGCTCTTACTGCTCCAGCATGGCCGCAGTGAATGTCTTACCGGTCGTCTCGCGTTCCCACGTGTGCGAGGGGCCGCGCTTGGCTTCGTAAAACTGCCAGAGCTCGAACCAGTAGCTGCGGAACTTGTGCTCGCCGAAAGGCTCGAAGGTGCGGGCGACGCGCTTCATGATGCTCTTGCTGTTGCCGCGCATCTTCAGCACCACGCGCCCGTGGCGGACCGACTCGGTATCCAGTGGCAGGTGGCCGAAGCGGCCCAGCAGTTGCAGGATGTTCGCCGCGGCATAGGGCCCGATGCCGGGCAGCTCGATAAGCCGCTGGCGGATGGCTTCATCATCGTGCGCGGGGTTCTCGAACCAGACAGGGTCCACCTGGCCGGTGGCGAACAGTTTGGCCATCTCCACGATGCGGGCATCCCGGTAGCCGACGCCGCAGTGGGCACGAAGGGCGGCGGGCCGCTGATCGGCGAGTGCCTCCGCGGTCGGAAAGGCACCCTCGCGGCCGAAGACCTCGCACAGCCGCCGGTTCATGCGGATGGTGCTGGGCCACGCCACGTTGCAGCTGGTGATGGTCTTGATCACATCCTCAAACAGCGTGGGCGAGCGGAACAGCCGCCCGCGGCCGGACTTCTTCCAGCGCGGGTCGAGCTTGTGGAACGCCCGGAGGGTTTCGGCCGGCTCGTCTAGCCGCAGCATGCGGGTGAGCTGCCGGGTTAAAACCTGCTTGTCGGACTTCTGGATTTTGCGGCTGCAGGCGAGCACAAGCTCGGTCCCCTTGCCGCCGGGCTGGGTGATCGTCACCGTCACCGGTCCGCCGGGCAGGTCGAGCACGCGTTTGAACGTGCCGGCCCTGGTGGCCCGGGCGTGCGGCCCCGGCACCCACAAGTTGGGCTCCAGCAGGAAGTAGCCGTATGAGCAGACATCGCGGGCCAGCAGGTAGTCGCGTGGAACGGCCAGCCGCATCGGTGCCATCCTGCGGCCTTAGGCCGTCTTGAGCTTCCGCACCGCAGGGAAGAGCGTGCCGACAAGGTTGCTGGCCAGGCGCGAGCCGACGAGGTCGAAGCGGGCGAAGTGTTCATCGGCCTGCTTCTTGAGGTCCGCCGCGCTCATGCCCTGGGCGGCGCACAGACCCAGCGTGAACTGGTCGCGGGCGAAGTCCTCGATATCTGCGCGGTCGACCTCGAAGTGGAACTGGAAGCCGTAGGTCCGCAGACCAACCTTAAAGGCCTGCACCTTGCACGACGGCGAGCTCATCAGGGCCACCGCATCGGGCGGCAGCTTCTTGACTTCCTGGCCGTGGCTCTGGAACTGCATGGTCGTCCACGGCACACCGGCCAGCACGGTGTCGGTCTGGCCCGGAATGTTGGTGGTGACCTTGCAGAAGCCGACTTCGGGCTTCTCGGCCGGGCCGACCTCGCCACCCAGGGCGTGGGCGATGAGCTGGTGGCCCAGGCAGATGCCGATCAGCGGCAACTGGCGCGCGTGGGCCTGGCGGATGAACTCGATCTCGCCGGCCATCCAGGCGGGGTTGTCCGAGACGTTCATCGGGCCGCCCAGGACGATCACGCCCGAGACGTTGTCAAAGTCCGCAGGCACCGGCTTGCCGCCGCGGGTGGAATCAAGGTCAACCCGGCGCACGTCCAGCTTGTGGGCATGGTCACGAAACACCGCCGCCAGGCGGCCGAGATGGTCAGTATCCGAGTGCTGCAGAACAACGATTGCCATAGGACGCTAGTTTAGCAGCCGGTGGGGGGGTGGAACTTGGCGGGGGCGGGGGGCAGGTCGGGAAGAACCGGATGGTGCAGGCGGGGAAAGCACTTTGGAGCGGTCAACATCAGAGGTTGGTCGGCCCGACGGCGTGTTTCCTCAGAAAGGCAACAACCTCGGCTTTGCCGATCTCGCTTCGGGCAAGGGCCAGCACCATCTCGGCCAGTTCGTCATCGTCGATTTCGGTTTCGATGCCGTTGAGGTCCAGGAACACCAATGCCGCAACGGTTCCAACCCGCTTGTTGCCGTCTACAAATGGGTGATTGCTCACAAGATGGAACAGATAGGCACCCGCCATCTCAATGAGATCCGCATGGAGATAGACACCGCCACTGCCGGCGCGGGGCATCGCTACGGCTGAAGCCAGCAACCCGGCATCGCGAAGCTGGGTGCTGCCTCCGTAGGTCAGAACCTGATCTTCGTGGATGCGAAGCACATCGGTGATCTCAAGAAACTCTGGTTCCATCATGCATCACTCCGCCAGCCGCTTGAGTGCCTTGCTGTGCCGCGCATTGACCTTCGCCAGCGACTTGGACAGCCGGGCCTGCCGGCTCGACTCGCTGACCGGGCTGACCGTCAGCACCTTGCCGTCCGTGCTGAGCTCCAGCGAAGACTCTGGAGTGATCTTCAGCAGATCGAGGATCGGCTTGTCGATGATCAGCGCGTAGCTGTTGCCGTGTTTGGTGAGCGTCTTGATCATGGGTGTCTCGCAGGGCAGCGGCGGAGTTGAGGGTGTGGTACTCCATCGTCAATACGAAGTGTATACGCCAGCGGTTCCTGGCGGCGGCGTCCGAGAAGTGCTCTCCCGCGCCGCCAACCCCCTTACCACACACACAACTCCCGCAGCGTGCGGCTGAGTGTTTCGGCGAAGCTCGCCTTGTTGCACAGGGCCGAGCCCAGCACATCGCCGCGGAGTTCGTGCCGGGCCCGCTGCAGCGTGCCGAAGTCGCGGGCCAGTCGGGCGGCGGTGGCCACGTACTCGTCGGGCACGCGGGCCACCCAGTCTTCGCGGCCGATGAAGTGCAGGATCGACCCCGACACGCGGCACTGGTGCGGCGCGTTGTCCGGGCACAGCGTCACCACCGGCACGCCCATGCACAGGGCCTCGATCGTCGTCGTCGTGCCCGTGTACGGGAAGGTGTCCAGCGCGATGTCCACCTTGGCGTACTGGGCGAAGTGCTCGGCGTAGCTCTTCTGCCAGGGCACAATCACCACGCGCGACGGGTCCACGCCGCGGCTGGCAAAGCGGCTGAGGGTGAACTTGGCCGTCGGTTCATCGCCCAGCGTGCTGGCCTTGAGCAGCAGTCGCGAGCCGGGGACTGCCTCCAGCACCCGGGCCATCAGGCTCACACAGCCATCGACAAGCTTGGGCAGCATGTTGAAGCTGCCGAAGGTCACGATGCCATCGGGTGCTGAAAGCACCGGGGGTGGCGAAAGCTCCTCGATCCGCGGCATCTGCTCCGGCGGTTCGTAGAGCAGGAAGGGATGGGGCCGCCCCACCGCATCGCGCAGTCGCACCAGGCGCTCGCTGTACCAGGCCTGCGGGTCGGCGGTAAAGCCCGGGGTCAGCGCCTCGGCAATGGTTGTGCCCGGCTCCGGGTCGGTCAGGTCATCGCTCAGGCGATAGTCCACCGCCGCACTGCCGGTGGTAAACGGGAAGCCCAGGAACGTGACTTGCACCGGGGCCGGGCGCCACAGCAGCACGCCGGGCCGGGCGCCCTCGCTCAGGCCGTTGAGGTCCACCAGCACATCGGGCTCATCGGCGGCGATCTTCCGGGCCACCATCTCATCGGTCATGCGGATGGCCTCGCGCCAGTGCCAGCCCGCCTCCGCCACAGCTTCGCGCAGGCGCGTGTTCAGCCCGTCGCGCGTGACCATGGTGTCGTAGATGAACACGGTCAACTCGCTGCGCATAGCCGCCAGGGCCCGCAGCATGGGCAGGGCGAAGAAGCCGACGGAGTGACCGCGCAGGTCCGACGACATAATCCCCACGCGCAGCGGCCGCCCGCCGGCAAACGGTGCCACACCGGGCATGCCGCGGGCCCGCAGGGGCGTGCCGCCGCTGGCGGCAAACTCCGCGGCAACCACCTCCGCATGGCGGCGGCTGCGGGCCAGCTGCCCGGGCGGGCTGAGCGGGAGGCCGTAGCCGCCCGCGGCCCATTCCGAGAGCATGAGTTTGTCATCGGGGAACAGTGCCAGCACGCGGTCCCACGTGCGCATGGCCTCCTCGGCCCGGCCAGTCTCCAGCATCACCCCGGTCCGCCGCCGCAGCAGGATTTTGCTGTCTGGGTGCTTGGCCAGCCCCTCGGTCAGCACACGCTCGGCCTCACCGAAGGCACCCGCGGTCATCAGCCCGCCGGCGAAGTAGGCGTAGGCGGTTTCATGGTCGGGCAGCAGCTTGAAGCCGCGCTCCAGATGCCTGAGCGACTCGTCGAACTGGCCCTGGGTCTCCAGCACGCGGCCGTACTCACAGGCCAGGTCGCCCCGGTCCGGGGCCGCCTCCGTCGCGGCCTTGGCAAAGAAGATGCACTGCTCGGCCTCACCGCGATGTTCGTGCACGCTGCGCAGGAGGTTCAATACCTCGCAGTCGCCGGGCGCTGCACGATACAACTGCCGCGCCTGGGCCAGCGCACCATCATGGTCGCCCCGGTTGAGCACTGCAAAAACCTGATCAATCTTGGCGGCAAAGCGTGACATCTGGGCGGATGGTACCAGCGTGCTGGCGGCTGCCCCATTTCAATGCCTGAGACAGGGCAGTCCGGGCCACTGCGCAGCCGCCGCCCCTCTCCTCCGCGTTCCTCGCCTCTCCCCTCCGCGTCCTCCGCGTTCATCCTGCCGGCTGGTGCCCTCCGGCCCGCATCACACCCGCACCATCTTGGCGAACTCCTTGTAGCGGGCATCGAGCTCGCCGCGCTTCAGGCGCTGGAGGCGGGTGAGGCTGAAGGATTCGATGTTGAAGCTGGCCACCACGGTGCCGTGGGCGATGGCCTGCTGGATGATCTCGAAGGTGGCGATGTTCTTGACCTTGCCGCCGCCGGGGCCGTTGTTGGCCTGGCTGGCGATGTAGCCCATCATGCCGCCGGCGAAGGTGTCGCCCGCGCCGGTGGGGTCAATCACGTCCTCGGCCGGGTACGCCGGCAGCATGGCGATGCCGTCGCGGTGGGCGATCAGGCAGCCGTGCTCGCCCTTCTTGACGATGACGAACTTCGCGGGTGGTCCTTGAGCATCTGCCGCGCCGCGGTGACCGGGTTCTTCTTGCCGGTGAACTGCTCGGCCTCGTCGTAGTTCAGCACCAGCCCGTCGACCTGGTGCATCAGGGCCGAGAGTTCCTTCTTGGCCGTGGTGATCCACAGGTCCATCGTGTCGGCCACAGCGATGCGGCGGTTGGGCAGCTGGCTGAGCATGTCCATCTGCACGCCCGGGTGGCTGTTGGCCAGGAAGACGATCTCGCTGTCCTTGAAGTCCTCGGGGATCGCCGGCGGCTTTTCCATCAGCACGCCCAGCTCGGTGAACAGCGTCTTGCGGCTGTTCATATCCGCCGAGTATTCACCGCCCCAGCGGAAGGTCTTGCTGCCCTGGCGCGTCTCCAGCCCGGCGGCATCAATCCCGCTGAAGCCCTTGAGCACATCGGCGTACTGGCGGTCAAAGTCCCCGCCCACGGCCGCGACGATTCGCACCGGGCCATGGAAGCTCGCCGCCGCGGCGAAGTAGGTGCACGACCCGCCGAGCACGTTCTCCGCCGATCCGGTCGGGGTTTTGATGGTGTCGATGCCGATAGTGCCGGTGCAGATCAATGCCATAGGGGGACAGGTTACGAGGGCGGGGGGGGCCGATCAACCGGTGGGGGCGGTTGGGCGGTGGAGATGAGGTGGGTGTTCAAGGGCGTCGGATCGACGGTGAATCCGCCCCCGGCCCCGCAAGGGGCCGCGGCATGTAGCCACGGGTGAAGCACCGGCGCGGCGCAGCCCGCCGATGCGGAACCCGTGGAGGAGTGGGGATGGTCTGAACTGCCCCGGCAGGGGCAGAGGGGTCTCGATACGTGGCAGTTTCATGCGTTGATTCGCATTCCTCCGCCCCAGCCGGGGCGGGGCTGCTGTGCGTCCGGGCTCCACGGGTTGCGCTGCGCTCCACCCGTGGCTACAGCCCGTCGCCCCGTTCGGGGCGACTGTGATGTAACCGGCAGTGGGGCCGCTCAGCACGTCCGTTTTTTCTCACCCGCCCGCACTGTGCAGCGCAATGCAGTTGCCCTCGCTGTCGGCGAACTCGGCGACGAAGCCGTGCTCGCCGATGGAGCTTTTCGGATACAGCACGCGGCCGCCGGCGGCCACGGCGCGGTCCAGCACGGCCATGATGTCCGTGACGGCGAAGTACACGCGGCAGCCCTGGGTGCCCGGCACGTAGCTTTCGCCGCGGGCCAGTGCGCCCGTCGCGCCAGAGTTCTCCGGATCGGCCGGGAAGAAGGCCATCTGGTTGCCGTCGACCTCGGCGGGTTCCAGCGTGATCAGGAATACGGCCTGGTAGAACGCGATGGCCCGCGGCATGTTGCTGACTGGAATCTCGAAGTATCTGACAACCGGTGTCATGCCATCCTCCTGCGGTTCCAGCCGCGGCTTACTTGCGTTTGGTCGTGGGCTTGCGTTTGGCGGTGGTCTTTCGCTTGGCCGCCGCTTTGTGCTTGGTGGTGGGCTTGGTGGTGGACTTGCCCTTGGTCGTTGGCTTGCGATTGCCGGCGGGCGTGCGCTTGGTACTGGCCTTGCGTTTCGTGCCGGCCTTCGGCTTCGCCTTGGCCTTCGCGGCTGCCGCATCAAAGTCCGCCTGCGTGCGCGACTTGCCCTGGCGGTGCACGATGCGGAACTGCATGGCGTTGATCTTGTACGCCAGCAGGTATTCCTCGCCGGGCTTTGCGGTTTTCTCCGCCCATTTCAGTGCGGCCTGCTCGGTGTCCACATCGGCAGGGATGCCCTCAAGGGCCAGCACCATCTGCCGCGCCGGCAGCAGCAGCGTGGGGATGTAGTCCTCAAAGCCATCTTCCGCGATGATCTGCTTGGTCAGTTCAGCGAACGCAGCAATATCCAAGTCATACCTCCGGGTGTGGAGAACGTTCGAGATCGCTTGCCGCTGCGGCCACGTGCCGCGGCATTCGTTGTCGCATCAACTCTCTGGCTCCTGCTCCAGCAGCACCTTCATCCTCCGGATGATCGCCGTCAGTAGGCCTTCCTGAAACATCGCCTCAAGTGTTCCCTCGGAGAATCGGTCGGCCCGCGATGCGGCCGTGAGGATCTTGGCCAGCAGCGTGGCATCGGCCGCGGCGATCCACTCCAGCGCGTCGGGGTCGTTGATTCGCTGGCCCTCCGGCCAATGGTGCCAGACAAAGTCGCTGATCACCCAGCCGTAGCTGTACGCCCGGCTCAGGTACGCATAAACGAGCGGGCACGGTCCTTCCGGTGCCTGTCGATCCGGCGGATCGTGCGGATCTTCAGACCCTGGCCATGGCTTGATGTAGCCCTCGGCCACCAGATCCGGCCCCCGCCATGTTGCAGCGGGCCCCTCCATCGCCGGCATCAGCGCGACCATGACCTCCAGCCGCCGCCGAAGTGGAATCTGCCCCGCTTGTTCCCAGGTAAGAAAGGCCATGAATGGCACTGTACCCGCCATCTCACCCCGCGTGCAGCTGCGTTCCCCTCCTCCCTCGCGACTCGCGACTCGAGTCTCACGACTCCTCCTCCCCCGCATCCCCGCATTCATCCTGTCGATCCTGTCCATCCATGTTCCATTCTTCCTCTCCCCGCCTTTCTCCGGTCCTCTGGTCCTCTGCGTGAGCCATTCTTCTGCCTTCCCCTCCCCCTCGCGTCTCGCGACTCCCCCCAAGCCCCGATACCGTCTCCCCGTGTCCAGCGACCCTTCCTCAACCCCCGACCCCGTCACGCTCAGTTCCTGGTCCATGCTGCTGGCCAAATGGGTCGAGCTTGCCCAGGCCTCCGTCGCGTTTCCCAAGACGGCCGATGGTGACCGCTGGCGTGCTGCCGTGCCCGCCATCATCGGGCTGCAGGCCGTGGCCTGTGCGCTGGGCGAGGTCGACACGATTCCCGAGTCTGAACGCGGCATCGCCATCGACCGGGCCGAGGTGCTCACGCGCACGCACGTGGCCCAGTTGCACGGCCTGTGGCGGGGCGAGCCGCTGCCCGAACTGCTGGCCGAGCTGATCGCCGATGCCCGCCGTGCGGCACACGCCGCTCGCCACAGCGGGCTGGCCATCACGGTTGTTGCCGGGGTGGCAACGGTTCGCTCGGCCCAGGATGCCGCGGCAGTGGGGGGCTCACTGGTGGCGGCAGGTTTCTCCGGCACGCTGTGGCTTGCCGCACCGGGCGTGGCGATTGGCCCGGGGTCGGTGGTTGGCTTTGTGCGCAACATCCGCGGCGGCGCGCCAGGGCCGGCGTTTCACCCGCGGTTGCGCGAGATCATCGGTGCGGCACTGATGCCATCGGGTGAGAGTCCGGTCGAACTTGCCTTCGAGCCCGTGCCCGAGATGCTGCAGGTCTACCGGACGAGTGAGGAGCCGGAGGACGGCACCGGCACCGGACCGGTGCTGACTGACCGGCTCGTGCGATTTGATGCGGAGCTGCCGCCCGGCCGCCCGCTGCTGGTGGCCGTGCTGGATGCCGGGCAGCCGGTGCCGCCGCCGTCGCCGCTGCTGTATGGCGGGCTCGGCGTTCCGGCGGTGCGGGTGCAGCGGTAGGGTCGCGGCCGCGGGCCGTTACTTGCGGCCGGCCTTCCTGGCGACCTTCTTGACCGTCTTCTTCGCGGCCGGCTTCCTGGCGGTCTTCTTGGTCACCTTCTTGGCGGCCGTGCTCGCCTTCGCGGAGGCCTTCTTGGCCACCTTCTTCGCGGCCTTCCTGGCCGGCTTCTTGGCCGCCGCTGCGGCTCCGGCGGCAACCTCACTGCCACTGACGATCGCGCGGCCGGGCTTGCCCGCCTTCAGGTCCTCCAGCGCGGCGAGCACTTCTTGGGCGTGAACATCAACCTTCACGTTGTCGATCCGGGTGTGCACCTTGCCGGCACCGTCGAGGATGTAGGTCGTCCGCAGCACGCCCCAGTAGCTGCGGCCGTACATGCTTTTTTGGCCCCACACGCCGTACGCGTTGATCGTCGCCGGCACACCATCAGCGGCGGGCACATCACCGACGAGCGGGAAGCTCAGCTTGAACTTGTCGGCAAAGCGGGCGATCGGCTTGGTCGCATCGGGGCTGATGCCGATCACCGCGGCACCGAGGTTGGAGAGCCGGGGCAGCGACTCATTCAGGGCGCAGGCCTGCGTGGTGCAGCCGGGGGTATCGGCCTTGGGGTAGAAGTACAGCACCACCGGCTTGCCGCGGAGATTGGCCAGCGAGATCGGCTGGCCGTTCTGGTCCGGCAGGGTGAAGGCGGGTGCGGCGGTTCCTACATCAATCAGCGGCATACTCACGCTCCTGGTGTTGGTTGTTGCGTCAAAATGGTACTGACCGACCGGCGCTGCGGTTCGGATCAGTTAGTTCATCGCCCGTGACCGCAGGTTGTCCAGCACGTTCATGTAGTTGATGTACGCGTCGTACGGGCTTTCGTACGGGCTGAAGTACTTGTGCACATCGCCGTCAGCCCAGTACTTGGTGCTCATGTAGTAGAAGTGGTCGCTGGTCGTCAGCCGGCGCCAGTCCTCCACCAGCAGCCGGGCCTGGCGCATCGCGTTCTCATCGCCGGCCGCCTCGGCCTGCTGCAGCCGCTGCTTGGCCAGGCGCTCGAGCCGGAAGACCTCGTTAAGCGCGTTGCTCTGCATCGCGTTGCCCAGCCACGCCGACAGGTCGCGCTCGGTATCAGCCCACGAGATCATGTGCGGCACGTCGTAGCTGCCCACGGTGTCGTGCTTGAGCAGCGCCTCAGTCGGCGTCATGAAGTCGTTCTGGCCGGGGTTCATGCCGAAGATCTTCTCCGGCATGACCTCCAGGAACTTGAAGATGCCCGTGTCGGCGTTCTGATGCTCGCCGAAGGTCTCGTAGTCCATGAACAGGTTGCAGACGTACCCGTTGCCGTTGATGTTGTTGACCCACTCGGCAAACCGGTCGGCCGTCAGCGGATACTCCGCCCAGGCGCGGTTGCTGAACCGGAAGGCGATGTCATCGCTGAGCCGGTAGTTCTTGAGCATCATGGCAAACGGTTTGCCCGAGGCCGTCATGCCCGTGTGGGGCGGACGGTACAGGAAGTTGGGCGAGCGATAGCCCAGGTGCCAGTCCGTGCCCTCACAGATGGCTCCCAGGAACCGCGGCTTGTCCGCATCGGCGCCCGTCCCCGGCATCGTGCTGACGTAGTGCGCCAGGTCGTTGTTGTAGATCAGTTCCGTGTTGCGGAAGACCCGCGGCGTCTGGCCGAACAGCTCCTGGATCTTGGCCGTGTGCTTGTCGACCTGCGTGGCGAACTCCTCGCGTGAGTACAGGAAGCTCAGCGAGTGGTAATAGGTCTCGGCGATGAACTCGCAACAGCCCGTCTGAGCCAGTTGCTTAAACAGTTCCAAGACGTCTGGTGTATATTCAGCAAACTGCTCGAGCACCGTCCCCGTCAGCGAGAAGCTGACTTTGAACTTGCCGTCGTAGCGCTTGATCAGGTCGAGCAGAATCTTGGTCGCCGGGCGGTAGCAGTTATCTGCGACCTTGCGGCAGAGCTGGGCGTTCTTCTCGGTATCGAAGTAGAACGGATCAGAGTCAAAGACCGAGTACCGCCGCAGGCGGTAGGGCTGGTGAACCTGAAAATAGAACACAACTGAGGCCATAGCGGCTCCTGCAATCCGTGCAGAACGTCCGGCGACCGATCGAACGCCGCAAAGTCGCGTGCCGCCCGGGTCCTCTGCCGGAACCGTCGATGGTACCTGCTCCGGGGGAGCCACGCCGCTGCAAAGTGGGCCTTCACGGGGCGTTTAATAGGTGTAAACACGTACCTTTGTTGGCAAGGCTGAAGCGCCGGCACCCGCCGCGGGGGTGTCGGTTCATCTTCCGGGACTGGGGGTTCCACTAGGTACGAGTGCCTTGAGCGTGTCGAACGTGCCGCCGCTTGCCACTCCGTGCAACTCGCTGTTCACACTCTGTCCGGTCCCCGGCAGCCGCCCGCCTCTCCCCTCGCCCCTTCCTCCCACCTCACACGTCCAGGTTCTTGACTTCCAGCGCGTGCTCTTCGATGAACTTGCGGCGCTCTTCGACGTTCTCACCCATCAGGATGGAGAACAGCTTCTCCGCCTCGCCGGCCACATCCCAGTTCACGCGCATCATGGTGCGCTTGGTCGGGTCCATGGTGGTTTCCCACAGCTGCTCGGGGTCCATTTCACCAAGACCCTTGAACCGCTTGACCGTCAGGCCCTTCTTGCCCACCTCGTGCAGCATCGCCAGGATCGCCGGCACGTTGGCCACCTCCACCAGCTTGCTGTCGGCCTTGCTGGCGGTTTCCTCGGCCTCCTCGGCGGCATCAGCGGCACTCAGGATCCCGCCCAGCGGGATGGAGGCGCCCTGCGGGATCGGTGCGGCGGCTTCGGCCTTGGCCGGCTCGGCGGCTTCGGCATCGGTCAGCTTGGGCTGGTCGGCCAGTTCCCAGGCGTACTTGGTCGGCAGCTTGTCGCCGCTGGCGGCCTCTTCCTGCGACAGCGAGTAATCCTCGATCGGCACGCCCACCTTCTCAAGCTGCTCGAAGAGCCGCTCGAGCTCGCGGTTCTCGTGCATTTCCTTCATGGAGGCGGGCGCCATCGCCGCACTTCCAGCTGCCGCCCCGGCCGCAACTCCAGCAGCGGCATCGCCCTCTGCCGCACCTGCCAGCTCGGGCAGATCGGTGATGCGGAGCTTGTGCTGAGCCGCGATCGTCTTGGCCTGGTCGGAGGTCCACGCAAAGGCCTCGCCGCCGATCCACGTCAGGCGGTACAGGGGCAGGCGGCCCTTGCCCGTGGGGTCGCCGCTGCGGCTGGCCAGCAGGTCCACGAACTTCACGCCGCGGCGCTCGGCGATGCTGACCAGTTCGGCCAGCCGCTGGAGCACCTTGATCAGCCGGCGGACTTCCTCACCCTCAACGGTGCGGATGATCGGGGCCTGGTTGTGCTTGTCGAGATTGACGTTGTCGCGCACCAGCAGGCGGGCCCGGCCCAGGCCCTGCTCGGTCAGCACGCCGTCCATCTGGCCCTGGTCCACCACGTACTGCTCGCGCTTCTTGCGGCCCGACCACTCCAGCAGGTACAGCGGGGGCTGGGCGCAGTAGATCATCCCGCGGCGGATCAGCTCGGGCATCTGCCGGAAGAAGAACGTCAGCAGCAGCGTGCGGATGTGCGATCCGTCCACGTCGGCATCGGTCATGATGATGATCCGCCCGTAGCGGACCTTGGCGATGTCAAACTCCGGCCCGATGCCGCAGCGCAGGGCCGAGATCAGCGTCCGGATTTCGGCAAAGCCCAGCACCTTGTCGAGCTTGGCCTTCTCGACGTTGAGGATCTTGCCCTTGAGCGGCAAGATGGCCTGCACTTCCACATCGCGGCCCTGGGTGGCCGAGCCGCCTGCGGAATCACCCTCGACGATGAACAGTTCGGAGCGGTCGACATCGCGCGTCTTGCAGTCGCGCAGCTTGTCGGGCATGCTGCCGCCGTCCAGCGCGTTCTTGCGGCGCATCATCTCGCGGGCCTTGCGGGCCGCCTCGCGGGCCTCGGCGGCGCGGATGCCCTTGCTGATGATCGTCTTGGCCTCGACGGGGTGCTCATCAAGCCACTGCTCGAGCTTCTCGTTGACCACCGAGGAGGCAAAGCTCTCGATCTCGGGGTTCAGCAGCCGCTCCTTGGGCTGGTTGTTGAACGTGGGGTTGGCCACCTTCACCGAGACGATCGCGATCAGGCCTTCACGCAGGTCCTCGCCGCTGGGCGGCGTCTGGTTGTCCTTCAGGAAGCCGATGCGCTTGGCGTAGGCGTTCATCGTCCGCGTCAGCGCGGTCTTGAAGCCCTGGGCGTGCGTGCCGCCGTCTTTGTTGAAGATGTTGTTGGTAAAGCACAACATCGTCTCGTTGTACCCGTCGTGGTACTGCAGGGCGATCTCGCACTGCGTGTCACCGTCGACCTTGCGGATGTGCACCGGCGAGGAGACCTTGTCCTTGCCCACCATCAGGTGCTGGACGTACTCCAGCAGGCCGTCGGTGGCCTTGAACGTGTCGCTGCGGGTCTTGCCGTCGGCCCCCACGCGCTCATCGCTGAGCTTGATCACCACGCCCGGGTTCAGGAACGCCAGCTCGCGCAGGCGGTTCTGCAGCACGTCGTAGTCAAACCGCGTCTCGGGGAAGATCTGCGGGTCGGGCAGGAACGTCACCTTCGTGCCGGTCTGAAACGGCGCATCGACCGCGATCGTGCCCACCACCGTCAGCGGCTTGTTGGTCCGCCCGCGCTCAAAGCCGATGCGGTGAATCTTGCCGCCCCGGTAGATCTCCGCCTCCAGATACTCGCTCAGGGCGTTGACGCACGACACGCCCACACCGTGCAGACCGCCGGAGACCTTGTACGCCGAGCCCTCCTGCTGGAACTTGCCGCCGGCGTGCAGCACGGTCATGGCGATTTCCACCGCCGGCTTGCCGTCATAGGCGGGGTTCTCGTGCCGCTTGGTCTCCACCGGGATGCCGCGGCCGTTGTCCAGCACGCTGCAGGCCCCGTCGGCGTGAATCGTCACCCACACGTGGCTGGCAAAGCCGGCCATGGCCTCATCAATGGAGTTGTCCACCACCTCGTAGACCAGGTGGTGCAGCGGGCCGATGCCCGTGCCGCCGATGTACATGCCCGGACGCTTGCGGACGGCCTCAAGGCCCTCAAGCACCTGAATCTGATCCGCACCGTAATCCGCGGACTTGGCGGCACCGGCTGCCGCGGCTGATCCCACCCCTCCCACCGGCACCGAAACAGGACCATTGCCCGCGCCCACGGCAGAGGAAGCCGCAGGGGATCCGGAAGCCGATGCTGATGCTGCTGAGGTGGTCAAGGGGTTGTCCGGCAAGGCGCACATCCAGTGAGAAAAGGTCACGAAGCCGCCGCCGTCAGAGAGATCTGAAAACCACGGGTTCTTCACCCCCGTTTACCCCCTGTTTTTGACATGAAAAACCGATGGTTTTGCAGACTCCGCCAGCGGACGCCGATCATAGGCACTCCGCCGGATTTCGGCACGTCAAAAGCGGTCCCGCGAGGGGGTGTTTTCAGCGCGATTTTGACCCCGCTCGCCGGGTTCCAACGGCCGCCCTTTCGGGCCATCTGACCGCCGCCGACCGCCTCACCACAACGCCCGAATCTTGATCGTCTCCGGCACCTTCCGGAGCCCCTCCATCATCGCCGGGCCGTCGGTCGCCCACACCCGGGCACCCGATGATCGGGGCCACCGGAGTGACTTAGACCCGGAGCATGGTCCCATCGTGTTGGACAGGTCGCGGCGATCGCCCCTTGGAGCCTCGTAGCCGCTTTGACAGAAACGCAATGCCCCAGTGCGCAGCAAAACTCGCGCCCGTCCAAAAGAGTGCATTTATGACCAGTCCCTGCCACAGCAGCGTGGACGGGATGATCACATTGAGAGGAGAGCGCAGTACGGGCTTGCTCGATAACAGATTGATCCCGCCTGACAGATAGCCATAGTCGCCCGGGGCATACCACGAAACCTGAAAGTAGGCGGACCGAAATGGTAACCCGAAACTGAGTAACATGCCGCCCGGCTCGGCACGCTCGTCAAGCTTGGTTTGTGATGCAACGACTAACGCCTGGGAGTACGCGCGAGAAAGCACATCATTCGAAAAAACCCAGCTATGGCGGAATGTTGCAGTGTTACGACCAGATCTGCTAAAGACAGCCGCACTGACAATCAAATCGTCGTACAATCCTACTTCGACAACATCTCCGCTTTGCAACTTTAAAAGACCAACTCTGGACGGATCGACATAAGGCAGCGGAGACTTGAGTAATCCTGTCACCAACAGGGCCGGGTACAGCGCGGATGTCGTCACCGTTACGACTACTGATAAAGCGCAGCCAATGACAACATACGCAGTAGTCCTTTTCAGAATGCTGAAACGAGATTTCATGGGTCATTCCGAATCCGAAGTCTGCTGAAGGAAGAATCAGAACGGCTGTTATTTGAACTCGGTCTGCTTATTCTATGCTATCGGTAGGGTGCGAAGTGTCCTGGGTCCAGAAGCAAGTACAACCAGCGCTGGAAGAGCTCAACAGTTATTCCCGATTGATTCGCTTCGCAAGAAGTCTGCAGATCGAAATAGTCGTGAATGGCAGAACAAGAAGCAAAATGAGTTTTGTTCCTGCGGACCAAGTTCTGAACGGCCATTCGTAGTCAAGCATTGCCGCAGCAAGTCCCAAGAAAAAGCTGACAACCCCCACCGATCGCAAAACATAGAAAACTACGACATAAAAAAGTAATCGTCTGCGCGAGGAATTTTCATCACCCTTTTCCACAGCTCACCTCGTCACAACCGTTCTAGCGACCAATCAATGAGTCATCGTCAGACTTGATCAAATCTGGCGCCCCGCCAAAGTGCTTCAGGCCACAACGTCCGCGATGCCCGAGACTTAAGACTAGGCCCGCATGTGCTCGCAAATCAACGGGTGGATTGTTGGGTGCTGTGTGGCTGTGCCCGTCGCGTTCGTCCCGCCTCACCACAACGCCCGGATCTTGATCGTCTCCGGCATCTTCCGCAGCCCCTCGACGATCGCCTTCCCGTTCGTCGGGTCCACATCCAGCACGACATAGCCCACTTCCTTGCTGGTCTGCAGATACTCGGCGTTGATGTTCACGCCCATGTCGGCGATCAGGCCGTGCATCTTGCTCAGCACGCCCGGCACGTTGCGGTGGAAGTGCAGGATCCGGTGGCTCCGCCGCGCCTTGGCGTCGGCCGGCTCGCTCCATGCCGCCTGGGCCGGCAGGTCCACCACCGGCATGTTCACCGAGCCCGTCGTCGAGCCGTTGTTGATGAACCGCAGCAGCTTGCCCACGACATCCTCGGCGATGTTGGATTGGGCTTCCTCCGTGCTCCCGCCGACGTGCGGCGTCAGGATCACGTTGCCCAGCCCGATCAGTTCGCTCTTAAACGCATCGCCCCGGCCGGCCGGCTCCTCAGGGAACACGTCCGCCGCGGCCCCGCCCAGGTGCCCGCTCTTGAGTGCCTCGGCCAGCGCGGGCACATCCACGACGCTGCCGCGGGCGTTGTTGATCACAAAGCTGCCCTTCTTCATCAGCTTGATCTGGGCCCGGCTGATCATGTTCTCCGTGCTCTCCGTCGCCGGCACGTGCAGCGTGACCACGTCGGCTTCCTTGAGCAGCTGCTCTAAGTTCCGGCACGGCCGGGCGTTACCCAGCGGTAGCTTGCTCTGGATGTCAAAGAAGATCACCCGCATCCCCATCGCCTCGGCCAGCACGCTGACCTGCGAGCCGATGTGCCCGTAGCCCACGATGCCGATCGTCCGGCCACGCACCTCGTGCGCCCCCGCGGCAGACTTGTCCCACTGGCCCTTGTGCATCAGGGCCGACTGGTCCAGCAGCCGCCGGTGCAGGGCGATGGTCTCGGCGATGGTCAGCTCGGCCACCGAGCGCGTGTTGGAGAATGGTGAGTTAAACACCGCCACCCCGCGCCGGCAGGCATCAACCAGGTCCACCTGATTGGTCCCGATGCAGAAGCACCCGGCCGCCAGCAGCCGCGGCGAGGCCGCCAGTGCCGCCGGGTCCAGCTGGGTTTTGGAGCGGATGCCCACCAGGTGCACGCCGCCGCCGTCGCTCATGGCCTTGGCCAGTGCCGCACCTTCCAGGGCCTTCTCGTGATACGTGACGGAGAATCCCTCTTCGGTAAAGATGCTCTTGGCCACCGGGTGCACGCCCTCGAGCAGCAGCACGCGGATCTTCTCTTTCGGAAAGCTCGTCTTGGGGTTGGCCATGGGAAGCAGTCGGTGGTGGGGGGGCAAGCTTGGGGCAAGGACAGGCGGTCGGAGCGTTGGATCAGCAAGCAGCAGGGTCTGAACCCAGCCGGGCAGGGTACATCGGCTCGCCCGGTCCCGTCTGCGTGCCCTGCCCACGGTGCCCCCCGGCCTTGGCCCGCTAACGTGCCGTTATGACCGGTCCAAGTCCGCAGAGTCCGACTGTCCTGATCTCCGGCTGCTCCAGCGGCATCGGCCGTGCCGCCGCCCTGCGGATGGCCGCCCGCTCGTGGCGCGTGCTGGCCGGGGTCCGCACCGCCCAGGCCGCGGCGGAGCTTGCCGCCGCCTCGCCCAACATCACGCCCATCATGCTGGATGTGACCAGCCCGGCCGACCTGGTTGCAGCGACCGAGCTGGTCACGCGCCTGACCGCCGGCCGCGGGCTGGATGCTTTGGTCAACAACGCGGGCATCTGCACCGCCGGGCCGCTGGAACTGGTCCCGCTGGAGGCCTGGCGAACGCAGCTTGAGGTCAACGTGCTCGGCGTTGTCGCGCTGACCCAGGCCATGCTGCCGCTGCTGCGTCAGGCCGGAGCGCGACTGGCAACCGCTGGCGGCTCGCCGGCAACTGCCCGCATCATCAACATCTCCTCCATCTCCGGCCGGGCGGCCCTGCCCATGCTCGGGCCGTACGCGGCCAGCAAGTTCGCACTCGGGGCAATCACCCATGCTCTGCGGCAGGAAGTCGCCCCGCACCACATCCGCGTGTGTTTGCTGGAGCCCGGATCGTTCGACACGGCCATCTGGAACAAGTCCACCGCCGCGGCAGATGCCCTGGCTGCCGCGGCCGACCCCGCCGCCCGCGCTGCGTACCAGCCGCTGATTACTGCGGTGAAGACCAAGATCGCCCACGCCGCGGCAACCGCCCGCCCGCTTGAGCCGCTGATCGACCACATCGAGCGGTGCCTGACCGCCCCGCGCCCGCCCGCCCGGATCGTGGTGGGCACCTCGTCGCGCATCACCGCGCTGGCGTGGTCCATCCTGCCCACGGCGTGGACTGACTGGGCGATTGCCAGGCAGCTGCGGTAACACCGACTCACGCGGCAGGTGCCCCAACATCGCCGGCCCGCTACGCTCGCTGCCATGAGCCATCTCCAGCTCCTTCTGGTCGTCCGCCACGGCAAGGCCGAGCGTGACAGTCTGACCGGCCGTGACGAGGACCGCGTGCTGCGCCCCCGCGGCGTGCGGCAGGCCCAATTTCTGGGCAACAAGCTCATGGAGATGCCCGCCGAGAGCAAGCCCCAGGTCATTCTGGCCAGCCCGGTGATTCGTGCGGCGGACACCGCCCGCATCATCGCCCAGTTCGCCGGTGTTCCGCTGGAGTTTCACCCCGAACTATCCACCAGCAGCGACCACCACGCTGTGCTTGAGTTGCTTCATGAGCGTGACCGCGCCGGGAACCACCAGCGGCTCATGGTCGTCGGCCACAATCCAACGCTCGAGGAGCTTGTCAGCACGCTCTGCCGCGGCGGGGCTGGTCTGGCGGGCGGGATGCGCACGGGCATGGCTGCCGTGCTGGAGCTTGAGAAGGGGCTGACGCGGGCGAAGCTCCACAGCGTGCTGCGTGAGGATTGGGACGACGAATAAGCCGCTCGCACACATCGGTCTTGCGGGCTTGGTTCAGCCCCCGCTGACCGGCTCGCGGATCCGCCGCATCTCATCGTCGGTCATCCACGGCAGTTGCTCAATCTTGCGGAGGTGCGCTGCCGGAACCGGCTTGCCGTTCTTCTCCCAGCGCGGGCGGCTCTTCCAGTAGCGGTGCATCCACAGGCACTGCTCCGGATGGGCGCGGATGGTGTTCTCAATCCCGCGGCGGTACCGCGCGGTGATGTAGAACACCGGGTCGGGCTGGGTCATGTACTCATCTGGCCCGAAGCTGTCGACCGCCTGCATGTCGTAGCCCAGCGTGTCGGTCTCGCGGTCGGGGTCATCGAGCTTGCGGTGGGCCGCACCGATGATGATCTGGGCCTCAAACTGCACCGCCAGCAGGCCGATGGCCTTGTACGTGCTGGCCAGCTTGCCGAAGAACGGCACGAACAGGCCCTTGTCACCGGCGTTCTGATCCGCCACGAACCCCAGCGGGTGCCCGGCGCTCATGATGCCCGGCAGCGAGGCGCTGGCCCCGAACTTGTCGACCAGTTCCAGGCCTGAGCGTGCGCGTGATCGGCGAAGCCATGCATCCAGCGGCAGCAGATCCAGCGGGCGGTAGAGGGCGTGGAGCTTGAGGCCCAGCAGCGCGAGCGAGTAGCCGCAGATCTCCCAGTTGCCGCAGTGCCCGCTGATGAAGATCACCGGCCGCTGCGTGCCCAGCCCGCGGATGATCGGCTCGATCCCTCGCAGCCGGATGTGGCGGGGCCAGTCCTGGGTGTTGACCAGCCGGCCGGTGTACATCATCTCCACGCCGAGCATCATCAGGTGCTCATACGCGTCGAACGTGCGCTCCCGGTGCCACTGGTCTGACTTGTCGGGGAAGGCCTGCCGGAGATGCTCGACCGCGCGCCTTCTGCCCGTGCGGCTGAGTTTCAGACTTGCGAACGTCCGGCCGATGCCGCCGGCGATGGTCCGCATGTCATCAAGCCCGCCGACTGATGCGCTGGTAATGATGCTCCGGATCGCGCCGTAGAGCGGCGCGGCCAGTACCGGCGGCAGGACTTTCAGTAGGTTGGCCACAGTTCGCTGTCGGAATCAGATCACCGGCGACCCACACAGTCGCTCGCTTTGCCCCTGTCGCCTGCTGGTCACAAACCCAATGCCGGCCCCTGCGGGTTATTCCTTGATGCCAAGGTCCGTCTTGGTGAACAGCGCCCGGAAGGGCACGCCCGCCTTGGCCATGTTCTCCGTCGCGCCTTCCTGGCGGTCAATGGTCGCGATGACGCAGAGCACGTTGGCCCCAAGATCCTGGAGCACCTTGACTGCTTCGAGCGCCTGGCCGCCGGTGGTGGCCACATCCTCCACGAACACCACGGTGTCGCCCTTGTCCAGGCGGCCTTCCATCTGCTTGGCCGTGCCGTATTCCTTCTTGGCGTTGCGGACGAAGATGCACGGCTTGCCGGTGCTCATGCACGCCGTGGTGACCAGCGGGATGCCGCCCAGCTCGGCCCCGGCCAGACGGGCCACGCTCTTGCCCGTGGCCTTCTCAACGGCGGCGATCTCGGTGGCGAACAGCTCACCCAGGGCTTTGAGGATGTCGGCCTTGGTTGAGAACAGGTACTTGTCGATGTAGTAGTTGCTGGTGCGGCCGGAGCGGAGCGTGAACGTTCCGCGGAGAACACATGCGCTGGAAATGGCCTCGGCAAGCTGGGTGCGATTCATGCCCGCAGGATAGAAAGCCAGTCAGGGCTTCGCACGCCGGGCCGATTGCCATCTGGTGCCCTCCGCCTGGTGGCTTACGCCTTGTGCCTTCAACTGTGCCGCACACCCCTCCCCCCCCGATCCGCCTCCGCACCTCAGTTGATCCTCACAAACCTCGCCCGGAACCCCACCGAGGCCACCCGTCCTATCTCCATGGGCCCGGTGAGTTCGAAGCGGACGAAGGTCATGTCATCCCAGGTCCGCCCGGTGTCCTCATCGGCCAGCACCGCCGCTGTCAGGGGCGGGCTCGTCGCTGCCCGCGTCAGTTCCAGGGCCGACTCAAGCTTGGCCGCATCGGCCGCGTGCATGCGACCGGTGATGGTGACGGCCACCTCCAGCGGCCCGATGGCGACTGAGCCGCTGCCCGGCAGGTTCATCGCTCGCCGCGGCAGCAGCTGCTGGCCCACCGCCTCGGGCAGCACACGCGTGATTGAACCTGGGAAAACTGGCACTCCTGCAAACGTGATCATGATGTGCTCCTTGGATGATGTGGTTCCTTGCTCGAGTCTCCGCCACTCAGCTCACCTGCACTGGGTCTACACCCGGCACGCTCGCCACCACGTGGAGTGAGATGGTGCGTACGGCGATGCTGGCCTGCCTCGCGCCGCTGGCGGTCAGCGGCCCGGGCACCAGTTCCGTCGCTGCTGCCACCACGCATGCGAGCATGGCGAAACGGCGCGTCCCCCTGCTCCCTCCCGCTCCGGCACCGGCTGCACCCTGGTTGCCCATTGATGCCTCAAACCGCAGTTGGTCCTGCTGACCCGGTACTGGCGCTGCCACCAGGGCGGCGGGGTCACCCGCATCAAGGTGCTGCACCACCCGCACCACCGTCCGCACCCGCGTGGCATCGCAGAACATCTGGTGCGGCCCCACGTCGGACCACTCCTCGGCCAGCGTCGCGGCACGCCGCTCGATTGCAATCGTCCGCACACCGGTCAGCGGCGCATCGGCAAAGTACACAGACTTCGGTTCAATCACAAGCATGGCTTGCTCCTTGTTTGCAGTCGTTCTTGATGACACTCGTCTTTACGGCTCGCCCCACGCTCCCGCCGGCGGCTCATCCCCGCACCAGTTGCCTGGCCCCGGTCGAGAGCCGCACCCGGATTGTGCTTTCCCCCGTCACGTACTCGGCAACTGCAACGGGTGCAAGCCGCTCCACCCGGCGTGAGTAGAACGCGCTCCGCTCCGCCGCGGCGGAGCCCTGGCCTGCGGCACCGGCGACGGTGCACCAGATGAACTCCAGCGCGGTACATACCTCCACGAGCCGCAGGTTCTGCGTGCTGGTGATGTTCGACTCGTGCAGCAGGTCGGCCGGGTCCAGGCCGTCGATGCCGAGCTGGCTGAGGATCAGCCGGTGCGCCATCGCGGTGTGATGGTCGAAGCTCAGCACGCGGGCGGTTGTCAGCGGTGCGCTGGCTGGTGTCAGCAGCGGCCCTGCCGCTTCGCTGCGGATCAGCGAGACTGTCATGTCGGTCTGGCTGACGCTGACAATCTCAACAACCTGCTCGCCGACGACGGCCAGATGGCCGGGCAGCACGCCCCTGGCCGCCGGGTTCACGCCATCGATGCTCAGCACCCCGGCGCTCAGGGTTGCATCGCCGCTGGCCAGCACCGTCGCCGCGACGGCGGCATCGCGGCACAGGGTCGGCTCCATCAGCAGCAGATCGCGGTCGGTAATCAGGGCCATATCAGGTTCCTCCGTGTGTGTTGTGTTCAAGCCGGCAGTGCCAGCGGCGCACGTGCCGCCGGTTCCGGCCAAGCCCCCGCCCGCGCTGTCGCGCAGGCGGGGTGCATGTGCTGAAGTGGGGGGGCCTAGGTGCGGACGTGGGGATCAGGTCAGCCCGCGGAGCACGCCGTGGGCCAGCTCGTTGCGGCACTCCAGCGTGTACTCACCGATGAGCTGCCCGGCATCGCGGTCGCCCGTGACGGCGAGCTTGCGGTAGCCAAACGAGCGTCCCTGCAGCGGCAGCACCTCAACGCGGCTGCTGTCGAGCAGCAGCACCGTGTCGCTGGGCACGTACCGGCTCATCAGCACGCGGCAGAGCCCGAAGTCCGACTCGTAGATGTTCACCGTGTCGCTGTAGAGGTCCTCGCGCATCGCCGTGCGGCGTGATGCGCTGCCAAAGGCGTTGATGCGTCGCTTCATCGGTGCCCCGCAGACGATGAGGTCCACGCTTGATGAAGCAACTTCCCAGATCTGCCGCAGTGCACCGTTGAGCACCGCTTCGTTCAGGTCCGATCCGCTGCCGGATCCGGCCGGGATGCCGTTCGTGCCCGGGACCATGATGTTTGTCGCGATGATCGCCAGCAGACCGTTCATCGAGCGCTTCTGGCTTGCGGAACCCTGCTGGCTGGCCGATGGCGCGATGCCGTTGATGATCGTGTTCTCCAGGTCGCGGATCAGCTCGCGCAGTCGCTGCTGCTTCTGGAACTCAGCCTCATCGGGCACGCCATAGGCCCGGGTGGCCTGCATGGAGCCCGAGACCTCCACCGTGCTGGTAAAGATCTGCGTGTAGTTGCGCTTGCGGACGCGGTTGGTCCAGCGCGTGTCCGGCTTGTCGTCGCCTTCAGCAGCCGGCGAACTGATGACCGTGAGCTTCTGGTTGTTGGTCAGCGCGCTGGCCGGTGAGCCGCCGTAGCGGCGCACCACCGTCAGCACGTTGCCCGCGGTAACGGTCACGTTGAGCAGCTCACGCGAGCCCAGCGGGCGCACAATGTCACCCGCTCGGAACCGCGTGCCGTTGAACACGGTGATGCTTGTGGCGTTCGTGGCATCCGGCGAGAAGGTGGTCTGGTTGATCGCATCGCCGTTGGGAAGGAGTTCGTCCTCCACCCACTCGTGAATCGTGCTGAACGCACTTCGCGTCGCATCGCCGAGCGCATCGAGCAGCGGCGTTTCGTACGGGCTCACGACCGAGACAAGGTCCGCGACATCCTCCATCAGTTCAGGCAGGTCGGCGCCCGCGGCGTACGTCGGCTTTCCAGTAAACGGCATAGTTCAGTCCCTTTCTTGCTGTGATTCACTCACCTCGGCCCCGCGCCGGTGAAACGCTCACCGGCCGGCAGGCCGCACTGATCTGCTCTCGTCCTCTCCCCGATTGCTGCATCTCCACGCGCGGCGTCTTAAGCCCCGCGGCGACGCCGCAGGAAGTCCAGCAGCTCGCGCCGGTCGCCCCGTGCCACCAGGGCGCGCTGCACCGGTGTCAGCTTTGCCGCCGCTTCGGTGCCGGCGACACCGCCGGGGTGCTCCATGGGCCGCATCGGCGAGGGCCGGTTGGCCACCCGCGCTGCTGCTGGCTTCGCCGAAGCGGGCGCAGCTGCCTGCCCATCTGCGTGTTCTGTGGTGCGGCCGCTGCCATCAGTACCCGCCGTCGCATTGGCCTTTGCCGCTGCCACCGCGTTGCTGGCCTCGCCATGTGGCGCGTCACTGGCCGAAGGACTCGGCCCGCGTGCTGCGCTGGTGTCCGCATCTGCGCCCACTGCTGCCGCTTCCGTCCCGTCCGTCTGGTTCGCATCACTCATGTCATGTGCTCCGCTGCTTCGCACTGCGTGCACGGGCGGACCCTGCCCGCTCGGGCTGGTGGTCATCCGCCGCACACCGTGTTGGTTCACTGGCCCTCTCGCCTGCCCTGTCCCTTACCACCGACGCGTGTTTAGCGAATCTCAAACCCGCGTTCTTCCGCCACCCGTACCGCCTGGCCCGCATCACGCGCTGCGCCCTGCTGCTCCGGCAGCGGGTCAGGCCACAGCAGTTCAACGCGTCGCTCCTGCTCCGTCGTTTCCAGCACGCCCGCGTTGTTCAGCGCACTGAGAATCACCCGGCACACCTCCGCGAGTCCCCGGCCGTACGTCAGCCGCTTCCGCGCCGTCCGCGAGAGAATGCCCTGCAGCGTCACCTTCAGCGCGTTCTCGCTGGTCAGGTTGCCGATCTTGCTGCGCACCACGCCCGCGGCCAGCGGCGGCGTCGCACTGATCTTGTCCATCGCCTCGCGGATCTCATCGATGTGCGTCTCTTCCGACGGGTTGGCCGCATCGCCGCCGAAGGCCTCGATGCTCGCCAGTTGGTTCTCCGTGTACCACACCGTGCCCGGCATCACCGGCACCTTGTCAAACCCTTCGATGCCCTTGGCCAGGTACATCTTGAAACACTGCAGCGTCACCCGGTTGGCCCGGTCGCTCAGGCGCGTGTTCAGTTCGTTCTGCAGCGGGATCAGCGGCTCGACCTCGCTGAGTCCGCCGACGCTCAGCGGCACTGTCACGTTCTGCATCAGCACCGCCGGCAGTTGTCCTGGGCTTAGTGCCGGCGTTTCCTCAACCAGCACGACCTCGCCGCGCTCGCCCACGCGGTAAAGCTGCGTTGCCTGGGCACTGATCACCTCCAGCATCGTCCCGGCCGCCTCCGGCACGGCGCCCGGCTCGCTCACCCCCGCGCTCACCCCCAGCTTGCGGCCCAGTGCCCGCAGCAGTCGCTCGGCAACGCTGCCGCCCTCGCTTGGCTCAGCCCCACTCGCACCCTGGCCTGAAGCCCCATCCCCTGCAATACCGCTCTCGTGCACAATCAGCATCGCATCGAGTTGCCTGTAATCTTCCGTTGACGCAATCGGCACCGCACGCTGCGGCGGCACAATCCGCACACGCACATCAGTGGCCCGCGCTACCGCTTCACCTGGGTCCACCGCCTGCACCACCATCGCGACATTGCCAAACACGTGCCCCAGCACGGCCGCATCGTGCAGCAGCCCCATGCCGCCGCTGACTCGCCACACTTCCTCCAGCACCCGCTCGATGCGCTCCGCCGTCGCCCTGTCCGCCGCCGTGCTGGCAATCCGCAGCGGCTTGCCGAACAGGAAGTCGATCATCGTCCCGATCCGCCAGGCGATGTCGTTTTCCACCACAATCTCTCGGGGTCCCGCCATAGGGGTTGTTGCCGGGCGGGTCAGCCGCGCCGGCAGCCCGCGCTCCTGGCTCACGCGCACGCCGCGGGTCCCATCGCCGCTCTCGGTCATCTCGTTGCGCCAGTAGCTCCACAGCAGCTCACGCCGATGCTCACCGGCGCGGTGCCCCCTCACCGCCGCGGCAACCACATCCGCCGTCAGCCCGTTTCGCTGGTGCACCTTGAGTTCAAACGCCATGGGCCGCTCCTGTCACTGCGCCTTGTGCTAGGCCCCGCGCGTTGCAGGGCCCCTCTACCAGCCGGCGCAGCGCGCTCGTCCTGTGCGCACCCGCCTGCGCCACGGCGCCCCGCCAAACCAGTGCTCGGAGGCCAGAAACCCCGTTTTTGCGTCAAAAAAGGCACCACAAAATTCGGGAAAGTCCGCCGTCCGCGTGTCTCTCCTGTGCGCGCTGGCCGTTTCGCTCGATCGCTCGTAGATCGCGACTGAGCAAGAGTGCATCTAAAGCTCCTTCCAAAGGCGAGTTACAGATGGTCGAGCCGTCGATCTGCCTGCACCACATCGCCGCCGCCAGAGACACAACCTGTGGGGGTACGAACACAGCCCAAACACAACGCCGGGCCCCAGCCGCTTCGGTGATCTGCATCCCCGGATCCCGCACGCTCGTACCTCTCCAATGGCCGCCCATACCAAGTGCTTCAGCCCCGGACTCACAATCACCGCCGCGAGAGCACCGCCCCACCGCCCGCTGTGCTCAGCCGCGTTCGTCGTCCACCATGGTGCGTTCACACCATCCCGCTGAAGTTGCTCAAGCGTCGATACCCCCGTTTCCCGTTCTCTTTCCCCGTTCGCCGACTTTGCCTCGTTTACCATACCACTGATGGCAACTCTGATCCTTCCGCCGCTCCTGCTTCTGGCCGGTCACGCCGCCGCCGCGCTCTGGCCTGTCGTCCAGCAGCCCGCGCCTTCGGCCGCCCCGACTTCCGCGGCAGCCAAAGCCCCCGCAGCCGCCCCGGCCCCCGGCCTGCCAAACACCGGCAACGCCACGGCACCGACGACTCCACCATCGGAGACCTGGGCACCCAAGGCCCGCGCCTTTGGCGGCTATGAGTGGGTCTCCCGCCCCTCGCGCGATGCCATCATGGGTTTCACCCAGCCCATGGAAGTTGAGAAAGTCGAGGTTGTCGGAGGCCAGAAGGTCACACGCGATCAGGTCCTCGTGCGAGGCCGCGAAGGTGAAGTCGTCGCCGCACTTGATGTGCAACGCACCAAGGCGACCAACAAGGGCCCCGTCGACGCCGCCAAGGCCAACGAGGAACTCGCTCAGATCCGCTTCGATGCCGCCGAGCGCGCCATCAAGGAAGTCGGCATGAGCCCCTACGAGTTCCAGGAGCGCCGGCTGGCCCTGGAAAGCGCCAAGGCCCAGCGCATCAGCGCCGAGTCGGACTTCCGTCAGGAGCAGCAGCGCGTCAAGCAGGCCGAGGAGTCCGTCGAACGCTACCGCATCCGCGCCCGCTTTGACGGCATCGTTGAGCTCGTCGTCGCCGAGGCCGGCCAGACCATCGACATCCAGCAGCCGGTCATCCGCATCGTCTCGGTTGATCCGCTCTGGATCGACGTGCCAGTCCCCGCCGATGACACCATCCGCAGCCGCGTTGCTGCCGGCGCCGATGCCGCCGTGCTGCTCGATGTGCCCAGCGACAAGCCTCAGGGTGAGGTGCTCGCCGGCAAGGTGCTGTACATCAGCCCCGTGGTTGATGCCGCCGGCACGCGGCGCGTCCGCGTCGAGGCCGCCAACCCGGCGCAGTGGCCGGCCGGTACCCGCGTGCGCGTGAAGTTTGCCCCCGCCCCGCGCACCGACAACGCCCCCGCGGCGGCCGCAGCCCAGGAGCCCGCGTGAACGACGTCACGAACATCAAGGCTCCGGGCTGGCAGCGCATCGTCGCCGAGCTTTCCAGCGGTGCACCCGATGACCAGGTTTTCCTGGACCGGCTGCTGCGCATTTTGTCGCAGATCGCCGCCGCCCGTCAGGCCGTGCTCTTTGTCCCCGCCGCCGGTTCATCAGGCGAACTCGCCGCACGCCCCATCGCTGTCTATCCGCCCGTCGCGGGTGTTGAGCCGGGCATGGGCCCGCCCTCGCCCGACAAGCTTGAGCAGGGCAAGGGCGTCGTCCGCGCGGCGTACGCATGCCTTGAGTCCGGTCAGGCCCGCGTCTTTGAGCTTGGCTCCGCTGAGCTCTACGACGGATCCCCTACCGGCGCATCGGGTGCGGGCTACGTCCTGGCCATCGCACTACCGGCCGAGAGCGAGCAGGCCCAGCAGCCCGGCTCGCCCGGCGCGCCCGCCTGCGTCACCCTGCTCATCGAGCCGCGTGCCAAGCCCGCCATCCAGTCCACCGTGGCCATGGCCGAGGTCATCGCCGGCTACGTCCACACCCACACGCTCCGCCAGCAGCTCAAGCGCACGCAGTCGGCCACACGCTCGCTCGAACTTGCCACGCGCCTCATCGGCGCCATCAACTCCGCCACCGGCTTTAAGGGTGCGTGCATCCAGCTGACCAACGACCTGGCCAAACTGCTTAAGGCCGATCGCGTCGCCATCGGCTGGGCCACCGGCGGGCGTGACAGCTCCATCCGCGTCGTCGCACTCAGCGATACCGAGCACTTCGATACCCGCACCGTCATGGTCCGCAAGCTGCAGACCGCGATGGACGAGTGCCTGGACCAGGCACAGCCCGTCCTGCACCCCCAGCCCACCAGCGAGCAGGACGTCCTGCTCTCCACCGCCATCGCCCACGCCCATCGCGAGCTTGCCGGCGGCGACACCAAACTCGCCATCGCCTCGGTCCCGCTCCGTGCCAGCGACGGCGTCTGGGGCGTTCTGACTGTTGAGGCCCGCACCCCCGCCGACAGCGGCATGACCGCCGCGGCAATTGAGCCCGCCGCCGTTGAACTGCTCCAGGCCGCGCTTGACCTTGTCAGCCCGGTGCTCAAGGTGCGCCATGATGACGACCGCAACCTGGCCCTGCGCACCTGGGACAGCACCAAGCGCACCGGCGCCTGGGTCGTCGGCACCAAGCACACGGTGTGGAAGATGGTCGGCGTGATCGTCATGGCCGCCCTGCTGTTCTGCACCTTCTACACCACGAGCTACCGCGTCGGTGCAAGTGGTGAGCTGCGTGCCCGCGAGAAGCGGATCATCTCCGCTCCCTTTGAGGGCATCCTCCGCGCCAAGCCAGCCGGCATCGAGCCCGGTGCCACCGTTCGCAAGGGCGATGTCCTCTGCGAGATGGACACCACCGAGCTTGCGCTGCAGGCCGCCGAGGCCCAGGCCAAGTGGGTGCAGGCCGACAAGGCCATGAGCCAGGCGATGAAGGAAGGCAAGATCGCCGAGGCCAAGCGTGCCGAGGCCCAGGCCGACGGTGCCCGCGCCCAGCTCGACTTGCTCTCAAGCCGCATCGAGCGCAGCCGCATCGTGGCCCCGGTTGATGGTGTGCTGCTCTCCGGCGACCTGCGCGACAAGATCGGTGGCGCGCTCAAGCTCGGCGATGAGCTGTTCCAGCTCGCCCCGCTCGATGACATTATCGCGGTGGCCAAGGTTGACGAGCGCGACATCGCCCGCATCAAGGTCGGTGCTCACGGTGAGATCGCCACCCGCTCCAACCCCGGCGACCGCTTCCCCGTCACCGTCGAGCGCATCGTCCCGCTGGGCCTGGCCGAGGAAGGTAAGACCACCTTCGAGGTCCGCGTGAAGCTCGACCGCTACGCCGGCTGGATGCGCCCGGGCATGGAAGGCATCATCCGCCTGGATACCGGCGATCACAGTCTGCTGTACATCGGCACCCGCCGCGTCATCGAGACCGTCCGCCTGTGGGTCTGGTGAGCCTGCCCACTCCAGGGGCCCGGCCCCTTGGACTCCCCGCGTCCCCGCCTCCCCCGCCTTCCTGCCTTCCCTTTTCTCTTTGATCTTTTCTCTTTCCCCTCTTCTTTTTTCCCCTCCGCGTTCCTTGCCTTTCCCCCCCTCCCCTTCCGTTTCCTCCGCGTTCATCTCTCCTGTCTTTTCTTCGCTCTCGGTTTTCAATGGAACGTCCCACCTTCTCACCCTTCTGGCACCGCATCCGCAGCATGAAGCCGCGCTTGCGCCCCCACGTCCAGATCACGCGCCAGCACTACCGCGGCCGCCGGTGGCACGTTGTTCATGATCCGACCAGCAACCAGTTCTACCGCCTCAACCCCGTCGCCCACGACTTCGTCTCATCGCTCGATGGTGCCCGCACAGTCGATGATGCCTGGCAGCAGTCCCTGACGCGCCACGGGGATGCCTCGCCCACGCAAAACGAGATCATCGAGCTGCTCAGCCAGCTCTACTCCTCCAACCTCCTGTCGACCGATGCTGCGCCCGAGACGGCCCAGCTCCTGACCCGCGGCAAGGAACGGGCCGCCAAACGCTTCAAGCAGCAGGCCATTGGCCTGATGTACCTGCGCGTCAAGCTCTTTAATCCCGACCCGCTGCTTACGTTCCTGCTGCCCATCTTCCGCCCCTTCCTGTCACTCTGGGGTCTGGCCGCGTGGGCCTGCCTCATCATCTACGCCCTGGTCCGCGTGTTCTCTGGTGACTGGACGCGCCTGGCCGCCGGCCTGGACTCGGTGGTCGCCCCCAGCAACTGGGGCTACCTCATGGTCACCTTCGTTGCCCTCAAGGCCTGGCACGAGCTCGGCCACGGCCTGATCTGCCGCCGCTTCGGCGGTCAGGTGCCCGAGTGCGGTGCCATGCTCCTGGTCCTTCTGCCCGCTCCGTACGTCGATGCCTCTTCCTGCTGGGCCTTCCCCAGCAAGTGGCAGCGCATGGCCGTCGGTGCCGGCGGCATGCTCTTTGAACTCGCCGCTGCTGCCGTCGCCGCGCTCATCTGGGTCTCCACGCCGGATGGCGCGCTGATCAAGCAGATCTGCTACTTCGTCATGATCACCAGCGGCGTGTCGACCATCCTCTTCAACGGCAACCCGCTGATGCGGTTCGACGGCTACTTCATCTTCGCTGACCTCATCGAGGTTCCCAACCTCATGCAGCGCTCCCAGAAGTCCCTGACCTGGCTCGTCCAGCGCTACATCTACGGCCTGAAGAACCAGCGCCCGCCATCGAGCGTTCGCTCGGAGATGTGGATCCTGGTCATCTACGGCGTGGCCGCCATGATCTACCGCGTCTTCCTCTTCATCGTCATCACGCTCTACGTCCTGGGCCTCTGGTTCATCGTCGGCGTTCTGCTGGCCGCATGGACCGCCGGCATGTGGTTCTTCGGACCCATCGGCAAGTTCATCCACTGGCTCTCCAGCTCCTCGCAACTGGTTGATCACCGCGCCCGCGCTGTGCTCACCAGTATCGCCATGGCCGCTGCCCTGGTCGTCTTGGTCGGCCTCCTCCCCCTGCCCGACTACCGCCGCGCCCGCGGCGTCATCGACACCGCCGGCAAGTCCGGTGTCTTCATCGGCACCGATGGCTTCGTCGAGGCCGCCCACGTCCGCCCCGGTGACTTAGTCAAGGCCGGCGACCCGCTGCTGACCCTCTCCAGCCCCGAGCTCGACAGCAACGAGAACATCGCCCGCGCCCGCCTGACCGATGCGGTCCTCGAGCGCTCCGAGGCCTACTCCAAGGACGATGCCCCCGCCGCCGCCGTTGCCCAGCGCAAGATCGAAGCCGCCCAGCAGCAGCTGGATGACCTGACCTTCCGTCGCTCCCAGCTCATCGTCCGTGCCCCGCGCGATGGCACCGTCGTCGCCGCCGATCCCACGCTCCTGGTCGGGGCCTACATCACCCGCGGCAAGCCGGTCTGCCTCATCGTCGACCTGACGACCGTCCGCATCACCGCCGTCATGAATCAGGCCGAGGCCGCCTGGCTCTTCGAACTCCCCGAGGCCGACATCGCCGCGGAGATCCGCCCCGTCTCTGACCCCTTCGCTCTGACCTCCGTCGCCCACCTGCGGGCCATCCCCGCCGGCCAGCGTGATCTGCCGCACGAGTCGCTCTCCTTCGCCGGTGGTGGCGAGGTCGAGGTCCGCCCCGATGACCCCGCCCGTCGCCGCATGAAGTCCGAACTCTTCAACGTCTACCTGGAGCCCGCGATGGTCGACGGCGTCAACCCGCTGGCCAGCGCACCGCTCGGTCAGCGCGTTCACCTCCGCTTCGCTTTGCCCAGCAAGCCCATCCTCGATCAGCTCATCGACCGCATCAACAAGACCCTCCAGGGCCGCGTCAACCTCTAACCGTGCTCCAGGCAAACACACAGTACCAGGCCCTCTACCAGTCGCTCGCCTCGCGCCAGCGCCGCACCCCGGCCGCAACCGGGCTCGATAAGTTCGCCGTCGTCGCCCAGCTCCGCATCCGCCAGCGCCGCATCACCGTCCCCTGGCTCCGTCACCAGGCCGAGCTCATCGACCGCATCTCCCCCGAGCTTCGCCACCACACCGATGCCGCGCTCAGCCAGCGCATCAGCGACATCCGCGAGGTCTTCCTCCGCGGCCGCCAGGATGACGAGGCCGTCCGCCGCGGCTTTGCCGTCACCCGCGAAGTCGCACGCCGCGAAACCGGTGAGGAGCCCTACCTCGTCCAGCTCATGGGCGCGATGGCGATGTACCACTCCTGCATCGCCGAGATGCTCACCGGCGAGGGCAAGACGCTCACCGCCGCCACCGTCGCCCCGCTGCTTGCCTGGGAGCACCGGCACCTGCACATCTTCACCGTCAACGACTATCTGGCCAAGCGCGATGCCGAGGGCCGCACGCCCATCTTCGCGCGCCTGGGCCTCCGCTGCGGCGCAATCCAGCAGGAGCTCCAGCCCGCCGAACGTGCCGCCGTGTACGCCCTGCCCATCGTCTACGGAACCCCCAAGCAGATCGTCGCCGACTACCTGCGCGATCAGATCAAGCTCGGCAACATGACCAGTGCTTGGACGGGTATGCGCGAGCTCGGCAACGGCTCCATGGCCTCACCCGCCGGCGCACCACCGCCGGGCCCGCTCGTCCCCGGCCTCACCGCCGCCATGGTCGATGAAGCCGACGGTGTCCTCATCGATGAGGCCGTCGTCCCGCTGATCATCGCTCAGAGCCGCAAGTCCGACGAGATGTCGGACATTTACCGCACCGCCAGCGAGCTCGCCTCGCAGCTGACCATCCGCGAGCACTACACCGCTGATCTGCTCCGCCGCAAGGTCGAGCTCACGCGTCAGGGCAAGGCCCGCTGTGCGGAGCTCATTGCCTCCTGCCCGGCCCCGATCTGGCGGGCCACCCGCCGTGCC
The DNA here is from genome assembly GCA_903834785.1 of uncultured bacterium. Taxonomy (GTDB): domain Bacteria; phylum Planctomycetota; class Phycisphaerae; order Phycisphaerales; family UBA1924; genus CAILKP01. The sequence goes on from CAILKP010000026.1 coordinate 65,416, forward strand.
GAGGAGCTCATCCGCCAGTCCCTCGTCGCCCGGCACTGCTACAACGCTGGCCGCCAGTACGCCGTCATCGATGGCCGCGTCCAGATCATCGACGAGTTCACCGGCCGCATCATGCCCGATCGCTCGTGGGAGCACGGCCTCCATCAGGCTGTTGAGGCCAAAGAAAGTGTCGAGGTCACCGCCGACCGCGAAACCATCGCCCGCATGAGTTTCCAGCGGTTCTTCCGCATGTACCCGCTCATGTGCGGCATGACCGGCACCGCCGCCGATGCCACCGGTGAGCTCCAGCGCGTCTTCCAGCGCCGCGTCATCGTCATCCCCACCAACCGCCCCGTCGCCCGCAACGAGATGCCCACCCGCATCTTCCGCACCGCCGCCGCCCGCTGGGATGCTGTCACCGCCGCCATCGTCCAGGTGCACGCCACCGGCCGGCCCATCCTCGTCGGCACCCGCTCCGTCGAGGCCTCCGAAATCGTCTCCCGCGCCCTGACCGACCAGAACATCGACCACCGCGTCCTCAACGCCGTGCAGGACAAGGAAGAGGCAACCCTCGTCGCCAAGGCCGGTCAGCTCCACGCCGTCACCGTCGCCACCAACATGGCCGGCCGCGGCACCGATATCAAGATCATGCCCGAGGCCAAGAAGAAGGGCGGCCTCCACGTCATCCTCACCGAGATGCACGCCGCCCGGCGGATCGACCGCCAGTTCATCGGCCGCGCCGGCCGCCAGGGCGACCCCGGCTCCGCCCAGTCTTTCCTGTCGCTGCAAGACGAGCTCATCACGCTCTACACCAAGCGCCTGGGCACCGCGCTCGCCAACCTCACCTCCGGTGCCTCGGGTGATGAACTCTCCGGCCGCTCACTGGTTTGGGCCAAGCGACTTTTCAAACTCGCCCAGGCCCGCGCCCAGCACCGCGACCGCAACATGCGCTCCGAAGTCCTCCGCCAGGACGACTGGGTCGAGAAACATCTCCCCGGCATGTAAGCCCGCGCGTAGCACCGCCCTTCTGGGCGGTGTGCCTTTGCTTGCGTGGCACCTCTCTTCTGGGCGGTGTGCCTTCGCCTTCACTCGCGACTCACCACGCTCGTCCTACTACTTCCTCAGCTCCCCGCCGCTTCTTCTCCCCTCTCCCTTCCCCCCTCCGTTTCCTCCCCCTCCTCCGCGTCCTCCGCGTTCCACCACGGCGACTCACGGTTCAAGACTCCCCCCTCGCGACTTCAACACCCCGCCATAAACGCATTGACAAACTCCACAAAGTCCGCGGCGTCCACTTCACCATCTGGCCCCAGCCCGTTCGCTCCGCCCCCGGCTACATCCGCCTGCGGGCCCGCCACCGCATCACCAATCGCAAACGCGTTGATGAACGCCACAAAGTCGTTCCCGTCCACCATGCCGTCCGGGTTCTTCACATTCGCCAGCGGCCCGCCCGCCACATCCGCCAGCGAGCATGCGCATGGCCCGACGTACAGCCACACCTGCCTGCTCGTCACACTCCCGCACCCGTTGCTCACCTCGCAGGAGTACCAGCCTGCGTCGTTTTGCGTGACCGCCTCAAACCGCAGCACCGGCGTCATCACTGTCGCATTCACGACAAGTGGTATCGCCTGGTAGTTCCTCTGCCACTGAAACCGCGGCAGCGGCGCGCCATTCGCCTCCACCTCCAGCTCCGCCACACGCCCCGGGCACGTCACCACGACCGATGGTTGCCGGGTGATGCTGACGGGTTCGCCCGCAGTCAGATACCGCACGATCGGACCCAGGGTCGCATCGCCCCGGTTTGGCGCCAGCACCACATCGCCGCCCTGCAGTCCGACGGCCCGCTGAGCACTTGAGATCTGCGGGTTGCCCAAGCTGGTCCAGCTCGTGCCATCCCACCGTGCCGCCACGGCGGCTCCGCGCCCGGTGATGCTCAGCAGCCCCGTCGCCAGCAGCCCGCCATCCGGTGTCACGGAGAGGTCAGCCACACTGCCGGCCAGTCCGCTCAGCGTGCTCCACTGCTGTCCATCGAACCGCGAGACCGCGCCCAGCGCACTCCTGGCCGTCGTCAGCGAAGTGGAACTGACGACCAGCGATCCATCCGCCAACACCGCCATCGCCCCCGCATTGCCGCTGGTGATCCCGCCGAAGCTGACCCAGTTCCTCCCGTTCCACTGTGCGATCCCCACGATCCCGCCCTGCGTGAAGCTGCCACTGACCAGCAGCCCGCCTCCGGGCAGCTCCACCACATCCTTGAGTGTGCCGAGCAGCCCATCACCGATCGGCCGCCAAGCAGCACCGTCCCACCGTGCGATCCCGCGAATCGGGCTTGGCCCGCCCGATGAGATGTTCCCGATCGCGACAACGGAACCATCGGCCAGCACAAGCAGCTTCTCGACCGCTCCGCTCAGCTCCGTGCCCATCGCCGCCCAGTTCGTCCCGTTCCAACGAGCAACCTGCCTCACGGCAACACTATCGATCGATGTAAACACGCCGCCCACCACCACATCGCCGCCAGGCAGCTTCGTTACCGTCCGCAGATACCCGCTGATCTGCGTGGCCAGCGGATGAACCGACTGATCCGCGGGGTTCCAGATGCCCGCCACCGTCAGCGTTCCATCGTCCGGGTTGGCCACGCGCCCGGCAAACAGCACGCGCTCCGCATCCCCGCCGCCGCCACCCAGCCGCACCATCGCGGCGACAAACTGCGAGTCCACCGTGTTCCACGCCCGCACACCCGCCGTCCACCGCGGCTCGCACTGCCCCGCCGCCCCCGCAACCGCACCACCCAGCACCATCGCGCACGCCGCCACCGTGCTCATCACGCCCATCACACAACGCCGCCCTCCGCGCGCACGATCCAACCGATCGATATTCCTGCCCATCGCCAGTACTCCTTGTCCAAACTGTCTCAAACCAGATCGTGCCGGGAACCACTCATCCAAGCCCTCCGTGGCAGAACGCCAGCGGTCAGGACTCAGCCCGGCACCGTTAATATACCACAATTCCAAACATCTGGATCCTGCTTCCGACGAACTTCACGATACCCACGGACGCACCCAAGCCGGCTCCGGCCACAAACCCCGCCAGATTCAACAAGATCCAACCAGACCCCGATCAAACCACCGCTCCCTCCTCCCAAATCCCCATCTCCTTCCATTCTCCCGCCCTATCTTCCCTTCCAGCTTGGCCAGCACCCCCGCCAACCCGTCCGGTTCCGCAACCGCCCCTTCCAGCCCGGTTTCCGTCTCGCCGCAGATCTCCAGCCGCCCGCCGGAACAGGCCTCGATCCAGCTTTTCCTGACCGACGGCTCCATCGCCCGGCTCTGTGATGAGATGTCCCGCCTGACCGGTGTCCCCCTCTGGCTAACCGATATCGACGGCCGCGCGGTCGTCCCGATCACCCCCAAGTCCGGCGAGGCCCCCTGGCAGATGCTCGACGCCCAGAAAGGTGCCGAGCGCGCCTTCTCCCTGGTCGGCAAGCCCATGCCCAACCGGCTCGACTTGTTCAAGGCGCCCATGCGCACCACCAGCGGCGATGTCGGTGCCATCGTCATGCCGGTGGACTGGGGTTCTGATGATCCCGCCGAGCGTCGCTCCCTCGAGCGTGCCGTGCTCATCCTGGCCAACTCCGCGGCCGAGTCCTGTCAAGGCCAGATCGATGTCCGCCGCCGCCTTGGCGAGCTTGATGCGCTCTTCCGCCTCTCGTCCCTGCTCGTCCAGGCCGACCAGGAAGACCGCGTCCTGCAGTCCGCCCTCGACCTCGCCCTCGATGCACTCCGCCTCGATGCCGGCTCCATCGCCGTGCTCGATGAAGCCGGCGACCTGCAGACCAAAGCCAGCCGCGGCCTCAGCCAGCTCTGGCTCCGCCAGCAGATGCCCCTGTCCACCGATGGCGCACTCCGCTCCCGCGCCCTGGCCGGTGAAACCGTCTGGGTCGCTGACCTGCTCGATGATCAGCGCATCGTCGACATCGAGCGCATCAGCAGCGAGAACATCCGCTCCCTGCTCATGGCCGGCCTGTGTTACCACGGCCGCGCCGCCGGCCTGCTGCGGCTGTACAGCCGCACACCGCGCAGCTTTACCGAGGAGGAGTCCGACCTCCTCCGCGCCATCGCCGATCAGGCCGCCATGGCCCTGGCCCACAACCGCCTCCGCAAGCTCCGCGAGCAGGACCAGGCCATGCAGCGCCAGCTCAAGCTCGCGGCAGATGTCCAGCGCCGCATGCTGCCCCGCAGCCTGCCCAAGTTCGACCGCTTCGACATCGCCGCCCGCTACGAGCCCAGCTTCCAGCTCGGCGGCGACTTTTACGATGTCGAAACCCTCCACGGCAAGCTCGCCTTCGCCGTTGGTGATGTCGTCGGCAAGGGCGTCCCCGCCGCACTGATCATGTCCGCCGTCCGCAGCGCACTGCGGGCCTACTCCTCCAGTGCCGCCACACTCGGTGAGCTGCTCAGCAAGGTCAACATCGCGACAGTTCGTGACACGCTCGAAAGCGAGTTCGTCACCCTGCTCGTCGGCCTGATTGATCCCGCCACCTGCGAGCTCATCGTCTCCTCCGCCGGCCACGACCCCGTCATCATCTTCCGCCCCCGGCCCGGCCAGCTCCCCGAAGTCTTCGAGTGCGGCAATCCCGGCCTGGTCGCCGGTGTCGACCCCGCCCAGGAGTACGAGGAAACCCGCCACCAGCTCCAGACCGGTGATGTCCTCATCGCTTACACCGACGGCCTGAGCGATGCCGTTGACTTCGACGGCCGCAAGTTCTCCCGCGCCCGCGTCGAGCGAACCGTCCTGACCTTCCTGGCCGCCGAGCCCACCGCCCCCGCCGGACGCGTCATCGAGCACATCATGTGGACCCTCCGCCAGTTCTGCGGCATCCGCATGAGCGTCGACGATGTCACCATCGTCGCCATCCGCGTGAAGTAAGCCCCGCCTATACCCCCCCAAGGTCGCCCTCCGCCCCCTTCGACCCCGCCCGGTCCGGCCCTGGCCCGGCCGCGCCCAGCCCGCCGCCACAACCCAAAAACAAACCGCCCCCGGCAGGTGCCAGGGGCGGGGTCGGAAGTCATGCGGTCGAGAGGACTTGAACCTCCACGGGGGTGAGCCCACTAGAACCTGAATCTAGCGCGTCTGCCAATTCCGCCACGACCGCGTGTGTGGGGGTCGAGATGATACCCCCCCGACCCCCCGGCGGCAACCGCCCACCGGCCCTTCGCCCCGCCCGCCCGCCCTCTGCACGGGTGCCGTTCGGTACTAGTTGATGCCCGGTCGCCTCCTCCTTGCCGTGTCAGCCACTCACTGCCGAGTTATCACCGCTCCGCCACCCCCGACCTTGCCCCCGCTCGTTCCGACCCACGGGCGGTGCCGCCTCTTGCGCATCACGCTTCGTTGGCTGTACACTAATTGGGAAGGCTGATGGAGGACAGGGCGGGGTTCCTCCACAAATGCGGGGCCCGTAGATTATCGGCCCCCGCGCGGATAGCCGGGCTATGTTGGTCGAGGAAATGTGTTACCTATGTCCAGAGCACGTTGTGCAACCCACGCCCTGGAACGTGCACTATGCGAACTAGCACCCCCTTCCCCTGGCGTTTCTTTTTCCTGCTTCCCCGATTTAATCGCGACGTATTCCTACGTGTCAATAACCGTAGTGCAACGCCGATCAACATGCGATGGCCCATTTATCCGAGAGTCAAAGTCGGTGCTTCTGTTTCGATTGATGCAACCGGTTGCTTGCAAGTTGTTGAACATTCGCATCGCCTGCACGACTTCGTGAATTTCATTGTTGCAAGTATGATACTGACAGTTCCTGCATACTCATTACACCTAATGTTTGGAATGCAGTCATTGTACTACGACTTGTTGACAGGCTTGTTTGTTCTTGCTTTCTTTTCGTTTTTGGCTTCTCTCGTTTTTCTTTGGCTCTTTCTGTCGAGACGACGTCTTACGGTCTGTCCTACGTCAGGAACTGTCCATTTTCGGTATGGTATCGGAGAGCACTCGTTTTATTTGGATGTTCCGATCAGTACTGCTCAACTCACTAGGCACGAGTACACTGTCATTGCTCGTGGCAATATTGTGTTTGGTGGTTGGTGTACTATACTTTCTTGTGCTGGGCAAAGCATCGTTGTGTTTATGAGTGAGAATAGAAAACAGCTTATAACGAACGAACGGACACTTCGTACAGTTATGCAACGTGAGGTAGTTCCGTCTTTTTCAATCCTGTGTCCTATATGAGAAGATGACCTGCTCCCGGAATCCTGATCCACCAACTATGAGAATCCCTTAGGTGGCCTGGCCGCCCACGGTAAAAATCCAGGAAGGTAATCAATGCGAACGCTCGAATTCATCTACGAGGATTTCTCCAAAATTGCAACAGTAAAAGAAGCATGTACCAAACCACCATCGGAGGATGACTTTATTCGTGCGGGGCAGCTGTTGGGGCGTTCATTTCCGTGCGAGTACATTCAGTTCTGTTCTCGATTTTATGACCGTCATCCCCCGTTCTGGGACGTGCTTCGGGTTCAGCCGTTCAGCGAATCCGCCACCGGATTGGATATCGTTGCAACGAATCTTGAACTTCGGCAAATGTACTCTGGTCAACTGGATCAATGTGTGCTCTTCAAGAACACGGGATCAGGTGACTACGATTGTTTTCTTTATACCGCAACCGGTGAGTTCATCGGTATTGGTGTCTGGGAGCAGTATACCGAGGAACATGACGAACAGCCTTCACTCTTGTACACCACTTGGTTTGAGTGGTTTACAGCAGAAATGGAGATGTTGCAGTCAGAATAGTGATCCCTGCAAACGTTCTTGATAGATTGCTGGTTCGGTCAACCTCCGCCGCAATGTTGAGCCTTACTCGCAGTTCGGTTTGTCAGTCCCACTGCCAGCGAGTCCAGAGTCGGCCGCGGCGATTGAGCAAGTTCGACGGGCCCCCAAAGGCCCCTCCGCTTGGCTTCAATCGCGGTAGCGTTGACCTGCTCCCGGAATCCTGATCTACCTCCTCCGCGAATCCCTCCCGAGCCGTGCCACATGAACCCGTGCTACGTGTTTGCCGAAAGCACTGATCCAGCCCCGCAATCCGCGCTCGACAACTCATTCATCGGTGGTCGCCCGAGGCTGCCCAAAGGTGAGCCGATCCCGCGGTGCGGCCTGTGCGATGCGGAGCAGAGCTTCTTCTTTCAGGTGGCGATGCCGGCGGACAACCCTTGGTCTGGCTTGTCGCTCGCCGTGTTCGCCTGCACATCCTGCAAGGACTACGACTACATCGTCCCCCAGTGGCTCGATGAATCAGTCCGCGCCGCCGGCATTCCACTCGGGTTCCTTGATGCCTATCAGGTGAACTTCCGCTTCCTCGTCTTCGCCTCAGCCGAGGCGATCGTGTGCGACAGATACACCGAAAAGGTAAGGTTCAAGCGGCTGCAACTCGTTCCCGCACGAGAGTCTGACTGGGGCAAAGACAAGCTCGGTGGTGTCCCCGACTGGATTCAACACGACGAATCGCCCGGCACCTACGGCCCGGATGTCCCGATGTTCTTTCTCATGCAGTTGTGCGAGGGCAGAACATTCGAGCTCGTGCCGAGTGCTCCCGGACAAATCGATCTTGACCGCAGCGGCACGCCGTATCAATCAACGGACAGCTTCTACAACCTATTCCTCGGTACGCCGATCTATCTGTTCGGCACCTGCTCCCGCGAACATCCACGTGTCTACGCGATAGCCCAGATGGACTGATCGCGCCGCGCGTCCGCCGCCCGCCACGCCTTCCCTCCACCCCACCAACAAAACCGCCCCGATGTGCCTGCAGCACACCGGGGCGGAAACCCTCCCTTCCCTTCTCTCTTCCTCCGCCTTCATCTCTTCTGCCTTCACTCGCGACTCGCCACTTGCGACTCGCGACTCCCCTCAGGGCTCAATGTCCTGCTCCGGGTCAATGTCACCCGGGGCCGGCTTCGGTGCCGCGGCAGTGGCCTTCACAGCCAGCACCTTCTTGCGGATCTCGCCGAAGAGGTCCTGGTTCTCCTTGATGAACTTCTTGCTGTTCTCGCGGCCCTGGCCCAGCTTGATGTCCCCGTAGGTGAACCACGCGCCCGACTTGTCCACCACGCCGGCCTCAACGGCCAGGTCCAGCAGGTCGCCCGAGGTGCTGATGCCCTCGGAGAACATGATGTCAAACTCGGCCTCGCGGAACGGTGGGGCCACCTTGTTCTTGACGATGCGGGCCCGCGTGCGGTTGCCCACGTTCACATCGCCTTCCTTGATCGCGCCCGTACGCCGGACGTCGATGCGCACCGACGCGTAGAACTTCAGCGCCCGGCCGCCCGGGGTCGTCTCGGGCGAGCCGTACATCACGCCGATCTTCTCGCGGATCTGGTTGATGAAGATGATCGTGCAGCTGCTGCGTGCCAGCACGCCCGTCAGCTTCCGCATCGCCTGGCTCATCAGCCGGGCCTGCACACCCACCATCGAGTCGCCCATCTCACCTTCGATTTCAGCCCGCGGAATCAGGGCCGCCACCGAGTCCACCACGATCAGATCCACCGCGTTGGAGCGGGCCAGCAGCTCGGCAATCTCCAGCGCCTGCTCGCCGCAGTCCGGCTGGCTCACCAGCAGCTGGTCAATGTTCACACCCAGCCGCCGCGCCCACGAGGGGTCCAGTGCGTGCTCGGCATCGATGAACGCCGCCACACCGCCTTCGCGCTGGGCCGTGCCGGCCACCGTCAGTGCCAGCGTCGTCTTACCGGATGATTCCGGCCCGAACACTTCCACAATGCGTCCGCGGGGGATGCCCTTGCCGCCCAGCGCCAGGTCCAGTGAAATCGCACCAGTCGAGAAGCCCGGAATGCTGTTGTACGCATTCTCATCAAGCTTCATGATCGCGCCATCACCAAAGGCCTTCTTCACCTGGCCCACCGCGGCATTGAGTGCCTGCTGCTTTTCCTTGGTCAGTGAGCTGTTGCCCGCACCCGGCTGGCTCGCCGCGGCCTTGGCAGCGCGGCTCGCACGGGCATCGGCAATCGCGTCAACCTTCACTTCAGGCTTGGTCGCCTTGCTTTCGTTTTTGCTCTCGGCCTTGGAGTCGGTCTTGGCATCCGCTTTGGACGCGACCTTGACTTCAACAGGGCCCTTTCCAGCCATCGCGCCAGCAGGCGAGGCGGGGGAGGAGGGGGATGCGGACGGGGACACAGACGCAGCAGCAGCCGGACGAGACATACAAACCTCACTTGCTTGCCGGGCGTGGCCTCTGGGCAGTCGCGGTTCGTGTCATCCGGACGGGGTTCAGAACAAGTCTGGCCCAGGCCGAAGTCGCAGCACGAACCGGCCGCCAGCGGGCGCACCGGGGACCCTCGCGTGGCGGCAGGTGGAACATTCCAACCTGCACCATCCAGGGGCGGCAAGGGACGCGAGCCCGGACGCCATGAGTCTACCTGAACAACCCCCTTCTGTCAACGTTAGGGTTATGAAATGCCCCACAGTCGGGTGCTGTCAAGGACAACAGTCTGTCCTTGAGACCCCGCAAACCCCCTCTAGCAGCCCCAAAACCGCCGTTCCTACCCCAAAAATGTGGATAACTTACCCCGCCGGCCTCGCTCTTCCCCCCCTCCCCGCTCCCCCCTCCCCCCTCCCCCCTCCCCCCTCCCCCCTCCCCGCTCCCCCGTGCCACAACCCTTGCCGGTTCCTCCGGCAAGGGTTGTGCGGTGAACCGGAGGCGGCTCCCTTGTGCATCGGCCAAAGTCCACCATCCCGATGGGCGATCACCGTCCGAACGACAACGGGCCGACGGTGACATATCTCGACGCCTAGCACTAATCGACGCACAATCTGCGTCGATTAGACCCCGTTGCGTCGATTGCGCTGCTTAATCGACGCAAAACGTGCGTCGATTCGCCGCCTTCAACCGGTCCCAGCCCCAAGTCTCGCGCATCGCGCGTAGCAACGGCAACGCGCCATAAGAGCCCGAGCGGAAGCGAAGGGACGGTGAAAGCTGACGCGCCTACAAGAGTGATCGCCCGCACGGAGGTACCAAGCAGTGGGGGGCACGCGGGGCACCGCCAGCATCGCGCGAAGCAACGCAAAACGTCCCGGGCGCGATTCGAACGCGCGACCTGCCGCTTAGAAGGCGGCTGCTCTATCCAGCTGAGCTACCAGGACATGGGACCAGCCAGTTTAGGGCCAAGCCGCAGAATAAACGCAGGATCGAGGCCGGATCGCCCCGCCGCAACGCCCCGCCATCACGCACCCCCGCCCCGCGCCCAGCCGCGTTTCCCGCCGCCACGGACCGCCCGAAGCAAGTACAGTGTCCCCCTATGGCTCAGCAAGCTCGATTTCAGGCCCCCACCGGCACCCGTGACATGTACCCGCTGGCGCTGGCCCGCCGCCGGTACATTGAGAAGGCCTGGCGGACCATCAGCATCCGCCACGGCTTTGACGAGGTCGATGGCCCCACCTTCGAGCACCTGGACCTCTACACCGTCAAGTCCGGCGATGGCATTGTCTCCGAACTCTTCAGCTTCACCCGCGCCGGCGGCGAGAAGGACTACGCCCTGCGGCCGGAGTTTACCCCCTCGCTGGCCCGGCTCTACACCGCACAGGCCGGGCAGCTTCCCAAGCCAACCAAGTGGTTCTGGCAGAACACCTGCTTCCGGGCCGAGCGGCCTCAGCGCGGCCGCCTGCGCGAGTTCCTGCAGTGGAACTGCGACATCCTCGGTGCCGAGAACCGCTCCCTGGCCGATGCCGAGATCATCGCCGTCGTCGTCGACCTGCTCGAGCACCTGGGCCTGAAGCCCAGCGACCTGCAAGTGCGGCTGAACGACCGCGCCGCCGCGGTCGAAGTGCTCACCGCCTGCGGCGTGACGGGTGACCCCATCGCCGCCCTGGGCATGCTCGACAAGCGGGCCAAGATGAAGCCGGAGGCCTTCGCCGAGCTCTGCACCCAAAGCGGCCTGCGCATCGGCGAGTTTGACCAGAAAATGGCCACCGTCGCCGCCGCGGCAGGCCGCGTGCTCACCGGCATGGGCACTGCGGAGGATGCAACCACCCTGGCAACCATGCCCGGCATCGCCGGCCTGGCCGAGCAGCTCAAGGCCATGGGCATCGGCCAGTGGTGCGCAGTGGATGCCAGCATCGTCCGCGGCCTGGCCTACTACACCGGCACCGTCTTTGAAGTCATCGTCGATGGCGAGCGTGCCGTCGCCGGCGGCGGACGCTACGACAACCTCATCGAGCTCTTCGGCGGCCCGGCCACCCCCGCCATCGGCTTTGGCATGGGTGATGTGGTGCTCTCACTGGTGCTGCAGGACAAGAAGCTCATGCCCAGCGATGCCGACCTGGTGCGGCAGATGGGCCTGAGCCCCGACGTGTACGTGATCTCCAACGGCACCCCCGAGGCCGATGCCGCCCTCAGCGGCACCGTCGCCACCCTCCGCCGCACCGGCCTGCACACCCGCCGCAGCTACAAGGCCACCAAGAACATCGGCAAACTCCTCAAAGACGCCGCCGATGCCGGCTCCCGCTTCGCCGTGATCCTTGAGAGCGGTGTGGAGGCAACGGTGAAGAACATGGCGACCGGCGAGCAGAGCAAGGTGCCGCTGGCGGAGTTAAGTGCTGCGCTCAAGCCCTGAGCGGCTTCACCCCAACTCCCCGCAAATGTGCCGGGAACTACTCGCCCAGCTCCGGTGCACACACTCGCGCCGCAGCCGCCGCTGTAAGCGGTACGGCCTCCTCCAGCCGCGCAGGGCTGTCCATCGGCTCCGTCGGGTCCTTCACGCAACCGGCCATCCGGTGCGCCAGGTCGGTGATGTCCTCGATCCGCACGATCCACTGCTCGGCGTACTGCCGCACCGTGTCGCCGGAGATGCCGATCTGAATCGCCCGCACCCCGGGGATCGGCCGGAGTCGCCAATCCCGCTCTGGGTCCCACTGCACGCGCACCGGACTGGTCGCCAGCGATGCACGCCACGACTCCATCGACGCGTGCAGCCGCGGCGAGAAGCTCGAGAGCACGCCGACTTCCAGCGCGGCCATCAGCGACGACTCGTGGATATCTATCGCCAGCACCCGCTCCTGATCCGGCTTGGAGGCAAACCCCGACCGGTGCATCATCCAATAGAACGATGGCTTGATCCACGTCATACGACTGAAACTAAAGGGGTCGACGAAACGCTGGTGCTTTACCGCCTCCCTGGCAATCTTGGGTCGATAAGCCTGATAAACCCGGATGATCCCCTCACGCCGAATAGCTCGAAATGAATGCTCCGTCATAACGCTCCTTCCCGCTGTCGCTGCGTCCTCCATCGCGGCACATGCCCCGCAGGCGAACCCAGATGGCAGCAGCGCAACGCTGCGTTCCATCTCTGATTCTACCCCCGTCTCATCGCAGCTTCGTCGCAGTGCTCGTCAGCGACTTCATCCGCGCCAGCTCCACAGAAACGACTCTCGCAAGAAAGGTGCCGGGGCATCCACTTCTCTCGGCTCTGCGTTCCGCTCACTGGCCGATCAAAACCACTGGATGGGATTGTTCTCCCGACGGCTTGATTTACACAGCGAGATCAAGCGCCGGAGCACCGTGCCATCGTGTGTTGAGAAGTAGCACTCATCCAGGTTCTTTGGCTCAAAGCCGTCGAGCTCGATGAGCTCGCGCTTCCATGGTTCCTGAATGTTCTCGGGAGGCAAAGCCCGCAGCACCGGCAGCAGTGTTTGAAGCACCTTGCCCATCGTCTCGGCTTCCGCGACGCTCCATTGCCCGCGAGCTCTCATCCTGGGCCAGAGCGACTCAATCACCTGCGCAGCGTGCGGTTCACGCGTGTGCGCGAGCAGCACCCCGTTCAAGCGATCCAGATCATCTTGGTACGTCAGCTCTCCGTCCAGTATCCCCTCCGACGAGTTCACCCAGCCGACCACGCTGATGGTGCTCCTGAACTTCAAACACAGCTCGCGAGCACGCATCGCCAGCTCCAGACGACACTGCGGCGGTCCTTGGGCCAGACGAAGCACCTGGTGCTTTGCGTACACGGCAGCGTACTCCGGCTTTGCCGAGAACAACCGCACCAGCGCATCCAACGCTGGCTCGCTGCAGAGCTTGCCGAGTGCCCAGATTGCCTTTCGCACGGTGGCGCGCCGTTCAACATCCGACGGCAGGAGGGTTGTGCTGGAGCTGGCGATCGCGCTGAATACCTCAATGTTCTGCTGATCCCGGGCATCGTCGAGAGCGAACACCATGCTTTCGTGCCAAGGGTGCCAGGTTTGGCGCAGCGCTTCAACGAGGTACGGTCGAAAGCGTTGGTAGGTTTCGGCTTTCTCAGGCAAGAGATACCAAAACTCAAGGAGGCTCGCGTTCTGGTCTCGCAGCGCATCCTTCAGCACGGATTCAACAAGATCCAGCATTTCATCGAGACTCAGACCCAAGGCCTGACGCACGTAGCTCCCACTCCTCTGGTTGGGCTTCAGCGAGTGAATGAATCGATAGAACTCTTCAGAAGTCATCATGATTCCCTCGCACTAGGCAAGTTCAGCCGTGTTCCCCTCGCCGTCGTCACCCCACCTCCGCCAACTCCACCTGATACTGCGACAACTCACCAATCGCCTTCCCATCCCCCGCCCGGTGCGCTTCCTTCACGCCGTCGGCCACCACCGCCCGGGCCTCGGCCAGGTTGCCCATGGCCTGCAGGCTCTTGGCCATGTGAAAATACGCGTACAGGTACGCCGGGTCCGCCGCCAGGCACTTGCGGTACCAGCTCACCGCCTCGGCGTGGTTGCCCACTTTCGCATGTTCCGCGGCAAGGCCGTAGAGCACGAACGTGTCGTTGGGGTCCAGGGCCAAAAGCTTCATCAGTTGCGGCAAGCGTGACATACGCCCTCATCGTACCAGCCGCCCGGCCACACACGCCAGCCGCTCGCCCAACGCCAGATCCACAACCGCCCAACCCAACCCTCCCCACCACATCAGCTCGCCGCGATGGAGCTCTTGCCCGCAATCCAACCCGCCAGGTCAGCCGAGACGCCGGCACCCCGCTGGGCCCGTGCCGCCGCGGCCGGATCAAAAGGGGTCGCACTTCGGGTCCCGGCGGCATCCGGCGTTGTGGCCTCGCCACTCCCGCCCGCGGCATCAGAGACCGTGTACGTGCGCTCAACGCTCGGGGCAATGCCGCACAGCAGGGCGTGGGTAATCGTCCCCGCCTCGGCCGCCAGCTTGGGCATCGCGTTGGGCTTGCTTGGGTCGGTGCCGATGAGCTCGACTTCCATCCCGCTGCGCACCAGCGACTCCGGAGCCTCGGTCACGTCGATGGTGATCTGGTCCATGCTCACGCGGCCCACCACCGGCACCCACACGCTGGCGGCATCCGCCGCGGTGGAGGTATCGCCGACCTTGGGGTACATCCGCCCGGTCAGCCGCACCACGGCCCGGTTGCCCAGCGTCAGCGGGTATCCGCCGGCGTAGCCCACGGGAATGATCGCGATGCGCGAGGGCCGGCGGGCGTGCCACGTGCGGTTGTAGCCCACGGGCCAGCCGGTCGGAATCGTCTCTGTGTGCACAATCGGTGCCAGCCACCGCACGGCGTGCCGCAGCTGCCCGGCCAGGTCACCAAACTCCGGCGCGGGGTTGCTCGCCAGGTCGCCGGAGCCGAAGCCGTACAGCCCCTGGCCCACACGCACCATCGTCGCGTGCAGCGAGCTGGAACGGAACGTGGCCGCGGTGTTGGCCGCGTGCACCACCACCGGCGGTGCACCCTTGCGGGCCAGCTCCATCAGCGTCGGCTTGACGTTGTCAATCAGCGAGCGGAAGACCCTGGCCTGCTCGCGGGTAAAGGCCTCGTCATTGCCGGGTGATGAGAAGTGCGTCATCAGCCCCGTCAGCCGCAGGCGGTTGCTCGCCGCGGCAAAGCGCACGATCTCCGCCGCCGCCTCCGGCAGGCTGCCGCCGCGAGACATGCCCGAGTCAACCTGCACATGCACCGGCAACTGCACACCCAGGCGCGAGCAGAAGCTCGACAGCTCGGTGGCATGCTCCAGACTGTGCAGCACCACATGCAGCCGGCCGGCCACGGTCAGGCGGAAGAGCGGGTCCGACCGGTCAATGCCCGTCACGGGCATCAGCACCAGCACGGGGGACTTGATCGGCAGGTCCACCAGCGCGCGGGCTTCATCCAGCGAGTACACGGCCAGCAGATCCACGCCGCACTGGGCCAGCTTGCGGGCCAGCCGCCCGGCACCCATGCCGTAGGCGTCCTGCTTAATGACCGCGCAGATCTGGGTTTTCCCGAGGTTGCCGGCGGGGGAGCCCGCAGCCGCGGCACCGGGTGCGGCATTGCTCGGCACGGCGGTGGCCAGGCGAATGAGCCGGAGGTTGTGCTCGACGGCGGAAAGATCGATTGCCAGGCGGGACGTCGGCACGGGGAAGCTCCATCTTCTCAGGCCCGGTGGGCGGGCCTCTTCTTGCCCCAATGCCGCCCGGCAGGGCAACGCACAGGGCAGGCCAGTTATTGCCAACTTGCCTCGGGCCGCCATCCATGGCGACGCCGCCGGTTGTATCGAACCGATGCCCATTCTACGATGAGCAAAGGCCAAGCGACGGTCCGGGAGGCATTTACGCCCAACCGACCCGTGCCGCGGCAGCCTGGCAACAGCGAAACCGACGGCTCGGAATGCCTGAAGACTCGCTGTTCGGATCGTTGTCTGTCCCCGTTTCGGCCTGAATTTGCCACCATTTGCCCTCGGCAGCGGCGGCGTCCGGCCTCCCTCTTCCTGTTTCAACATGACCTCCATGAACCCCTCGTCCTCTCCTTCCGACCCCTCCCACGCCTCCGCCGCTCCCACCGCTTCGGCCCCCGCTTCCGATGCCGCAGCCAAGGCCCCCGGGGCCGAGCACTCCGCCGGTCGGCCGGGCCACACCCACGCCGCCGGCCACGCCGCGATGATCGAGGGCCTCTCCAAGGACGTCAAGGACGACATCTTCTCCGGCCTGACCTTCGCCTCCTTGGGCGTGCGCGACTCGGTGCTCAAATCCCTGGATGCCATGGGCTTCTCCAAGCCCACCAAGATCCAGGCCGGGCTCATCCCCGCCGTGCTGGCCGGCAAGGACGTCATCGGCCAGGCCAAGACCGGCACCGGCAAGACCGCCGCCTTCGGCCTGCCCGTGCTCTGCAAGCTGACCAAGGAGCAGGCCTGCGGCGCGCTGATTCTGGTGCCCACGCGCGAGCTCTGCCTGCAGGTGGCGGCCGAACTCAACGAACTCGGCCAGTTCACCCCCATCCGCGCCATCGCCGTCTACGGCGGCGACCGCATCCAGACGCAGGTCGACCAGCTCAAGAAGGGCCCGCAGATCATCGTCTCGACCCCCGGCCGCCTCATGGACATGGTCGAGCGCGGGCACATCTCACTGAAGAACGTCAAGTTCGCGATCCTCGACGAAGTCGATCGCATGCTGGACATCGGCTTCCGCGACGACATTCGCCGCATCTTCGGCAAGTGCCCGCCCCCGGGCGAGCGCCAGACCGTCTTCGTCTCGGCCACCATGACCCCCGAGGTCGAGCGCCTGGCCCGCAGCCACAGCAAGGATGCCGAGAAGATCGTCGCCGTCACCGCCGGTGCGCTGACGACCGCGCTGGTCAAGCAGTTCTACCTGCCCGTGCAGCCCTGGGACAAGAAGAAGCTGCTGGCCCACCTGCTGACCCACGAAGAGCCCGCCGTCACGCTGGTCTTCTGCCGCATGAAGCGGACGGTTGATGATGTCTGCAAGTACCTCCAGGCCAAGAAGCTCGAGGTCCACGCGATTCACGGCGACATGTACCAGCGCAAGCGCAACAAGGTCATCGAGCAGCTGCAAAGCGGCGACCTCAAGGTGCTCATCGCCAGCGACCTGGCCAGCCGCGGCCTGGATGTCGAGGGCATCAGCCACGTGATCAACTACGACCTGCCCGATGACCCGGAGGTCTACGTCCACCGCATCGGCCGCACCGCCCGCATCGGCCGCGAGGGCGTGGCCTGGAGCTTCTGCACGCCCGAGCAGGGCGAGCTGCTGACGAGCATCGAGATGCTCATCAACACCGAGATCCCCAAGCTCGAGTACCCCGACTTCGTGCCCACCCCGCCGCCCCGCGGCGTGCCCGCAGGCCCCGGCGGCGGCCCCGAGGTCAAAAAGCCCGAGCCGGTCAACCGCATCGCCGCAACCATGGCCCCGCCCGTGCCGGCCGCCAGCACCGTGGACCCCAGCAAGTTCCCCGGCGGCATCGTGCCCAGCAAACTCCCCGCCAAGCGCATGTTCGGCCGCGTGAAGGGCCGCTGATCGCCGCGGTGCCGCCTCCATAAGAGCCCGAGCGGAAGCGAAGGGACGGTGACCCACGCGCCCGTCGGCCAATCACGCGTCTCGCACGAAGGTGCCTGGCCCCGTGCCACAACTCTCGCCGGTTCCTCCGGCGAGGGTTGTGCGGTGCAACCCAGAGCCTCCTCCCGACACAAGCCCCGCCTCCATAAGAACCCCAGGCCGGCAGGGCGTGGGCCCACCAGGCACGCGCCACCTCCCTGCCCGCGATCACTTCCGCCGGCGCATCCACACCCACCACCCCCTGCCTCCCGGCAGGGGCTCTTATCCCTCTTCTGCCTTCCCCTCGCGACCGGGCACTCGTGACTTCCCTCCCCGCCTTCATCCTGCCCATCCTGTTCATCCATGTTCCCGCCTTCCTCTTCCCGCCTTTCTCCGGTCCTCTGGTCCTCTGCGTGAGCCCTCTTCCGCCTCCCCCTCGCGACTCCCCCTCTTCCGCTGGCGCAGTAGAACTGTTCGCGGGTGATCTTCCCGCCGCGGACGGTGCAGATGCCAAGCTCAACAACATCAACAGGCGGTGCCGATCACGCGGTACACTCTCCTGTGTCCGGCAACAGTTCGCCACAACCCGTTGAGCTCTCCCTGCGGCAGGTGACCTGGGACGATGTCCCACTGATGTACGAGATCGGGATCGATCCGGCCTCATGCGAAATGGCCGGCGTCAAGCCGCGCACGCGCGAGGCCTTCATCGAGCGCTGGAAGGCCATCTTTCAGGACCCAGCCGTCAGCACCCGCATCATCGAGATCATCACCCGCGATTCATCCGGCACGGAGCTCGCACGCGAGTTCGCCGGCAGCATCTCCGTCTTCCAGGCACCCGGTGAGGATCGCGACAGCATCGGCTACTGGATCGCCCGTTCCCATTGGGGTATGGGCATCGCCTCGCGCGCTCTGGCGCTCTTCCTGGCCCAGGAGCCGCGGCGGCCGCTCTACGCAACCGCGGCAACAACCAACGCCGCCTCCCTCCGCGTGCTGGATCGCAACGGCTTCAAGCTGGTACGGACGTACCTCTGCGAGGAGACGGACCGGTACTTGGCCCGGGAGGTTGCCGAGTTTGTGCTGGATGCACCGTAACCTAGACCTGGCTGGTCGCCATTCCAGAAACACCGGCCAGTAGAGTGCGGAGTTGGAACCCTCAGCCAGTTTGCCGCGGGGCTTTGTCTGGCGGATGTGCCCGCGGCATCCGCCCGGCGATGATCGCCTCGGTTGCTTTCACAACGATCTTCCGCAGCGTCGCGCCGCCGATGTGGCCGCAGTACGGATGCAGCTTGCTGCGGTCCCGCACCAGCAGGATCCAGTCAGTCACCGCCCAGCACGGTTTGGTCAACCCCGTGGTGCACGGGCGATTCTGCTGCGCGTTCGGCATCGGGACGTGACTGGCGTCAGGCCGCGGCACCGACGAACTGATCGCCACGCACAGTACAGGTGCGGCCGGATCCTTCAGCTTTGATGGCGGCTGGATCACGATCACCGCGTGCGGTGCAGCGATCGTCCCGTGCAGCGGCGGGCAGTCCATAACCCAGTAAATCGCACCCTGCCTGAGCAACACGCCCCGAGTTTAGCTTGCGCTCAGAGGGCAGTGCGGCCGATGAGCTTGCGGGTGCTCTTGGCGGCATGGGCTGTCACCTGCTCCCAGTGTTCGGTCAGCCACGCGTTTGCCTGGGAGGTCGTTGCGGGCTTAGTGCCGGCACCGCGCTTGGGCTTCTTGGAGGTCTTCGACTTGGTCGCCGCCGCAAGACTCGGCTTCCCGGCGGTCGCCGGTGCTGCCTTGGCCGCCTTGGTCATCGGCTTCGTCTTCTTCATCGCCACGCCGCGGCGGCTTCTGGCGGCCACGGTCGGCTTGCTCTCACCAGGCGCCTGCGACACCACTGCCGCTGCCGCGGTCGTCCGCGTCGTGTTGTCCCGGTCGCTTGCTCGGATCATGGCCATCTGCTCCCGCTGCCGCGCTGTGGAAACCTCCGCCCGCAAATCGCTCCACACGGTCACTGAGTGTATACGCGAGTCGAATCGGCCTGTTCCGCACTGCGCTTCATGCTTCCGGGCAACGTCGCCCCTCGCGGTGATCGGCAGGCCATTGGTGCGTCGGTCCTGCGCCCCCTCGTCCCCCACCCCCCCGGGGCAACTCCCCCAGCTTATCAATATTCGGATTGTGTGCGGTATTTCGCGCTACTGCTGCGTGGCCCGACCGGCCGAATACGCTTGTGGCATGCGGGTTGCATGCGGGTCTTGCGCTTCGGGGTCCTCTGGCTCCAACTGCACGCCTCCAGCACCCGGCCTCGCCCGGTCCTCGCCCTTTCCATTTCTCCCCCGCCCCCTCTTCCCCCCGCTCCGAACCCAGGTGGTTCTCCATGGCAATGCGATTCGACACAAGTCAGAGCATGCGGCTCGGCCAGCACATGAAGCTGGCTCCGCACATGATTCAGTCGATGGAGATCCTCCAGATGTCCATGGCCGAGCTCGAGGAGCGCATCGAGCAGGAGCTGGAGTCCAACGCGACACTGGAAGTCACCGAGCCCGGCGACCCCGAGGCCGCCCTGCTCAGCCGCGATGACGGCCTCCTCGGCCGCGGCACCGATGAGACCCGCCCCATGGAAATGGGCTCGGGCAATAACTCCGACGACTTCGAGCGGCTGGAAAGCTACGCCGAGCTCAACCCCGATGCCGCCGAGAACGAGTTCGAGTCCGGCCCGGCCAGCGAGCATCTCGACCGTCCGGAGCGCAGCGACCGTTACGACGAGCCCTACGAGCGTTCCAGCTCCGGCGATGGCGAGGTCGATGCCAAGAGCGAGGCGATGGCCAACACCGCTGCCCGCGATGCGACGCCCGTCGAGCAGCTCGCCGAGCAGTGGATGATGGCCGATGTCTCGCCAGAGCTCAAGCCCCTGGGCGACTTGCTGATCACCTACATCGAGCAGGACGGCTACATCCGCACCTCGCTGGAGACCATCGCCGACAAGGCCGTGCCCGGCAGCGGCTTCGCTGGCCCCAAGCCAACGGTCGAGCAGCTTGACCGTGCCATCAAGGCGATGCAGCTGCTCCTCGAGCCCCCCGGCGTCGCCGCACGCAGCGTCAAAGAGTGCCTGCTGCTGCAGATCGATGCCCGCCAGGCCGACTGGTCCGCCTCACAGGGCAACTCCCGCACCCACGCGGCCGATGCCGAGGCAAGCGAGCCCAACTGGGATCTGCTCCGCAAGCTCGTTGAGAATCACCTGGAAGACCTGGGCCAGAACCGCCTGCCCAAGGTCGCCGCACGCTGCAATGTCGAGCTCGACGAGCTGCACATCGCCATCGGCGTCCTGCGCACGCTCTCACTGGCGCCCGGGCGGCAGCTCATCCGCACCAGCGAGCCCGGCATCGTGCCCGACGCGTACGTCGAGTACGACGCCGATGGTGATCGCTACATCGCGTACCTCAACGACCGCTCGCTGCCGAACCTCCGCGTCAACCAGGAATACGCCAAACTCGCCAGCGAACGCGGCACCGACAAGACCACCAAGACGTTCCTGAAAACCAACCTCAGCAACGCCCAGTTCCTCATCGAAGCCATCGAGCAGCGCAAACGCACCCTCCTTCGCGTGGTGCAGGCCGTCGTCGCCGCCCAGCGCGAGTTCTTTGATTTCGGCCCCCAGGCCCTCCGCCCGCTGCCCATGACCAAGGTCGCCGACCAGCTCGGCATCCACGTGGCAACAGTCTCCCGCGCTGTGGCCGAGAAGCACCTCTCCACACCCCGCGGCATCGTCGCCCTCCGCAAGTTCTTCTCCGGTGGCACCACCGATGCCGAGGGCCAGGAAGTCTCCTGGGACGCCATCAAGGCCGCCCTTCTGGACATCGTCGAGAACGAGGACAAGAAGAACCCGCTCTCAGATGATGAGCTCGTCGAGGAGCTCAAGAAACGCGGACTCGAAATCGCCCGCCGCACCGTGGCCAAGTATCGCTCCCAGCTTGAGATCCCCACCGGCCGGCTCCGCAAGCAGCACTCCTGATCGCTTCCCGCGGCCGCTCACAGGCGTCCGCCTTCCCGCGCCATCACGGCAGGTTCACTGGAACACCCAGCGCGGCAGCTTCAGCGTGTCCATCCCCAGCTTCACCGCAACAAACGAGCCCGGAATCCGCTCCGGCCCGACCTGCGCCGGCATGCCCGCAACCAGCTGCTCGAGCGAAATGCTCGCCCGCTGACGACCCAGAAAGCGGCCGGCGAACGAGCCAGGCTCCAGATGCACGTGACGGGCATCACGCCAGATCGTAAAGCACCACCCCCAGTTGCAGATGCCGTGCGCGATGCTCTGCCGCCGGCGGCACTCGGCACCGGGCAGCTCCCTCTGGCCGGGAAACTTGGCCACAAACCGCTTCCAGGTCTGGCCGGCCAATGTCAGCACCGCACCCAGAACCACCAGGTCGGCGGCCACGAGAACCGAGATCAGCAGCACAACATTCCAGCCGGTCATGGCGGCAAAGCGTACCAGCCCCGCACGCCGCGGATCACTTCAGCTCTGTCTGCGAGCTCGGCAGACTCACCCCATCGGTCGGTTCGGCACACTCGTCAGTCAGGGGCTCCGCACCGCCGGCCGGCTCCTCGGTCGCATCCTCGGTCGCATCGGTGCGCACCAGCCCGAAGTGAATCGCCATCCGCGCCAGCTCCACCCGCGAGGTCGCGCCAAGCTTCTTGCCCAGACTCGCCCGGTGCCACTCAACGGTTTTCACCGTCCGGTGGATCTTGCGGGCAATCTCCGCCTGGCTGTCACCCATCGCAATCAACCGCAGCACCTCAAGCTCCCTCGATGTGAGCCTCGACAGCGGCGACAGCTCCGACGTCGACGGGGTCACCAGGTTGTACCGGACCGGGTCCAGCTCAACTTCAACAGCCGCGGCACCGAAGTGGTGCACGCACACGGCAATCGGTTGCCCCTGGTGATCAGTCATCTTCAACAGAATCGTCCGCAGCGGCACGCCGGCGATGCTCTCAACAATCAGTGTCGGCCGCCCATCGGCGGCATCGCCCAACGCCCGCTGAACCAGCGTGAGCCGCTCTGTGCCGGCCGGTGGCGTCATCGTGTCGACCATGCTCCGGCCGATGAACTCGCCAGCAGGGCGGCGGATGTGCGCCTCCATCGCCGGGCTCATATACAAATAGATTCCGTCGGCATTGACCGCGGTGACACAAAGGCGGCCGGAGGTCACCAGCGCATCGACGACGCCATCGATACCCGGCCCGAGCCGTAACCGGCACGGCGTGGCACCACCGGCGCAAACGGGTGCAGAGCCCCCGCCCAAAGCCACATCGACATCGACTTTCACAACCGCGGCGTTTGAATCGTTGCATTGCTGCATAGCAGTCCTTGGGGAATCTCCTTAGTCGGCACTCTTTCCAAGAGCGAAGTCTGTGGCTCCTGATGGACCACTATGCGTAACTGAACGCACTTTCTGACAGTTCTTTTCGTCGAACTGTCGGAAATTACCTAATCCATAGATGGTATATGCGGATCCCTAGATTGAATATAAGGGCAAAATGGGCACCCCAGGCAACGCAGCGGTCGCTTCAGCAAGGATCTTCGCCTCGTGAAGATCGTCGCTGATGATCACGCCGTCAAGCGCCATTTCCCGGGCCCGCGAAAGGCTGATCACTGGGGTATCCCCGAAGACTAGGGTTTCCCCGATAGAATCCGCACTCGTTTCAATCACCGCCACAATCGACTCAACGTTCGCACCCTCAAGCAGTTTCGCAGTGTGCCCGCCGGCACCCAGCAGGCCGATCCGCGGCAAGAGACGCGATGACATCCCGCTGGGCGCGCTCGGTGGGCTGGGCAGCATCTTGTTGAGTGCATATCCAAAACGCTGGTCCGCCGCCAGATTCAGCAGCCTGTGGATAACCAGTGGAAGATGTCCCTTTCGATTCCACTCACCCAGGGTGGCTTCCGCCGGCGGACGCAAGCTTCCAGGAATCGCAATGGCACGGTTCGCCCGCCGCAGCGGGTGGTCACGCAGTGGCGAGGCGGGGCCATCGATCAGGCCGGCGAGGTACGCCGTGGCCGGCATGTCCCGGGCCAGAAGCGCGGGGATCGGTCCGGTGGCCATGTCGCGAAGGGGCGCGGGCTGCTGACCTGCCGGCTCGATCGGCAGCAGCAGGCTCCCAGCCAGGCTTGGGCTCGGTGCAACCGCCGCGGCCGCCGCAACGCTGCGGATCAGCTGCTCAACCGCCTGCAACTGCTTGGCGGTGCTCCACCGCTCGCTGGCCAGGGCGTGTGCGCCTACGGCCATGGTGCCCAGCAGCTTGCGGTCACCGGCCAGCCGCCCGATCGCCGTCGCGGCGGCAGCCAGCGAATCAATCACCAGCCCGGTCTGATCACGCTCGATGCCCTGGCTTGCCGCGGCTGAAGCGCCGGTGACCACCGGTACCACACCCTGGGCCATCGCCGTGCGGACCGACTCGGCCTGCGTCGCGGCATCGGCCAGGAGCATGTCGTAGCCGCGGGCGTTGGCCGCCAGCCACTCGCCGGTCGTGAACTCCTCCAGCCGCAGACGTGAGCGGCTGAGCTTGGCCGCGGCAACCAGAGGAGCAAGCACGCCGAGTTCCGCCCTGCCGGCCAGCACATCAACTCGTACGTTCGCACCCGCCGCATCAAGTGCGGCAGCAACATCAACCAGCGACTCAAGCGCACTCACGTCCGTCCCGCTTCTGGCCAGCACCAGCACGCGAAGCTGCCCCGGCGTGGGTTTGCGGCTCGTCGCGGCAACGGCCACTCCAGCCGGCGCGGCGATAACAGGCAGCTGCGTCCGTCCGGCATCCGCCGCCGCGCGGCGCAGCACATCCAGCAGCTGCGGGCTGCTGACGGCCGCACCGTCGAAGTGGCCAAAGGCCTTGAGCTGCACGCCGCTGACACCAGGGGCGGCCAGATCAGTGAGTACCACCTTCGTGCGGCCCTGCGTGGCCATCGCCGCGTGCAGTGCAGCGATCAGGCACAGCGAATCGCCGCCGCTCAGCAGCACATCGCACGTCGCGGCAAACTCCGCGCTCACCAGCACGGCCTCGGCCGGGTGGCCGTGCACGTGAGCGTGGTCCAGGTGCTTGCTCGTGCCAAACAGGTCCATGGCCTGGTGTACGGTGGCGTGGTCGGCGGTCTGCGGGACCATGTACGCCACGGCCTCCATGCCGCTGCCGGCGCGAGAGAGGTGCTCTGTCAGCAGTCGTGCCTGATTCAGCGCGGCCTGGTTGATGGCATCGTCAATCCCCAGCAGAATGCCAACTTTCAGCGCCTTCACCGGCGCACTGGCCTCAGCATCCAGCACGCGCCGAACCTCACCGAAGACCGATTCCGCCTGCTCGCCAAAGGTCGACCACCGGTACAGCCGGCCACGGTCGATACCGCTCAGCGGCGCACGACCGAGCGCGCCGGCATCATCAGTCATTGAAACAACCGGCACCGTGTGCGGCGACACGGTCGCGTCCCACGCCTCCAGCTCCAGATCCGGTGGCACGCTCTGCTGGGCCTCCGGCTTCGCCGCGTCCAGTTTGCTGTCGCGGATGCGAATCGGGCCGTTCCACGCCGTCCGCGCCGCGGCTGCCAGAAGCTGCCCGTTACGCCCGTAACCGAAGATGGTCAGCGTCCCGTCCGCACTCCGGCGGTCGCGGATGATCTGCTTGATCAGCCCCTTGGCGTGCTCCACTGCATCGTGCGTCGCGGCATCCAGCATCGGCAGCAGCCGTGCCGCCAGCCCGGGGGCAAACAGCCCGGCGCTTACCAGCGTCTCGCACCAGGCATCGATGGCCCTCAGGTGTGTGGTCAGCTGGGCGGGGTCGGTCATCTCCGGCGCAATGCCCAGGCCGACAACCAGCGCCGCGTCAATGCTCCCTGCCACCGCGGCTTCATCGGTGACCGGCGTGCCCGGGGCCGAACGCAGCAGTGCCAGTGCGTCAGCACACTTGGCCGGTCCGCCGGCGATGGCCATCCGCGTGGCCCATGTCAGCGCCTGCCGCCCGTGGCGGATCGCCAGTGCCTCGGCGCTCACATCCACCCCGGCCGGGCCGCCCCCCGGCATCACGCGGGTTGCCCCGAACGCCTCAGCGACAACCGCCTGCCCGTCGCGCAGCAGCGCGGCATAGTCGTGACTCATGGAGGCCACACCGCAGCGATAGTCAACGATCGGCGCATCAAACACAGTCCACTGCACGCCGGCCTGGGCCATCTTGAACCACATCTCGTAGTCCTCGACCTTGCGGCGCGACTCGCCGAAGCGGTGGGTGGCAATGTCCTCCCAGCGGTGAACCAGGCAGTGGGTGACGACAAAGTGCAGTTCCAGCAGCTCAGCCAGGCCCACGCGCTCGCCGGGAATCGTGTGCCGCCGCAGACGCTGATACGCCCCGTCGGTGATGCGGAAGTGCCCGCACAGCGACGTCGACTTCGTCGGCATGCTCCGGAACATCGCATCGAAGTTCCACGGCAGGATGCGGTCGTCGGCATCCAGCAGCAGCACGTGGCTGCCGCGGTGTTCCGGGTGGTCCCGCAGATAGTCCAGCCCGGCGTTGCGTGCGCTGCCCAGCCCGCCGTTGGGCTTGCTGATCAGTGTGAAGCGGGAGTCGTAGCGGCGGATGTCGGCCACCAGGTCGGCCGTCGCGCCGCCATCAGTTGAGCCGTCATCAACAACGATGCAGTGCCAGCGGACCTGGCCCATGCCGCGCAGTGAGCCCAGCGCGTGGCCGATGGTTGAGGCGGCGTTGTACGCGGGAACGATGATCGAGAGATCAAGCATGGTCAGCCAGTGAGCGGAAAAGTCAGCGTAACGCAGCGGCGTGCAGTGCCGCTGCCGGTTTGAGTGTACTAGCCCGCCGCCAGCCGGCGCGCCGCCTGAGCCCACGGACCATCCGATTCCCCATGAGCCGCTGGACCACCGCTCCAGCGGACCAGGACCGAGCCGTCCATGGCCGACAGCGGCGGCCTCTGCATGAACGGTCCTTCTTCGGCAATCGTCAGGGCCGCCAGTGTGCCCGCCGGCAGCGGGGCGTCCCACGCCTGCAGCAGGCAGCCCGCCGGCACAACGCCGGCAGCGGTGCCCAGGCCGGTATCCAGCCGCGTGTCGCGGATCATCACCGGCCCGCGCCAGCGCGGCCGCGCCGCACGCACCAGCTCCCGCCCGTTGGTGCCGTAGCCAAACACCACCAGTGGCTTGCCGCCCCCGTCGGCCGCAGCAGCACGGAAGGCCAGTTCATCGAGCATCGCCTGCGCCCTGGCCGCGCGGTCCTGGCAGGCCAGGTCCAGCAACGCCACCAGCCGCCGCGCCAGGCCCGGGTGAAAGCGGCCGCTGCGCTCAAGCTCGCCGCACCACGCCTGCACCGCCTGCCAGATGCCCGCGAGCCGCTCACCGGCACGCTCCGGCGCAACACAAAGCCCCAGCAGCACCGCGCTGTCGATGCACCCGGCCAGAAAATCCTCACCACGCGGCAAGTTCCCCGGCACCGCGGCAAGCAACGCCCCCGCCCGCGCAGCAGCCGCTGCCCGGTCATCACCCCCGGCACACACCGCCTGGCGGGTGGCCCAGTTCAGTGCCTGCCGCCCGAGAACCGCGGCTTCGTGCGCTGCCGATGCATCCGCACCATGCGGACCGCCCGCCGCACGCGTGCGGGCAAACGCCTCGGCCAGCACGGCCTGCCCGTCGTGAAGAAAGCTCGCGTAATCGTGGCTCATGGATCGGGGCGAGCAGCGATAGTCGGCAATGGTCGCATCCACCACCGTCCAGCGGACACCGGCCAGCGCCATCCGCAGCCACATGTCGTAGTCCTCAACGTTGCGCCGCGTGGGCGGAAAGCGGTGCCCCGCCACATCCTGCCAGCGGTGCACCAGACACGGCGGAACGAGAAACGGCACATCCAGCAGTTCGGCCAGTCCCATGGCCGAGACCGCGACGTTCTGCCGCCGCTGCCGGATCATCCGCTCATCGCAGAGATTGAAATGGCCGACGAGCGAACCGGGGATGCCGCCGGCCCGCGCCATCATCTTGTCAACTTCGCCAGGGACGATCCGATCGTCCGAGTCCAGAAACAGCACATACTCGCCGCAGATCGCCGCCGTCGCCGCGAGCTTGTCCAGCCCCGCGTTGCGGGCACTGCTCAGCCCGCCATTCGGCTTGCTCAGCAGTTCCAGCCGCCCCCCCGACCCAGCCATCATCTCACGCACGATCGCCGCCCCCGCGCCGCCATCAGTCGAGCCGTCATCAACCACGATGCAGTGCCACGCCGTCTCGACAAGGCCCAGGACGGATTCCAGCGTCTGCCGCACCGTCGCCGCGGCGTTGTACATCGGCACGATGATCGAGAGTCGGGGCTGCTTGGCCATGGAGTGGAACCGGACGGATGCCGCAGTTGCGGGGCTTAGCTAAAGCGCAGTCGCTGGCCGCTCTCAGGATCCAGCAGCGTCCACTTCTGCTCTCGGGCCAGACGCGTAAGCACGGGGAACGCAAAGTCCTGGTCGGTCATGGTGACCATCAGTTGCTTGACCGGTGAGCGCTGCTCTTCAGCGAAGATCTCCACGAACATGCCCGGGCCGTACAGCATGAACGTGTTGCCCAGCCCGTCCTTGCGGCTTGCCCCATCGGGCGCAATGTTGTACCGCGACAGGGAGGTCTGGACCTCCGTGACCGAGCCCATCGGGGGCATGCCCTCGCCGTCATCCTCGGCCGGGTCCACCGTCTTCATGATCAGGATGTTTCGGGAACGCGCCAAGGGGTACCACACCAGAGAGGAAAACGATCATCCGCCACACGCCCCACCCACACCCGCCACCAGCATCACTCCGCCTCTTCCGCGTCCAGCAGCTTCTCCGCCGTCGAAATCAGCTTCTCCAGCGGCACCGGCTTGAGCAGGTAACTGTCCACGCCCAGGCTCTTGGCGTACTCCTGATGCCGCTTGCCCTCATTAGCCGTCAGCATGATCACCAGCGGCGCATCCTCGGTGCCCTTGATCTTCTCAAGCACCAGAAAGCCCGACCGCCCGGGCAGCATCATGTCCAGCACAATCAGGTCGGGCATGGCCTCCTGCACCGCAGCCACCGCGGCATTGCCGTCAGAGACCGTCCGCGTCAGGGCCCCTTCCGACTGCAGCGCAGTCTCCATGGCTTCCAGCACATCCCGGTCGTCATCAACCAGCAGAATTTCAATACCTTCAAGTCGTCCGGCCATGGAGGCTCCTTCAGGCCGCGATGATACGGACGCCGGGGGGCAGCGGCCCGCCGGATTCACCCCGGATATAGGTTGCTGTTCGGGTCAGGTGCCGGGTTTGGCGGGGGCGGAGGGGGCGGAGGGGGTGGAGGGGGTGGTGGGTGCAGCGGGTGCGGTGGGAGCTGTGGGCGCCTCAGGTGCTGGCGCCTCCGCCCGCGTCACCTTCGCCCGGTCAATCAGCTCCCGCTCCAACTGGGCCCGGTCCGTCGGCAGCGGCTCCAGAACGAAGTTCCACGTCACCACCACATGCGTCTTGGTGGCCGAGGTTACCAGATCCGGCCCTGGATACTCCGAAAACGGTGCCACGGCCTCGGCACTGGTCGCCAGCGGCCGGTACCCCGCCGCCGCCAGCCGCACGTCGTACACGCCGTAGTACTTAAAGTCCACCTCCAGCGGCGTGCGGCCGACCTCGATGTCATTGAGGTACACCAAGGCCCCCGCCGGCTCACTGGTGATCTCAATCGTCCGCCGGTTGCACCCGCTCAGCACCATCCCCGCCGCCGCAAGTGCAGCAACCGCGGCAACCCGGACCACATCGCGTGTCGTAGCTGGCATCATGGCTGACGGTAGAACGCCCACACTACCCTCGTCAGGCAAATCAGCTTCACCGCACCTTCCGACTGTCTCGTGCCCGCCACCTTCCCCAAATCCTGCCGCCTCACCCACGCCCGGGAGTACAAGGCCGTCTTCGATGCCAAGCTCACCCTCGTGCGCGGCCCCCTGCGCATCATGGGCATGCCCCGGCCCGAAGCGACCCCCCGCAGTGCCGCTGCCGCCTCCGCCGCAAGCCCCCAGCCCGCTCCCGCCCGCCTCGGCCTCTCCGTCGGCCGCAAACTCGGCAAGGCCAACGTCCGCGTCCGCTGCAAGCGCCTCATCCGCGAGGCCTTCCGCCTCATCCGCCACGAACTCCCACCCGTCGACCTTGTCGTTCACGTCTACCCGCACGATGAACTCGCGCTGAGCGTCTACCAGGCCGCACTCCGCGATGCCGCGGCATTCGTCATCGAGAAACACCGCCGCCGCCAGCAGCGGGGGGCCCCCGCCACATCCCCGCCTGCGTCCTCCCCACCCCCCGCCCAGGACGCCTGACATGTGCTCGTCCTGCCCACCATCAGACCCGCCGAACGGTCCGCAACCCGGCTCCCAGCCCACCCCCGCCGCGACCCCGCACCGCCCCGGCACCGCGGCACCACGCGCGCTGCTCTCACGCGTGCTGGTCTTCCTCGGCGTCGCACTCATCAAGCTGTATCAAGTCACCCTTAGCCCGTTCCTCGGCGGCCACTGCCGCTTCATCCCCACCTGCTCGCACTACGGCGTCGAGGCACTCCGCACCCACGGCCCCTTCCGCGGCACGTGGCTCACCATCGTCCGCCTCTCGCGCTGCCACCCGTTCTCCGGCCGCGGCGGATACGACCCCGTGCCCCTGGCCGATGAAGAGGTTTGATCAATCGTGCCGCCGCACTCGCCTCAAGCCGCAGCACGCGGCTGCATCAGCTCGCTCAGCAGCCGCACCAGCGTGGTCTGATTGATCGGCTTGGATGCGTACTCGGTGCACCCCGCCTCCAGGCAGCGTGCCCGCTCCGTGGCCATGGCGTGAGCCGTCAGCGCGATGATGGGTACATTGCAGCCGGCAGCCCGGAGCCGGCGGGTCGCGTCGTAGCCGTCGAGCACGGGCATCTGCATGTCCATGAGGATCGCGTCGGGCGCTGCCTGGGACGCCGTGGGGCTCAGCAGCCGGTCGACGGCGATCAGGCCATTGTCGGCAAGCTCAACCGCGGCACCGGAGCGGACGAGGATGTGCTGGAGCAGGCGCTGGTTGTCGAGGCCGTCCTCGACAATCAGAATGCGGCGACCGGCCAGCGGCTTGGGTGCCGCCGCCGCGGCGACCACCGGGCCGGCGCCGGCGAGCTTGATCGTCGGTCGAGCGGTCGGTCGAGGGAAGGTCCCCTCCATAACGTCGATCGCGCTCTCGGTCACCGGATCGGCTACATGCATCGGCAGCGTCAGCCAGAACGTGCTGCCGCTGCCCGGAGATGAGTCCACATCGATGGACCCGCCCAGCAGGCCCGCAAGCTTGCGGCTGATCGACAGTCCCAGGCCGGTGCCGCCGTGGGTGCGGCTGGTTTCGCTGCTGCCCTGCGTAAACGGCGTGAACAGCCGCGAGCGCACCTCGTGGCTCATCCCAGGCCCGGTGTCGTCCACGCTGATGCGCACCTCGCTGCGTGCGGCATCGGCCTGCAGCGTGACGGTGACCGATCCGGAATCGGTGAACTTCACCGCGTTGCCCGTCAGGTTCATCAGCACCTGCCGCAGCCGCTGCGGATCGGTGGTGATCTCCGTCGCCCCGCCCGGCTCCAGCCGCACGGCCAGACGAACGCCCTTGCTCGCGCACGCCGCGGCAAACACAGCGCCCACGCCGCGGAGCAGCTCCACCAGGTCGCACCGCTCACGCACCACCGGCA
The DNA here is from genome assembly GCA_903834785.1 of uncultured bacterium. Classification (GTDB taxonomy): domain Bacteria; phylum Planctomycetota; class Phycisphaerae; order Phycisphaerales; family UBA1924; genus CAILKP01. The sequence continues at coordinate 96,379 of CAILKP010000026.1, forward strand.
TCAGCCCGGCCTCGATCTTCGAGTAGTCCAGGATGTCGTTGATCACACCAAGCAGGTGCTGGCCCGAGCGGCTGACCGTCCGCAGGCACTCCAATCGCTGGGTGTCGGGGCACTCGGGCTCAAGCCCGACTTCCGCAAAGCCCAGCAGCGCCGTCAGCGGCGTCCGCAGCTCGTGGCTCATCATCGCCAGAAACTGCCCCTTGGCCAGCGCGGCCTGCTCCGCGGCGGCCGTTGCCTGGCGCAGCGCATCGGCCTGCTCCCGCTGGGTCGTAATATCCATCAGCGAGCCGATATAGCCGTCGAGCACACGATCCGTGGCGCGCCGGCCTTTGGCCCGGTGCACCTGTGACGCCGCCGGTGCGTGCCGCTCCTCCGCCCGGCTGCCCACCGGCACCCCATGGCAGTGCATCCAGCGATAGCCGCCGTTCTCACCCAGGATCCTGATCTCCGCGTGAAACTCCTCGCGCTCGCGGCACGCACGCATGTACCGCACAATCACGCGTCGAATGTCATCAGGGTGCACCAGCCGCATCCAGCCCATCAGCAGCGACTGGTCAATGCTCGTTCCCGTCAGCCGCTCCCACGCACCGCTGCCGTACATCAGCTGGTGCTCGCTGTCGCAGTACCAGGTGATCGAAGGCTGGTGCTCCGCCATGCAGCGCAGCATCGCCTCGCGCTCGGCGGCAAGTTCCTGTGCCTCCCGCTCGGCCGTGGCATCCAGCAGCGTGCCCGTCAGCGTCACTCCGCCGCTGGCCTTCGGCGTCACAACCGCCGTCGCGCGAATCGTGCAGATCTGTCCGCCCGGACGGCGAATCCGGAACGTGTGCACCCACCGCAGGCCGGCGTGCTCATCCCCGCCCAGGTGCCACGGCCCGCGATAGTCCGGAGTCTCCCCCTGCCCCGGCGGATGCAGCGCCGCTGCCAGGGCCCAGGTCAGCCCGGGCCGCTCATCAGGCAGCGTTTCATCCATCAACCGATCAAAGCTGCCCACCAGTTCAGCCGCGCTGATGCCCAGCAGCCCGGCCGCACCCGATGACGCGTACTCAAACGCCGCCGCGCCATCCGGCCTGATGCCGATGCGAAACACCACGCCCGGCACGGCATCAAGCAGGTCCGCTTGACCCTCCGCGGCAACGGGCACCGGTGCAGCGGTAAGCCCAGCTGCCGCGCCGCTGCGCGGTCTGCCGGTGGGGCCGCCCTGGGGTGCCCCGCCTTCACGGGCGTCGAGATGTGTGTCGTCAGTGATGTCCATACCCACGAGAGTGAGATCACGCCCCCCAGAAGAAACTGGGGTTCGTACTAGGGAGTATCGGCGTCCACGGTGAACCCCCCATAGGAGAGATGCAGCCAAAACCGGCCGGATAAACCGGCTAGACCGATCTACCGGCGCAGCTTCCGCCAGTTCGTCACTTTTTACAATCGGGCCGAACGGGTACTTCAAGCGCGGATCGCTCCCCCGACCTGTCCCGTCCTCGGTGTCCGTTTTTACGCCGGCTTCGGCGCATCCGGCGCCACCAGCCGCAGCGTTGTGGCGTGAAAGCCCCGACCCTCGGCGCGGTACTTGCGCTCAAAGTTCGTGCCCACCAGTTCGCCCGCCTTCAGTGCCGCCGCCGATGGCTCGCCAGCCGCCACTTCGGCCCCGTCACCCTGCCCGCCCGGCACCGTCGGGCCCTCCGCCTCATCCGCCCCCCGCGGCGGCATCACCGGCTTGAACTCCTCGCGCGCAAACGGTCGCCCCGCACCGGTCCACCGATCGAAGTGCCGCTCCATCCACGCCCAGTAGTCATCATGGTCCGTCACAACCCGCAGCTCGCCCCCGGGCCGGATGATCCGCGTGCAGTCCGCCAGAAACCGGTCCTGAATCATCCGCCGCCGGTGGTGCTTGGTCTTCGGCCACGGATCAGCAAAGTACAGGTGCACCACATCGCACACCCCGTCGGGCACGCGCCAGTGCACAAACTCCGCCGCATCCAGCCCCAGCATCCGCACGTTCCGCAGCTCCGCCCGGCGGATGCGATCTGCCGCGTAACGGTAAAACTCCATCGCGTACTCAATGCCCAGAAAGTTCGTCTCCCGCCGCCGCGCCGCCTCCTGCACCAGAAACGTCCCCTTGCCCGAGCCGATCTCCAGCTCAAACGGCCGCGTTGGGTCGTCATACCACGCCCGCACATCCACGTGCGCGGCCTTCCGGTTGCTCAGCAAGTCATCCGGCAGCGGCGCCAGCGCGGGCGGCAGGGTGAAGCCCGGTTCCAGCTCGCGACCTCGTGAAAGTCCAAATGACATGGCAGTCCTGCTGACGGTGCGTGTGCCAGCCGCCATACACAGCAGCCAGAGCCGTCCAGTGTTGACAGCCCGTCCGCCCCGGTCAATCCGCTGGGACAAACCCGCCGCAAAATCAGCCGTTTCCGGGCCTTACAGCAGCGCCGCGGCCAGGCTCGCCAGCTCGCTCCGCTCGCTCTTGCCCAGTGTCACGTGGCCCACGATCCGCAGGCCCTTCATCTTCTCAATGGCATACGCCAGGCCGTTGCTCGACGCGTCCAGATACGGGTTATCGATCTGCCCGATGTCACCGGTCAGAATGATCTTGGTGCCCTCACCGATGCGCGAGACAATCGTCTTGATCTCGTGCGGCGTCAGGTTCTGCGCCTCATCCACAATCATGAACTGATGCGGGATGGACCGCCCGCGGATGTACGTCAGCGGCTCAAGCACCAGCTTGCCGTCGTTGATCAGCTTCTGCATCCGCTGCTCGGCCGAGTGGCTGTCGGCGTGCTGGCTGTTGGCCCCGTGCCCCGTGCCAATCGTCGCGCCGCGCGTCGACAGCAGGTACGCCAGGTTGTCGAAAATCGGCATCATCCATGCCGCCAGCTTGTCGTCCTTCGTGCCCGGCAGGTAGCCGATGTCGCGTCCCATCGGCATGATCGGCCGCGCCACCAGCAGCTTGTCGTACCGCTCCTCGCTGAAGACCTTGGCCATGCCCGCGGCGACCGCCATCAGCGTCTTGCCCGTGCCGGCCGAGCCCAGCAGCGTGATCATCCGGATCTCATCATCCAGCAGCAGGTCCAGCGCCATCGTCTGCTGCACGTTCCGCGCCATGATGCCAAACACCGGCTTCCGCGGCCCCGTGATCGGGATCAGGTGCTCGGTATCCGCCAGCCGCCGCGCCAGCCCCGTGTGCGACTCATCATCCGCATCACGCAGCACCACAAACTGGTTGGCGTACAGCCCGCCGGCAGTCTCCGTCCCAGCTGCCGCCTGCCCGTTGCCCTGCGCCGCGGCACCCAAACCCGCCGCCTCCATCACCTCCGCCAGCGTCTCAATGGGCAGCATCCGGTCCCGGTACAACTGGTCAATCAGCCCGCCCTCGACATCCAGCGTGATAAAGCCGTTGTACAGCGAGCCGGCATCAACCTTCTGGTTCTCAAAGTCCTCGGTGGTAATGCCCAGCGCATCGGCCTTGATGCGGGCGTTAAGGTCCTTGGACACGAACACCACGTTCTTGCTGCCCTTCTGCAGCATGTGCCAGGCCACCGCGATGATCTTGTTGTCCGGCTTGTCCGCCGCCAGCACGCCCGGCCGGTCGTAGCTGCCGGGGTCAATGCGCACCGTCCCGGTCTTGTCCATCCGCGTGGTGGGCTTCAGCCGCTCGGTAATGTCCGTCACGCCGCCCCAGGCCACACCATCAACCAGCCGCCCGACCTGCCGCAGAAAGTCCAGATGCCGGATGCACTCGCGCGCGTTCCGCCCGCGGTCGCCCGTGTCACGCTTGAACGTGTCGAGCTCCTCAATCACCACCAGCGGAATGATGACCTCGTGCTCCTGGAACACAAACAGCGCACCGGGATCGTGCAGCAGCACGTTGGTGTCCAGCACAAAGTGTCGTATCGCCCCCGCCGTGATCGTCCCGCCCTTGCCCTGCGCCTGCGGCTTCCGCCCGCCCCCGCTGCTATCAGTCGCACTCGCCGCGCCGGCCGCCTTGCTCTTGCCGCCACCACCGCTCCCCGAACTCGCCCCCGCCGCACCCGCGCCTCCCGCCCCCGGCTCCTCAACCAGCGCCGGCCTGTGCTGGGCGGCGTGTGCCGAGGTGCGGTCCGAACCTTGCGAGCTTTTGTTGCTTGCCATGGATGTATTGCGAAAGTGGGGGTGCCGAGCCGGAAAAGACTCGGGTCCTATCCCTTCATTATCGGTTCGAGATCGGTTCGGATCCCGATCTCGGGCGCAAATCTGGTGTAAATCCTCGACCCACAGGGTGGCTGCCTGTCGGTTACCGCTTCGGACAACGCCCTCACCCCGCCCTCAAGGCTCTCCCTCACCCCCGGCTCAGGTTCTCCCGGCTCAGCATCAGCCCCAGCGTCTGGCTCACAAAGTCCACATCACGCTGCGTCATCGAGTTGTAGAACGGCACCGCGATCGTCCGCTGGCTCACCGACTCGGCAATCGGGAAGTCCCCCGGCTTGTAGCCGAACATCTGCCGGTAGAACGGCTGAAGGTGAATGCACGGGAAGTAGTCAGCGGCACCCACCTCATGCCGCCGCAGGCCGGCGATGATCCTGTCGCGCTCCTCGCGGGTATAGCTCGTCGCCAGCCGCAGCACAAACACAAACCACGACATCGTCGCATCGCTGCGGATCGTCGGCAGCATCAGGTCCGGGCTGTCCATGAGCTTGTTCATGTACATCCGGGCCACCGCCTGCCGCTTGGCCACGATCTCGTCAAGCCGCTTCATCTGCCCCACACCAATGGCCGCGTGAATCTCGCTGAGCCGGTAGTTGTACCCCAGCCGCTCGTGCAGCAGCCACGAACCGGTCGACAGCGTCGGCGGCGGCGCATCCAGCCCGCCCACGGATGCCGGCGAACTCGGCCCGCTCACAAGCCCGCCCGGCACCGGGCGGCCCTGGCTCCGCAAGCTGCGGCACATGTCCGCCAGCCGCCGGTCACTCGTCACGATCATCCCGCCCTCACCCGTGGTGATCTGCTTGTTGGGATAAAACCCGAAAACGCCCACCCGCCCGAAGCTCCCGCACGGCCGCCCCTTCAGCGTGCAGCCCAGGGCCTCGCAGCAGTCCTCAATCATCGGCATCTCATGCCGCGCGGCAATCTGCTCGTACACGTCCATGTACTCGGGGTTGCCGAACGTCTCGACCGCCAGAATCGCCTTCGTCCGCGGCGTAATCGCCGCCTCAATCCGATCCGGATCCATATTCAGCGACCGCGGGCAGATGTCCACAAACACCGGCTTGGCACCGACATACAGAATCGCATTCGACGAGGCAATAAACGAGAACGGCGTCGTAATCACCTCATCACCCGGCCCGATGCCCAGCGCCAGCAGCGCCATGTGCAGCCCGGCGGTGCCCGACGAGCACGCGATGGCGTGGTCCCGCTCCGTCCGCGCCGCCACCAGATGCTCAAACTGCTCCTGCACCGGCCCGATCGACAGCCGGTCGCTCATCATCGTCTGCACAACCGCATCAATCTCCAGCTGGGTGATGTCGGGCTTGGATAGCGGTATCTCGTGGCTCATGAGCTTCGGTGTCCTTGCGTCATCCGGGCGTGCAGGCGCGTTCCTGACCGCAGAGGATATCGGACGAACCACCCGCCCGTCTGCCTGGTGGAAATGCCCCATGCACGACGTCCCCCGTGCCAGCAACGCGGCGGCAGAACCCAGGCCCCCACCCGCGATCAGATTCAATCCGTCACGGTTGTCATGTTGTTCGTCGGCTCATCTGCTCGGTCCGGATTTCGGCCCCAGCGGGGCCGCGGGATGTAGCCATGGGTGAAGCGAGCGAGTCTTCGAGCGAGCGCAACCCGTGGTCTGCGACGTTCCTTCTCGCCTTTCCGCCCCCGCGGGGCGGAGGAGTGGTGGAGTGTCAGCTCCACACCGCCCGCATACGGCCGCCTCCCGTGCGTGCGTCACACACTGCCCCGCCCTCATCCTGTCAATCCCTCTTGCTCTCCCTTCTTCCTCCGGTCCTCCGGTCCTCTGCGTGAGCCCCTTCTTCCTCTTCTCCCCCTCCGCTTTCCTCCGCGTTCCTTGCCTTTCCCGCTCCGCGCTCTCTGCGTTCATCTCTCCCGCCTTTTCCTCGCGACTCGCCCCTCGCGACTCCCTCCCCCTCACCCCATCCGCCCCTGCAGCGCCCGATACTGCCCCTCGATCCGCCCCTTCGCCGGCTCGGCCAGCCCCGGCAGGTTGATCTCCACATTCCGCCCCGCGCACCACGCCGCGGCAGCGGCCAGCTTCTCAGCAATATCCAGGTCGCTCACCAGGTGCGCGTTGCTCTTGCCCCGCAGCTTCGCGCACAAATGCGTCAGCTCCACGCACACCGCCATGGCCGACAGCGGCACCGTCGCGGCCGTCTCCCCCGCCGCGGCAAGCTCAGCCCGCCCCGGGTCACCCTCCGGCAGCTTCATCAGCGCGTTCAGTCTCGCATACGCCCGCGCATCCTCATCGCCCAGCTCCAGCAGCATCTCCCGCGTCCGCGCCAGCTCCCGCTGCGCCCCCGCCAGCATCTCCTGGTGCTCCGCCAGATTCTTCTTGCCCAGCGAGTATGCCACCACCATCTCCGCCTGCGCCGCGGCAAGCGCCCCGGTCACACACGCTGTCGCCCCACCCCCCGGCGTCGGCGTCTTGGCCGCCAGCGCCGCCAAAAACCCGCTCACCGTCTGCTCACCAGTTGCTCCAAAGTCTGCCATGCCGCAGGATACCCGCCACCCACCACCCACCCCCAACGCCCCAGCCCTTCCCCGCCCATCCACGTCCCTCCTCTTCTTCCCCCGCCTTTCTCCGGTCCTCTGGTGCTCTGCGTGAGCCTGCCTTCCCCGCCTTTCCTTCGCCCCCGTCTAAGGAGCATCCCCTAAATCGGGTGTTCTCCCATTGCCTCCCCCTCCGCATCCCCGCATCCGCGGTTCCCAACAGTCCGATGCACTCTCTGTAAAGCCCCGGTGTTCCGCAGCAACTTTCTCACCGCCCACCACGTACAACCTGCCATGCCTACAGCGATGATCCGTTCCATCAGCCGGCTCCTCCCGGTCGCCGCCCTTGGCTCCTGCGCGGCCTCGCTCCGCGCCGGCCTCGCCGCCGCGGCACCCGCCCTCCGCATCTTCATCCTCGCCGCGGCACTGCTCTTTGCCTCCGCCCCCGCCTTCGCCCAGCCCATCAGCGATCAGGAGAAGAAGGACATCCTCAAGCGGGCCGAGGCTGTGGTCAAGAGCCGGGCCTACGCCTCCACCGCCGATTTCGACAAGTTCCCCGAAATGCTCACCAAGTACAAGGAGCAGATCGACCGGGCCGACACCGTCCCCAGCTTCACCCGCGTGCTCAACCGGCTCATGAACGAGTACGGCATCTCCCACTTTGACCTCATGACCCCCGCCATGGCGGAGAACCGCCGCCAGGACAAGAAAGTCGGCATCGGCATCAAGCACTCCGGCCGCGGCGAGCCCTTCACCGACGGCCTGCTGATCGACCAGATCATCGAAGGCGGCCCGGCCGAGCGTGCCGGCATCAAGGACGGTGACCGCATCACCGAGGTCGACGGTGCGGCACTCGAATCCGCCGAACAGCTTAAGGGTGCCGAGGATTCCAAGATCACCCTGACCATCCGCCGCGCCGAGGGTGGCAAGGTCGACAAGGTCGAAGTCACCCGCGGCTACTTCCGCACGCGCGACCCCGAGTCGTTCGTCCGCCTGGCCGACGATGCCGTGCTGATCAAGATCCCCAGCTTTGACAGCTCCTACGACCGCCGCCGCGTCGAGTCCTTCTTCAAGCAGGCCGCCGAGGCCAAGTTCCTCATCATCGACCTCCGCTTCAACGGCGGCGGCGCAACCACCAACCTCCAGCACTTCCTGGGCATGATCCTGCCCAAGGGCACCGAGTTCGGCACCTCCGTCGACCGCGAAACCGCCGACAAGTACAAGGAAGAAACCGGCAAGGACCCCGCCGATGTCGTGGCCGTGGCAACCTGGTCACGCGACAAATGGAAGATCCGCCGCAACGCCGTCGAGCCCTTCCACGGCAAGATCGCCGTCCTCATCAACGCGGCCTCCGCCTCCGCTTCGGAGATCACCGCCGCCGCACTCAAGGAACTCCACACGCCCCCGGCCCTGCTGGCCGGCTCCCGCACCGCCGGCGCGGTGCTGGTGGCCAACGACGTCTCCCTGCCCGACGGCTTCCGCATGATGGTCCCCATCAGCGAATACGTCACCATCAAGGGCCGCCGCCTTGAAGGCAACCCCCTCGAGCCCGACCTCCGCATCAGCGTCCGCGAAGCCCTCAGCCAGCCCCGCAAGCTCGACGCCGACGAACTCGTCAAAAAGGCCCTCGCCGAACTCCGCAGCAACTGAGTCGCCGCGCAGCGCGGTGCAATCCCTGCCAACCCGCCGCATCCCGTGCCACAACCCCTCGTCGCTCTGGACGAGGGGTTGTGTGCCTTGCCGTGCAACCTTCCCCGCCGCGCCTCGCCGCACCACGGCGCAGCTTCATCGCATCCAATCACCTACGCTGCGACTACCGAACCAAAGGAGGTTGCCATGGCTTGCCGCGGCGTTCTGTTCGCACTTGAGAAAGCCGATATCGACACACTCCGCGACTTTGAGAGTGACGACGAGCGCATCGATCACGTCATCGATGAGATCGAGGAACGGGAACCCGGCGACGACGCTGGTTGGGCCGCCGGAACCGACAAAGCCTGGGATGCGATCCACCGCTGCTTCAACAACGGGACGCTCAAACGTGGCTCCGGTGACTACCCGTTCAATCACATCATCCTCGAGGGTGAGTACTTGGTCGACAACGATGAGTACATCATCAGCCTCAAAACGCCCGAGCAGGTCAGCGACATCGCCGCACGCATCGGCGAGATCACCGAGGATGAGCTCAAGCGTCGCTACCGGATGATCGATCCGGAGCAGTACGGCATGCCGCTGTCCGATGACGACGAGGGTTATACGTGGGACTGGTTCTGCGGCATCGTTGACTTCTACCGCCGCGCCGCGGAGGCCGGCCGCTGGGTCATCTTCACTGTCGATCAGTAGGAACCGGAGGCGGACGTCTGGCCCCGCTCCCCGTCATGTTGGGCCTGACCCGCCCGAAGTTCCCGGGGCAGCTGCTACCTTCCGTACCTGCCGGTAACCGTCGCCTCCGCCACCTCCAGGCTCGCTCCCCCCGCATCGCCCACCCTTCCTCCCCGTGCCACAATCCACTCGTCGCTTTGGACGAGGGGTTGTGCGCCTTTTGCGTGTTGCCCGCCGCGTACCGGTAAAGGTCAAACCCCGCTTTGTGTGACCATCGGCCCGCTGGTGGAGTTGGTTGCTCGAAGAGGTGTCTCACCCCGGTGCTGGGCAGTGCGACACCTGATACTGTCGACCGTGATTGCCGCCGGTCGACAGATGTGCGAAGGAGAATCAGTGTGGGTGCTAAAAGCAGTCAGGCAGTTGCGTACCCGACGTCACCGATACCTCCCAAACCCGCGTCACCGCGAGCGGACCCCGTTGGCCGAGCAAACGCGCAGGCCATGTCCGCTGCACGCTTGACGCCTTCTACTCTCAAAGTTATTTGGCAGCCAACGCTCGACATGTGTGTCAAGGAGAACCAGTGTGGGTGCAAGAAGTAGTCAGGCAGTTGCGTATCACATCTCCTGTGTCGGTGATCGACCGGATCCACCGGCGATCGTTCCACTCCACAGAGAGTTTTTTCATGGCACACGAGTCGATGGTGAGACATCGGAGAGCGTTCAAATTGTCAAGAATATTCATGTCACACCAATCGTTTCAATTGTTGACAGCCTGCTCGTCGTGTCGGCGGAATGTCTAGCTGAGTTACGCAAAGTATCGAATGTTCGCTCGAAAGCAACGGTTGTCGAAAGTACGTATCTATACCCATTCGCAGCGGGAGATAAATCGTTTCTCGAAGATAGTGCCTATAGCTTTAAAATTAAGTCTTATCAGCGGATCGCCATGCGGTTCTACAAGAAATACGTGTGCAATACTTCGTATCCGCACACTATTGTAGCTCTCGACGTTCCATTTTCGCGCGAAGGGGTACCAGATAGTGTGCAAGTTCGGATTCCTGATCTTCCAGGCGAAGGTGGAGTTGGTTGGGAGTTGGAGCTCTCCCTAGCCGATGTTCGGACTCATGGAATCGTCAGCGCGTTTGGTTTCGTCGTCTCTCCGGAGGTCTGGAGCATCATCGGAAAGCACCTGCAGTTTCCGTACTTCATCGTCCACCAGATCGATCAGAAAGGACACGCCAAGCGGGTCCCGCTCAAGTAAAAGGCACAATCCCACCGTGTCTCTCTCACCCTTCTGTGCCAACCTTTCCCCAAGGTTCCTATTGCCCGTCGTCTTGCCTTGCTCTCAACGCTGACGGCTCTTGTGTGTCTCGCCCGGGCAACCTCACCCCACGTCACGGCCGGAGCCCGCGTTACGGGAGGTTTGGCTTGATCCGCACAACATCATTTGAGCCGAATGTCCAAGCGACTGCTTCATCACCGTCTGGAAGACGCAGCAGGAGCGAGTACCCCCAGTGCCGCGCATCAAACCGCTCCAGCAACTGTCCAGTTGCTCTCTCCCAGAGCGAAAGGCAGCCCGCATCTTCCGCGGCGAGAAGAAGTGAATCTTTGGACAGAAACAGCCATGTGTCGACCGAGACAACGGGTCCATTGAAGCCATGTTCAGTGAGACTGCGATCGAGGTTCTTGATCGCAACGGAGAGCCGAGACGCATCACCCAATGGCCTTGCCCGGCCATCACCGAAGCGATCCTCACCGGACGCAGGCGGAGCCGCATAAAGCTCGGAGTTCAGATCAAACGCAACCGGACCAGGGCTGACACCAAGGAAGTTTGGTGGATGATGCGCCTCGTCGCCTGCGACACGTGCTCCTTCAACTACTACGCTGGAACTTTCAGCAACGATCCGCCGATCGTTCTCGGAAAAGCTGATCGAATGAACGGCACGGTCTTTCGTTACCTCGAAGGTCTTTACGAGGTTGTTCGTCTCCAGATTCCACAGGAAAACACTTCCCGCGTCGGTTCCTGCCGCCAGTAGGGTTCCTCCGTATGAGAACGATAACGCTGTGATCAGGACATCCGGTACATGAAACGAATGAACTACCTTTCCAGAAGCAACCTCTCGTACATCCACCTGCCCCGCATCATTGCCAGCCGCCACGAAACGAGCCCCGGCGGACAAGCCGACAGCGGTCACGATCGGCTCGTCGGGGGCGTTCTCAAAGATACCCGAACTCCGCAGCCTGATCTTTGCTCGCCGCTCAAGGCTCTTCGTGTCAAGCAGGGTTGCCCTTGACTGCCGTCGACTGAAGAGAAGGAGGAAGCGTCCGCAGGGGGACCCGGCCGCGTCGGTCACCGAGTCGTCTACTCCTGCGTACTCGGACGTCACTGTCATCTCGTCGACGGCTATGCGACGAACATCGCCGTCCACATGTCCAACCACCACGGTTCGGGCGTCAGGCGAAACCGCGATAGAGATAACGAGGTCCAGTTGATCGGCCGGTGGAACAGCAGCGAGCCCCTGGTTGGTTCGCCAGATGAAGGCGCGGCCCTTCCTGTTCAACAGAACAACGACAGAATGATCTGGTGATGCAGAGTAACGCACGATCCGCTCGTCATTCTCGAGCTGAATGGATGCAAAGATCCTGCCGTTCAGATCTTGCAAATGCAGGCGATCATCTCGTTTCACAGCAAGACGCATTTCTCCTGAAACATCAAGCGATACCCCAATCACCCCATCGATGTCTTGATCGTCAAGGCGACGTGAATCAAGCAATGACCAACCAAATAGCTTTCCAGAAGCTGACCAGCTCCAAAAGCTCTCTTGCTTTGGCCCGAAGCAACCGCCGATGAGCCGCTCATCAGGGGTGTCCAGTGTTCGAACGAGACGTCCGCTGGCAACGTCGTAGACGAGCACGCCACTATCGATCGTGGTCCCGACAAGGAATCGCGAGTCCGAGGAGAACCACAGATCACGGAACTCGGCATCAACGGCAACGGTCCACAGGACAGTGCCCGAAATGGCTCTTTCAACGCGCAACCACGCTGTGCCCGCAACAGCGACGACCGAGTTGTCACAACTCCATGCGGCTGCTGTTACTCGCTCCCGCCTGAGAGCAACACGAACCTGCGCAGGCAAACCTGCCAGGTTGCGAAGGAGGATCATCCCGTCCTCACTTGCAGAGAGGATCCCGTCTCCTTCTCTTGTCAGTGTCAGTGCGGTGACGGCCTCGACATGCCCGACCGGAAGGGGCGCCACCTGAAACCTCATACTGTGTGGAGAAGCAACCTCCGGCCGAACCAAACGCTCTGTTGGTTCTGATTCCGGCGGCCCGAGCGGGCTCCAGCTGTAGGCCGAGGCACGGATTTCAGCGCGTTGATGCAGCGTATCGGCAAAGCCAACGCCTGCATGACGTCGCATCACGTCGATCGCGAGCCACATGAGTGCTTCTGTCCCGCGCACAGAGCCCTTGCGCTCTGACCACAGGTCAAACTCAGCGAACTCACTGGCTGGCGAAGAGTGAACAGCCAGTATGAACAGTTGCCACGCTCGAACGTCCGATGGGTTCTCGCGTACTGCCTCAAACACCCGGTGGCATACTTCGTCGAGCTTCGCCTGTCGGACAGCGGGATCGGCGATCAGTTGGGTTTCCTCAAATGCATCATGCAGATCATCGACTTCGCGGCGGCAGGAGGGGAGCCTGACTGCCTCGGCAAAGATAATCCGTTCTGCTCTGTCGACACAGTCCTCGATCCGATTGGGAGCATCAGGGCGGATTGGGAACAGCAATGTCGAGGTGACGTCAGCAAGGCCGGGTGCCGCCAACAGCAGGACCAGAAAAACGCCCAGGCCCCGACGGGTGGCCTTGTACGTCAAGAGAGCAAACTGCCTCATCGTGCACGGAGCAGCAGCCAGATTGCGTGACTTGAGGGAAGAACTTTCGGCCATAACTGCTCCCTGCCCAGATCCATGACCGCACCACAACGCCGCCTGATCCGGAAACGGCGATGTGTCTGGAGCGGTTGAAGGGCCTGGGCCGCTTCCGAGTTTGGGAACCACTCCAAGTGCGCTTACTGTAATGATAACACGGTTGCCAACGCGTACCGGGTTCCTTCTGCCGTAGCGGCGCACCGCTGACCCGCACCGCCTTGGTCGTGGCCGTTCGTGGCCTTGGACGAGGGGTTGTGCGTTTTGCCCTGCATCCTCCCCACCCCGCGCTACCTTGCCCAGCACATGCCCCGCTTCGACCTCCACTCCATCGACGACTCCCGCCTCATCGACTACCGCGACGTCAAGGACCGCCAACTCGCCGGCGACTTCACACGCGACCTCGCGCGCAGCAGCGACACCAACACCGACACCACGACCACGGCCGTCCCCCCCGCCCCCAGCAAGTTCATGGCCGAGGGTGAATCCGTTGTCGGCATCCTGATCCGCTCCGCCTACCCCGTCCTCTCCGTCCTCTGCGCTCGCCAGCGCCTCACCGCCATGGCTGGCCACCTCGCCGCCCTCGAGGCCGCCGCACCCCACGTGCCCATCTACATCGTCGACTCCGCCCTCATCGAGCCCCTCATCGGTTTCCCCATGCACCGCGGCGTCATGGCCATCGGCCAGCGAACCAACCCCTCCCCCGCACCAGCACCAACCGACGCCCCCCACGCCGATGCCCACCGCGTCATCGCCCTGGCCACACCCGCCCGCCCCCTCATCATCCTCGAAGACATCTTCAACCACGACAACATCGGCGGCATGTTCCGCAATGCCGCCGCCTTCGGCGCTGCCGGCATCCTCCTCACCGCCCGCTGTTCCGACCCGCTCTACCGCAAGGCCATCCGCGTCAGCATGGGCCACGCCCTCCGCGTCCCCTTCGCCTTCCTGCCCGATCTGCCCCCAGTACCCAACCAGCCCGCCCCGCCCGCTTCGTGGCTGCCACTGCTCCACGATGCTGGCATCCAAACCGTCGCCATGACCCCGCGGCAGCCAACCGGCACCACCGACCTCGAAGTCCTCGCCGCCGCCCAGCGTGCCGCACCGCGGCGAGTGGCCATCCTCATCGGCAGCGAGGGCCCCGGCCTCTCGGCCCAGGCCATCGCCGGTGCCACCCACCGCGTCAGCATCGCCATGGCCCCCGGCACCGACTCGCTCAACGCCTACGTGGCCGGGGCGGTCGCCCTCCACCGGCTGGCCATGCCCGAGGCCTAATCCGCCACGACGTATATGCACAACGGCACGCAAGAAACCCCCGGTTCGCGGGGCTTCGGCCGCTAGGGCGAACCCTTGTTCAAACAGTTTTATTGTTCGGGCGGGTCTTCTTTTCGCATCCACCGAACCTGATTGGCGATAGACTGTAAAGAGAACGACATACGTGCGGGCAGTCTGACTGCACGGTGGTGTGGGCAAGCCTTGATTCCTCTCGCCGGGCACGCGTAACTCGCCGCCGCTGCGATCCTTAATGCACTCCGGAGTATCTCTATGAAGCTTCACTCGTCTGCTGGTCTGTTCCTGGCCCTCGTCGGCACCATGGCGTGCGCGTCCCTTGCTGCCGAGGCCACCAAGGCCAAGGCCCCGCGTGAGGCCGAACTCAGCAAGGAGATCGTCCGCGAAGGCTCCGGCGACCGCCGCGCCAAGCTCAACGCCGCCGAGCTGACCCCCTTCAACTTCGATCACTTCAAGCTGCTGGCTGATGCCCGCGGCGAGCTGCCCACCGCCGACTCGGCCAAGGGCAAGCCCGTGCTCGTCTTCACCTTCTCTTCCTGGACCCCCACCAGCAAGGAAGCCGTGGCCAAGGTCGCCGAGGCCGCCAGCAAGTTCGCCTCCCAAGGCCTCATCGTCGTGGCCGCCCACGCCGACAAGCGCTTTGAGGATGGCCTCAAGCTCCTCGATGATGCCAAGCTCGCCTGGCCCGCAGGCCGCGACACCGCCGGCAAGTTCCGCTCGGCCATCATGAGCGACGGTGACCCCGACCTCTTCATCATCGACCGCGCCGGCCAGGTCCGCTTCGCCGATATCGAGACCGACTCCATCGCCCGCGCGCTGGAAGTCGTCTGCACCGAGACCGCTCAGGAAGCCGGCGGCAAGCTCACCGCCCTCAAGGCCGATGCCGACAAGGCCAAGGCCGAAGCCGCCAAGACCACCGCCGTCAGCGACGCGTACCGCCCCGGCGTCAAGATCCGCGGCATGTACGTCGCGCCCGATGCCAACGAGTACGAGAAGACCCTCTGGCCCCGCCACAACGACAAGGACGTGGTCTCCCAGCAGGCCACCAACCTTCAGGGCAAGGAGCTTCCCAAGGAAGCTCAGGACTTCGCCGAGACCGTCGAGTGGATGACCCCCAAGCCCTCGCTGCAGGACATGCAGGGCCGCGTCGTGCTGCTCGAGTTCTGGGCCACCTGGTGCGGCCCCTGCAAGCGCGCCAAGCCCATGCTCGACGATCTGGCTGAGAAGAACCGCGACGACCTCGTCGCGATCGCCTTCTCCGGCTACAGCGACCCCAAGCTCAAGGTCTCCGACTACCTCAAGAGCCACAAGTCCGAGCTCATGCAGGTCTACGAGCCCGAGACCGCCGTCTACAAGGCCTTCGGCATCAACGCCATCCCCTTCGCCGTCGTGCTGAGCACCGATGGCAAGATCCGCTGGCAGGGCAACCCCCTGAGTCCCGACTTCCGCAAGACCGTCGAGTCCATCATCGCCGTCGACCCCGGTGTCGCCGTCCGCCGCAAGGCCGATGATGCCGCCCGCAAGGCCGTCGGCGGCTGATCCGCCCGGCTCCAACTCCACAACCAACCCCTCCAGGGCCGTGCACCTCGCACGGCCCTGGTTCGTTTTGCTCCCGCCCGCTGGTCGTCCTGCTCCGCTCGCCGTCTTCATCAATACGCTCCCGGCGATGAAGACCAACCTCACCCAGGCCTTCGCCTCCTTCTCCGAGCACTGGTCCCCGCGCATCGCCGCCGATCTCAACGGCCAGCAGCTCAAACTCGTCAAGTTCCAGGGCGCCTTCGACTGGCACTTCCACGAGCATGAAGATGAACTCTTCCTCGTCCACCGCGGCAGCTTCACCATGGAGTTCCGCGACAAACGCGTCGAGCTCCACGCTGGCGAGTTCCTCGTCGTCCCCCGCGGCATCGAGCACCGCCCCGTCGCCGAACACGAAGTCGAAGTCCTCCTCTTCGAGCCCGCCAGCACGCTCAACACCGGCAACATCACCTCCGCCCGCACCGTCCCCGCCCCCAAACGCGTTGCCACCTGAACGCCATCCCGCGCGAGCGCCTGCAGAACGGTGCACGGCTATACCTGGCGCCGGGGACAGGGAACCGTCCGAGCCACGCGCGAGCGTCCGCCGATACACTGGATCGGTCTACGAGGCCCGGGCGACCTCACTTCTAAAACATCTTGCGGACCGGTCCAATGAACTCACCTTCAAAAGCACAAGTGATCGAGAGCATTCGGAGTGTGCTCAGCGCAAACTGTAACGAAGCCGACCCGGATGACGAGATGATGTGGGTCAATGTCGCCGAACGCTCGGAGGACGCGTACCGCGCCCTGCTGGCATCCGCGTACCCGTTTGGCGACATCATTACCGAAGACAGCAGACTGAGTCCGCTTGATCTTGTTCTCGCTCGGGCGATCTTGCTGCAGTACTTTGAGAGCATCGGAATCGACTGGCGTATCGATCGATTCGCCGCGACCCAAGATCTGCCATCGTTTGCGGATATCCATCATGATGTGCTGATCACCAGCGCGTCGTGCGGAGAGAAGGCTCATTCTGTTCTGATTGATCTGATTCTGCACTACGGTTTCGCTCGCCGCGACTTCCTGCCGCCATCACCCTCGATGTGGTTGACCCTCCAGCTTCTCGGGATGTCAGCTCTTGCACCGTTCGCGGCAAAGTTCTCGTCCTCAATCCCCGGCTCACTGGCGTCGAAAGTGCGAACGGCTTCCGAGCTGTCCGTCTTTGCACGTGCGGTCGCTACGTGTCGCCATCGCTTCCGGGAAACGTTCACGGATCCTTGCATTCCAGAGCTGTTGTGCCATGATCTTGAACTGTGGCGCCGCTCTTCAGTCGCCAGGGATTTGCTGATGGACTGCGATCCTGCATTTGTACTCGCGATGCTGAGCCGCCCCGCCATCACGGGAGATGATTTTTGTCAACTCGGAGCACTGTTGGCTGAAACTGAGTTTGATGAGGTTGACCAGCTGATCAAGTTTGTTCTCTCTGGCGTAAGGCCGTTTGGGATCTTTCTGGAGGCAGTCAATCACATTTTTGGAGTTCAAGCAGAGCACATCAGTGGTACGTTTGTTCCTGGCGCTCGAGTGATGGTTCGCAAAGAGCACTTTGACCGTGTGCTCCAAGAGGCCAAATCGGTGATAAAGCTGTACCGACCAAGTCTCGATGCACGGCAGGCAGAACTCGCCAGATACCTCATGCGATTATGACGAACGCCCGTGTCGAGTGCAAAGCGCTAACCGCGGCATGAAGGAAAGCAACTGCCCGGCGGCGGTCTGTCCGGGGCGACAGCGCCGGGCAAGCTGCTATCGCTTGGCGCGTCTGGCTGGCCGTTGGCCAGAAGTGGCGCTGCGGCCTTTGCCTCCAGGGCGGCTCTTTCGCGCGGCCTTCGCCACCTTCTGCGCGGCAGCGCCTTTGCCAGCCGCGGCATTGGACAACAGCTTGCGTTTGCTACCCTTCGTTGAAAGAAGCAGCTTTTCCGGTTTGTCAGGCTTGATGAAACGCAGCCCGTTCGGCAGGCGAGAAAGCGACCATCCGTCTCGCCCGGCGAGACGTCTCCTGCGTTCGATTCGACGCTCGCACGCATCGTCGTAACGCCATAGCTGCAGCTTCTCGGTACGCTTCTCGTATTGCCTCATCCGTCGCGGGCTTGCCGCCCACTCAAACTCGGCGATCAGGGCTCTTCGGATGTTCAGCAGGCGTCGCCCAAGGTGGGTCCAATCGACGTAGTCAAGTGTGATTTCACACGCCTTCCTGTAGGATACGTCATTCGTGACGCTTCCGAGGTGCCCCATACACGAACAGAGAACATCCATTTGGATGAGTAGTTCCTCAAGTTGTCCGAGCGAGACGGTTGCATGACGTTTCATGTTGCTTTACTTGCCGAGGACGTGTGACGCAGTCAGTATGAAGCTGGCGATGCCTCCCGTGAGATCGCACTCGCCTGGCGTTTGCGATGTGCCCGAGTGGTGGCGGATCACAGTGTGAGCTCGCAGCATTGGTTCATCGCTCTCCGCCAAGAAGTTGCCTTCCTGAGAAGCGGCAGGGCTTCCGAGTCTATCCGGAATCACCCCGCCTAACCGCTCGACGCCGCAGATGATGACTGCCCGGCATGCCCGCGACCCAGCCGGCAGTTTCCCCCCGCCAGACCATCCCAGTGCCACGCCAGCAGTGGGGGGAGGGCGACAGTTCCCCGTCTTGTCCTTCGTCCCCGCCCCCAAACGCATCAGCCAGTAACCGCATTCCGCCCGCACCGCCCTCATCGGGTGAGTCGCGCGAGTTGTCCACCGCCTGCGGTGCACAACCTCATGAACCTCCTGCGAACGGCACGTGAAATCGTGCCCGCGCGCTGCGGAGTTGCACGCCCCGCCAGTTGGTGGCGAACTCGCACGCCGCGGCGGTCGAAGCACCTGTAGCTCCCGCAGGAAAACACACATGATCATCGAAGTCACCGGCGACATCCTCCTTTCCTCGGCTCACGCCATCGCTCACGGTGTGGCACCCAACGATCCCTTCCACAGCGGGCTGGCCCTCTCACTGCGCGAGAAGTGGCCGAGCATGTACAAGGACTTCCGCCACTACGGCCAGACCACCCACCCCCATCAGGGCACCATCTGGGCCTGGGCCGGTGCAGGTGAGGGGGCGCACGGCACCGTCCGCATCATCGCCCTGCTCACGCAGGAAGGCGGCTTCGAGCACGGCGCACGCCCCGGCCCCGCCTCGCTCAGTGCCATCAACCACGCCCTCAAGGACCTCCGCCTCTTCATCGAGCGCGAGAACATCCGCTCCCTGGCCCTCCCGCGCCTCTGCTCCGGCGTCGGCGGCATGAACTTCGACGATGTGCTCCCGCTCATCCGTCAGCACCTCGGTCATCTGGGCATCCCCGTCTACCTCTACTCCACCTACCACAAAGGCCTCCAGGCCGCCGAGTCCGCCCCCGCTCTGGCAGCGGCTCAGCGCTGATATGTCCCGGCACCGACCGCCTCGACGCATGTCCTGATCAGCTCCACCCGGTCGATCGGCTTGGTTGCGTACCGGTCGCACCCTGCGGCCAGGCACTTGTCACTGTCGCCGGCCATCGCGTGGGCGGTCAGTGCGATGATCGGCCCGCGGTGTCCGGCCTCACGCAATCGACGCGCCGCCTCGTAGCCGTCCATCTCGGGCATCTGCATGTCCGTCAGAATCAGATCGCACGGCGCGGGCGCCGCCAGCAGCCCGTCGATGGTGCCGTCGGCGGTCATCGCCTCGACGAGCCGTCGCCCGTTGGTCACACTCCGCACCACCGCCCCGGCCTTGGCAAGATGGAAGGTGATCAGCCGCAGATTGTCCGGGCCGTCCTCGGCCAGCAGAATCCGCACGCCCCGCAGCGGGTGTGGCGGCCCGCCAGCCGCTTCGGCACCCGATGCAGCCCCCACCTTGCGCGTCTGAGCTTCGGTCACCACCTCCGGGCGGCCCGGCAGGCACATCTCCACGCCCGTGATGCTGCCGGTGGCCACCGTCACGGCAAAGCAGCTGCCCTTGCCGGGCTCACTGCTGACAGTAATATCCCCGCCAAGCATCTCGGCCAGGCGCTTGCTGATGCGCAGACCAAGCCCCGTGCCGCCGAATCGCCGTGTCGTGCTGCTGTCGGCCTGCTCAAAGGCGCCGAACAGCCGCCCGATCTGCTCATCGTTCATGCCGATGCCCGTATCGACGATCGCCAGTTTCAGCAGCCCGGCCTCCGGCATGTGCGACACGTGGACGGTTACCCCGCCGACCTCCGTGAACTTCAGCGCGTTGCCCACCAGGTTCACCAGAATCTGCCGCAGCCGCACCGGGTCTGACTCAATCGCCGCCGGCACCGGCGTGTCGAAGACCACATCCAGCAGCAGGGCCTTGCCGGCCGCCTTGACGCGCATCAGCGACAGCACGTCCTGCACAAGGCGCGGCGGCTGGGTTGCGATCCGCTCGACGGTCATCTTCCCCGCCTCGATCTTGGAGATGTCCAGGATGTCGTTGATGATCGACAGGAGGTGCTCGCCGTTGCGGCGGATGGTCGTCGCCGCATCGTGCCGGCGTGCAATCCCCGCGGCCGATGGGTCGTCATCCTCCAGCAGATCCGCGAACCCCAGAATGCCCGTCATCGGCGTCCGGATCTCGTGGCTCATGTTGGCCAGGAACTCGCTCTTGGTGGCGTTGGCCGCTTCGGCGGCGTCGCGGGCCTGCCGCAGCTGCTCGGCCGCCTGCCGCTCGGCCTGCGTCTGCTGCTCGATCTGCACGCGGATGATCCACGGCACGCGCAGCGCCATGACGACGATCAGCAGCACACCCCCGACTGCTACCGCCAGCACGTTGGCCCAGGCCTCATCAAGCGCCTCTTGAACCGCCAGCATCGAGTACTGGGCCGCCTCGGTGGCGATGGTCCGCAGCCGATTGCTCAGCGTCGAGTGCTGGTCCATCGCCCGGCGGGCCTCGATGATGAACGAGCCGACCTCGTCGTCGATCCGTATCGCTTCGCTGCGTGCGTACAGCAGCGAGCCGCGCGACATCGGCACAACCTGCTGTGCCTCATCACGGACCAGCGGACCGCCCACCAGCAGCTCGGAGATCGTCGCCACCAACCCTTCGTTGCGGGTCGCCGTTCCCGGAAGCAGCGGGTCGGTGCTCCGCACGTTCTGGACCATCCGGTCGATGAGCTGGGGCAGCCGGTTCTCGCGCAGGTCCTCGATGTCGTCCTGCTTGAGCGGCTCCTTGAGCTGCCCGACAATCCGCGAGAGCTCGTCGGCATCGCGTCGCAGCCCGCCAAGCAGCGGCACCGCACGCATGCCGCCCGGTTCGGGGTTGCGGCGCTCGCTCATCGCCAGCAGCGCACCGGCCGCCGCCAGCTTCAGCTCGCCCTCCGTCCGGTCCGCCAGCTGACACAGACGCTCAAGGACCGACTCGGCTCGTTCGTGCTGCAACGCCAGCTGATCTCGGTTGTCCTGCCGGCGCCGCTGCAGCTCCGCGGCGTGCTCGATGGCCGACCAGATCCGCTGCGCCGAACGCTCCACCTCGGGAAGCAACTCATTGAGTCGCTCCACACCCGTCTGACGCGAGCTTTCCATCAGCCGCTGGAGCAGCTGCGTTCGCGGCACCGGGTCCGCCGGCGGCCCCCCGCTGGTCAGCAGTTCCTCGAGCATCTCCCGGCTCGCGCGGCTCAGCTCGGCGGCGTTGTCGGCCATCCGCAGCGCTGCCCGCGTGTCGCTGTCGTGCTCACGCCGCTCGGCTCGGCTGATGCTCAGGGCGTGAAAGACCACGCCCGTGACCGTCAGCGCCACAAGCAGCACCACGCCGATCATCGCCAGCAGGATGCGCGTCGACTTGTTCCAGCGGGTGCCCGTCATGCTCTCTAGCGTCCCTCCGCCGGTGTCGGCTGTGCCGGCGCACCATCAGCAGTTGATGTGGTCCGGGCCTGATCCAGTGGAACCACCTTGCCGCCGCGGATCACCGTCGGCCAGATGTGCCCGCCGATGGTGTGCCCGTCGGCACGCATCCGCAGTTCGAAGCCCTTGCCCAGCCCCGCGTCGAGCGTTCCCAGTCCGCGGATCGCCTCCACCACCGCCTCGCGCGAGAGATCCCCCGGACAGGCCTTCATCGCCCGGAACAGTGCCCGCGCCGAGAGGTACGCCTCCAGCGAGGCGTAGGACGGCTGCTCATCGGTGAACACCGCCGTCATGGCCTTGCGGTAGTCCTCGATGGCCGGAACACCGGCGTCCAGCGGCGGCACCACCTGCGTGACGATCATGCCGTCGGCCTGGCTGCCCAGCTCCGCGGCGATGTACACCGCGTCGGCAAAGGAGAAGGTCGTGATGGTCGGGCGGAACGAGACCTTGTGCGCCGCCCGCACAAAGGCCACCGTCGGGTCCCCCGCGCCGGCGAACACCACCGCCTTGGGCTGCGGCTGCATCAGCAGCAGCTCGCTGAGGCCCGACTCGATGTTCACCGTGTTGCGCTCGTAGCGAACGTGTCGCACCTTGGAGGTCTCAGTCAGCCCCGCGCTGCGTAGCGCGGCAACGCCGCCGGTAAACGCGGCGTCGCCGAACGCGTCACGCTGCGTGAAGAAAGCGATCTCATCGGGCCGGATGCCCGAGCGACAGAGGGCCTGAATCTGCTCGGCGGCCTCCTCGGTCAGTCCCGCGCGGAAGTTGACCACGTATCGATCCGGTGGCACTTTGCGGAGCACCGAGCCGCCCGTGAAGTAGCCGTACAGCAGCGTCTTCTTTTCCTGGGCGATGGGTACCGCGGTGACGGCGCACGGTGCGCCGACGCTGCCGAGCACGACAAGCACCTGTTCCTCATCGATCAGACGGCGCATGTTGACGCCGGTGGCCTTGGGCTCGTAGCCGTCATCGAGACTGACGAGTGTCAGCAGCCGACCATCGATGCCGCCGGTGCGGTTGACCTCGGCCACCGCCGCCTGGAGACCGGCGCGGACGCGCAGCCCCAGCGAGGCCGTCTGCCCGGTCAGCGGTGCCGACTGACCGATCTTGATCGCCGGTTTCTCGCCAGCTCCCTCCGGCGGCACGCCGCCGCCACTCGTCGCTGGTTTGGCCCAGGCCATTGCTGCTGCGACTGCGATAACACAACCACCAACCAATCCAAGCATCCAGGCTCGCATCGACATACTCCGGAAAATGTTGGTATGGGAATCGGCCAAATCACCCCTCTCACCTTCGACTCGAACCAAGAGATTTCCGACAATGTCATCATCAGGAACTGGTGAAACACCTGGTGCTGCAAAGCAGTGGCCCCTCGCCTGACCAACGAGCGGTGTCGCTGCGCAGAAGTTGCGCACGTGTGTTCGCGTCCTGCCCGTTCCGCCCGTTCCCACGCCAGTCACTCCCCTGCTTCCCGGTTCTCACCCGCCTCTCGCGACTCCCAACACCCCACCCCTTCGCCTCCGCTCAGGCTCCTCTCAAGCGGTCGCTGCCCTCATCCTCTCAATCCTGTCCATCCCTGTTCCCCTTCTTCTGAGAGTCCAGATGAAACATGGATGGACAGGATGAACAGGATCAGATCCGAATGCAGCGGCTCACGCAGAGGATCAGAGAAGCAGAGGAAGACAAGATGAAGGACGTCAGCCGGCCCTTTCCATCCTGTTTCTTCATCCTTTCAATCCTGTCCATCCATGTTCCCCTCTTCCTCCCCTGCCTTTCTCCGGTGCTCTGGTCCTCTGCGTGAGCCACCGCCTTCCTGCTTTCCCCTCCGCGTTCCTTGCCTTTCTCCCTCCGCGGACTCTGCGTTCTCTTCCCCAAGACTCGCTTTAGAACGGCTTCTCCGACATCTCCACATTCTCATTGCGCTGCGTGAAGAACCGCAGTGACCATTCATCGCTGAACAGCACCATGCCGCGGTTGCGGTCGTCAAAGACGATCCGCACGCCGTCGGGCACATCGGGCAGGTTCATGTCCTGCTCATCGCTCATCAGCATCGGCACCGGCTGGCCCTTGTACCGCCACCAGCGGGCGATGGTCCAGCGGGCGGGCTCCACGCGCGATTCGGCGTTGTACTCACTTTGCAGGCGGGCCTGCACCACTTCAAACTGCAGCGGGCCGACGGCCGCCAGCAGCGCGACTTTCTGCGCGCCGCCGACGGCGGTGAACTGCCGCACCACGCCTTCTTTCAGCAGCTGCTCCAGGCCCAGGCGGAAACGCTTGAAGTTGCCCGGCTGCGGGTTGTGCAGATACGCAAAGCACTCGGGCGTGAACACCGGGATCTCGTCGTAGACGATCTCGCGGTCATCAGTCAGCGTGTCGCCGATGCCGAACAGGTCGTTGCCGACCAGACCGACGACATCGCCCGCCACGGCCTCATCCACCGTCTCGCGCTGGTTGCCAAAGAGCTTGGCCGCGTTGCCCAGGCGCACGCGCTTGCCGCTTTGCACGTGCACCACGAACATGTCGCGCTCGAACTTGCCGGAGACCACGCGCACGAAGGCGATGCGGTCGCGGTGCCGCGGGTCCATGTTGGCCTGGATCTTGAACACAAACCCGCTGAAGCGCGGGTCCTCGGGCTGAATCTCCCCGATGCTCGAGTTGCGGGCAGTGGGGGGGCTGGAGTACTTCAGGAAGTTGTCCAGCAGGAACTGCACACCGAAGTTGTTCATCGCCGAGCCGAAGAACACCGGCGTGGTCTTGCCCGCCAGCACCGAGGCGATGTCAAACCCCGCGCCGGCGCCGTCGAGCATCCGCACTTCATCGAGCGACTCGTGCTGGGCCGGCCGGTCCAGCCGCGCCAGCAGCGCGGGGTCATCGATGCCGCCCATCTGCACCGGCGCCTCAAACGCGCCGCCGCGGGTGCGCTCAAAGAGGTGGATCTGGTTGCCCATCCGGTCGTACACGCCTTTAAAGTCCGGCCCCGTGCCCACCGGCCAGTTCATCGGGAAGGCCTCGATGCCCAGGACCTTCTCCAGCTCATCCATCAGGTCCAGCGGCGGGCGCGTCGGCCGGTCGCACTTGTTCATGAACGTGAAGATCGGCACCCCGCGGCGGCGACACACCTCAAACAGCTTCCGCGTCTGCGGCTCCACACCCTTACCGGCATCGATCACCATCACCGCCGCATCAACGGCCGTCAGCACGCGATACGTGTCTTCCGAGAAGTCCTTGTGACCGGGCGTGTCCAGCAGGTTCACGCGGCAGCCACCATAATCAAACTGCAGCAATGTCGAGCTGATCGAAATGCCGCGCTGCTTTTCAAGCTCCATCCAGTCCGAGGCCGTCGCGCGCTGGTCCTTGCGGGCCGTCACCGACCCGGCCAGATCGATCTGGCCGCCGTAGAGCAGGAACTTCTCCGTCAGCGTCGTCTTGCCCGCGTCCGGGTGCGAAATGATCGCAAAGGTCCTTCGATTGCTCGGTGTGGCTGGCAGCGTCATAAGTGAAAGTCCAACTCGGCCCCCAGCATACCCCCGGCCCCTGCCCCACGCCACAGCCTCTGCCACATCCCCACCCGCCAACTCCCCGATTATCCACCCCTTACAGCCATCCCCAGGCTGCCGACGCGACCAGCGGCAAAGCCGCAAGACGTGTCTCACGCAGAGGACCAGAGCACCGGAGAAAGACAGGAGAAGCAACCTGGGGCATGTATGGTCGGACATCCAGGTCTCCGTTCTCCCGCTTGCCTGCTTTCATCCTGTCCATCGATGTTCCATCCAGCCTCTCGAAGAAAGTAAACATGGATAGACAGGATTGACAGGATGAAGACCCGATCCCAAACCGCTCCATTCCGCCCGTCTTCAAGTCTTCATCCCGCCCATCCATGTTCCCTTCCCCCTCTTCCTCCTGCCTTTCTCTGGTCCTCTGGTGCTCTGCGTGAGCCCATTTTTTCCTTCTTCCCGTCTTCATCCTGCTCATCCTGTCCATCCATGTTCCCTGCTTCCTCCCTCCGCCTTTCTCCGGTCCTCTGGTCCTCTGCGTGAGCCGCTTCTTCTGCCTTCCCGGTTTCGCTTCTTCCGCCTTCTTGCCTTCCTCCGAGTCCTCCTCTTTCTCCGTTTCCTCAGCGTTGAATCACGAGACCCCGCGGCCACCCGCATCCTCTCGCACCTCCCTCCCCTTCCTCCCCAGCCCTCCCACCGGCACCTTCACCGTCACGCCCTCCAGCTCCACACCCTCCATCACCTCCGCGCCCAGCGTCGTCATCGCCTGCAGTTCTCGCTCGCTCACCGCTGTCCCTCCCGCGCCCTCCACGCGCTCCTCCCCCTCCTCCCGCTTCGGCGGCAGCATCCGCGCCGGGATCTCCCGGGCATTGAGCTCCCCAAAGTCCAGCACCGCCACCTTCACCCGCGACAGCGTCGCCGCCGCCAGCCGCACCACCGCACCGCTCAGCGTCTCGCTGCGGCACATGTCCCCCAGCTTCCTCGCCGCGGCAACCTTCGCCTTCAGCACGTCGCAGTTCAGCTCGCGCGCCCGTTTCACAAACGGCTCATACAGCCGGTTCAGCCGCGTTTTCTTGCTCATCCGCATGAACGGCAGCCCCAGCACACTCGCGCACGCCGCAACCAGTTCACCCGGCTGCTCCGCCGCCTTCTCCATCCCGCGCAGCAGCGCGCTCAGCGCCTCCTGCCGCGCCTCAACCAGCACTAGGTTGCTGGTAATCAGCAGCCCCGTCAGCGAGCGCAGCTCATCGCACATCGTCCACTTCCCGCTCGCGCCCACCTGCGCCCGCCCCTCCCGCCCCGCCGCTCCCGCCACCGCCTGTGCCGTGTTCATCATGGTTCAGCCTCCGTGTGCCGCTCGCCGGCCCGCGTCCCGCGCCAGCCAGCCATGCGTGTACGGTGAAAGTTTGGTTCAAGGTTCCCTCCCGTCAACCAAAACACCAAAAATAAACCGCACAAAAGCGCACAGATCAGTAACGTCCTAATAATAACACCATTTCCTGCCTTCTGTGTCCACCTCCCCAACCCGCCCACCTCACACACCCCCCGGTTTACTACCAGTTTCTTTGCACTCTTCCGGCCAGGTTGCAAAATCTGACACCTTGGCCGCAATAGCCCCGCTCTGCCTCCCGTTTCCAACTGGTGCATCAACCACGCCGGAGTGTTTCAAACTTCTCCGGCTCTTGCCGGTCACCTCGCTGGTGGTCTGCCGCCCCGATTGATGCACTGGCCGCATGGCGTCTCGTGGGACGCACGCAGCCACACCCCATGCAGGCGGTTTGACCGCCGGGAGACCATCCATGAAAGATCTGTTCCCGTCATCCAAGTCGCTGGCCCTGCTGTCCTGCCTCGCCGGCTCGCTGATCTCCGCCGCCGCGTTTGCCCAGCCCGGCCCGCCGCCGGCCCCCGCGCCGCTGCCCCCCGTTCCGGTGCCCGCCGGCAACCCCATCACCGAGCCCAAGCGCGTCCTGGGCAAGATCCTGTTCTTCGATGAGCAGCTCTCGTTTGACAACACCACCGCGTGCGTCTCGTGCCACCAGATCAACCGCGGCGGTGTCGACCCGCGCCGCGCCCGCACCGCCGGCTTTGACGGCATCCTCAACACCCCCGATGATGTCATCGCCTCCCCCGGCGTGATCAAGAGCGACCCGCTGCTGAACTACGTCCGCACCGCCACCACCACGCTCGCCCCCCAGGCCACGCCCCGCACATCGATGCCGATGATCAACGCGGCCTACTCGCCGTCGATGTTCTGGGATGGCCGCGCTTCCGGCCGCTTCGTCGATCCCGAAAGCGGCCTGACCGCCCTGGTCAATGGCGGCGCGTTTGAGAGCCAGGCCGTCGGCCCACCGCTGAGTGATGTGGAAATGGCCCACCAGGACCGCGACTGGGGCCAGATCGCCGCCAAGCTCGCCCGCAGCCGCCCGCTGGCGCTGGCAACGAACCTGACCAACGACACGGCCAACGCCATCACGGCCAACTCCACCTACCCCATGCTCTTTGAGGCCGCCTTCGGTGATGGCAAGATCACCGCCCAGCGCATCGCCTTCGCCATGGCCACCTACCAGCGCACGCTCATCAGCGATCAGTCGCCCTTCGACCGCTTCACCCGCAACGTGCCCGGCGCACTCACCCCCGCCCAGACCCGCGGCTGGGGCGCGTTCAACGCCTCCAACTGCGTGGCCTGCCACGTCGGGGCCAACCTCACCGGCAACGGCTTCCGCAACATCGGCCTCCGCCCCTTTGCTGAGGATGTCGGCCAGGCCGCCATCACCAACAACCCCGCCGACCGCGGCAAGTTCAAGGTGCCCAACCTTCGCAACGTGGGCCTCCGCACCTCCTTCATGCACAACGGGCAGATCACCACGCTCGGCGGCGTCATCGGCTTCTACGCCCAGGCCCCCGGCGCCCTGCCCCAGTTCCGCCTCAACAACAACCAGGACCCCCTCATGGCCAACGTCAACGTGCCGCCGCAGGCCGTGCCGGACCTGACGGACTTCCTGGCCAACGCCCTGCTCGATGTCCGTGTCCGCGACGGCGTCTTCCCGTTTGACTCCGTGACCACCAGCGCTCAGCGGCCCGACACGCGGCCGACGCGCATCACCACCGGCACCGCCGGCTCCGGCGGCATCGTCCCCATCATCGTCGCCAACATGCCCTCGCTCATCGGCAGCCCCGAGTTCCGCATCGGCATCGATGCCGGCAGCGGCGGCGCAACGGCCACGCTCCTGCGCTCCCGCTCCGCCCCGGTCGGCAACACCCTCGACACCGTTGAGGTCGCCGCCACCGTCGTGCTCTCGGGCACCGGCAACGGCGCGGGCTTCGGCACCGCACACCTGCCCATCCCCGCCGATGGCGGGCTCGATGGTGTGACTGACTTCTTCCAGTGGGTTGTCTCCGACTCCGGCGCCGCCGGCGGCGTGGCCCGCTCGGCCATCGTCCGCGTCACCTACTTCTGCGGCACCGGCGGCTGCGTCTCCTCCTGCACCGCCGACATCGCCGGCGCCTCGGGCATGGCCCCCGGTGATGGCACCGTCGACGGTGGCGACTTCATCGCCTTCATCAACGCCTTCTCCGCCGGCACCGCCGCGGCAGACATCGCCGACACCGTCACCACCTCCGGCCCCGACGGCAACGTCGACGGCAACGACTTCATCATGTTCATCAACGCCTTCTCCTCGGGCTGCTAAAGCCGCCTCCATCCCCGACACCCCATCTTCCCGCCTCCCGACCGGCCCCACCCATGGTGGGGCCGGTTCATTTTTTGCTCACGCCCTCCGTGGCATCGCCCTTCCGGGCGATGGCCTCTTGCCTTTCGCCTCCGCACCGCAACGGGCGAGGAAAGGCAAAGGCATCTCTCACGCAGAGGACCAGAGCACCAGAGAAAGACAATTTAGAGCCCGAAGCGGAAGCGCCCGGGCCGGTGAAACAAGCCCACCCGCTCTAACCCACCCACCTGCACGAAGCTGCTTGTGCTCTCCACGCACACCCACCCTCGTGCCCACGATCACCTTCACGCGCGAAACACGACTCCCCATCCCTTCGCTCCCGCTCGGGCTCCTATCAACCGGCCCCCGCCTCCATCCTGCCCATCCTGCCCATCCCGTTTCCCTTCTCCCTCTCCCTCCTGCCTTTCTCCGGTCCTCTGGTGCTCTGCGTGACCCACTTCTTCTGCCTTTCCTCTTTCCCATCCTCCTCCCTCCGCGTTCCTTGCCTTTCCCCTCCGTTTCCTCCGCGTTCATCTCCCTGCATTTCCTCCCGACTTCCCCCTCCTTTGCACAATTCCGCCAAAACCCACAACCTTTTCCCCTGCCGCGTGGTACCTTGGCGTAACTGTTTCACAACATCCCATTGCCCGGTGTGGCCCATGGTCGGCCAGCGCGTTCTGCCCCCTCCCCCTCCCCCTCCCCACCCCGCGCTCGCTGTCCTTCTCTCCCCATCCCCCCTCCCCACCCCCGGCCGGAGCTCGCCGTGACGATCATCCCCCGCCTTACCCAGTCCCGCGCCCGCATCAGCCTCGCCGTTCTGGCGGCACCGTCGCTCCTCGCGGCGGCAGCACTCGGCCAGCCCATTCTCAACGCCGGTGACGGCCAGTACTACGCCGCACCGCCCGCGGGGGCCGCCGTGCCGGCGATGGAGGGCGGTGCCCCGGCCATTCCGCAGGTCACGGCCAGCTTCATTGGTGCCAAGCCCACCAACAAGTGGTGGTCATCGCTCATCTGGAAGCGCGTCGCCGATAACGCCTACGGCTTCCCCATGTTCCCGCACCCGCTGGCGCTGCGTGCCACGTCCACGGGGCTCAACATCGGCTACATCGCCACCCCCAACATCTGCTGCAACGGCTACTTCTTTGATCTCACACCCGCCACCACCGCCCTGGCCGTCGGCGTCGCCGGCATGACCTCGCCCGATGTGAAGGTCGATGCCGCCAGCGACTGGACGGTCTCGCCGGTCTGGAGCGGGAGCGGCCGCACGCTCCGCGCCACCTTCGGCCAGGGCATGCCGTTTGCCTACTTCACCAAGACTGGTGCGGATGCCACGGTCCTCTGCCGCACCGAGGCCGGCGCGGTCACCGTCCTGTCCAACACTGGCGGCGCGGTGCAGGTCCGCATCGGCACCACGCACTACGGCATCTTCGGCCCCGCGGGCAGCACGTGGACGCAGTCGAGTGTTTCCGGCGGCGTGCAGCTGCGATCCTCACTGTCCGGGCGCGACTACTTCTCCATCGCCGCCCTGCCCGATGGCACCGCCCAGACGTTCGCCCTCTTCCGCAGCCGCGCCCACGTGGCCATCACCGGCAGCAGCGTCTCCTGGGCCTACAACCCCGCCACCGCCACGGTTGATGCCGTCTACTCCCTGGCCACCACCGTGCGCGAGGGCACCGCCACCACGCCGCTGGTGGCCATGCACCGCCACCAGTTCATCAACTCCGCCCAGCCCGTCACCGCGCTGCGATACACCACCGCCCGTGGTGAGATGCGCCTAGCCGACACCGCTTCATTCACCGTGCGCTACCCCTTCCGCGGCGTGCTGCCCGCGCTGCCCGATGCCGGCGGCATGGCACCCGGCCAGCTCTACGCGCTGGTTGATGCCGTCTTCCGCGAGGCCAACCCGCTGGCCGCGCAAGACACCTACTTCGGCGGCAAGGCCATGGCCCGCCTGGCCCACCTGCTGCCCCTGGCCGAGCAGGCCGGCCACACCGCCGCCCGCGACCGCTTCCTGATGCTGATCCGCAACGAACTCACCGAGTGGCTGACCATCGGCACACCCCCGGGCTCCGGCCGCAGTGCGTACGCGGCCATTCAGGCCGAGTCCTTCGACAGCAGCACCACCCCGCTGACGCTGGTGCCCGCACCCACCGGCCAGGCCATCGCCGGTGCCACCGGCGGCACGGTCATCCGCTTCGCCGGTGTTGACTTCGGCCAGTCGCGCCCCGGCCGCATCATGCTCAAGTACCTCTCCACCAGCAACGGCTCGGGCCTGCTGCAGTTCCGCCTCGGTTCGCCCACCGGCCCCGTGCTCGGTGGCGGCGGCGTCGGCGGCACCAGCGGCCAGTGGCGCGATCTCGCCCTGGGCACCTCGGCCAGCGCGTTTGAGGGGGTCACCGGCGTGCACGATGTGTACATCACCGTCGAGACACCCTACACCGGCGAGCTCTTCCGCCTCGACTCGTTTTACTTCGACCGTGGTGGCACCGCGGCCGACAGGTTCTTTTACTTTGAGCCGCAGTGGGGCACCCTGCTGGGCAGCAACGGCTCGTTCGGCCTCGCCGCGGAGATGAACGACCACCACTTCCACTACGGCTACTTCCTGCAGGCCGCCGCGGCAGTGGCCCGGTACGACGCCGCGTGGGCCGCCCGCTACGGCCCCATGATCGACCTGCTGGCCGAGGATGTCGCCGGCACGCAGCAGCCCAGCGCCGCCAGCCGCTTCCCGCGCCTGCGCAACTACGACGTCTACGCCGGTCACGGCATCGCCGGCGGCTCGGCCGCCGCCGCGGCAGGCAACAACCAGGAATCCTCCAGCGAGTCGATCAACTTCTCCACCGGCCTCATCCTCTGGGGCGCAGTCCGCAACAACCTGCCGCAGCGCGACCTGGGCATGTTCCTCTACGCCGCCGAGAGCCAGGCCATCGCCCAGTACTGGTTCGATGCCGATCAGGCCGTCTTCCCGCCGGGCACCTCCAACCCCGTGCAGGGCATCGTCTGGAGCAATGGCGCGGTCTACGCCACCTGGTTCACCGCCGACCCCGACCTGATCCAGGGCATCAACCTGCTGCCCATCCAGCCGGGCTCCATGCATCTGGCCCTGCGGCCGGACATGCTCAATCGCGCGTACAACAACCTGGTCACACGCAACAACGGCGCACCACCCGGTGACTGGCAGGGCATCAACTTCTCCGGCCTGGCTTTGGCCGACCCGGCGCGGGCCAACGCCCTGCTCAGCGCGTTCCCCAACTTCACCAACGATGATGGCGACTCCGCCGCCCGCACGGTGCACTGGATCCGCACGCTCGGCCAGCTCGGCACGCTCGATGCGGCAATCACCGCCGACTGGCCGCACGCCAATGTCTTCACCAAGGCCGGCCTGCGCACGTACGTGGCGTGGAACCCCACCGCCGCCCCGGTGCTGGTGCGCTTCTCCAGCGGCGCATCGCTCTGCGTGCCCGCCGGCCAGACGGTGTGCACCACCGCCCCCACACCCTGCGCCGCCCCGGCCTGCTCCGCCGCAGATGTTGCCAACGACCAGGGCCTCCCCCCCGGCGACGGCACGCTCGATGGCAACGACTTCATCGCGTTCATCAACTCCTTCTCACTGGGCCAGCCCGCCCTCGACCCCGCGGCAGACCTCGACGGCGACGGCACCATCGACGGGTCGGACTTTGTGAACTTCATCAACGCCTTCGCGCTGGGCTGCTGAGGTTCCCCCTCCCCAGCGTGGCATCGCCCTTCCGGGCGATGGCCTTTTTGCGTTTAGCCTTTGTTCTCCCGACGCTCACACCAAACCAGAAGAACTATCTCACGCAGAGGACCAGAGCACCAGAGAAAGACATGAGGAGCCAAAATCACGGCCGCGTCCTTTCTCTCCTCGTCTTCATCCTGCCCATCCATGTTCCTTTCTTCTCCTGCCTTTCTCTGGTCCTCTGGTGCTCTGCGTGACCCCCTGTCTTTCTGCCTCCCCGCCTTCATCCTTCCCATCCTCCCCATCCCCGCTCCCTTCTCCCTCTTGCCCCCGCCTTCCTGCCTTTCCTTTTCTCTTTTATCTTTGATCTTTTCTCTTCCTCCCCCTCCCCTCCCCCGTTCGCATTTCTTCCGGTATTTCTGCACCCTTGCCTTGCACCCGTGCGAACCGGAGGTAAACTGTCCCTCGCCCCTCGTGTCGCGGTCCGCGGCGGGCGCAGGTGCTCCGGAGGTTCCCTTTGGCATTCATCGGCAAGTGTGGCTCGGGTGTGATCAGCGCAGCCGCGTGCGTGGTGGCCGCTGTGGTTTGGGCTTCAGGCACCGCCCTGGCCCAATCCCAGATCACGCCGGGTGCGCCGTCTGTGCCGCTCACCGCGCCGGCTTTGGCCAACGGGGTGCAGAACCGCATCACGTACCAGTTCGGGACCGAGTTTGTAACCATCGGTGCGGCGGGAAACAACAACTGGACACCATCGCCCCTCGCTTCGGACAACATGCGCGGCCACGGCGGCATCGCGTATGAGTATCGCATCGGCCGCACCGAGATCACCACCAGCCAGTGGGTCGCCTTCATGAACGCGGCGTGCGGGCGCAGTGACTCGATCCCGTGGATCTCCATCCCCAGCACCTGGGGTGCCGCGGCGGATCCGACCTATTCCGGCCCCGGCCGCCGCTGGATCGCGGTACCGGGGCGTGAGAACTACGGCGTCGGCGACATCTCCTGGCGAGCGGCGGCAATCTACTGCAACTGGCTGCACAACAACCAATCCACGGAGCGAAGTGCGTTCCTAAGTGGGGCATACGCGGTCAGCACATTTGGAGCACCCGGCATCGCCTTTACGGATCAAGCCGCCCACAGCCCCGATGCGCGGTTCTGGATCCCGACCATGGGCGAGTGGATGAAGGCGGCGTACTACGACCCTAATAAGCCGAGCACCGGGGACCCGGGGCGCGATGGTTGGTGGCGGTACGCGAATGGGACCAACACTTCCCCGATCTACGGTGCTCCGTGGTCTGGTGGTGAGGCGAACTCGGGGTTCACGACGGCGATCAACGGCGTCGATGCGACTGAGATTCCGCTCATGAGCTACGTCAACGTCCAATCGCCCTGGGGTGTGATGGACCTGATGGGCGGCACGCGGGAGTGGACGGAGACGCTTTCGAACAACGGGCCGGGATATCGCGAACGCATGGTCTGTGGTGCTGCATGGACCGCGCCCGTCGATCCGATCTTCACGAATCGACTGGGATTCGCCGGATCCGGCTACCCATCGGATGAGGGTTATGTCGTTGGCTTCCGCATAGCAGCATCCGTCCCCACGCCGGGAACTGCCGCCGTGCTTGCAGTTGGTGCGCTGGTCATGGGCCGGCGCCGGAGGTAGCTGAGAGGGCATGTTGCAGTGTGTGCGTGGCTGCCGCGCTCGCTACACAGCGGACCCCGGCAGCGGCAGTATGACGAAGGCCATCCCTTCGCTTCCGCTCGGGCTCTTATTTCTTGTCCGGGTCGTCTCTCTTGCCTTCCTCCGGTCCTCCGGTGCTCTGCGTGAGCCCCGTCTTCTGACTTCCTCCGTTTCCTCTTCACCATCCGCGTCAATACGCAGCACCCAAACGCACCGCTCACTCGAAGGCGTCTGTGCGCTCCGCGCACAATCACCTCGCTGCCCGCGAACACGTTCACGCGCGAAACATGACTCCCCGTCCCGTCGCTCCCGAGCTTTATGCGCGTTAGCGCATGCTAACTGGCACACAGCGCAGCTCGTGTCCATCCTTCAGAGGTCCTCACAAGACTTCTGGAGACACAATGGAACACGAGCTTTTCGCGATGGTCCGCCAACAACTGCGCAAACTGG
>CAILKP010000027.1 GCA_903834785.1 uncultured bacterium
CCAGTTTGCGCAGTTGTTGGCGGACCATCGCGAAAAGCTCGTGTTCCATTGTGTCTCCAGAAGTCTTGTGAGGACCTCTGAAGGATGGACACGAGCTGCGCTGTGTGCCAGTTAGCATGCGCTAACGCGCATAAAGCTCGGCAGCGCCGGGCCGGTGACCGCTGCTGCGTGAGTGATACCGACCCCCTCCACGCAGGTGCGTTGTGCGCTCACAGCACAACGACCTTCATGCAAGAGGTGAGTCGTTGGAAGGTACCATCGTTACACCGGCCCGGGCGCTTATCCCCGCCACCCCTGCCTCCATCCTATCGATCCTGTCAATCCATGTTCCCGGCTTCATCTCCCCTCGCGTCTCGCGACTCACCACTGGCGTCTCGCGACTCCCTCCTCCTCCTGCCTTTCTCCGGTGCTCTGGTCCTCTGCGTGAGCCACTGCCTTCTTCCGGGTCCCCCTCCCCTCAGCAGAACCACCGCCGGTAGTTCTCGATTAGCCCCACCTCGCTGTTCAACATGAACAGGTCGTTGGCCTCCAGGTTGCCCACGCACACGTAGCCGCTTGATTCGATCAGCTTCCGCACCGTCGTGTCCTTGCCGAAGGTGTTGTCCTCCACCAGCAGCACCCGCGGCCGGAGCCGGGCCAGGTCAAAGCCCTTGAGCAGGCCCTCCTCGCCGCCCTCGACATCGATCACCGCGAAGTCGATCGCGCCCGGGGCGCCTCGTGCCGGGTCATCGGCCAGCAGATTATCCATGCTCGTCAGCGGTGCCTGCACGGTCCGCGGCGTGATTGTCGTTTCCCGCGCCAGCCGGGTCTTGTGGCCCTCAGTCAGGTTCAGGTACGAGAGCATCTCGCCCCCGTCAACCAGCGTGAACTCGGCGGTGCCGCTGCTGCCCGCCGGCCCCAGCGCGGCGTGCACCACGCGACTGAAGCGCGAGCGGCGGTCCTTGCACTGGCTATGCCGCTCGGGCAATGCCTCCACCAACAGGCCCGACCAGCCGACGGACTCAAACACATAGCTCACGCTAAACGAGTACCCGTCAAACGCGCCCACCTCAATGTACTGGCCCTCCGGCTTGCCGTGGAACAGCATCCACAGCAGCACATCCTCGCCGTTCTGGCTGCGGAACTCCGGCTTCGGCCGTCCCTGCGGCTGCCCGTGGGCGATCCACAGCGCCTCGGCCTGCTGCTGGGCGATCTCGCGCACCGTCAGTCCCTCGGGCGTGATCGGCCGCTTCATGCGGGAGGCCAGGTGCCGCACGTACGGCGCGTTCCCCGAACCCGCCAGTTCCGCGGCAAGCGTCTCATTCTTCAGCAGCACGTCGTAGTCGTACTGCCGCACGATGGACCATGTGCCCGGCAGCCGCGCAACGATCTCGCTGAGCGGGATCTGGTCCTTGTACTCCTCCTGGTTGCTGAACTCGGTGTACAGGTACCGCGTGCGTGCCAGCGCCTTCTGCCCGCCGGCGATCAGCAGGTCCTCGGCTCCCTGCACATCGGCCCACACAAAGTCGATCAGCCCCATCCCGCTGCGGGCCGCCAGCGTGTCCAGCGTCACCGTGTCGACCTCAACCGACTCGTCAAAGGTCAGCCACTCGTGGATCTTCGTCACCGCAGCCGGCGGCTTGAGCGATGATGAGCCCGCGTAGGCCGTGCCCTTGATCCACTCGGGGTGCTTGGCCGACAGATCCGCCCCGGAGAGGTGGAACATCGCCCGTCCATCCTTGTCAGCAATCGCCGCCGGCACAATCTCGGCCAGCTTGCTGACGCCTCGGGTGCTCAAAAGCTCCACATTCCGCGGGTCCGGCTCGAGCCCAATGATCCGCGCCAGCGGGAACCGCTTGCGCAGCTCGCGCGTGTCCCAGCCCTCGTGGCAGCCGCACTCGATGATGTTCAGCGGGCGCGCAGGGTCGATGATGGTCGGCAGCAGGTCGTGGATGGGTCCGGGCATGCCCGCAATATCGGCCGCCACCACCAGATGGTCCGAACCGCCCCGGCCAAACCCACCCGGATGGGGCAAACGCCCTCCGCCTCACATCTCCCTGCCGCCCCTCCCCTCCCCACCCCGCGACTTCCCACTCTTCACCGGCTTCGTCGGCCGCTCCAGATACGGAACCAGTTCCGCCGGCACACCCTTAATGCCCCGCCGCCTCGCTTTGGCCACGGCGTAGTGCAGCGACCGCGCCATGCGGTACCGCACGCTGTCGGTGATCGGCAGGTTGTTGTGCGCCATCGCCTCCAGCGACCACCGCCACGCGTGATACTCCTCCAGGCACCGCGGCTTGTACACATCAAAGCCGATGGCATGGTGCCCGATCTCATGCAGGAACACCGCCATCGACATCGGCCCCTTCGGCCGCGGCGACTCCAGCGTCCGCAGCACCGTGCCGTCCTTGTACACACTCAGCCTCGCAATGCCCGACATGCTCGTGCGCCACTTGCGCACCTTGATGCCGTACCGCGCCAGCATCACCCGCACCACCGTGTCGTACCGCTCCTGCATGCTCCCCGTCGCCGCGATCGGCTCGGCGGCAAGCGGGCTGGCGTGCTCACTGCCCGCCGCCGGCACCACCTTCCCCCGCCGCGGCGGCTGTTTCCGCATCGCCGGCGCTGTCGCCGCCACACCAGCCGATGCCGCCGCCTGCCCGGTGCCCATCGCAGTGGGGGGGCTCACCTGTGAATGGCCATTGACCATCTGCGGAGGAACCGGCTTCAGATCAAACAACAATCCCTCTGCTTGCGGTGCTGCCTGCACCGCAGCCGCCGGCCGCACCGGCCGTGCCTTGCGCACAGGGCGAGCGGGCCGAACCGGCCGCACAGGCCGCGCCACCACCGGCTGCCCCAGCAGCACCGGGCGCAAACGGTCCCACAGATTGCCAAACAATCCTCCGGTCATACGCACCCCCAGCGTAGAGCCCGCCCCGCCCTCAAGACGGCCCAACCCCGCGTTACGCGGACCTCGCTGCCGCCGCGGCAGACCACAAATCCAAACTCCACCTGTGAGTATCGTCCGCCCCGTGCGAATCACTCCGGCCACCATACCGCCCTGACCCCCACCTTCCCGCCTTCCTGCCTTCCTGCCTTCCTGCCTTCCTGCCTTCCTTTCCTGCCTTCCGCCTTCTGCCTTCCTGCCTTTCCTTTTCTCTTTTATCTCTTCTCTTTCATCTTCCCCCCTCCTCTCCTGCCTTTCTCCGGTCCTCTGGTGCTCTGCGTGAGCCCGTTCTTCTGCCTTCCCTGCCTTCCCTCCGGTTCCTCCTCTTCCTCCGTTTCCTCCGCGTTAAACCACGGAACCCCGCCTTGCCTCGCG
>CAILKP010000028.1 GCA_903834785.1 uncultured bacterium
ACCATTTCACATAGCTGGCCACGAACACGTCGAGGTCGCCGTCGTTGTCGAGGTCGAACCAGGTGGCCGCGGTGCTCCACTCGTCCGGATTGCCGCCGACGCCGGCCGTCGCGGTGACGTCCTTGAAGTGTCCGCCGCCCTCATTGTGGAAGAGGTGAGCCTCACCCACGGCGGTGATCAACACGTCGGGATTGCCGTCGTTGTCGTAGTCACCCACCGCAGCGCCCATGCCGTAGAACGGTGTCTCGAGGCCGGATCCGGGCGAAATGTTGGTGAGGCGGATGGCTCCGCCGGGAGCCGTATCGTTTCGGTACAGGGCGCAACCGGGAGAGGCCGGCCCCTGGGTATCCCAAGGCCAGCGGTTGCCGTTGACTAGAAGCAGGTCGGCATCGCCATCGCCATCCGCGTCGAAGAAGGCCGCGCCGGCCCCCATGGTTTCGGGCAGGAGCTTCTCGCCAGTGGCTCCCGTAAAATGACTAAACTGGAGCCCTGCCGATGCGCTGACTTCGGTGAAGGGTGCTTTTGGTAGGGTGAGTTTCTGGGCGGTTTGAACCGTTTGCGGAGCCGCCAACGGAGTCACCTGAACCTTCGCCGGGCCCGTGGTTTTCCGCAGGGCGAAGAAAGCGCCGACGCCCACGACTCCGAGTACGATCAAGGCGACGAGGGACCAGCGGAGTCCGGTGCGGATGGCGCGGTCGTCGGACTCCACCCACTCCTCGGGTTCGTTGGGGCGTTGGGGCATAGCGTGACTGTATCAGGGCTGCGGCCGGTGGTCAGCGACTCAACGGGCGGCGGTGGTCTTGGCCGGCAGCGGGGCCGGGATGGGGCTGGACGTCGATACGGCCCGGGACTGAGACGTACCGATGGACAGGCTCTGCGGATGCTGCAAGTCGTAGAGCACGATTGCCTGAGTGGCGTGGTCGGCTGCGGGATTGTTGCGTCGGGCGGTGGCCACGGCGCGGTCGCGGGCATTGTCGTCGGGGCGGTAGCGCTCGTGGAGTTTTCGGTGACGTTCGCTGGCGGCCGAGTCGCCGAGCGACGCATGGATGAGGCCCAGATTATAGTGCGCGGTGAGATTCTCGGGGTCGATGGTCAGCGTGCGTTCGAAGCGTGTGGCCGCGGCCCGCAAGAACTCTTCCTTTCGAGCCGGATTGGCGCGTTCCATCTTGGCCCGTTCGAAGAGGGTTTGCCCCAGTTCATTGATCACCTCGTAATCTCGGCTGAAATCGAACCCGCGCTTTTCCAACTCCGGATAGCGGTCTTCGAGAATGCTCGTGAGCTGCTGAATGGATTCGTCGAGGAATCCATTCTGCTTGTTCACCAGGCCGTTGAGCCAGGCGATGGTCCAGCGGTTGCCGGGCGGGTCGAAGCGCTTGGCGTCATTGGCGCGTTGCAATGCAGCCACCGCGTCGTCGAGACGACCCTCCTTGAAGAAGACCCGCGCCAGGTTCAGCGGGCCGTCGGCACGACCGAGGGCTTCCACCCGGTTGAAGGCGCCAGCCGCCTGAATGAGCTCGCCCTTTTCGCTGCCCTTGTCGCCCTTCAGGAAGAGTCCGATACCGTAGTCGTTCCAGCGCTGCCATTCGAGGATCTTGGAGGGGGCGTTGGTCGTCGCGACCGCTCCATTGGCCCCGCCCTCGATCTCGAACTGGAGCCGGTCTGAGGCCATGACGGTGACCGGCAAGTCGTTGGTCACTAGCAAC
>CAILKP010000029.1 GCA_903834785.1 uncultured bacterium
ACGGGTTGATCTCGCAGATCGACGCAATCAGGGTGGCCTTCTCAGACACGGGGACCTCCGTGCGGGCACATCGGCATGGGTCCAGCGGGGTCTTGAATCCAACCGTCGCGTTGGTGGAGATACAGGCGTCCAGCAACTCGGGCTGGAGACTCCTCACGAGACCCCACTCTGTGACGCGCGATGGGACCGACGGGGAGGACCACATGACAGGGTCGCTCTCATCGGTCCACCCCTTGTGAGAGTTGGTGCATGGTAGCCGCCCCCTCCGTGCCTGGCGGTGCCGCAGCGCAGGCGAGCGGAGCGAGCCAGAGTGGAGGCAGCGCCAGGCACGCCGCCGCGAAGGCCGCCGGGGTCAGCTTGCCGAGCGCACGCTGGATCCGCCGGTGGTTGTAGTGCAGCCTCCATCGGTCCACCAGCAGCCTTGCCTCGTCCAGCGTGGCGAAGATCTCCGATGAGAGCAGTTCGTCCCTCAGCCGGCCGTTAAAGCTCTCCACGATCCCGTTCTGCCACGGCGACCCCGGGTCGATGTAGAGCGCATCCGTGCCGCTCGCCGCGCACCACTCCTTCACCGCCCTCGAGATCATCTCCGGCCCGTTGTCCGCCCGCAGGTGCGCCGGCGCGCCACGGATCGCCGTCAGCTCGTCGAGCACCGCCACCACGTCCTTCCCGCGCAGCCGCCGCCGCACCTCGATTGCCAGGCACTCCCGCGTGTACTCGTCCAGCACCACCAGCATCCGCAGCGGCCGGCCGTCGGCGGTCCAGTCC
This sequence comes from uncultured bacterium, assembly GCA_903834785.1. Lineage (GTDB taxonomy): Bacteria > Planctomycetota > Phycisphaerae > Phycisphaerales > UBA1924 > CAILKP01. The sequence continues at coordinate 766 of CAILKP010000029.1, forward strand.
TGCACGAAGTCCATGCCCCACACCTCGTTCCTCCGCGTCGCACGGCGACGCACGATCCCGTTCTCGCCCGTGCCGATCCGCCTGCGTTTCACGCGCTTCTGCGGCACCAGCAGGCCCTCTTGGCGCCACAGCCGCTTCATCAGCCGCGCTCCGACCGACCAACGCTCCTTCCGCAGCAAATCCATGATGTAGCGGCGGCCACGGCGCGGGTTCGCGACGGCCAGTTCCCGCATCCTGGCCACCAGCTTGTCCCGGTACGGGTTCGGCGGCGCCGTGCGGCGCTGCGTGCTCCGGTGCTGGCCAGCCACGCGGCAGACGCGCCGCTCCGAGACGTCCATCACCATCGTCACGTGCTCGATCGCCCGGCGCCGCCGCGCCGGGCTCAGAATTCCCCCTTGGCGATCTCCTTCAGGATCTGGATGTCCAGCTGCTGGTCCGCCACCAGGCGCTTCAGCCGGGCGTTCTCCTTCTCCAGGTCCTTCAGCCGCTTCACCGCGTCCCGGTCCACCGCCCCGTACTCGGCCCGCCAGCGGTGCAGCGTCACCTCGGACACTCCGAGTGACCTCGCCACCTCGGCAAGCGACGTGCCCTTCGCCAGGGCCTCGTCAGCCTGCCTGAGCTTGGCAACCACCTCCTCGGGACGGTGACGCTTCCTGTTCGAACGCTTCATCGGAGACTCCTCTCGGCCCCTTGGGCCGCGAAAGTCTCTCATAAGGGGTGGACCTGTTCAGCGCACCCCTGTCA
>CAILKP010000030.1 GCA_903834785.1 uncultured bacterium
ATCCACGGTGGTCGTAACACCTGGGAAGGTAACATCGGTTACAACGACTCCCACGTGACCTTCGAGACCCGCCCCGATCCGGCGGAAACCACCTACCGCGTCCGCAACGGCACCGGTACCAACAGCACCCGCGCTGACAACCTCTTCGTCGATGAGGGCGATGAGAACAACGGCCTGACCGCTTCGGCCGCCGACACCGCGCTGCTCCGCAACAACAACAACTACCTTCGCCCGATCGCCCGCGTCACCGTGACGAGCGGCGGCACCGGAACGACCTACCAGATTGAGCGTTGGGTTGACTAAGCCCTGGGTGACGAACCGGTCGCTCCGACTGGTTCAGTCCTGAGTCCTTTTCGCAGCCGCCCGTCGCAAGACGGGCGGTTGTTTTTTGTGCGAGTGGGACGGCGGGCGTTCAATAAGAGCCCGAGCGGAAGCGAAGGGATGGTGCACGTTGGGACTCTCGGATCGAAGCGTCTTTGCAAGAAGGAGACTGTGACCCGACAGCCCCAGCACCTTCGTGCCTGCCTTCGCAGGTCATTCAGCACAAGGCTTTCCCGTCCCTTCGCTTCCGCTCGGGCTCATATCGACGCCACTTTCGTGCGAGCGCTCGCAGGTTATTCAGTACAAGGTGTCCTCGTCCCTTCGCTTCCGCTCGGGCTCTTAAGGATGCAGGCTCCTAAACTACTCCCATGTACTCAGATCCGCTGGCGTACATGCTGACGTTCCACACGTATGGCACCTGGCACCCGGGGGATGACCGCGGTTCGGTGAGTGCCTCGCAAAACCAGTACGGAGCACCCCTGCTTCCGAGAAGTCCTCGCTTGGTGGATTCGTGCCAGAGCAGGCAGGTCGCCGAAAGCGTCTATCTCGATGCCGCGGCACGTGCCGTTGTTCAGGGGTCAATCAGCGAGGCATGTGCGTTCCGGCAGTGGCCCCTGCTGGCGATCAACGTGCGCACCAACCATGTTCACCTGGTCGTGCGGCCTCGGGCAAGCAAGGAGAAGATGCTCGCCACACTGAAAAGTCGGGCCACGCGGGTTCTCCGGGAGGCAGGGCTCTTTGGCCCAGAGCGGCCAATCTGGACGGAACACGGCTCGACGCGGGTCCTGTTCTTTGTCGAGGCAGTCATCGGAGCATGCCACTACGTGCGGCATGGCCAAGGTGCCCAACTGCCCAGCGACGATCGCTGGTGGGAACACTGGGCAAAGCGCGCGGCGGCAGAGAATCCAGACGGCAACGCGATAGAAGAGCCCGAGCGGTAGCGAAGGGACGCCAATAAGAGCCCGAGCGGAAGCGAAGGGATGGTGAACGTTGGGACTCTCGGATCGATGCGTACTTACAGGAAGGAGACTGTGCCCCGACATCTCCAGCACCTTCGTGCGAGTGTTCGCAGGTGATGAAGCACAAGGTGTCCCAGTCCCTTCGCTTCCGCTCGGGCTCCTATCAACCTATCAACCTATCAACCTATCAACCTCTCAACGCAACTACAGCGTGTACGGCCGGAACCGTTCCACCGTGCCGGTGGACTCGCTGAACAGCAGGGCGCGGCTTTGGCCCAGGGTGGAGGCGTTGGGCGAGTCGATGAGTGTGGAGGAGTCCGTCGCCGACATCTGCGTGAGCACGCGGAGGTCGAACTCCTTGATCGTGCCGCGGGGGACAGTCCGCTCGAAGTTGGCGGCTGTGTCGCACCAGGCGATGCAGTGAATGTTGTAGCCCGGGCCGTCGCGCAGCAGGGCGGCGAACTTCTTGTCAGTCGGCACCTCGGCCGGTTGCGAGCCGAAGGATCCCATGCCGAAGTCGTCCTCACCCTTGCGCAGGATGCGGAAGCGATGAAGCTGGCTGATGATCAGCAGTAGCGGCGGGGCATCGGTCAGGTCTGCCTCGCGGCGGCGGGAAAGTTCGGCCTCGAGCCGGTCGATGGCTGCCGCGGCATCGCGATAGGGCACCAGGTCGGCCAGCATGGCGTTCGCACCGGAGGCCAGGGTGGCGTTTCGCAGCGCATCGGCCAGGTTGCTGTCGGCGGGTGTGCCGTCGAGCACCGTCAGCGGGCGGAGGCCTGCATTGCCACCATCAGCCGGCGCGGCAAGCTGCAGCATGGCGGCCTGCACGCACGCGGCGAGCATGCCGCTGGCCATGTCATCACGCTGGCTGACAATCAGCAGGTTGCTGCCCGACTGACGCTGGAAGGTCAGCCCGGTGGGGTCCTTGATCGAGAGCGGATCACCCAACCACACGCGGATCGGGCCGCTGGCGGCGGTCCCGGCAGCCCGCCCTGCATGACTGGTGCGGAGGCGGGCCAGGAGGTGATTCTCCTCAAGCTTGCCGGGGCGGTTGCCTTCAAAGACGACCGCGGCATCCGGCCGGCGGCGGGGCGGGCGGGTCTCCAGCAGCGTGCGTGCGGTTGCCAGCTTGGCCGCACGTTCCTCATCGGGCAGCCACGCGACCTGGAAGGGGCTGTTGCCCTCGAGCATGCCGGAGGCATCGTTGTAGATGGCCTCACCGGGGCGGCTGAGCAGTCGTGCCGCGGCGTTGTCCTCGCTCAGAATGAGGTAGCTGTCCGCCTCGCTGCACTGCAGGGCGATGCGGACGGCCATCTGGCCGATGGTGGCGCGGGCCAGCGAGTACGCGCCGGCGAGCGTCTGGCTGCCCAGAATGACGTGCATGCCGAAGGCGCGGCCCTGACGGACAAGCCGATCCAGCAGCAGCCCGGCCTCGGCGGCAAGCTTGTCATCCTCGCTGAAGAACTCCTGGAACTCGTCGATGATCAGCAGCGTGCGGGGCATGACGGTGTCGGGGCGGGCCGCGCGGAAGGCGGCCAGATCCTGGGCGCCAGCATCACGGAAGAGCTGGCCGCGCTCCTGGAGTTCGGCATCGAGTCGGCGGAGCACCGAGAGGCCGAACTCACGCTCGCTTTCAATCGCCACCACGCGGGCGTGGGGCAAGTGGGCGGCGGCGTAGGCCCGGAACTCGACACCCTTTTTAAAGTCGATGAGGTACAAGGCGAGCTGATCCGGGCTGAACCACGTTGCCGCCGCGGTGATGATCACGTTCAGCAGTGTGGACTTGCCCGAGCCGGTGCGGCCAGCGGTCAGCACGTGCTGGGCGGTACCCTTGCCCAGCGTCAGGTACTGCAGCTTGCTTGCGCCAAGGCGGCCAAGCGGGATCCGCAGCTCGTGCGTGGTGTCGCCGGTCCATTCCAACCCCGCGGCGGGCAGGAGCATGTTGAACCCCACGCGGACCTTGGCCGCCTCGCGTGCGGCGACGCCGGCATCAAGCACGAGGTCCTTGAACTGGTCATCCGGCGGCGGGGCGAGCGGGGAGAAGTCAAACTTGCCGAGCACCTCGTCCTTGATGACAAACCGACCGTTCTTGTGCTGGAGCGTGAGGGAGGCCCGCTCAAGATCCGCCATAGTCAGTGGGGGCGTTCCAGCGGAGCCCGCGGCACCGGGCAGCTTGGCCCGCGGATCGGCGGCGATGAGGGTGTACACGCCGCAGCGGGGGCCGGAGGAGATGATGCTGGCGAGCTTGGCCGCGGCGGTTTCCGAGAAGCCCGCGGGGAAGTCGGCGATGACCAGGAAGCGGTAGGGCTCGGCAACTTCGCCGGCGAAGGTGTTGTAGTCATCGATGGTGGCAAAGTCGTTGCGGAGGTACTTCTGGATCACGTTCTCCATGTGCTCGGTCAGGTCGGTGAGCCGGGCCTCGATGTGGCGTGTCTCGGTCCAGATGCGATCGGTGACGAACTGCGGGTTGCTGTCGGCCAGATGCATCATGCCCGCGAACGACTGGCCGAGCGCCACGGGATCAATGAGCACGAAGCGGGTCTTGCCGGGCGGAAGCGAGAGCAAGGCGCGGAGCGCGGCGACCTGAAGGACCGAGATGGCTTCGGCGCGTTTCTCGGCCGGGGCCTGAACAAGCAGCGAGCCGCGGAGGGGTGTCTGCAGGCCGACGGGGCAGTCAAACGGCTGTCGCAGCGGGGCGGCGGTGGCATCGCCGAGCATGGCGGCGACGGAGTTGATTGCCGCGGAATCAAGGGATTGCCGCACGTTGCCGATGACCAGCGCGGGACGGGGCTTCGGGGCGCGGACAGCGCCGGCGATCCATTCCGGGCTTGCTGCGGCGGTCAGGGCCAGCAGTTCACTCCGGCGGGCGGCGGTGTGCTCGCACCAGGTGGACCAGCCGGCGCGGAGTTCGGCCTCAGCCCGCAGGTTGGTGGCCGAGACCTCGGCACGTTCCTGCTCATCCCGGGTGTGATGATCAGCCAGTGCCGCGGCGTGGGCGGAGTCCAGCGCGGCGGACTGTGCGGCGTACTGGCTGCGGAGCCGCTCGGTCTCGCTGGTGCGGCGGGCGTTGATGTCCGCCGCGCTGGCGGTGTGACGCTCGGTGAGTTCCTTGAGGGTGGTGTCACGCTTGGATGTTGCCGCCGAGGCGGACTGCTCGGCCAGCGTGCGGGCCTGACGGATCTCCCGCTCGCGCCGGTGGGCGATGGCTTTCTCGCGCTTGACACGGCGGGCGGCGGCCTTCTCGATGGCAGCGTTGATGGCACGCTCGGTCTCGGCAACCTGGTTGGATGCGGCCTGGGCCACATGCACCGTGCGAGCGCGGATCGGGCCGCGCACTGCCAGCAGTGCGACCAGCCCAAGCAGCGCACCGACCCCGGCGGCGATCGGCGTCTTGATGTGCCATTGCCAGGCGTCCATCCACAGCGTGAGCGTGCCGAGGCCGCCGCCAGCCAGGACGGCGATGACCACCGGCCAGGGCATGGCAAACAGGCGTGGGAGCTTGAGGTTGATCAGGGCCTGCACGGCGGCGTTGGCCGAGCCGAAGCGGGCGACGGCGGCGAGAACATCGGCCGGCAAGGGTGGGGCCTTCTCGCCCTTCTCGGGCTTGAGGAAGACGTCCTCATCACTGGAGGTGTCGGGCTCATCGGGGGCGCGATCCTCGAGCTTGGGTGCGGGCAGGTCGGTCAGGCCGATGGCGCGGATGGCCTCGCGGGCGACCTGGCGGAGCTGCATGAGCTGGGGCAAACGCGGCTCAAGCTCGCGGCGGACGAGCTCGAACTCCTGCCGCGGACGGTCCTTGGCCGAGTCGAACATGGTGTCGGCCATCCATGTGCGCTCCTGCTGCTCGCTGCGAGCTTTCGAGACGATGGAGCCGGCCTCTTCATCAGCGATGCCGCGGCTGACGGTCAGTTCCTTGCTGAGCTTGGCCAGGGCGGCGGCGGAGGTGGCCTGGACTTCGGCCAGCGCGGCCTGCTGTGCAGCGGCGGCCTGGGCAACGGCGGCCTGGTGGGACGCGGTCAGCTGGGCGAGCCGCTGGGCACTTGCGGCGGCCTGAGCGGCGGTGCGGGACTGCGCGTCGGAGCTGAGGGTGCTTGCGGTGTGGGCGAACTTGGCCAGTGCGGCGGCGGAATCAGTCAGCAGCGCGCGGGCCTGGGCAAGCTGGTCGCCGGGTTGAGGCGGACCATCGGGCCGGATGCTTCCGGTTGAGGCGGCGGGCTTGGCAGTGGGGGCAAGGTCAGTCATGTACAGTCCCGCTTGGCGTTGTGAACAATCTCTGCGATCTGGCTCATGGCGTTGCTGGCCGCCTGGATGCGCGTGGGCAGTGAATCGATGAGTTCCATCTGGACCCGTGCCGCGGCGACATCGTTCCAGTGCTGGCGTGCGGCGTGCCACTGCTGCATGAACTTGCGTGAGGCATCGACGAGTTTGGCCTGCCCGACTCCGGCGCTCATGACCACAGCTCCTGATTGCTGGCCTGGCAGAGCGAGGCGATGCGACCGGCCGAGGCGACGAGCATGGTGCCTACCGGCAGCAGCAGCGGGACGGTCAGGTCCGGTCGGAGTTCCAGGATCGTCTGGATTGAAACGGCCACCGCGGGTTGGGGCTGCATGCCGGCGGCGCCGGCACCGGCAAGGTACCAACCGCTGTCACCATCGGCGGGGTCGCTGCGGATCATGCACAGGACCGAGGATGCCAGCGCGCCGGGCTCGAGCAGGACCTTGTCGGGCGAGCGCGGGGCCAGGCCTTCCAAGGCGAGACGCTCGAGGTGTTCGATGTCGTCGGTGCTGAGCATCGGGCCGGGCTGGCGGACGAGTTGGTTCTCATCACCGGTGGGCGTGGCAGCGCGGACGGGCGGCACCGGGGCGAGGCGGCGGAGCCCGGCGTAGGCGGAGATGCGGTCGGGCGAGCCCTCTGCCGCAACGCGGGAAGCGGAGCCGCCGGAAGAGCGGGAGGTTGAACCGACGGGCAGGCCGTCCGGGCCGAGGTTGCCGCTGGCGGCGGCGAGGTAGGCATCGAGCGCCTCGACCTGGCGGGCAAGGCGGGCGGCGGCGGCGATGAGGTCACGGTCGGCCAGGTCGCGGAGCTGGGTGAGGCCGGCGCGGAGCTGGCTGGACTTTTCCTCCCAGACCATGATCCAGCGGCGCGTGGCGGCGAGCTTGGATTCGGCGAGTTCCAGACCATCCTTGGCGCGGGCCAGGGCCTTGCGCTCGTCGATGCAGGAGTGGGGCTCGGGGCTGGTCATCAGCTGCTTGCGGGCAAGCTCGCGCTTGGCATCCTGCACGGCTTGATGGCGGATCTTGATCTGGTTGGTCCAGTAGGGCACGCGATCAAGTTTGAGCCACTGGGGCAGCCGGCCAAGATCGGCCTCGGCCTCGGAAAGTGCGGCCTGGATTTCGGCGGCAAAGTTCAGCGTCGCGAGCCGGAACGCGGCGATGGCGTCAACGGACTGAACGGCAGCTTGACCGGGCGTGGCCATGAGCAAGGACAGTACGGGGCAACAGCCGCGGGGAGCGAAGCGGCGGTGCCGGACTAGGTGATTCCGACGGGTTGAAGCGGACGGACGACGAGTGGGCAAGACGGTCCGGCACTGGGGCGCGGCACCACAGCCACCATTCGAGCGGTTGGGCGTGCGGTTGCCTGCTGGCGGCCTGTTCGCGGGCCGGTGTGGGGAGGGGCGGCGGGGGTTGGGCGGGCGGTCAGAGGATTCGCTGGCTGGCGGGGAAGCTGCCCAGGACGACCAGTTCCTTGCAATGCTCGGAGGCCCGCTTGATGGCGCTGACGACACCCGGGTCGGTCTCGTGGCCCTCGGCGTCGATGAAGAACGTGTAACTGAAGTTCTTCAGGCCGCTGGGACGCTTGTCAATATGGGTGAGGTTGACGCCGGCGTGCTCGAAGTCTGAGAGCACCCGGGCCAGGGCACCGGGCTTATTGAGCGTGGTGAACATGACCGAGGTCTTGTCCCTGCCGCTGCGCTGGGCGGCGTGGTGGCCGAGGACGAAGAAGCGGGTGACGTTGCCGGGGTTGTCCTCGATGCGGTCAAACAGAGCGTTGACGCCGTAGAGCGTGCCGGCCAGTGCGCTGCCGATGGCGGCCCAGGTGCACGGGCCGCCGGACTTTTCGGCGGCCAAACGGACGGACTCCTCACCGACCATCTGCACAGCGCGGGAGCTGCTTGGCGCGGGGACGAGTTCGGCTTTGGGGTACTGCTGGGCAAGCCAGGTGCGGCACTGGCTGAAGATCTCAGGCTTGCTGAGGATGCGGGTGACCCGGGCGGGCTCGCAGTTGGCCATCAGCGTGTGGTGGACGGCAAGCTGGACTTCGGCACAGATGCGCACCGGCAGGCGGTCGCGGGCGTGGCCCTTGCCGCGGGCGGGTTCGGAGAGGGCGACGAGTTGATCGAGCGTTTCGCCGATGCCGCCGATGACGGAGTTTTCGATGGGGACCAGGCCGTAGTCGACGTGGCCGCGCTTGAGCTCGGTAAAGACGCCGGCGATCTCGTGGAGGTTCTCGAAGCTGACCGAGGAGCCGAAGTGGCCGACCGCCGCGGCGTGCGAGAACGAGCCCGGCGGGCCAAGGAAGCCGATGCGGAGCGGACGCTCGAGCTGGATGGAGCCGGACATGATCTCGCGCCAGATGCCCTCGATGGTGCGCTCGGCCAGCAGGCCGCCGCTGGCGGCGTTGAGCTTGAGCACGCGGTCGAGAACCTCGGCCTCGCGGTGGGGGGCGTAGATCGGGACACCGGAGGTCTGCTTGGCCTTGCCGATCTGCACGACGAGTTCGGAGCGCTCGTGGAGCAGGCGGATGAGCCGCTGGTCGATGGCATCAATGGCGTGGCGCAGGCGAGAGAGATCCGCCGGGGCGGCGGGGGGCTGACCTGGCTTGGAGGCTTGGGCCGGGCTGGATTTGGCCGCGGAGGGTTTTCTGGGCATGGCGGGTCAGGGCGAGGGGCTAGTCGGGGCGGGGCGGCCAAAGCCGAGGGGCAGGGGCTGGGCAGGAGATCGGACGTTTGGCGGGTCAGGGATCGCCCAGGAGGGCAGTTGAGAGCGTGCGAGTTCTCGGACTTTCCCCAGATTCAGAGTTTATCGACAGATTTTCCACAGCCGCGGCGGGAGGTTGGACGATATCAGCACTATGAGCACGTTTGGAACCAACGTGGCTCAATCTCTCGCCGGTGCGGCGAATGCCCAGCACCTGGCGAAGGTTGACCGGGACCGCAAGGTGACGGTGAAGCCGACCCCGATAACGGGTCATGCCGCCGACGAGGTGATCACCTCGCCCGAGGCACTGGCGCGGGCGGGGGAGACGGACCCCGACGGCAAGGCCAAGGACCAGCCGCACGAGCACCCGGACCGTCGCAAGCCGAGTTCGGGAAGAGGCGATGCTGCCGGCAATGGGCCGGAAGTGGTGCATCTGGACCTTCAGGGCTGAGCGTGGGCTTGACGGGCGGCCTCTGCTACAGGCACGTATTCGAACGCGACCTCCCGGAAGGCCGGGAGGTTGCGGTGTTTTCTGGATCAGTTTGATCGACTGTCGGCGATCAGTGTCCGCCCTTGGCGGGCTCGGCGTTGGCCGTGGCGGATTTTGCGGGGGCCGCATCCTTTTCCATCGCGGCGAGAAGCTCGGTCTGCCAGGGGTGCTCACCAAGGAACTCGACCTTGCCGGTGGAGATATCACAGACCGCACCGACGACTTTGACCTTGCCTGAGGCGATCAGCTCGCGAATCTCCGAGGAGTTCTTGGCCAGGTCGAAGATCGTCTGCCAGACGTTCTCTTTGACGGCGAGTGCAGCGAGTTCCGGGCCTTGGGCGGAGGGGTTGGCACGGCGGGCACGTTCAACGGCGGGGTTGATGCTGGCGACGAGCTGGCCGACCTTGCCGTGCAGCTCTGCACCGCTGGCCGCGGCGGCGACGGCTCCGCACTTGGTGTGGCCCATGACGACGAGCAGGGGGGTCTTGAGGTGGCCGAGGCCATATTCAATGGTGCCGGTCTCGCTGTCGCCGGCGATGTTGCCGGCGACGCGGATGACAAAGATATCGCCGACGCCACGGTCAAAGACGCGCTCGACGGGCAGGCGGCTGTCGGCGCAGGTCAAGACGGTGACGAAGGGCTTCTGGCCGTTGTCAGCGACGCTCTGACGGCGCTGGGACGAGGTGTTGGGATTGGTCTGGGAATTTGAGAGCCAGCGGAGGTTGCCTTCCTTGAGCAGAAAGAGGGCCTTGTCGGCATCGACGGGCGCATCTTCGGGCTCTGCCTTGGCGGCGGGCTTGGATTCCGCCTTGCCTTCAGCGGGCTTGGCTGCGGGCTTGACATTGGAGAGCTGGGCTGTCTCCTTGACGGCTGGTGCGGCGGTGGATGCGGGCTTGGCTGCCGGAGCTGCGCCGTGGGCGGGGGCTGCGGCAGGCGCAGATGCTGCGGGCTTGGCGGGTGCCTTGGCGGCCGGTGCTGCAGCGGGAGCGTGGGTGGGTGCCGCGCCATGGGCGGGATCAGCGTGGGCACCGTGTTCTGGCGCAAAGCCGCTTGCGGCCGAGGCCAGCAGCGAAGCGGCCAGTACGGCAGTCATCCCATGTGAACGACCGCGGACAACTTCTGCCAGCGGGTGGAAGAGGCGCAGACATGACACGGCGGCGTAGGGCTTCATGTCAGAACAGATCGGGCCGCGAAGGCGCATCGATAACGGTGAACGCCAAGGGGCAATCGGAGTCGGATCCGGGGATTCCGATTAGATGGGTTGGCGATGATTGCGCTGAACGATCCGGGGAGATAACTGCGGCATCCGGCCGCGGGGTCATCCGCCGGAGCTGGGGGGGGCCGGCGGTGCCGCAGGCTTGGCGGGATCGGCAGGTGAGGCGGGCGTTGCCGCGGGCTTGTCCCTGGCATCTTCCTCGACCTGGAACTTGTCCAGGGAGTCGGAGAGTGACTGCTGGTTCTTCTCCAGCGTGTCGCGGGCATTGGGCGGCGGGGACTTCTCTTTGCAGCCTGACAGACCTGAGAGGACGGTCAGGGCGCTGAGTGTCATGACAAAAACCGCCGCGGAGCGTGGGAACCGGTTCTGGTGGAGCCGGTTCATGGGCTCAGCGGCGGCGTGTTGCTGGATGGAGTCGGTAGCACCGGCAGTCATGCCCAAAGGGTACGTGGGCAGGGGAACGCCGGGTTACGACACGTTGCGGAGCGGCATGGCGCGGCCGTAGGGCGACCGAGCGGCGGCTGCGGCTGCAGCGGCGGCGGCCGCGTTGCCGATCGAGCCGTTGGAGCCCGGAAGCGGTGCGGCTCGGCCGGTGCCGATCTGCTGCGAGCCGTTCTGGGCTGAGGCGGCCTCGGCGGCACCGATCGTCTGATTGGCGATGGCCGAGTTGGTGAGGGCCGGCGGGGGGTTGCCGGAGGTGACGGTGGGGGCGGTGCGACGCTCACGGAGCGAGTCGATCCGCTGATCGAGCTTGCCGAGAATCGCTTTGACTTGAGAGAACGTCTTATCTGACGTTGACATGGTTGCACTCCATTGCTGGAGTGGTCTATCGTCGCATGAGGGTGGCACCTTCGTTGCGGACATTCACAACCGTCAATGTCGTGCGCGTCTGATGCGTGTTGTACCGGTTGCACCAGCGGTGCGAGGGACTGGCACGCGGGATGCTCCGATAGCAAAGTGCGTGCGCGGATGAAGTTGAGCTGGCGGTGGATGAAGCGGGGCTGCCAGGGCTTGCCCAGCCGGAATAAACGGAACCGGGGGTGCGTCCGGCGGCGGCGCTAGGCGTCGGCGAAGTCGTAGCGTGCCGCGTAGCGGCCGGACTGTGACCATGCGAGCTGGCGGAGGACATCATTGAGCAGGGCCGAGGCACCGAAGCGGAAGAAACGCGGTGTGAGCCACGCACCGTTGTGCAGCGAGCCCATGGTTTCCTTGAGCATGACGAGGTAGTGGAGGGCCTGCTTGGAGGTGCGGATGCCGCCGGCGGGCTTCATGCCGATGACCTGGCCGGTGGCCAGATAGTGGTCGCGGATGGCCTCGAGCATGACCAGGGTGATGGGCATGGTGGCGGCGGGCTCGACCTTGCCGGTGGAGGTTTTGATGAACGCGTCGGGAGAGCCGGCCTCGGCCAGGGCTGCGATAGCCAGATCGCTGGCGTAGCGAACGGCGTCGTAGGTTTCGAGCTCGCCGGTTTCGAGGATGACCTTGAGGTGGGCTGTGCCGCAGGCCTCGGCCGTGGCGCGGATTTCATCGCTGATGCGGCGGTACTCGCCAGCGAGGAACAGGCCCCGGGAGATGACCATGTCGATCTCGTCGGCCCCGGCCTCCACGGCGCGGCGGGTGTCGTCGAGGCGCACTTTCAGCGGGTACTGGCCGGAGGGAAAGCCAGTGGCCACGGCGGCGAGTTTGACGTTGTGGGCCGTGCCCTCGGCTGCGGCAAAGTCGAGCTCGCGGCGGGCGACGTGCACCAGGGCCGGATAAATACACACGGCGGCGACGTGGGGAACGTCGATCACGCCATCGCCGGGGTTCACGGCTTTGCGGCACAGCGAGCGGACCTTCTCCGGGCTGTCCTTGCCCTCCAGCGTGGTCAGGTCGATCATGGTGGCGGTCAGGCGAAGACCGGCGACTTTGGTTGCACCCTTAATGGAGCGTTTTGTAAAGCTGGCGGCCCGCTGGTCGGCCATGACCTTATCGATGGTGTGGCGAGTGATCATGGTGGAGTCCTGTGCAGGTTACCGGGTCACGGATCAGCGGGGCGGGGCGGCGGGCTTGCCGGGGGCTTCGGGGGCGAGCGGCTGGAGCGGGCGAAGCGGCTTGTAGTCGATCTGATAGTCCGGGCGAGGGCGGTACATGGACCGGATCCAAGCCATGGTGTCGGTGAAGCGACGATCAGACGGGGAGCGGAAGGCGGGCTTCCAGGCGTCGACGTTGTTCTCGCCGCGGGGGACGGCGGGGTGCTTGGTCAGCGAGTCGGCACGGGGCAGGCCGTATTGCAGGAGGGGGGAGCGCTCGGGGTTGTCGTAGTCGATGAGCGACTTGCCGGCGGCGGTCTTGAAGTTCTCCAGGATGAAGAAGTTGGTGTAGACCGTGGCGTCGGAGTTGGGGCGGCGGTTCATCAGCACGAGGCGGCCGGCCTCCATGCCGCCGTGGCAGGCGTTGGTGGCGCAGCTGTTGAGGATGTAGGTTGTCAGCACGGAGTCACGGAAGCGGGCCATGCTTTCGGGCTGGCCGAGTACCTTGACCTGGCCGTAGGCATCGCGGGCCTTGAGCCGGAAGAGAAGGTCGAGCTGCTCGACCGGGGCCTGGCGAAGGACGGCATCACGACCCTCCCGCGTGGCCGGGACCAGCGGGTGGCCGGCGAACTGTTCGAGAGCTCTTGCCATGGCCTCGCGCGGGATTGCCAGCGCGGGCGGCTTGGTCAGGTCGACCTCGAAGACCTTGATGAGGTTGATCTGCTCGGCAGAGAGCAGCGGGATGCTGGTGACGGTGACCGAATCGGGATTCGGCGGCTCATCGGAGAGCGGGCCGCGATTGGTCTCGTCGCCGGGGGCGGCATCACGGAGCATGACCTGGGTGCGGATCATCTCGCGGAGCCGGCGGGCGGGGCCGTGGTCGGGGGAACGGTTCAGGACCGCGTCGATCTCGACTTTGGCTGCATCGAGTTGGCCGCGGCGGACCAGCCACTCGGTGAGACTGATCAACTGGTCGGTGTCAGAATCATCGATGGCGGCGCGCATCTGCTTGTAGCGGGCCTGCACGGAGGGAAGGCGACGGACGGAGGCGACTTTGTCAGCGGTGAACGTCGTGTCGATCTTGCCGATGCGCAGGACGACGCCGGAGGCAGTCTGGGAGACCAGAACGCCCTCAACCTGCTCGCCGGTGGCGAGGGTGACGACGGCTTCGGGCGGTTCTTCCGGCTGGTTTGTGGCGGGGGGCTGTGCCGGGGCAGGGGTGGGCGTAGGGGTGGGTGCGGACGGCGAAGGCGCTGGTGCCGCAGCGACAGGAGCGGGTGTCGGAGCGGGTGTGGGGCTCGGCGCGGGAGCTGTTGCTGGTGCAGCCGCGGCTGGTCCGTCATCGGTGCGGGCGGATGCTGCATGAACGGAGACAACAGAGATGCCTGCCGCTGACAAGAGGCTGGCGGCAAGCAGGCGAGTGGTCGGTCTGTTGTACTTCACAGGGCGGGGCATCAGGGTCAATTGTGTCTTGCTGTCGGGCCGGTTCCACCAAATACCGTGGAAAATCCAAACTTGGGGGGGCGATCGGAGCTGCTTCAGGCCCTGGCGGGGCCGACACCCCATCGCATCTTGCTGGCGAGCGTTTCCCAGTAGCCGATCAGCGGGTTCTGGACGAAGCGAACGGTGCGGTTATGGAGACGAGCGATGACCCGGTCGCCGGTGGAGAGCTTTGCGACATCGCGACCGTCGAGCAGCAGCACGGTACCCGATCCGCAGGAAACGCCCGAATCGGACAGGGGTTGCGGGTCGTTGGCCCGTTCCAGAAAGACATCGATGACGGAGCTTCCGCCAAGCACGACGGGCCGGAAGGCCAGCGAATGTGCGGCGATCGCCGTGACGCAGAGGGCGCGAACATCGGGGGCGACGATGGGACCACCGGCCGAGACGTTGTAGGCCGTTGAGCCGGCGGGAGTGCAGATGATCAGGCCGTCACCGAGGATGCTGGGGCCGGGATGACCGTCGATCGACAGCCCGACTCGGATCATGCGGTGTGGCGGGCCGGCGATGATGGCCGCATCGTTGAGTGCCAGGTGGTAAGGTCCGTCGTGGTCGCGGTGCGGGTCCGCACCAAGTCGGACGGTCCGGACTTCAAGCAGCGGTCGCTCGATACATGCCAGTTCGCGGCCGTCAAAGAGCTGGGGGGCCTGGTCGATGAGGGCTTGAAGGTCAAACTCGGCCAGAAAGCCGAGTTTGCCGAAGTTTACGCCGAGCATCGGGAGATTGAGTGCAATCCACCGGCGGGTCTGGGCGAGGAGTGTGCCATCGCCACCGAGTGTGACAATGAGGTCGGCACCTTTGGCGTGGCGGACTGCTTCGGCGAGTTCCAGCGGTAGAGGGGAGTCGACGGCCGGCGTCTCGGTGACGATGGTGGCGCCCGTCTGTGTGATGGCCCGCCGCACTGTGGCGAGCTGTTCCCGAACTTCCGGCTTTCCGGTGTTGACAAGGAGGAGGATTCGTCGGCTCATGCGGCTTAAGGGTAGATCGTGCGGGGCGGATACGGATAATCCGATGCGGACGTTCGGGAGGCATGCGGGTCCTGGCGGATTCGCCCTGCAAGCGATTGCAGGGCAGAATCTGCTGGCATGGTGGAGCAGGGCCGATAAACTGAAGATGCACGGCGGTGTCAACTCCGACGTGATGTTCCCGGATTGGGCTCAGACCGTCTTTGAGTTGAGACGAAACACCCAACCGCATGTACACCAACCAGCACGTTTCCGCGAAAGCAGCCACCATGCTCAGTCCGTCCCAGGCGAACATCCAGCGTTTCAAGGTTGACCCGTCAGTTCCCGAGCAGCTCAAGAAGCTACAGGAGATTGCCAGGAATCTCTGGTGGTGCTGGCACTACGAGGCCGTGGCCCTGTTCAGCCAGCTGGATCGTGATCTCTGGGAGTCGACGCACCACAATCCGGTGAAGCTGCTGGGGCTGATCGGTCAGGACCGGCTGGATCGGGCCGCATCGGACCGGTCGTTCCTGCATGAGCTCAACACGGTGCACGCCCAGATGATGGAGGACATCCAGCGTCAGCGTTCGTGGTACTCCGAGGCATCGGTCGCGCTGCTGGGTTCTGCCGCGGGGCGGCAGAAGCCGCTGCGGATTGCGTACTTCTGCGCTGAGTTCGGCCTCACTGAAGGCTTCCAGATCTACTCCGGTGGCCTGGGCGGCCTGTCGGGCGATCATCTCAAGAGCGCCAGCGACACGGGCATTCCGCTGGTGGCCGTGGGCCTGCTGTACCAGCAGGGCTATTTCCATCAGTACCTGAATCCGGACGGGTGGCAGCAGGAGACGAACCCGGACATTGACCCGTATAACCAGTCGGTTGAACTGGTGCGCACGCCCGACGGCAAGCCGCTGGAGGTGTACGTGACGCTGCCGGGCCGGAGCGTTGCGGTGCGGATCTGGCGGTGCAAGGTTGGCCAGGTGCCGCTGTACCTGCTGGATACCAACGTGGAGCACAACAGCCGTGAGGATCGGACGATCACGCAGCGTCTGTACGGCGGCGACCACGAGCATCGCATCAAGCAGGAACTGGTTCTGGGCTTCGGCGGCGTGATGGCGCTGCGAGCCCTGGGTGAGGACCCCTCGGTCTGCCACATCAACGAGGGCCACGCGGCGTTCATTTCGCTGGAGCGGATCATGGACATCCGCCGCCGCAACCCGCACATGAACTTTGATGAAGCGCGTGAGGCCGTTGCCGCGGCGCACATTTTCACCACGCACACCCCGGTGCCGGCGGGTATTGACCGCTTTGAGCCGGGTCTGGTGGAGCGGTACCTGCAGTTTGCGCTGCGTGACCTCGGGCTTGACATGGAGGGCCTGCTGGCCCTTGGCCGCGAGAACACCGCGGACCGCCGCGAGGCGTTCTCGATGGCGGTGCTGGCGATCCGCACCAGCCGCTTCTGCAACGGCGTGAGCAAGCTGCACGGGCACGTATCCCGCGGCATGTGGAAGCACATGTGGCCGGGCACTCCGCAGAACGACATTCCGATCGGGCATGTGACCAACGGCGTGCACTGCCGCACGTGGATGAGCCCGGAGATGATCCGGCTGTACGACCGCCACCTGGGTGATCAGTGGCAGACCAGCCCGCAGGATGAGCATGTCTGGGCGCAGGTCAGCGACATCCCGGACCATGAGATGTGGAACGCGCACAACAAGCGCAAGGAAAAGCTGGTTTCGTACGTGCGAGCCAAGCTGCGTGAGCAGCTCACGGCGCGTGGTGCGGGTGCGATGGAAATCGAGAAGGCCACCAGCGCGCTGGACACCACCGCGCTGACCATCGGCTTTGCCCGTCGCTTTGCCACCTACAAGCGCGGCACGCTGCTGTTCCGTGATGTCGAGCGGCTCTGCCGGCTGCTGCGGAATGCGGATCGGCCGGTGCAGGTGATCATCGCCGGCAAGAGCCACCCGGCCGATGGCGGCGGCAAGCAGCTGATCCGTGACATCATCCACCTCATCCGCAATAACAACATCGGGCACCGCGTGGTGTTCCTGGAAGACTACGACATCCAGATCTGCCGCCGCATGGTGCAGGGTTGTGACATCTGGCTCAACACGCCGATCCGCGGCCTGGAAGCCTCGGGCACCAGCGGCATGAAGGCGGCCATGAACGGCACCATCAACTGCTCGATTCTCGACGGCTGGTGGGACGAGGCCTTCGGTCCCGAACTGGGCTTCTCCATCGGCCGCGGCGAGAACTATGAGTCCGCCTCGGGCGACGAGCGCGACGATGTGGAGAGCCGGGCGCTGTACCAGGTGCTCGAAAGCCAGATCGTGCCGGAGTTCTACGACCGCGACAACGCGGGCGTGCCGCGCAAGTGGGTGCAGCGCATGAAGCGGTGCATCCGCGTGCTGGGGCCTGGCTTTACCACGCACCGCATGGTGGCGGACTACGCCCGGCAGTACTACTTCCCGGCTCACAATGCCGCGGCGCGGCTGTGTGCTGACAACTTCCGCGAGGCTAAGGAACTGGCGGCGCACATGAACCATTACCGCGAGCACTGGCACGCGGTGCGGGTTGAGAACGTGTCGGCCGCGACGCCGGCCGGTGGCTCGGTGGCGGTCCGCGCCCCGGTGACGATCACGACCAAGGTGTACCTTGGCTCGCTGGTTCCGGACGAGATCCTGGTGCAGCTGTACCACGGCCCGGTCAACGCGGTCGGCGAGATCATCGATGCCGAGGCCGTGACCATGAAGTATGACCCCAAGGCCAAGGGCAACGAGCCGGGCACGTGCGTGTTTACCTGTACGTTCTCGCCGGATTCGACCGGCCAGCACGGGTACTCGGTGCGTGTGCTGCCCAATGACAGCCGCATGGTCTCGCCGTTTGTCCCCGGCCTGATCACGTGGGATACGGGTCCGGTGCCGGCTGAGATGGTCACGGCCTGAGCTTGTGTGATCTGATTTCGATAGCTTTCCGCGAGCCCGGCGCAATGCGTCGGGCTCGCTGCTTTCTTGTGCCTGCGGTCAACTGGTGGTGCGGGCGGCGGCTGCCTGCACCAGGCGGCGGATGACGTCAAGGCCTGTCCGCTCGTCGCTGGTACGTTCCGGATGCCATTGCACACCCAGATAGAACGGACGCTGCGGATCCTCGACGGCCTCGACCGTGCCATCATCGGCGGTCATGGTGACGACCAGCGGACCGAGCGGGACGCCGGACCGGATGGCCTGATGGTGCCAGCTGGCGACGGGGCCGGGTTCGATCCGGTGGCGTGCCTCCGCCGCCGTTGGCCTGACGGTGTGGGCAAAGTCGCGGGCGTGGCGTGCGGCGGATTGCTCATCGTGCCCGGGCTCGTCGGGCAAGTGCTGGATGAGCGCAGCCGGGCCGGCGTGGTGCACGGCCATGAGTTGCATGCCCAGGCAGATGCCCAGAGTCGGCAGTTGCCGCCGGCGGTCGAGAGCCTTGAGCAGCGCAAGCTCGAAGGCCTGGCGGCGCGGGTGCATGACCTTGGCTTTGGGATGCAGATCCGCGTTCATGGCGCGCACATCTACATCGTCGCCGCCGGTCAGCACCAGGCCGTCCAAGCGGTCGAGGTAACTTTCGATGAGTTCAACCTGTGGCGAGAGCAGCACCGGAACGCCCCCGGCTCTGGCGATCGCGTCCTGATAGGCGATTGGGGAGAAAACGCGAAGCCGGTGTGGCTGCTCCGGGTCGGGGACGGAGATGTCGCAGGTGATGCCGATGAGGGGTTGCACGGGGCGGACCTTTGCGGAAAGTAATCGCGCGGGGAGGCGGGGGTGGCGGGTGAGTGCAGGAATGTACGGCCGCTTGCGGTCGGGGAGTTTCAACCGGCCTTGCGGGGTGCCCTGCCTGGCCGGTGACGCGTCGGCGCCCGCCTTGCCGAGGATTTCGGTTTTCATCGCCGCCACACTTGACCGGGCGGCGGGGGTCCGTGCTATGCTCAGCCCAGCACTTGGTGCCCCGCGATCGGTTCAACCGGTCACGGGGCTGAAAAGGGAAGCGTGGTGAGGTTGCCGGTCCGCGAGCGTGTCCCGCCCGTGAAGCAAACCCCGGAGCCGAATCCACCGCGGACGCGCCGCCGTAACGGGTGACACGCCGCCCCAATGAAGACCACTGCACGCGGACCGCGTAGCCGAGAGGCCGAAGCGGAACCGAGACACGTGCGGGAAGGTCGGGGCGACGAATCCCGAAGCCGGAAGACCTGCCATGTGCCGTGTGCCTGTCTGCCCTCGCGATCAGGGCGTCGGTGCGTGTACCCGCGTACTCCCGGCGGGTCCCAGCGCGCTGACAATTCCCCGCGAAGGCTCACCCCCGGTCTAGCCACCGGGATCGCCCGGGAGTCGCTTCGCGCGAATCGAAGCGCATATTCAGAAAGGCGGTCCTGTCATGGCTGCCTCAGTTCGTTGTGTGCCCCGCGCGGCCAAGCTTGCGCCAAGGGCAGTTGCGTTTTCTCTCGTTGTGCTCTCCGGCATCGCCTCGGCACTGACCGGTCTTGAATCGGTCGGCCGCCCGGCCTGGCTGGAGCGTTCCGCTTCGGCACAGCCCTCGGCTGCGATCCCGGCGTACACCCTCGTCGGCCAGTTCCCGCTCGCTGGTGGGGCGTGGGACATCGGCCCGGATGGTCGCGTTTATCAGATCCGCGGGCAGGACATCTATCTGCAGGATGCGGCCGGCGGGGCTTCATTCAGCCGCGTGGGCTCGGTACCGGCCGGCACCACAGCCGGCTTCGGGGCGAGTTTCCTGTCAGTCAGTCCCGATGGGAGCACGCTGGCCATCGGTGACAATAACTTCAGTGCCCAGGCCTCCGTCCACTTTGTCGCCACGTCCCTGCTCACAACGGCCGCGACTACCCCGACAATTTCAGTGGTGTGCCCGAACTTTGATGCCGACTGGGATGGCAATCAGCTCTATGTGACCGGTGCTGATTCCTTGACGTTCAACAGCGAGTTGTATCGGATCAGCTTCAGCAATGCACTAGGCACCCCCGTGCGTCAGACGCTGGTGCGGGACATCGGCCTGGCTTCCGGCGGCGTGGCCGTCCGCAACGGCGTGCTGATCACCGGAACCGGCTTCGGCTCAGCCGCTCATCCGACCGGTCAGATCCGGTCGTTTACGACCGGTTCGTTGGGCTCCGGGCCGGCGGCGGGCTTCAGCAGCGGCACGCTGGTCGCCACTGCCCTGTCCGCCTCGCCGCTGGGATTCGATGCCTTTGGAAATGTTCTTGTCGGCGGTGGTGACAGCTTCGGCGGCACCACGGAGATCGGGTATGCGGCGGTGATTGACCCGGCGAACCCGGATCCGACGCGGTGGCTCCGCGTAGCGCCAGCGGGGACCGCCATCACGTACTCGGCGGCATTCAACAGCTTCACCGATGAGCTTCTGGTCATCGGCGACGGAGTCGCATACCGCTACGCCATCCCGTCGCCTGGCGCTGCGGCAGTGCTGGCCGTTGGTGGCCTTGCGGCGATGCGTCGTCGCCGCAGCTAGCCATGGAGGGTGTGATCGCACCCGCGATCGGCCTGACGGCCGGTCCGCGGGACTTTGTCGGTTGAGCGAAGCGATGGACGGGGTTGTGCGTCTGCCCGAGCTTGTGAAGTGATCATTATGGCCCTGAGTCAAAACCACACTCCGATACCTTCAACCGCGTGCATCGGCGCGGCTGCCCTTGTGGCGGCTCTACTTGCTTCGCCTGCCGGGGCTTCACCCTTCGCAACCAGGGTCATGGACTACGATCCTGCTCCGGGGCAGAACGTGCAGAATCCGGCGTTCAGCGACCCTAGCGGTGCGCTTGGTTCGCCTGTCGGCGGTGGGGCCACCGCGGCGGATAACACCAAGCTGGTCACCCTGGGCGGCTTCGGTGGCAGCATCACGCTCGGCTTTGATCACCCGATCGCCAACCACGCGGCCACGGCTGCCAACCCGCTGGGGCTGGATTTCATCGTTTTCGGCAACGCGTTCTTCGTCGGAGGCAATCCGAATCGGCGGTGGGCTGAGGCGGCGGTCGTGTTTGTGAGTCGCGATGCCAATGGCAACGGGCTTGCCGATGACCCGTGGTACGCGATTCCGGGATCCCACTTGCCTGCTGCGGCAGCGGGGGCGGTGGTGACGCGAACCTGGGACAGCAACACGGCCGACGGGACGAACCCGCCTCTGCAGGCCGCATGGGTGCCACCGGGCAGGGCGGGGGTGTGGACGACCTCGGCGTCGCTCCTGCCGGCATTGTTCAACGGGCCGGTGGTCAGCAATCCCTTAGGCCTGGGCTCCGGGGAGGAGGGCATCTTCGGATACGCCGACTGTTCGCCGACGCTGGTACTCGGCGATCTCGATGGTGACGGGATCACGGATGACGATTCGCTTCCTGCTGAGACCTTCTACACCCGGCCTGACAACCCGTTCCTGGTGGGCATTGACCCCGGTAGTGGCGGCGGCGATGCGATGGATATCAGCTGGGCCGTGGACATCACCACGGGTGAGCCCGCAGGGTTGATGAGCATCGACTTCGTGAAGCTCGTCTGCGCTGTCGACCGCGTGAATGCCACTTTTGGTGAGGCGTCGACGGAGATTGGCGGGCTGGCGGAGGTTGTCGTTGCATCACGACGGTTGGCGGATCTGGTTGGCCCCGGGGGCGACCCGCCGGGAGACGGCACCGTGGACGGATCGGATTTCATTGCGTTCATCAATGCCTTCGCAGCTGAGCTGCCGCTGGCGGATGTCGCTGGGGGCGACCCGCAGGGCGGAGTTTCCGGCGACGGCACTGTGGATGGCTCGGACTTCATCGCATTCATCAACAGCTTTGCGGAGGGCAACTGATGCAGCATCGCGCGGGACGCCCAGAGCGTGGCTTCAGTCTGATCGAGTTACTCGTGGTCATCGCGATCATCGCGCTGCTCATCGGTGTCCTGCTGCCCTCGCTGCAGTCGGCGAGGGCGACGGCCCGTGCGGCGGCGTGCGCATCGGGTCTTCGGCAGCTTGGCTCGATGGTGCAGCTGTACGCGGGGGACCACAAGAGCGCAGCGCCGGCCGGAGCGCCTGACTTTCTTGTCAACCGCGTTCGGTGGTTCGGCTCACGAACCGGACCAAGTGCGTCCTTCGGTACCAGCGGCGGCACACTTTCGGCCTACCTGGAGGCATCAGGTAACCTCCGGGAGTGTCCGTCATTCAGCGGCCGGCTGGCCGAACTTGCCGCCCGCGGCGAGGGCTTCGAGCGCGGGTGCGGCGGATATGGGTACAACAATTCCTATATCGGCGTGAAACGGGGACAAGACGGTCGTCTTGTCACCGATCGGCTCGGAGAACGGGTTGAACGGTTTGTTCGTCCGGCGGCAACGGTCCTGTTCGGCGATGCTGCGTTCGCCGCAGGCACCACGGGAAGCGCATCCGTCATCGAGTACTCGTTCGTCGAGCCGCGATGGATACCCGAGTCACCGGCCGCTTTGCAGGGGCCAACGGCCGGTAACGGTGGTGGCGGATACGGCGGCGGGACACGTCCTGACCCTTCTGTCCACTTTCGCCACGCGGGCCGGGCCGGCATCGTTTGGCTCGACGGGCACGTCTCGTCGGAGTCGCGAACGCTGACCGATTCGAGCGGTTTGTACTCCGGAGACCCAATGGAGTCGGGTGTCGGCTGGTTTGGCGCTCACGACGATAATCGCTTGTTTTGCGGGCAGTAATGCCGAACATCAGGTATGCTCTTGTCAGTACGATTGCCACAGCCGATGTGTCGGCACCAATCGGTGTACAAAAACCGGGACTCAACGCATGGGTGTCCAACGCTGCATCTGTTCGCATGTCACGCTCGACGAGGTTGTTCGTCGTGCGCAGGCCGGGCAGAACTTCGAGCAGATCTGCAGCGACACGGGTTGCTGTCAGGGCTGCGGAATGTGTCGGCCCTACGTCCATCTCGCGATCGAGACCGGTCGATCCCAGCTGCCGATTCTCTCGCCTGCTCAGGCTGAGGCCGTTCTGAATCGTGCGCAGGCACGTCAGCGGCAGGAGGAATCCCGGGCGACCGAGGACTCAGCCAACTGATCTGAACAGGGAAGAGTCCTTCAGGCGAATCCGAGGTACATCTGCTTAGCGTTGCAGAAGCTCCGCCGGAGGTTGGGTGAGGTTTTCGGCAACCAGTTGGTCGCCCAGTGAGGCGATGGTGCGGGCGGTGGTGAGATCAAGCGAACCGATCCGTGTGCGGCGGAGGGCAGCCAGTGTGCCGCCGGTTCCAAGGGCGACGCCCAGATCGCGTGCCAGGGAGCGGATGTACACGCCCTTGCCGCAGGTGACTTCGAGTACGGCGTGCGGCCAGGTGTAGCTGTGCAGCTTGATCGCATCGATTCTGACGCTTCGGGGTGCCATCACTACTCCCTCGGTCTGTCCCTTGCGTGCAAGCTTGTAGGCCTCCTGGCCGTCGATCTTGATGGCCGAGTAGATCGGCGGCGTTTGCTGGATCTGGCCGACGAAGCGGGAGCAGGCGGAAACCAACTCTTCGAGCGTCGGGATCGCGGCTGGCGTGATCTCGGTGCGCTCCCCCTCAGCATCGTCGGTGGTCGAGAACGCCGAGAGGTCAACGTCGGTCATATAGACCTTCTGGTCTGCCATCACAGCGTCGCACAGTTTGGTGCACTTGCCGATGAGCACGACGAGGATGCCGGTTGCCAGCGGGTCCAGCGTCCCGCCGTGGCCCACTTTAACTTTCTTGCCGGCTCCGCCGGCGATCAGCCGCCGCTTGACCATGCGGCAGATGTCCATGGACGTGGGCCCCAGGTGTTTGTCAACAACCAGAATGCCGGACGGGCCAACGGGGGCGTCGGTGGTGGGCACGTGAACTGGCGTGGGTGGGTTGGCCGGGCGGTCATCGGTCATGGGCGGGCATCCTTGCTTCCGGCGGCAGGGGGAGACAACGGTTGGACATACGCCGCGACGACGAACCGCCGAGGCTTGCCCAGTGGTGCGGGCAAGTTCACATCAACCGGCTCGCCGGCGACAAGGCCCTTGACAAACAGTTCGCGTTTCATGGACTCCGGCGCGATGACGATGCCGTTTGGGTGTGTATCCAGCCAGCTGGCGAGGGCGACTGCATCGATGCGAGCCACCCTGCCGCGTGTTGCGAACACAAGAGAGTCTTCGTGGTAGAGCGAGGCAATAGGCCTGGAGGTGTGATTTTCCACGGCTTCCACGGCGGCCATCAGACGCTCGGTTCCCTGGCCGGGCGCAACGGCCGGTGCAAACAGCTGCATCAACCCAGCCATCCCGATCACAGCCGCGGCGATCGACAGGTACTGCCCCCGCACGACGGCCCCTCGCCACACCGCCCGGGTAGCTGCGACCGTGACGGCGACAGACAACGCGGCAGCCAGCCCCAGGGCGAGGGTGTCGCCTGTAGAGATGCCACCTCCACCAAGCAGCAGGACGGCTGCGCCGAAGCACCCCAGCGGCACCATGCCAATAACCGCCCAGATGCTCAGTCCGAGACGGCTGAGCATGCCCCGCTCACCGCGTCGCAGCATTGCCGCCGCGGCGAATACACCCCGGGCCGACAGCAAGGCCGCAGCCGGGTAGAGCGGCATGGTGTAGTGCGGGAGCTTGGCCGAGGAAAGTTCGAAAGCGACGAACGACGGGACCAGCCAGGCAAGGCAGGCAAACTCGCCGAAACGGCCGGCCCGGCGGTCAAACAGCCGGCGGGCGATCCAGACGGTGACGCTCTCGGGAAACTCGCCCCAGCTGGCGCGGGGCAGCCCGAGCCGGAAGGCTCGGATGACTGCCCACATCGTCAGTAGGCTCCCAGGCCACAACAGGACCGCCGAGAGCACCAGGTGGGTACCGGGCGGGGCGAAATGCCCTTCCTGACTTCCGAGGGTGGCGCGAACGAAGAACTCGCTGTTGAGGATCCGCAGAGCCTCACCGGCGCCGATCTGGCGGATCACCAGTGCGGCCCAGGCACCCACCACCAGGACCAGGCATGTAAGGCCGGATAGCCACTTCAGGCGGCCGACACCCGCCCAGTCACGAGTTCCCCAGAGATACCAAGCCATTGTCAGACCGATGATCAACGGAGCGACGGGCCCCTTGGCGAGGATCGCACCCGCCATGCCGGCCCAGAAGACCACCGGCCAATACCAGGCAGCGGATGCTGAACCGTCGCCCGGCCGTAGCACCCGCCACAGCGCAAGCTGCGTGATGGTGACTCCGAGCAGGAGCAACTGATCCGAGCGGGCCTGGTGGGCATCCCAGATCACCATCGGACTGACGGCGAGCATTGCCGCGGCCAGGAGTGCGACACGGGGATCAAACAGCCGGATCCCCAGACGCCACAATGCCAGAACGCTGAGCGTCGCCGCGAGCACGGAGGGGACGCGGTACATCCACATCGCGTCGGACTCGGGCTCTCCGCCCGTCAGCACGGCGACCGTGGCACTCTGAAGCCAGTAGGTCAGCGGCGGTTTATTCAGGCGCAGGGCGGTGCCGTACATGGGAATCGCCAGCCCGCCGCCGTGCATGACGGGGTCCTGCCGCTCCTTGGGTAAGGTTTGAGACTCAAGCATCTGCCGGCTGGCCTGGGCGAAGCGACATTCATCCCGGTCAACCGGATCCAGCGCGGACAGCCCGGGGAGATACACTCCTGCGCAGAGCAGCAGCAACGCCACGCACGCCTTCCATGATGAGCACCAGTGGGAATCCACCAGAGCAGTGAACAACCTGACGGGATGGGAGGAAGCAGCGGGGGGCACCGGGCCGATTATGGCCTGCCGGGGGAGAGGCAGCAGCCCGCAGCGGACATTCCGGTTTCGCCGACAGGTTCTGCCCCGCTTCAGGGCCTCCGGGGTGTGATGGCGGGCTGGTGGTTTCCGCTCGCCGTCGGGTTCGTGCTGGTGTTGCTTCTGGCACGGTTTGACCAGGCGGTGGATCAGATCAAGCTCAGTAAGGTGCTGCGCGGCGATGTGCGGCGCGAGTTGGAGGCCCTTCAGCAGTTCGGGCAGGGCACCGTCAGCGTGCTGATAGGCCTGGTTGTGCTTTTGCTGGATCCCGCCCGCCGCCGCTGGCTGCTTTGCTGGGCCGTCACTGCCGGGGTGCTCATGCTGACGGTCACCGGCCTGAAGATGATCGTCGGACGGGCACGCCCGCGGCTGACCGACCCCTATGACCCGCTGCTGTTCCTGGGCCCGCTGGGGAAGTACCCGTGGTCCGGCGGCAAGGGGGGGCAGCCAGAACTGCTCAGCCCGCTGGAGTTCTGGAAGAAAGGCGTCAGCGACCTGTGGTCAATGCCTTCGAGTCATACCGCGTTTGCCTTCCTGGCCGCCTGGGTGCTCAGCCGGATGTACCCGAAGCTGGCCCCCGTGGTATGGGGTTTGGCGGTAACCGTGGGGGTCTGTCGGCTGGTGTTTGACGCCCACTACCTCACAGACGTGATCGCCGGGGCGTGCATTGCCATCGCGGCCTGCCGTTTGATCATGCCCCGCTTTGCCACGGGGCCAAGGTCCGCATATCTTCCCCCGGCATGAAACGCGCGTTCCTCATCACGGCGGCGGCGTTGACAGGTTCCGGGGGCCTCGCGGCAACCGCCCTGGGGCAGGAGGTAGACCAGCGTCGTATCGAGCGGCAGTTGCGGGTGGCCGACACACCGCTGAACCGCTACCTGCCGGACCCGAATCTGTCGCTCGAGGAGCGGTCGGTGCTGGATGTGGGCGGAAATCTGAGTTTTCAGGCCGTCTTCCTGAAGGATGCGGCCCAGAACAGCCGTCGACTGTTCCAGCCGGAGGCGAGCATTTATGCCCGCGGCAGCATTGACGGCGCCCACAGCGCGTTCTTCCGGGCGACGGCTGCGTATCGGGATTACTCGCCGGGGGACAGCTTCGATGGCCGCGGCGACCGGCTGGCCGAGCCGGTGCCGGACCGGTACTGGTATGAGTTTGACCTGCGCCGGGCGGTCGAATCCGGAGCCCAGCAGGAGATGGCTGGCAACTTCAATATCCGCGTGGGGCGGCAGTTCGTGGACTGGGGCTCGGGGCTTGCGCTCAGCGAAACCCTGTACGCGGCCAAGCCGACATTTGAGTTTGACCGCACCCTGCGTCTGGAAGGCCTGGCGGGCATCACTCCGGATCACACGCCGGACTTTGACACCAGCCGGGAGAGCTACGACGAGAAGACCCGCAGGACGTACTTCGGAGCCAGGCTGGTCTATCGCGACCCTTCGGCCAACGAGTACTACGTCTCGTACCTCTATAGCGGCGACAACTACAACCGGACGCGGTCGCGGCCGCCGATCGTGTTCACCGACGCTCAGTTTGATCACACTTCGCACTTCATCTCGGTGGGTGCGAACCTGTCGCTCAGCGATAACGTGCTGATGGTGGGCGAGGGTGTTCTGCAGTTGGGAACCACCTTCAGCGATCCTTTGCGCGGCATCCAGACGCGGGATTCCATCGGTGCGGGGGCCGGTCGGCTCCAGACGACGTATCTGTTCCGCGACGAGATGCGAAGCCGCATGGAACTTGAGTTCCTCGTCGGGACCGGGGATGATGACCGGCTCTCGCCGACGGACACAGTTGGCGGCAACGCGTCAGGTACGACCGACCACGCGTTTAACTCGCTGGGGTTTGCCAACACGGGCCTGGCATTTGCCGGTGGTCTCGGCAACCTGTGGTCAACCCGCCTCGGCTACAGCTTCGAGCCGTTTCCTGATCTTGGGGCAACCTCGGCGCTGCAGCTTGGCATCGATGGCTTCCTGTTTAACAAGGTCTCCACCAGAGCCCCGATCGACGAGCAGACCAACAACCACCGTTTTCTTGGCGGGGAGCTGGATGTGTACGTGAACTACCGCATTACATCGGATCTGGCGCTCTCGGCCCGGTACGGTGTTTTCTTTCCAGGCGCCGGTATTGAGTCTTCGCGACGTTCGCGGGACTTTGCTCTCGTGAGCGTTGTGTTCTCGTTTTGATGACTTGTTCGAGTGCCCCGTTACCGAGCCTCCGTCGCCTGCTGTGATCCACCCATGCTGAGTCTGCGACCCCGACAGCCCGATCCAGCCAGCACGCAGCCACACGGTCGCGGTGGCCTCGTTAGCATGGTTAGCTTGGTGGTCATCGTGGGGCTGGCAGGGGGATGTACCCGCTCCCTGGTGACCGATCCGGTGCCGACGGCCTATGACCGCTCAGATCCTGCGGCCGAGGTTGTGTTCTTCCACAATCTGGCCAGCTCGGGACGGGTGAGCAACGACGAGGCGCTGCACGCGCTGACCCTCCTGGCCCTCGATGAGGATCCCACGCAAAACTACGAGGACCGCGTGGCGGCAGCCAAGGCGGCCGGATGGCTCAATCCGGAGTTTGATGAGCCGGCGGAACTTGTCACACGCAAGGGGATGGTCGCTGAGTGTCTGGTCCGGATGCTCCGGATTGACGGTAGCGTCATGCTCCGTGTCTTCGGTCCGACAGGGCGCTACGCCGTACGGGAGCTGATCGCGCTGGGGATTATGCCGGCTGAAAGCACCGAGCGGCAGGCAATGAGCGGCGCGGAACTCGTCGGTGTCCTTGGCCGCTCCCGCGACCACGCCATCATGGAGAAGATGCGTGAGCTCCGCAAGTCCCGAGAGTAATCGGCCGAACGCTGGACGCCCCGGGCGGAAACGTGCTGCACGCGGAAGCGTCTCGGCCGCACGAGCCGGAACTGTTGCTGCACGCAAGCAGTGGGGGATCGGGCTTGCTGCGGCGTTTGTCGCTGCGGTTGCGATGTACTTTGGCACGCTCGCGCCGCTGGAACGCCAGACGCTTGACTGGCGAGCTGCCAACTTTGATCGGGCCTCGCCGGGCCCGTCAGACAAGATCGCCCTGGCCGCCATCGACGATCGCGCGATCGAGCAGATCGGCCGGTGGCCGTGGTCGCGTGAAAAGCTCGCCGCGATTATCGATGAGCTTGCTCGCGTTGGCGCCAAGGTTGTCGCGCTCGATATCCTGCTTGACGATGAGCAAGTCGACGGGCCAGCTGTCGACGGCCCGGGCGCCGATGAGCAGCTCGCTGAGGCGATCCGAAAGCACGGCAATGTCGTGGTCCCGACCAACTTCCGCTTCGCCGCAGAGGATGCAAGCGAGTCCGCCCGTGCCGAGAGGATCAAGGGATTCCTGGCGGAACATCCCGAACTGGTGGCAGAGTGGCGAAAGCCCGGCGTGCTGAGGGATGCGGCAGAGCGGCTGGCTCGGGCGACTCTCGCCGCGAACGCGGAGGAAGATGCGGTCTTTCGACTGCGTGAGCGGTTCGAACGCTCCCTGCGCCGCGCTGTCGCGCTGTCCATGTTGACTGGTTCGAGTTCCTTCGGCGATACGGCCGGCCGCAGGTTTGACGGGATCGATGCCCGGAGTGCCAGCACGCCTGTGCTGCCGTTGGCCAGTGTCGCGGCGATGACCGCCAACGTGACCTTTAACGTGTATGACGGCGACAGTGGTGTTCGCCGGCTTCCCATTGCCGTCCGGACCGATGATCGCTGGTGGCCGTCACTCGGCTTTGCCGCCGCCCTGCGGTTCTATGACCAGCGGGCCAACAGCACGACGATCACCGAACGCGGGCTTCGGCTGAATCTCAGCCCGAAAGTCAGCCGCGAACTGGTCACCCACACCGACACCGTGAGCGGGACACAACGTCCGGGTCTGACCGTGGTGTCCTGGCCTCGGGGGAGGCCCTCGACCACGGATCGATCCCGATTGGACGCGGGGTGGCAGTGGCAGTTCTTTGACGCCGAGCGGGCCCGACATGCAGAGGTCTCGTGCGGAGCGATCTACCAGCTCAGTGAGCTTCGTGAAACGGTCGAGGCAAATGCCGGGCTCGCCAGAACCCGGATCAATCAGCTCTACGGTGCCCAGGCGCGGGTCCAGACGCTCTCGCCGGAGGATCGAACCGAACTCCTGGCCAGCTTGGCCAGCAACGCCGACAGAGCGGCCCTGTCGATTCTGCAGAAAGCGGCTGCGGAAGCCAAGGTCTGGATTGAGTTCCAACTCGACGGAACGGAGCTCGGGAAACTGCCGCAGGAGGATCAGGATCTCATCGCCAACTTCCGTGCGGCAGAAAAGGGCTTGCCGGAGTTGGTTCGCTCGCTGGCCACCCAGCGGGCCGCGATCGCCTCTCTGGAGACGACGCTTCGTGAGCGACTCGGAGGTCGGATCGTCTTCGTCGGGTTCACCTTCACGGGCGCCAACGCCGACTTCGTCGCCACCAGCATTGATCCCAAAACTCCTGGCGTGCACCTGCACATGGCAGTGGCCAACTCGATTTTGCAGGACTTCAACCGTGTTTACGGTCCGTTCTGGCTCGACCTGCTCGCAGTTGCGCTCCTTGGGACGCTGGGAACGCTTGTGGCGACGCGAATGGGCGTGGTGGGTGCCCCGCTGGCGACCGTCGGCATTGTCGCCGGATGGGCGGTCTTCGCCGGAGCGGTGCTGTTTGACCAGCAACGGCTGATTGTTTCAGTCGCAGGCCCGGGTGCGGCGGCACTGGGCAGCTCGTTGGCCGTTCTGCTGCACCGTCTCTTTGTTGAGCAACGGACGCGTCGCAAGACTGAGGAGCGGTTCAAGAGCTACGTATCGCCCAAAGTCGTGGACATTCTGGTCAATAACCCCGACCTGGACAGCATGCAGCCTCAGCGGCGCGAACTCTCTATTTTGTTCACGGACATCGCGGGCTTCACCACCATCGCTGAGCGGCTCGGCAGCCAGAAGACCGCCGAGGTGCTGCGCCTGTACCTTGGCCCGATGACTGAAACGCTGCAGAGCTTCGAGGGAACGCTCGACAAGTACATCGGTGATGCCATCGTCGCCTTCTGGGGTGCGCCGATCGAAACCGAGCGGCACGCCGAGCTGTCCTGCCGGGCCGCTCTGGCCATGCTGACCAAACTCGATGAGCTCAACGCGTCGGGCGCGTTTGGCGAGGGGCTCACGCTTGGCATGCGGGTTGGGGTTGCCACCGGTGAGGTCATGGTCGGTGACTTCGGCAATCCCCCTCGAAACTCCAGTTACACGGTGCTGGGGGATACCGCCAACCTGGCTTCGCGGCTGGAGGGTGCCAACAAGGCCTTCAACTCAAGAATCCTGACCACCGGGATCACCCGTGCAGCGGTCCTCGCCAGCGCCCCGGCCGATGTTGCCGGGTGGTTGTGGCGACCGATCGGCCGCATCAACGTCAAGGGCAAGAATGAGGCGGTTGAAATGTGGGAACTCATCGGCACCCTGCGGCCCAAAGGCGATCGCACCGAAGAGCATGTGCGGGCTTGCGCCCGATTGGTCGACGCCTACGTCGCGGGTGATGTGGGGGCCGCGGCCGCTGCACTGGACGATCTGGAGGCCGCCTTCGGTCCTGATGCCTTTACGCACCTGTACCGCGAAGGGCTGCAGTTGATTCGCGATGGCGGTGCGGCACCTGGAACGCTGATCCTGACCGAGAAGTAAGCGGCGGGGCGGTCCTGAGCCGATATCCTGACAACCGAACCCGGAGCCATCACCCATGCCCAGCACCATTCTCGTCATCTGTCTGCTCGCCTCCGCCGCCCTTCAGCCATCCGCGCCGGCGACAACGCCGCCCGCGGCACCGGCTGCCAAGCCGAACACCCCGGCGGCAGTGCCGGCTGCCAAGCCGCCCGCGACTCCTCCAAGTGCACCCGCGGCTGATGACCCACGTAAGACGATGGAGCAGATGAAGCAGAAGGCTCCGACCGGCAATCCGGCCGGTCCGGCTCCGTCGACCACTCCGGCGCCCGCGGGTGGCGGAACCTCGCCGGCGGCCCCTGGCTCATCTGTTCCGGCAGCGGCACCATCCGTCCCCGCCGCAACGGAACCGGCTCAGGGTGGTCGCCTCCTGCGTGAGGGGACGTTCCTGGCATCGCGTCGCGGCCGGGTGATCAAGACCACTGGTGGTGAGTGGCAGTTCCACTTCGATACGGGGCCGGAGAACAAAGCCGACGCCCCCATGGTGCTGATGCCTTGCCTGAACCTCCAGGCCATCGAGAAACTGGCCGACCGTGGCAGCGAGGCGCTTTCGTTCACGGTGTCCGGCCAGGTGTTCGTCTACAAAGGGCGGAACTATCTGCTCCCGACGATGTACACCGTCAACCGCCGCGGCGATGTAACGCCCGCACAGTGAAGCTGGCTGGTCCGAAGCATCACGGCAGGCAGGATGCGGCATGCCGCAGGATGTACGCCGAGAGCGAATCGGGCCGTCCCAGGTTCACCTGGCAGTTCATCAGCATCGAGTCAGCGTACAGCGTGCCGGCCGTGGTGATACCCCGGGCATCAGCCAGCAGGAACACGTGAATGCCCCACGGGTGGTTCGTCGCGTTGTCCGGCTGCAGGTTGTCCTGCATCCATCGGCAGGCACGCAGTGCTGCATCCATCCAGTCCGCGCGGTCATGCGTCATCGCCAGAAGATGCAGCGCGTGCACGGCGCACAGCTGTGACTCGGTGAACACCTCAACCGTGCCAGCAAAGGCCTCGCCGTACAGCGGCCCGTCGTGAGCAGTGCCGATGAGTGTCGGTACGCGATCCAGCGGCAGCGTTCCTGCCGCCGCATGCCAGAGCAGTTCGTCGACTGAGGCTTCCGGGCGAGGCCCGGCGGCCACGCGCTGGGCCGTCGAGGCGGCGAGAAAGGGACCGTCTACCGCCCGCCGGTGCCCCATTTCATCACGAAACGTCGCCGGATCCGGCGTTGCGTCCGGCCCGAGAGTCAGCGAAGCCGCAATTTCCAGCCGCCGCTTCCATAACGACAGAGCCGCGTCCATCGGAGATGTCATGAGTCCCCCCGATGTCCGGTCGGTTGGCCGCCGCTGGCGATTGCCTCAACGATGACCTGTGGCTGCGGGCGGGGCGACGTGAGACCGTGAGCCGTAAACAGCGGCAGGTCGGTGCGGGAAAATCTGGCGTAACCGGAGGCGTCTTCCTGCCGCTGCGGTGCACGAACGGGATGCCACAGGTGGTACGCCATGATCTCTCGTACGGCGATCGCGATGCGAATCCGCGGCCGCAGCGAGTTGCCGCGACGGGAGAAGTCATCATCGTCAAATCCGTACCCGGTGTATTCCTCATCAAACCCGTTGATGCGGCTGGCCACATCGACCGTGAAGGCGTGATGCCCGCCGATGATCTTGGGCTTCTGTTTCTTGCCCAGTCCCAGCCGCCAGAGCAGCACGTGCCGGCGATAACGACGGTGGCGCTGCTCCAGACGTGATCGCGCTTCAGCCGTGATCAGCTCGACTTCCGGCACACCGTCGGCCAGGACACGTTCGGGGTCAAGTGCTTCGGTGTCGGCCTGGCTGAGCAGAATGCGGTAAGGGATGATCAGGTCCGTGCCGGCGTCGCGCTGCGCCGCGTGGCGGGCGATCGCATCGGCGGCGAGCATCGTGTCACCGTCGATGATGACGATCAGGTCGCGTCCCGAAGCTCCGCCATGTGACATGAGCGTGCGAATGCCGTTGTTCCGCACCTGGTTGAGCTGGGCGAGCCCCTGATGGGGGCGTCGCGCATTCCACATCGGGATTGCCGCACCGGCCCTGGCCTGAACTCGGGGCCAAATGCTCCGCAGTAGGGAAGCGATCTCGGGCAGGTCGTTGTCGCAGGTCACTACCACACCGTCCGGCGGGCGCGTCTGGTGAGCCAGCGATGCCAGGCACGCGGCGAGATGCCGTGTGGTGTGGGTCGGAATCAGGACGAAGACACGTTGTCCGGCAGGTAAAGCCATCAGCCCGAGGTTAGCGTTCGTTGCCGGGGAGGTGGGGCATCCCTTGCGGCGCCGCATACCTTCGGTCATGTCCCAACCTGCCGCCAGTGTGAATGTCCGTAGCGCCACCCCGGCCGATGTGCCGACCATCCTGCGGTTCATCCGCGAGCTTGCCGAGTACGAGCGAGCCCCGCTGGAAGCCAAGGCAACCGAAGCTGACTTGTTGCGGGATCTGTTTGGACAGGGGTTCGGCTGCGGCCCCGTCGCCGAGGCCTTGATGGCGGAGCTTGACGGCAAGCCGGTTGGGTTTGCCCTGTTCTTCAGCAACTACTCGACCTGGCGTGGCCGTTCCGGCATTTACCTTGAGGACCTGTATGTGACTCCGGAGTTCCGTGGCATTGGTGCCGGAAAGGCCCTGCTGCAGCGGATCGTCCGCACCGCCCAGTCCCGCGGGTGCGGCAGGGTCGAGTGGTCCGTGCTTGACTGGAATGAGCCAGCACTGAAGTTCTATCGCTCAATCGGCGCCGAGGCCATGACCGAGTGGACGGTGCATCGGCTGTCGGCTCCGAACTTCGGCACGCTCGGCGTGTAAGCGGCCGGATGGTCTAAACGGTGGTGGGGGCCGCGCCTCCGCGAGGCGAAAACAAAAGCCCCGGCGGAGCAGGCTCCGCCGGGGCAGGTGCGTACTTCAGAACTCGTTCATTGCATCAGCGGCAGCCGCCGCGGAAGCAGGCGATGAACGCGAACAGGTCGTCGTTGCTGGTGGTGCCATCGTTGTTGAAGTCGGCATCGCCGGCGGCGAAGTCGTGCAGGAAGGCCTGCAGATCGGCGTTGTTCAGCACGTCGTCATCGTTCCAGTCGCACGCACACGGCGGGCGGGGGCAGGTGGTACCGCTGCAGACGGTGCCGTCGCCCTGATAGGTGCCGCCACGGGCGGTGCAAACGGCCTGGGTGGCAACAATGCAGATCGGGGCGGCAGCGCCCGGGAGCGTGACACAGCACGCACCCTTGGCCGGCGGGGTGCACTGGATGTTGGCGCAGGCGGTCCCGTTGCCGCGGTAGACGCCCTGCCGGGCGCGGCAATCCGCCACGCTGAGGACCGCACACTCAACGACACCCGCGCTGTTTCGGAAGCAGCACGCACCGGTTTGCACCGGGGGCGGCGTGGGGGCACAGGCCGTTGCCGAGCAGGTCGTGTTGTTGCCCAGATACCGGCCCTGACGGGCGATGCACTGGGCCTCGGTGGTCACGACGCACACGGTGTTGGTGGTCCCGGGCACCTGAGCGCAGCACGCGCCGGTGGCGGGCGGGGGCGTCGGGGCACAGGCCGTCGTCGAGCACGCCGTGTTGTTGCC
>CAILKP010000031.1 GCA_903834785.1 uncultured bacterium
CGGGCTCTGGAGATCCTGATCTAGGCAGGACATTCGCCCGTGACGTCGCTTCGGTCCATGCGGGCCTGAGCATCCTTCGTTCCGCTCACTCCAAATCGTCCGTCGACCATCAACCCCAAGAAAGGCCTTTCATCATGAAGCTCATGAACGCCTCGTGCCTCGCCGCCACCCTGCTCGTGGCCGGCGCCGCCAGCGCGGCCGAGATCCTGGTCACCCAGAACATCTCGACCTCGACCACCTGGACCGCCAACAACACCTACAACCTGCAGACCCAGATCTATGTGCTCCCCGGCGCCACGCTCACCATCGAGCCCGGCACCATCGTCGCCAGCACCACCAACCTCGGTGGATCGCTCGCGATCTGCCGCGGCGCGCGCATCGTTGCCAACGGCACCAACGAGTCGCCGATCATCTTCACCTCGAAGGCTGACGTCGCGACCTGGACCAACAACGACCCCAAGACCGGCACGCCCCGCGTGGCGATGAACGAGTGGGGCAACCTGACGGTCATGGGCCGCGCCTACATCGGCAAGTACGGCAACGGCGCCCCGGCCGGCAACACCGCTGCCCCGAACGCAGCGAACTTCGCCCAGATGGAAGGCCTGACCGGTACCTCGTCGACCGACCCGAACGTGATCTACGGCGGCGGTGACGACCTCGACTCGAGCGGCACCTTCTCCTACGTCAGCCTGCGCTACGGCGGCAAGGTGATCGGCCTGGGCAACGAGCTCAACGGCCTGTCGCTCGGCGGCATCGGCAAGGAAACCATCATCGACCACATCGACATCTGGAACAACGTCGATGACGGCATCGAAATCTGGGGCGGCAACGTCAACCTGCAGTACTTCAGCGTCTGGAACATCGGTGACGACAGCCTCGACATCGACCAGGGCTGGCGCGGCAAGGCCCAGTTCGGCCTGATCGTGCAGGGTTACTCAGGCAATGCGGCCCAGGGCTCGGGCACCGGCGACAACATCCTCGAAATCGACGGCGCCGAGAAGTCGGACGCGCAGCCGGTGACCACGGGTGTCGTCTACAACCTCACCCTGATCGGCCAGACCGGATCGACCGGCGGCGACACGGGCGTGGAGTTCCGCGACAACGCCAACCTCCAGATCCGCAACAGCATCTTCATGGACGTCGGCGAGCAGTGCATCCGCAACATCAACACCGACGGTGAAGCCACCGGCGGCCAGACTGGCTACGGCCACAACGGCACGCTGAGCTACGCCGCGCGTTGGACCACGCCGTACAACACCTACTCCGCGGTCAACGCCTTCGCGAACCCCGCGCAGGCCTACCAGGCGCAGGCCAACGGCAACCTGATCGACGTGCGTGA
This sequence comes from uncultured bacterium, assembly GCA_903834785.1. GTDB lineage: Bacteria > Planctomycetota > Phycisphaerae > Phycisphaerales > UBA1924 > CAILKP01. The sequence goes on from CAILKP010000031.1 coordinate 1,340, forward strand.
CTGCGTCTTCTACAACAACCTGAACGCCTCGGCCTACACCGAAGCGAACACCTACGGCGTCTTCACCAGCGGCAACAACGTCAACGCGGGCACCCTTGCGGCCAACCCCGCTGACATGCCGATCGTGGCGATCACCAAGGGCACGGCGGTGAACCCCAACGGTTCGCTGATCATCCGTCCGGTGACCAGCATCGACCCCCGCGCCGCCGGTGCGGCCGTCACCAGCGTCGGCACCGCGCCGAACGACGGCTTCTTCGAGCAGGCCCAGTTCCGCGGCGCGTTCAGCTCCACCGGCAACTGGCTCTGCGGCTGGACCGCTGCTGATGCCTTCGGCATCAACATCGCTCCTCCGGGTGGCTGCGTGATCGCCGCTCCGTGCCCCGCCGACCTCAACGGCGACGGCGTGGTCGGCGGTGCTGACCTCGGTGCGCTGCTGTCGGCCTGGGGTTCGACCGGCGGCGACGTGAACGACTCGGGTGACACCGACGGTGCCGACCTGGGCATCATGCTCTCGGCCTGGGGCAACTGCCAGCAGTGAGCTGACAGGACAGAACTCGCGTTTTCTTAACACGGCCTGAACGATGTTGACGGCCTCTTAACGCGCGAGTCATAGCGTCCGCAATCGAGCGTCTGGTGGTTGAGTCTGACTCTCCACCAGACGCTCGTTCTCTTTCAAGC
>CAILKP010000032.1 GCA_903834785.1 uncultured bacterium
CCTGCTGCGGCCGCTGGCCTGGCTGGAGCAGAACCGGCTGAGCAATCCGAATGACCGAAGTCGGGCCGACGGCGAGGCGTGGGTCTCACTGGTGATCCCCGAATGGGGGCTGGACGGTGCCGCACGCGTGCTGGAAATCAAACCATGCCCGGAGATTCGTCCCGGTCCGGGCCGCCTTGTGCTCATGAAGAGCACGACACAGTACACCGGCGACATGGCCACAATCACTCTGGTTGGAAGCTGCGACGCCATCACCGGCACATCCGGCCACCCCATCTTCAGCATCGACCGTACTACGTACGTAGACTTGGGCGATCTGATGCCCGGTGAGCGTGTCCGCACGGCGGACGGCTGGGCCACAGTCGAGGCCATGTCACGCTGGCGCGGCCAGCAGGAGGTGTACAACCTCGAGGTCGACAGCGAACACCGGTTCTTTGTCGGCGGTTCGAAGGTCGAAAGTCACAATGCGGGGCCGTGTGGGAAGACATACATCACTTACACAAAGCCCGGTCCCAACGGTGATAGCCCGTACGCTGGCAGGGCCAGCGGATATGGAACACCGGACGAAATTTTGGCTGCAAGAGATGCAGCGCACCATATGAATGCCCGCGGTTTTGGTCAGGCTGAGCTTGATAGGGTGACGAAAAACAAGGCGGCTTGGCGTGGTCGTGAACAGCATTTAATAGACAAGAATGGTGGGGCGCAGCGATCCGGCGGCACGTCGGGAAACATAATTCGCGGAGTCAGTCCGAGCAATCCAAATGCGAAGCAATACGACAGTGCTGCTCGAAAGGAGTTTGGCGTACCGTGACGAAACGAGACCCGAGGCGGCGTGCATCTACGCGACCTGGATCGGTTTATTGTATCTTACTGGCAGATGGCCGATACGGCTACTGTGTTATCATAAAGAAGCCATACGTAGTCTTTATGAACTGCTGCTCTGAATCTCCTCTTTCAGCTGAAAGCGTGCTTGATTGCAAACCTTTGTTTAGAATATTCATAATGAACTCTTCGTATAGGTCAGAGAAGTGGACTCTGATTGGCTCAGTGTGTCTACCCAAAGAGTGGATAAAGTATCCTAAATTCTATCGAAGAGACGCGATACATCAGGAACAGTATTTCATCTATGATCGTGAGACCGATCTCGAGACGCCAGCGCAGGTTGAAGATTGCAAGGGGCTCGAAGTGTGGGCGGTTTGGAGCGCAGTGCATGTTGAGCCACGACTGTTCGATCAACTCAACGGCGGAAGCCCAGCCAAGTATAAAGTGATGGAGTGACGTTGATTCGCTCGCCATAACGACTTCGCTACAACCGATCATCCGCGGATCATCGGGTCATAAATGCCGCGATCAGAAGCCGCCTGCGGGAGTGAACAGCCGACTGGGCACTGTGTTCGAATCCAAGTCTCAGACGAGAGCCTCGGAACTGCGCTCGCTGTGTCATTGAGCGATCTCCTCGCCGTCAGAGCCCGCGATGATGCGAATGCGAACCCCGGTGCAGGGCGTTGTCGATTGCCGCACGTTGTCTCGGTGGCACCGACGAGCGGGCATGCGTCGGCTCCCCATTACACATGGCATGTGTGGACTTCGAACGCCGGACTGCCGAGTTCAAGGTGAACGTGGTTGAGGGTATCGTCAAGCGATGAACGACCTCCTGAAGCCCCCGCACCGATCGCTCGTGCCATAGCTGGGCACAGGCTACCTCTTCACCGTCACCCCCGGTGCCTGGGTCAAGCGCTACCTCTACGACGGGCATGGGCGGCTGGTCGAGACCCAGAGCCCCTACCTCGGCCCGGGCGGCAAGATCGCCCGCGAGGAGCACTTCTCCTACGACGGCTCCCGCCGCGTGCAGGAGGTCGTCACCGACCCGCTCGACATCCAGTACGTCTACTACAAGTACGGCTACGACGGTCTTGTCGAGTTTCTTCAGAATCTCCCCGATGCCG
>CAILKP010000033.1 GCA_903834785.1 uncultured bacterium
ACCGGGCTTGTAGCTGCCGGGGCTGTGGTAGATGAACTCGACCTTTGGGAGCTGGACCTTGTCGAGCAGGGTGGCGCGGACGACGCGGTCGAGCCGGGGCTCGGGGATGCTCGTGGTTTGCGGGGCGGCGTTGCCGCGGGGCAGGGAGCCGAAGAGCTTGGCGATCATCGGCTTGACGGCGGCGGGGTCGAAGTTGCCGGCGACGACCAGGGAGCAGTTCTCCGGCGTGTAGAAGGTGGCGAAGAAGTCCTTGACGTCGTTGACGGTGGCGGCCTCGAGGTCCTCGTGCGTGCCGTAGACGCCCTTGTGATAAGGGTGACTCTCGGGATACGCGAGCTTGTATGAGAGTTCGTAGGCGCGGGCGTATGGCGTGTTCTCGACGTTCTGGCGGATCTCGTTGCGGACGACGTCGCGCTGGAGATCGAGCTTCTCCTTGGTCATGGTCGCGCCGACATCTTCGAGGCGGTCGGCATCGAGCCAGGTGAGAAGGGGCAGGATGTGGCTGGGGCCCCAGGAGAAGTAGTTGGTGCGGTCGAGTGAGGTGGAGGCGTTGTTGCTGCCGCCGCCGGCTTCCATGAGTTTGTCAAAGTCGCTGCCGGGGACTCGCTTGGTGCCCATGAACATGAGGTGTTCGAAGAGGTGGGCGAAGCCGGAGCGGCCCTTGGGCTCGCTACGGGCACCGACGCGGTACCAGAGGTTGACGCCCGCGATCGGCAGGGAGTTGTCAACGTGGAGGATGACGGTCATCCCGTTGTCGAGTTTGTAGGTCTCGTGGGCGAGCGGGGAGGCGGGCTGGGCGGTGGCGGTGGAGGCGGAGTCGGCGGATGAACTGCCGGCGGCGGTGCCGGATGTGGCGCAGCCGGAGGCGAAGGAGAGTCCCAGAATGGCGGCGGTGCCGCAGGCGGCGAGGAGCGAACGGGTGTGCATGGGCCATGATTGGCCGGGGCGGGGGCGGCGGGGGCAGGAAGGCACCTTTCAAACCCCTGATATAGGGTGGGCGGGGCTGGAGGGAGGCGAGGCGGCAGGAAGGGGTGAACCAAAGGTGCGGATGGCCCGATGGTTGGACGGGCCGCTTTTGGCGGGGTACACTCCCTCCCGCCAAAAGCCCGAAAGGGCATGCGGCAACGCCGGGCTTGTAGCTCAGGTGGCTAGAGCGCACCCCTGATAAGGGTGAGGTCGTCAGTTCGACTCTGACCAGGCCCATTGATCAAACCGGCCGGGTGAGCAATCACCCGGCCGTCGGCGTTTTTGGGCGGGAGTGCATCGCCAACGAGCGGCTAGCGGGCGATGAGCCAGACGGCCACCACGCTGCGGAGGCACCAGGCGATGGTGCGGACCCAGTTGAAGGCGAGCAGGGCCGCGAAGGTGGCATCGTCCCACCCGGCGGCGAGTTTGCCGTGCTGGGGGACGGAGAAGAAGAACGTCACACCCCAGACAACCGCAAGCAGGGCCAGACCGACGAAGGCGAGCACGCGGGCGGTGGTATCGGCCTGCCCCCAACCGGACAGAGCAGCAACGACGAGCAAGACGGACAGGGCAAGCTCGGCGAGCATGAGGGGAGCGACGATCCAGGTGATGCGCTGGACGTGGGCGGCCTCGTAGGCGGGCCAGACCTCGCGGCCGACTTTGCCAAACAGGGGGTAGTGGACGACGGCGATGCAGAGGACAACGCCGGTCATCAGGAGCGTCGCGGCGGCATGGAGCGCGTTGAGCATGGGGGAAGGTATGGGGCGGGGACGTCGCGAGGGGAGGAGAGGAAGTCTGGCCGGCGGGGTTCCGTGGTTCAACGCGGAGGAAACGGAGGAGGAGGAGGAAACGGAGGAAGGCGGGAAGGGAGGAAAGGGGGACAGGTTTGGACGGCGGGGTTGCGTGGCTTAACGCAGAGGAAGCGGAGAAGGAGGAGGAAACGGAGGAAGGCGGGAAGGGAGGAAAGGGGGAGAGGTTTGGACGGCGGGGTTGCGTGGCTTAACGCAGAGGAAGCGGAGAAGGAGGAGGAAACGGAGGAAGACGGGAGGGCAAGAAGGCGGGCTCACGCAGAGCACCAGAGGACCGGAGAAAGACAGGAGCGGGAGGGAAGGGTGGGTTGGGCGGGGCCGGGATTGGCTGGGCCGGGTGGGGCGGGTGGGGCGTGGGAAGTCGGTGGTTGGGGAGGGCGGCGGAGGGGGCGGCGGATACGTAAACTGGGGGGTGCTGAACCCTGCATCGCTGGACATTGTGATTCATCCCTCGGACGTGCTTCGCCGCAAGTGTGAGCCGGTGGTGCTGGGTGCGGGCGGGGCGGTCTCGGCTGAGACGCAGGCGATTGTGGCGCGGATGGTGGAGGTGATGCGGCAGGAGGAGGGCATTGGTCTGGCGGCGCCGCAGATTGGCGTGTCGCAGCGGATCTTTGTTGTGGATGTGCCGGAGGATGAGGGCGATGAGGAGGCGGGTGACCCGCCGCGGCTGGCGACGAGTGTGCCGCCGGAGGCGAGCACGGGGCTGGAGGTGTACATCAACCCAGTGATCAGCCAGCCGGGCAAGAAGGCCGAGCCGTTTGAGGAGGGGTGCCTGAGTCTGCCGAAGATTCGCGGGCGGGTGATCCGGCCGACGGAGGTGACCATCAGCGCGATCGGGCTGGATGGCAAGGCGTTTACCAAGCGCGGGGCGGGACTGCTGGCGCGGTGCTGGCAGCATGAGTTTGACCATCTTGAGGGCGTGCTGATCATCGATCGGATGCTGCAGGCCGACCGGATCAAGAACCGCAAGAAGCTGCGCGAGTTAGAGGCCGACGGTGATGAGGGTGCGGGACGTGGCTGATGCCGCGGGGCAGACCCGCCTGAAGGTTGCGTTTCTGGGCTCGGGGGCGTTTGGCGTGCCGACGCTGGAGAGCCTGATGCGCGAGCACGAGGTGCGGCTGATTGTCAGCCAGCCGGACCGGCCCGCGGGGCGCGGGATGAAGCTGACGCCGACGCCGATCTCGGCCTGGGCTGCAGAGCACGCGACGGGTGTGCCGCTGCACAAGCCTGAGGACATCAACAGGCCGGAGGCATTAGGGGCGGTGCGCGACCTGGCTGGGCCGGGGAAGGTTGACGCGTGGGTGATCATCGCGTTTGGGCAGAAGCTGAGTGTGCCGCTGCTGGAGGGCGTGTTTGCGTGCAACCTGCATGCGAGCATTCTGCCGCGGTGGCGGGGGGCGGCGCCGATTAACTGGAGCATTCTGGCGGGTGATGCGGTGGTGGGCAACAGCGTGATCACGATTGCCCAGCGGATGGATGCGGGGCTGGTGCTGGCCACCAGCGGGCAGGCGATGAACCCGCGGCAGACTGCCGGTGAGTTGCACGATGCGCTGGCGGCGGATGGACCTGCGCTGGTGCGCAGCGTGCTGGAGCGTGTGGCGGCCGGGCAGCGGGCGGTGGGCGAGGCCAATGGCGGCTTTGGCGCGGTGCAGGATGAATCGCTGGTGACGCGGGCCCGCAAGCTGAGCCGGGCGGATGCGGTGATTGATGTGAGCCAGGCGGCGGAAATGTGCCGCAGGCGGATTAACGGGTTGTCACCGTGGCCAGGTGTGGATGCGGTGCTGCGATGGCCGGCGGCGGGCAGCGGTGAAGGGAAAGAGGCGAGTGTGGCGGTGAAGCTGCTGCGGGCGGTGGTGGCTGGTGAGGGGCCGCCGGCGGGAGCTGCCCCGGGCGTGCTGTTTGACCCGGCGGCGGGGCTGATTGCCTGCGGCGAGGGGACTGCGCTGCAACTGCTGGACATTCAGGCGGTGGGCTCGCGGGCGATGAGCTGGGCGGAGTTTGCCAACGGCCGGCGGCCGCCGAAGGGCTGTGTTGTTACCAGCGGTGCGGCGGCGGGACCGGCGTGAGATGCGGTGGGGATCAGGCGGCGGGGGTTACTGCTGCTCGAAGTCGGCGATCTCGGCGAGGAGCTTCTCGGTTTTGGTGAGTGATGCGCCGGCGGCACCGTCGTGCATACCGCGGCGGAAGCGTTCCCAGCCGGGCAGGCGGGAAAGCTGCATGGCGGCGAGGACGATGATGAGCGGGACTGCCGCACTGGCCAGGAACCAGTGGAAGACGCTGGGTTTGTGGACGAGCACATCCGCCCCCAGGGCGCGGAAGATCAGCAGGAGCAGGGGCACCCAGATGAAGCAGCCGGTCAGGCCGTAGAGCACCGAGTGCTGGATTCGCGCGGCACGCAGGCCGGCGAGCTCGCGCTGGATCGCCAGGACGGGCGCGGAGTAGTCGATGCGGCCGAGCAGGGCGAGTTCGCGGGCGGGCAGGGCGATGAGCATGGCGGCGTAGACCTGCACGAGGATGCCGCAGACCAGAAAATGCGGCGTGGCGGCGTAGGGGAACCAGAGACCGGGCAGTGCCAGCGCCAGGGCGGTGCCGCAGACGACCTGGATGATCTGGCCGATGAACAGCGGGCGGAGGGCCGAGCGAGCCTTGCCACAGGCGAGCTGCCGGCGCGTCTCGAGCAGGAGGCGGTTATTGAGCGTGAGTTTCTGGTCAAGTGCCTGCCACGCGGCTTTGAGATCATCAAGTTCCATGGGGTCCTCCGGTACTGGCTGGGTTGGTGGTGGCAGCGGCGGCATCCTGCTCACGCTGCACGCTGGCGCGGAGATGGGATTTGAGCCGACCGATGCGGGTGGTGACGTTGGTTTCGCTGATGCCCAGGATCTCGGCGATCTCGCGGCTGGAGCGATCATCGAGATAGAGGACCAGCAGGGCGCGGCTGAGCGGCTCGAGCTGGTCGATGCAGGTGCGGAGCACATCGAGGCGGTCATCGGCGGCATCCGCAGCGCCGCTGAGCGGCGGTGCGGGAGCGGGGACGGCGGTGACATCGGGCTCACCGGTGAGCGGCTGGTGGCGGCTGCGGACGCGGGCCTTGCGGAGTGAGGAGATCGCGACGTTGAGGGCGACGCGGTACATCCAGGTGGAGACGGGGCGGGCGGGATCAAGCCGCGGGAAGGACTGCCAGAGCTGGGCGGCGATTTCCTGGGCGAGGTCCTCGCGGTCGGCGGCATCGCGGGCGTAGGCGAAGGCGACTTTCAGGACGATGCCGCGGTGCTCGGTGAGCATGGCCTCAAACCGGGATTGGAGGGCGGCATGGGGCATGGGGGGAAGTCGCGAGACGCGAGTGGAGAGTCGCGAGTCGCGAGGCAAGGCGGGGTTCCGTGGTTTAACGCGGAGGAAACGGAGGAAGAGGAGGAAACGGAGGAAGGCAGAAAGGCAGAAGAACGGGCTCACGCGGAGCACCAGAGGACCGGAGAAGGACAAGAGAGGAGGGGAGGGGGAAGAAGGAGAACAACGAGGACGGGAAGTCGCGAGACGCGAGTCGCGAGGGAAGGCGGGATTCCGTGGTTTAACGCGGAGGAAACGGAGGAAGAGGAGGAACCGGAGGGAAGGCAGGGAAGGCAGAAGAACGGGCTCACGCAGAGCCCCAGAGGACCGGAGAAAGGCAGGAGAGGAGGGGAGGGGGAAGAAGTAGAGCAATCAGGACGGGAAGTCGCGAGACGCGAGTCGCGAGGCAAGGCGGGGTTCCGTGGTTTAACGCGGAGGAAACGGAGGAAGAGGAGGAACCGGAGGGAAGGCAGGGAAGG
>CAILKP010000034.1 GCA_903834785.1 uncultured bacterium
ACTCGTTCAGCACCCCCCACGCCTCCTCCCGATACGCCAGACTCAACGATCCCTGCCCACTGCACCAGATCCCCGCCGCCGCCGCAATCTCCTTCCAGCGCTTCACCCCGTATAGCGCCTGGTCCCGCTCCGGCCCGAACGAACACCCGATCGGCCACAACGTCCCGAAATTGCGCACCGACGCCCCCAGCGCCCGACCATCCCGCTCCAGCACCGTCACCTCACATCCCGCCTCCCGCGCCGTCACCGCATGCGTCAACCCAATGACGCCCGCACCAATAATGAGTACTCGCTGTGTTGCCATAAGTCGTTGCAAACCGCCCCGACTCTGCCCAGCCTCCCACCATTGTCCAGCGCCGAACACCCCGAACCCAACCCACCACCCACTCGTTCACCCACCGAGCCGGAGGCTTGCCGGAGATTAGACTCTATGGCTGCGGCCCGTCCCGCGTCCCGCTCCCAGTGCGCCAGCCTTGATCGAAGGCGGCGTGCCGGCGGTGAGGAGTCGCGGGTTGTTCCCGAAGGAACAGAGCCGCATGTTTGGGCGCCTCCGGCACGAAGCCGCTGCGCAGACAAACAAATAAAACACCGCCAGCACACCAAGTCGATGACCAGACCCATACTCTATGTCGGACTCGATGTCCACGCCGACTCCATCAGTATCGCCACTGCGGATGCCCGCCGCGACGGCGAAGTGCGCCACTATGGAACAATCCCAGCGACGCTGCGTGCGCTGGATTCGGTCCTCAACAAGCTCGGGCATCCCGGAACGGAACTGCGCGTCTGCTACGAAGCCGGCCCCACCGGATTCGTCATCGCAAGGCATCTGGCAAAGAAGGGCATCGACTGCCTCGTGGCAGCCCCTTCCCTGATCCCGAGCCCGAAAGGCAACAAGATCAAGACGGACTGCCGCGACTCCATCAAGCTCACCCGCCTCCACCGTGCCGGAGAACTCACTGCCGTGCATGTGCCGGATGCCACGGACGAAAGCATCAGGGATATCTGCCGCGCCCGAACCGATGCCGTCGATGACAAGCGCCGCGCCATGTGTCAGCTCAAAGCATTCCTCCTGCGTCACGGCCACGGCATCGCTGACAAGACCCCCTGGAGCGAAGCCCGCATGCGCACCCTGCGCAGCATCGCCCTTCAACTGCCGGCCATGAACATCGTGCTCGAAGAATACATCCAGGCCATCGAAACCGCCCACCAGCGCATCGCGCGCCTCGAGCACCAGATGGAGAACGTACTCGAAACGTGGGAACAGGCACCCGTCGTGCGCGCCCTGATGGGCCTGCGTGGCATCCGGCTTGTCTCCGCCATGATCCTCGTCTCCGAGCTGGGCGACATCCACCGCTTCGCCCACCCGCGGCTACTCATGGCGTATCTCGGACTGGTGCCCAGCGAGGCGAGCAGCGGCGGCAAACGCCGCGTGGGGGGCCTGACCAAAACCGGCAACGCCCACGTCCGGTGGCTGATCAACGAAAGCGCCCAGCACTACCGTCTGCCGCCAAGA
>CAILKP010000035.1 GCA_903834785.1 uncultured bacterium
CCCCGTGCCACAACTCTCGCCAGTTCCTCTGGCGAGGGTTGTGCGGTGCGGCTGGGCGCCTCCTCTCCACACAACCCCGCCCCATTAGAGCCCGAAGCGGAAGCGCCCGGGCCGGTGAAACAAAGGCCCCTTCCCCAAACTCCCCACTCGCACGAAGGTCCTTGTGCTCTCAAAGCACAACCACCTCCCGTGCCCACGATCAATTCCGCCCCTGCCTCTTCCTTTTCTCTTTGATCTTTTTTCTTTCACCTCTCCCATCTCCCCGCCTTCATCCTGCCCATCCTGTCCATCCCTGTTCCCCGCGACGCTCCCCCGTAACTCCCCCTTCCCCTCCTCCCGTACACTCCCCCATGGCCGAGCCCGCCGCATCACCCGCCTCACCGCTCCCCGCCGGTCCCGGCACAGGCGACTCCCTCGCCGCGGCAGCGCAGGACGCCTCGCTCTACCTCCACCCCCAAACCCTCGCCCGCCTCGGCACGCTCGAGCTTCGCGCCCGCATGATCGTCGAGGGCGTCACCAGCGGTGCCCACCGCTCGCCCTACCAGGGCTTCAGCGTCGAGTTCGCCCAGCACCGCCCCTACGTCCCCGGTGATGATCTCCGCCACCTGGACTGGAAGGTCTTCGGCCGCACCGACAAGCTCCACCTCAAGCAGTACCAGCAGGAGACCAACCTCGACCTGCTCATCCTCGTTGATGCCTCCGGCTCCATGCGTTACGGCTCGCGGCTGTTCGAGGAAGCCAGCGGCGTTGGCCGCAAAACCAGCCCCGACGGCCGGCTCAACTGGAGCAAGTTCGACCACGCCACCGCCGTCGCCGCCGCCATGGGCTACATCGCCCTGCGCCAGGGCGACCGTGTCGGCCTCACCGTCTACGCCGATGACATCCTCGGCCAGCTCCGCCCCAGTTCCTCACCCGGCACCTGGCGGCAGATCGTCGCGACACTCTCCACCCAGCCCGTCGAGAGCAAGCAGACCAACCTGGCCAAGGCCATCGATCGCGCCCTCTCGCACGTCACCCATCGCTCGCTGATGGTCATCATCAGCGACCTGTTTATGGACCCCAAAGTCGTCACCGAGGCCATGAGCCGCCTGCGATTCCGTGGCCACGACCTGGTCCTGCTCCAGATCCTCGACCGCCGCGAACGCGACTTCGCCTTCGATCAGGAAGTCCCGCTCGAGGGCATGGAGGGCGAGGGCCTCGTCAAGGTCGATCCGCGTGCCATCCGCGACGCGTATCTGGCCGCCATGGCCGAGCACCACAGTACCATCGATTCCGCCGCCCGCGCCTGCGGCTTTGAAATGATGACCATCGACACCCACGACTGGCTCGGCCCGCCGCTGTCGGCGTTCCTCGCCCGCCGCGAAGCGCGGCTCAAGCGCAAGGGCCGCTGAGCCTCCGCCTCACAAACATCAGGCCAGAGCTCAGAACGGAATGTCCAGCGAGAAGCTGAACAGGCGCGTCTTGTCGCCCTCCTGCTTCTTGATGGCAAAGCCGAAGTCAAAGGCCAGCGGCGCGGGGCCCAACTGCGGGACGTAGATGCGCAGGCCAGTACCCACCGACACGCGGTAATCATCCAGCGACGGGCTGTCGGTGACAGTACCAGAGTCGATGAAGCCGACCAGGGCGACCATGTCGCTGAGAATCGGCTGCTCGATCTCACCGCCCAGGAAGAACGACCAGCTGCCGCCGCGCGGATCCTGTGTGAGCCCGGGGTCACCCGGATTCGCCACCGAAACCTGCGTCGAGCCCCGCGGCGAGACGCCGCGGAACTTAAAGCCGCGGAAGTCGCGGCCGCCGAGGTACAGACGCTCGAAGATCGGCGCGTTGCCCGTGCCCTCTGGGATGTAGCCGATGGCGTTGCGCACATGGAACACCGTCTTGCGGCCCAGGAAGTCCTCGTTGACGGTGAAGTACGCCGAGTAGTTGCTGGCGATCTTGGTGAACTCGTAGTCGCCGCCGACCATGCCCACGCGCTCGACGCCAAGGTCCAGCTTGGTGCCGCCCGTCGGCCGGATGCCCGAGTTCAGAGTCGTGCGCCGGATGCGCGCACCCACCGCGGAGATCGCGCTGTCGCCCTGAACGTCTCGGATGTCCTTGATGCTGTTGGAGTCCAGGCTCCCGATCTCGATCAGGTCGCCGCGGATCGTCATCGCGCCCGACCACACGCGACCGAAGCGCCGGCCGATGGACGCGTTGCCGCCCAGGCGATTCTCGGTGTACTCGTCGTACTCGCGCACGCGATACCCGCCGCCGATGGAGCCGGAGTACACAGACTCCAGCAGGTAGTTGTCGCTGATCGACACGACGTAGTTCTGCACATCGCTACCCGGCTGCAGCGACAAGTTGAACTCCTGCCCGCCGCCGCGGAACGCGCGGCCGCGCACCAGTTCATCAACCGTGTCCGGGGTGTCGTAGAGGTCAAAGTTCCGCTGCGACAGCGTGATCGAGCCGATCAGGCCCGCATCAGAGTTCACCGCCGCACCGAAGGCCAGCGAGCCGGTGTTGGTCTCCTTGACCTCCGCCAGCACGTCGCGCTGCCCCGGGTTCTGCGGGTCCTCGGGCTGGATTGTCAGCCGCACGTTCTGGCGGTCAAACAAGTTCGCATCACGGATCCGCGTCTCGCTCTCGCGCAGCGAGGTGCTGTCCAGCGGCCGGTCGGGCACCACGTCAATCTGCCGGCGCACCACCTTTTGCTGCGACAGCTCGTTGCCCTTGATCAGCACCAGACCGGTCGAGAACCGCCGCCCCTCGGTCACCAGAATCAGCAGGTCCACCACCGGCTTGTCGGTGTCCCGCAGCTCCGCCCGGGAGATGCGTGCATCGACATAGCCCAGCTTGCCGTACGCATCGGCCACCGCGTCCACGCTCTTGCGCACCTTCTCCTGGGCGTACACATCGCCGACTTTCAGCTGCATGAGCCCGGCGATCTGCTCGACGGAGAGCACGACCGGCGGCGCACCGGCCGGCTGCCCGCGGCCGTCATCCGTATCCACCCGCACCGAGCGCAGGATGTACACCGGCCCTTCCTGGATCAGGAAGGTCATGATCGCCTCGCGGCCATCGGGCGAGGGCCGGATCTCGCGGTCGATCCGCACATCCAGGAAGCCGCGGTCCTTGTAGTAGCCAATCAGCGCGGCCACGTCCTGATCAACCAGCACATCGTCCAGCGCGCCGGAGTCCAGCAGGCCCCATGTTTTGCTCTTGACCTGCGTCCGCAGCCGGTCTGGTTCCAGGGAGTTGCCCTCAAAGCGAATGTCCGTCAGCCGCAGCCGCTCACCCTCGCGGATGCGAAACAGCACGATGCCCGACTCTTCGAGTTCCTTCTCGTCGATCGTGACGTCGGCCTGGTAGTACCCCTTCTTCTTGTACAGGTCCTTGATCCGCCGCAGCGCACGGTCCAGCTGGAAGCGATCCACCGGTGTGCCTGCCAGCAGGTTGATCTCCGCGCCGATCTCCTGGTCACTCAGCTGCCGGTTGCCGACGGCCTGCACGCCGTCCTTCTTGATGATCGGCGTCTCGCTGAGGTCGTAGATCAGCTCAACGGTCTGATCCGAGAACGGCTGGATCCTGGCGTTGATCTCGCGGAACCGGCCCAGGCGGTTGATGCGCCGCACATCGCTGGTCACCGTCTCAACGCTCAGCGGGCGGCCCTCGGCCGAGCGCAGCTGGTTGCGGACGAGCTGCTCATCAATCGTCTTGAGGCCCTTGATCGTCACCGTCCGGATCAGCCGGCTCTCGTACGGCTCCAGCGCCGCGGTAACCACCGGCCGCCCATCACCGGGCCGCGCCATGCCCGGCTCAGTCGGCGCTCCGGCCGCGGGCGTCGTCGCCGGGCCAGACCCGCCCCCGGGCTGCGGCTGCTGCGCCAAAACCAGCGTCGCCGAGGCGGTGACCGCCAGACCGGCGGTGAAAACGAGCGTCAGTGCGGTCAGTTGCGGGCGGTTCACAGGCCCGAGTTTACCCCGCTTATCCTCCGTCGTGATCCGACGCATCCTCTTCTCGGCGGCCAAGGGCGACGGCAAGATGACCCCGGCCCGCACCTGGCGGCGGCGACTGACCTTCGCCGCCGGCCTGCTCATCGGCGGCGCCATCACCGCGGAACTCGCGCTCCGCACCATCGGCATCGGCAACCCGCCGCTCTACCTCACCCATCCGACGGTCGAGTACATGCTCGCCCAGGGGGCCTACCGCCGCTTCGGCAACAACGTCACCATCAACTCCGCCCACATGCGGGCCACGCCCGAGGGCCTCCTCCGCCGGGCCGACCCGCGCGAGCGCCGCGTCCTGGTGCTGGGCGACAGCATCATCTATGGTGGTGACCAGACCGACGACAGTGCCCTGGCCGTCACCCGACTTCGGGGAGTGGACCTGGGCGACGGCCGCCCGCTGGTGGCCCTGAACATCAGCTGCAACTCGTGGGGCATGGGCAACTTACTGGCGTACCTCAAGGAGTTCGGCACCTTCGAGGCCGACAGCGCGGTCATCGTCTTCAACTCCTTTGACTACGGCGATGTCCGCGAGTTCGTCCCGCTTGGACATCAACTGCCCACCAGCCGCCCGTGGTGCGCTCTCGATGAGGCCCGCCACAGCATCCCCCGCCTCCTGGCCCTGATCACCGGCGAGCCCTACGGCGACAACGCCGACAGAGAAGCCAATCCCACCGAAGCTGCCGGCAACCAGTCGCTCGATGAACTCCGGCAGCTCCTGGACCTCCTCAAAGCCCGCGGCATCACCATCGCCGCCGTCCACCACCCCCGCCGCGATGAGCTGGACGGCAAAAAGTCGTACATCGGTGCCAGCAAGCTCTTCCCCGTCTTCGAGGCCGCCGGCGTGCCCATCATCTCCAATGGCCACTACATCGGTGCGGCCAACGTCCGCACCGACCAGCTCGGCACCCAGCGGTACTACCGCGACCACGTCCACCTCAACGCCAAGGGTCAGGAGTGCCTGCTGGAGGCGATGGTGGAGGGGTTGAAGCAGTCGGTTAAGTAAATGATTGGTATTGCGGGCTTTTCGAAAGCTGGCCAAACGCCCGTTTGCGTTCTATCATCCATATATCCGCATGACGGATGAACATCCGTCCGACCTCTCTGCTGACCAGCCATGACCACTCCCAGCCGCTTCGCCGCCGCCGCCCGTTCCCGCACGCTCGTCATTGACGGGGCGATGGGCACCAGCATCTACAGCCGGAACCTCTCTGTTGAGCACGACTACTGCGGCTGCGAGAACTGCACCGACATCCTGGTCAAGACCCGGCCCGATGTGATTCAGGAGATCCACGAGACGTTCCTTGCCGCCGGCTGCGATGCCGTTGAGACCGACAGCTTCGGTGCCAGCGAGCTCACCCTCGCCGAGTTCGACCTTCAGGACCAGTGCCACACGCTGAACAAGCGTGCCGCCGAAGTCGCCCGCGCCGCCTGTGACCGCCACTCCACCGCCGACAAGCCCCGCTTCGTGCTCGGCAGCATGGGCCCGGGTACGAAACTGATCACCCTCGGCAACACCACCTGGACCGAGATGCTCGCCAGCTACCGCCAGCAGGCCCTTGGCCTCATCGATGGCGGCGTCGACGCCTTCATCATCGAAACCTGTCAGGACGTTCTCCAGGTCAAGTGCTGCATCAACGCCGTACTGGCGGCGATGGCCGAGCGGAACAAGTCGCCCGAGCAGATCCCCATCATGGTCTCGGTCACTATCGAGAACACCGGCACCATGCTGCTGGGTTCAACGATCGAAGCCGCCGCCACCGCGCTGGCCGGGTACCCGATCCTCTCGCTGGGCCTGAACTGCGCGACCGGTCCGGTGGAAATGGCCGAGCACATCGGCTGGCTCACGGCCAACTGGGGTGCGAACGGCTCGGCCAGCAAGGGCAAGCTCATCAGCGTTGTCCCCAACGCCGGCCTGCCCGTGCTGATGGAAGGCCGCACCGAGTACCCGCTGGCCCCCGCGCCATTTGTTGATGCCATCAGCCGGTACATCGAGCAGGGTCGCGTCGGCATCGTCGGCGGCTGCTGCGGCACAACCCCCGAGCACATCCGCCAGCTTGCGGTTCGCGTTGATGAGATTCACCGCAGCCGCAAGGCCGCCGGCACGCTCACCTCCGCCCCCTCCGCCCCAGCGTCCGCCGCCGAAGCGCCCGCTGCCCAGCAGCCGGAGCCCGCCGTCAGTTCCATCTACGGTGCGGTGCCCTACCGCCAGGACAACTCGATTCTGATCATCGGCGAGCGCATGAACGCCTCCGGCTCGCGCAAGTTCAAGCAGCTGCTCGAGGCCGAAGACTTCGACGGCATCATCTCGCTGGCTCGCGAGCAGGTCAAGCATGACTCGGCCCACGTGCTGGACATCAACGTCGACTACGCCGGCCGCGACAACGCCCGCGACATGGCCGAGGTTGTCAAGCGCGTGGTGCGCCAGGTCGATGCGCCGCTCATGCTCGACAGCACCCAGTCGGCAACCATCGAGGCCGGCCTCCGCCACGCCGGCGGCAAGTGCATCATCAACTCCGCCAACTTCGAGGATGGCGACGAGAAGTTCGATGCCATGTGCCAGCTGGCCAAACGCTACAACGCCGGCCTGGTCATCGGCTCCATCGATGAGGACAAGGAAGCGTCCATGGCCCGCACGGCCGAGCGCAAGCTCGCCATCGCCAAGCGTGCCTTTGAGCGTGCCACCACCGTGCACGGCCTGCACCCGGCCGATTTGATGTTCGACCCGCTCGTGCTGCCCGTCTCCACCGGCATGGAAAGTGACCGCCGCTCTGCGCTCGAAACCATCGAGGGCGTCCGCCTGATCTCCACGCAACTGCCCGAGTGCCAGACCACCTGCGGCCTGTCCAACGTCAGCTTCGGCCTCAAGCCCATGGCCCGCGTCGTGCTCAACAGCGCGTTCCTGCACGAGCTGCAGGGTGCCGGCCTGACCAGCGCGATCCTGCACTTTTCCAAGATCCTGCCCCGCAACAAGATCCCCGAGGCCCAGTGGGATGCGGCGATGGACGTCATCTACGACCGCCGCGAGCGCAGCGACCCGCTGCAGGCGTTCATCGCCCTGTTCACCGATGCCACCGGCGCTGCCGCCCCCGCCCGCGTCGCCGCGGCAGACCTGACGATCGAGCAGAAGCTCCGCGGCCACATCATCGATGGTGAGAAGAACAACCTCGACGCGACCCTGGCCGAGGCGCTGCAGAAGTACGCGCCGCTGGAGATCATCAACGATCACCTCCTCGATGGCATGAAGGTCGTCGGTGAGCTCTTCGGCTCCGGCCAGATGCAGCTGCCCTTCGTCCTGCAGTCCGCCGAGGTGATGAAGCTGGCAGTCAGCAAGCTCGAGCCGCTGATGGAAAAGAAGGCCGGGAGCACCAAGGGCTCCATCGTGCTGGCCACCGTCAAGGGTGATGTGCACGACATCGGCAAGAACCTCGTCGACATCATTCTCTCCAACAACGGCTACACGGTCTACAACATCGGCATCAAGCAGACGCTGCCGGCGATCGTGGAGGCCTGGCGCAAGACGAGCGCCGATGCCATCGGCCTCTCCGGCCTGCTGGTCAAGAGTGTCAACGTGATGGAGGAGAACCTCAAGGAACTCAACGGCTTGAAGATCGATGTCCCCGTCATCCTCGGCGGCGCGGCCCTCGCCCGCCACTACTGCGAGGGTCACCTTCGCGGGACGTACAACGGCCGCGTGTACTACGGCAAGGACGCTTTCGAAGGCCTCCGCGTCATGGACGCCATCAGCGGCGGCACGACCGGTGTGCTCGATGGTGAGATTCAGGAGCGGTTGGAGAAGCGTGCCCACGCCGACACGGTGATCGCCGAATCCAAGGCCGCCAAGGCCGCGGCAGCCGCCACCGATGACACCGGCGGTGCGACAGCGACCGCCACGGCCACCACCCCGCGCCGCTCAACCGTTCGAACCGATGTCAGCGTGCCCGCCGCACCGTTCTTCGGCTCGCGCGTCGTCACAGGCATCCCGCTGGATCAGATCCTGCCCTTTGTCAACCGCACCGCCCTGTATCGCGGCCAGTGGCAGTTTAAGAAGGGTGCCCTCAGCGATGAGGAGTTTGATGAGCAGCTCACCGGCGAGGTCGATGTGATCTTCAACCGCCTGGCCGAGCAGTGCAAGCGCGACAACATCCTGGAGCCCAAGGTCGTCTACGGCTACTTCCCCTGCGCCAGCAGCGGTGATGACCTGATCGTCTACAACCCCGAGGCCGCCTCCGGCGGTCCGCGCAAGGAACTCGAGCGGTTCACGTTCCCCCGCCAAGAGGGCCGCCAGAGCATCTGCATCTCCGACTTCTTCCGCAGCGAAGAGTCCGGCCAGCTCGATGTGCTGGGTCTGCATTGCGTCACCGTCGGCAGCCGCGCCAGCGAGGCGGCGCAGAAGCTGTTTGCAGCCAACAACTACACCGAGTACCTCTACCTCCACGGCTTCTCGGTGGAAGTTGCCGAAGGCCTGGCCGAGTTCTGGCACAAGCGCATCCGGCAGGAACTGGGCATCGGCGGCGATGACTCACCCAACATCCGCCAGCTCTTCCAGCAGAAGTACCGCGGCAGCCGCTACAGCTTCGGCTACCCCGCCTGCCCCGACATGGCCGATCAGGCCAAACTCTTCCGCCTGCTGCAGCCCGACCGCATCGGCTGCCACCTGACGGAGAACTGGCAGATCGACCCCGAGCAGAGCACCTCCTGCATCGTCGTCCACCACCCGCAGGCCAAGTACTTCGCGATCTGATCTGCGAGCAAAGTCGCGAGTCGTCAGTCGCGAGTCGCCAGTGGAAGGCAAAAGACGGGTTCGCGCGGAGCGGCGGTATCGTTCCGCTGCTTGTGCCTCGAGCATCGTGCTCGGGTATTGGGCTGGCAGAGATGCGTGTACGATGCATCGCGTGCTTGGGGTGTAACTGTTTGGCCTATCGAAGGGATCACCAGTGCGCGAGTGCCGGCGTTCGATCGAGGAAGTCTGCGTCGAGGAGAAGAAGTTATGACACACGAGGAGATCCAGCGCATCAAGGGTGCCGTTGCTGGTGCGCTCGGATGGGATGCCAGTGCCATGCGTGTCACGAAGGTGTTATCTTTCCGCCATTCTCCGACGTGGATCGTTCTCGCGTACTCGTGGACGCATGGCTGGTGCGGGACCCATTGGGTTGACCAGAACCTCCTTGGGGTGCACGATAGTTCATCGATACAAGTGTTGAGGGATCCGTTCTTCCAGCCCGCTGACTGGCAGGTATGCGATTCTGACTCGTGGTCGGACGTGGATGGCAAACGAGACAATCCAGACTGTCGATTAACGGAAGATCATCGGGAGGCTCAGAGATGTCCGCCACTCCTCCGGGTGTCTCCGCCGCGGAACGAAGCTTGTTCGCTGGCGATGCAGGCCGTCGGGCGCCCGCGGCTTCCGATGCTTGATTGCGAGACGTGCGCTCTTTGGGGCGCAGGTGGTATCGGCTATCCGATGCTCAGCCCGGACGCACTCTCGATACACCTTGCGGGTGGTCCGGATGCGTTCGTGGACGCAGCAGAGTGGCATTTCGTTCGGGATTCTGTTCGTTCAGCCCTACAGGACAGATCAAGCCAGGAGCAGGCGACGTTCGCCCATGCCGAGGATGGGTTGCCGCTGGTTCTACCAGGCATGGAGATTGGACCGCTCCATGTTCGTATCGCCGCGGAGCCGGCTCCGCTGGTTTGGCTTGCCGGAACGACGCTGGTTTTGCGCAGCGATGTGCTTGCAGAGCTGCGGGCGTTGGGATTCACTATTGCCGCGGTACCGGTTGTTGTCGTGGAGCGTGCCGACGGTGTATCAGCCGAGTGGCAGTGGTACGAGATTGTGGCACACCCGACTGCGATTGGCCCGACACATCTCATGCCGCTTCCGAGCTGCCCGTCTTGTCGAATAGCGGGCTCTGAGATGTGCTTCGTTGACGAGCTGCATACTGAGCCAGCGCCGTGGCTCGCGGAACAGCAGCCGTTGGCTGATGTCCCGTTTCAGCGGCTGCAGCGCTGGTACCCGTGGTTGCTGGTGACGACTCGGATGGGGGCTGAGCTGGCGCGGCGATTCCCGCGGAGTTGCGAACTCCGAATGCTGACCAACCCCAAGTCTGATGATGCTGAGCAGTAGAACGTAGGGCGTGCGAGTGCGTCCTCCGGCATGTGCAAGCGCGTTCACGGATACACAAACCCTATCGGTCGCTTCCGCCCTCCACCTTCCCTTCGCTTCCGCTCGGGCCCCTATTCGTCGGCACTGGGGCGATCGCTATTTCATCTTCCGCAGCGATTCCACCGTCTCGCACACCGCCAGCAGCGTCATGCTCGTCGCATCCGGCGGGCATGACCAGTCAAACGGCGCGCTTCGGATGGCCCCGGCGGCATAATCCGGCCGCACCGCGGCCCAACTGCTCTCACCGTCCATCATCAGCTGGCGTGAGAATCGAATCCCCTCGATGATGCGCACGATTTCGCTCGTGCGCTCGCTAGCCGGTGTCAGCCGCCCATCACCGAGCATCAGCGCTGCCGCCATCAGCGCCCGTGCGCTGGCCCAGGTGGGCATGCCGCCCGCACCGCGGCTGGTAAAGGCGATCCCGCCCTGCAGATCTGCCGCAACACCGCCGCCAGAGAGCTGGTTGCTCCACAGCAGCGTGCGCGCTTCGCGCAGTTTGGTCAGCGCGGGCAGTTCCCCGGTCGGGTGCGCCGCCAGTTCGGCCATCACGGCGAAGGGCATCATCGCCGGCAGTCGCTCGGCTGGTGTGTTTGCCAGCAGTTCACGCCGCAGCTTCAGCAGTGTGGCGTTGTCGGGGGCAAACCTGGCCCCGGCCAGTGCTGCCAGTGCCTGCACGGCCGACGGGCGCGTGGTCCACTCGGTCTGCTGCTCCACCGGCCCGGCCGTCAGCCGCCGCAGCCGCGTCGCCGCATCGTCATCACCCCTCCCCGTCCCCGTGCCCGCACCCGTCGCCCGCGGCAGCAATGCCAGCACTGTCGCTGCCGTATCGACATCGGCGTTCGCGGCTGTTTCGCTCGGCCGCACCTGGTCCAGGTCGCTGAGAATCCGCATCGCTGCCGTACGGGCCGTAGCCGCCGCAGCATCACTGCCCGTTGCCCCCGCACCGCCCGCACCACCCGCCACCTTGCCCTCGCGCACGTCAGCAAACCGCATCAGCGCGTACGCCGCCAGCACCTGCTCGCTGACGGATGCCACCTCCGGCGAATCCGTTCCCAGCCACGGCAGGTGCGCCCCGCGAATGCCCAGCGGCTCGCTGCCCGGGTGCATCCGCCGCGCCAGGTTGCCGACCATCGCCTCGGCAAACGTCAGCAACTGCGGCTCGCTGCCCAGCTCCGTCCGCGGAATCAGCCGCGCCCCGCGATACAGGAACGTGCCGTTCGCTCCGGCGCCGCCCGCCGCTCCCGCCCCTCCCGTCGCATCCACCTTCGCCTCTACGCCTTCACTCCCCAAGTACTCGGCAATCTGCGTTGTTCGCGCTTTGTAGTACCGCACGCCCTGCTCGGCAGAGAGCTTGCCCAGCTCCACCAGTGCCAGCGTCGGCTGGCCTGTCGCTGCGCTCACGGCCTGCCGCATGGCCTCCGCCGGTGAGAGGTTACTGCTGATCTGCGTGCTCGGCAGCACCGCCGCGGCGGTGGTCGCGTACGTTGCCACCATCGCATCCAGCCCGGCATCCACCATGCCGGAGCGTTCCAGCTGCTCGTAGCTCGTCGGCGCAATCGGCGTCATCGGCCCGGCCAGTTCCAGCGAGACACGCACGCGTGAGGCCAGCAGCTTCGCTTGTTCGGCCCGCGTCGCATCGCGATCCAGCGGCATGCGCCGGTCCGCCTCGGTGTAGGCCTCCATCGCCGCACGGTGCGCCAGCACCACCGGCGCCTCGCCTCCGGGTGACATGCTCACCACCGTGCCGCGGCCGATGATCTTGCCATCCAGCCGCAGCTGCACCGTCGCGGCGGAGGCGACGCCGGTGCGCGGTGCATCAGCCGGCAGCGCGATCACCGCCCACTGATCGATCTGACCGCGAATGGTCCGGTAAGCCGCCATCGCGTGCTCGGCGCTCGGCGCCACCGCCATGCCCCCGCCCACCGTGCCCAGCGGTGCCGTGGCCGGATCAATCTCGTTGCTCCCCGGTGCGGTCTGGTTTTGGGGCCGCGAGACCGTCGGCGTCGTGGTGTTGGTCTGGGCCAGCACAGGTGTTGCCGCCAGCGGGCACAAGTGTTCCAGCCCTGCAACGCCCGGTAACCATGCTGTGGCGAGCAGGAGAGCGGTTGGGCCGCACAATCCCCTTGCAGCGCGGCGGCTACGTGGTATGGTGTTGTTCGCGGGCGACAGCATCCGTTGCCCCGCTGCAACACCGCCCCCGGTAACCAGCGCGGTGGGCGTGCGATCCGGGCCAAAACGAAGGGTGTTGTGTGCTGGCATGGGGGTTGAAGTAGTCTATCAGATCACCAAGACAGGAGTTGACCCATGACGACCGCCAACCTTGTTTCCATGACCCTCTACCGCCAGAAAGTCGTCATCCTCGCCGTCCTGTCCTTCCTGGCCATGTGCTAATCAACCCGCTCGCAGCACAATCGCTCGTCTGAATAACCCGCGTCCCCGGACCACAACCCCGCCGCGGCAACCTGAATCGGAAAGAGAGAGCCACCCGAGACACCACCGTGACTTGGGTGGTTTTGTTTTTGGGCCAAATCGCCTGTACATGCTGGGCCTTGGCGCACCACGCTCCTTCGTGCGAGCGGTCCGCTGCACGTGGGTCACAACACGCACCGTCCCTTCGCTTCCGCTGGGGCTCTTATGGCGTCGTCCTCTACCCGCCATCTTCACTCCGTCATCGCCAGCAGCGCAAACGTCGCCAGCCAGTGCTCGCCCATGTAGTCACCCGTCACGTGCGCCAGCGACGCGTCAAGGTGTGTCTGCACGGCGCGCTCGGCCATCGCCCGCCGCCCGTCCTTTTCACTGGCCGGGGGCAGCACGCGCGACAGGGACCGCCAGCACCACGCACGGCTCAGGTTGAGACCGTCCAGGTGCGTGATCTGCCCGTCCGTCCGATCGCTCACAATCGCCGGCACAAACAGTGTCGCCGGTTCCTGCTTGCCCGCGGCGAAGCCGGGGAAGAACGCCTCGAACCACCGTGCAAACTCATCGGCCGGCAGCACGCGCCGCATGCACTCGGCCTCCATCAACCCTGGTGAGATGAAGTCGGTCCCATCGGGTTCCCACGCCGGGTAGTTCGCATCCTTGCTGTACCACGCCCGCGCCTTGGCCACCACCCTGTCCCGCAGCGCGTCGCGTTTGGCGGCCTGGGCGTAGTCCAGCGTCAGCGCCAGCGCAAACGCGCTGTTGTTGTGCGTGCCCACCCGGATCGGGTACGTCGCCTTGGGCAGGTACTTGATGAAGCGGTCCTCGAACGCATCGGTCAGCGGCTTCATAGTGGCCTCCCAGCGTCCGCACGCCTGCAGCACCGCCGGGCTGACCTGTGCACCGTCGCTCCCGCCGCTGACGCCATCGGCCGCCAGCCGCAGTTCCGCCGCCATCTTCAGCAGCCAGGCCCAGCCGTAGGTCCGCTCAAAGGTTCCCCGCAGCTTCTGGCCAAGATACTCCACCTCCCCGCGCACCGCATCGGCCGTCAGCCGCGCATCGAGCTTCTCGATCAGTTGCGCGCTGCTCGCCAGCTGCGGATAGTTCCGCAGTGCCCGCACCAGCAGCCAGTGCCCGTGCACGCACGAGTGCCAGTCAAACGAGCCGTAAAAGATCGGGTGAAGCTGACGGGGACCGCGCACCTGCGCATCATCATTGATCACGTGATCAAGTTTGTTCGGGTACTCCCGATCGATGTGCCCGAGAACCAGCGAAACAAAGTGATCAATGTACGGTTCAGCGCTGTGATTTCGACTGTGATTCCGCATGGCCCACTGTAGCGGGCGGGACATCAAACCTATCCTTCCCCTCGCATGGCTGTGGGTACCTACTGGAATCTGATTTGTCTGCTCCGACCGTCGCCGTCGGCGGTGATCGCGGATGTGATCCATATCGGCTCACGCCGCGCTGCGCTCATCGGCGGTATGTTGGCCGGGGTGCCCGTGGC
Source organism: uncultured bacterium (assembly GCA_903834785.1). Lineage (GTDB taxonomy): Bacteria > Planctomycetota > Phycisphaerae > Phycisphaerales > UBA1924 > CAILKP01. The sequence continues at coordinate 14,078 of CAILKP010000035.1, forward strand.
CCTGGGTGCGGCGGCACTGCTGGCTCTGAATCTCCGCGGCCGCCCCACCGCTGAGGAGATCGTCTGGGCGTTCCTTGCCTTCAGCCCGCTGCTGCTCGCCCCCGTGCTGATTTTCGGCGGCTGTCTGGCGCACTACATCTCCGGCATCAAGGGCACCTGGCTCTCGCAGCTCAAATACTGCGTCATGTTCGCCTGCGGCATCCGCATCGCCGCCCTGAGCATCGTGCCGACGATCCTGGCGGTCTGCGCCGTCAACGACCTCCGACCGCTGGCCTTCGCCATCACCCCCTCAGCGGCCGTCGCCATCGCCATCGGCTTCCTCATCGTGGCCGTCTGGGATTTTCGCCGCTGCAACTCCGCCATCGAGCAGCGCCTCGTCGCCCTGCACATCTGCGTTCACTGCGGCTACGACATCGTCGATGATGAGAACCCCGTCTGCCCCGAGTGTGGCTGGCGGACCGGCCGTGCCTACCTGGACACCGCAGGCCCTGCCGCCGCAGGTGTTATCACCTCGTAAAGCCGCGGCTCCGCCTCCAGACCGCGCCAGGTTTCCCCGCCCCGGGGTGTACCGTTGCCCATGCCGCTGAAGTACTTCATCGTCCACGCCCACCACGAGCCGGCCAGCTTCAACGGGGCCATGACCCGCCGCGCTTTGGCCGACCTCACCGCCGCCGGCCACGAGGTCAAGGTCTCCGACCTCTACACCATGGGCTTTGACCCCGTCTCCGACCGCCGCAACTTCACCACCGTGGCCAACCCGGCCTTCCTCAAGCAGCAAAACGAGGAACGCCACGCCACCGAGCACAACGGCTTTGCCCCGGACATCGCAGCCGAGATGGACAAACTTGCCTGGTGCGACGTGCTGGTGTTCCAGTTCCCGCTCTGGTGGTTCAGCATACCCGCGATCCTCAAGGGCTGGGTCGACCGGGTTCTCGCCGCCGGCCGCATCTACGGCGGCGGCAAGTGGTATAGCAATGGGTTCGGTGTCGGCAAGCGTGCCATGGTCTCGATGACCACCGGCGGCCCCGAGGCCATGTATCGCCAGGACTGCCTGGAGCCACCGATGGAGACACTGCTGGTACCAATCGAGCACGGCGTCTTCTGGTTCAACGGTTTCTCCGTGCTGCCTGCGTTTATCGCCTGGTCCGCCGCGCATGGCACGGATGCCGACCGCCACGTGACCCTCGACCGCTACGCCGCCCACCTGCTGGCCCACACCGGCACCCCCGGCCGCCCCCCGCTGAACCTGGCCGACTACCCCCCGCCAAACTTCGCCCGCAAGACCACCTGAAGCCCACCTCCCGCTCGGTCCTCTGACTTCCCGCTCTTCTGCCTTCCTCCTGCCTCTTCTTCCTCTCCCCTGGCGACTCTCCCGCCCCCCTTCCCCCAATGCGCCGCGCCTTCACGCTCATCGAGCTGCTGGTCGTCATCGCCATCGGCGCGGTGCTGCTGGCGATATTGCTCCCGTCGCTGGCCGGTGCCCGCGAGGCCGCCCGCACCACGCGATGTCTCAGTAACGTCCGCTCCCTCGTCCACGGCCTGCACCTCTACGCGACGGAGAACAAGGAAACCCTGCCGCACTGGTCGGCCTGGCAGGTCTACGGCGGCGATGGTGCAACCAATGAGGACACCCCCGGCCCCGGCTGGGCCGAGCTGCTCGAGCCCTTCCTTGACAACAACACCAGCGGCCGCCTCGACGCCTTCAAGTGCCCCACGCGCACGCAGGAGAGCATCGCCGTCGCCTATTTCCTCCAGTCGCGCTTCACCGCCTCGCTCACCCGCGGCCAGTTCGGCCGCTCGCTGCGGCAGACGGAGGTCCAGCTCGCCGCCCAGTTCGTGCTGACCGGTGATGCCACCAACCCGTACCTGTTCGCTGCTCCGTATGGCGGCCCGCACCTGGTGCCCAATGTTGATCCGGATGATGCCCGCGAACCCGCGACGTTCTACGCCAGCGAGGGCGACCGCATCCCCCATCGCGCCGGCTCGCACCTGGGATTCATGGACGGCCACGCCGAGGGCTTCCGCCAATTTCAATCCGGCAAGATGACCTGGCACGGCCGCCAGATGCTCGCCTGGGGTCAGCTTGTGGTCCCGCCGTGATCCGCGCCATGGCTTTCCCCAGCGCGACAGTGCTCGGGTTCGTCTGAATAACCGGTCACTCGGTGCTGTTTGGGCCCGGCTTCGCCTGCTCTTGTTCATTTTTTCACCCACTTCGGGCATCTTGAGTTATCATCATCTTCAGATGTTCGCCGCGCTCGGCCCACGCCTCTGTCCGATTCGCTCAGCCGCCACACCGCGGCAGGGTCGCGCCTTGCCGCAGGTTGCCGGGCTTGGCATCCTCGCCGCCGCGATGACAGTGGGGGCCTTGCCGAAGTGCTCGCTGGCCCAGGACCTGTACTTCGAGCAGGAACCCAACGACAACCGCGCTACGGCAACGGTGATTCCGCGCTTTGCCCCCGGTGACATGCTCACCGCAATCAGCTTCGGCAACACCGCCTTCGGTTTGGTGGACAACTCGCCTGACTTCTTTGACCTTCGCCCCTCGGCACCCGGCCCCGCCACCGGCCCGCTCTCGCCGGCCGTGCTCGAGGTCGATTTCATCCTGAGCAACTCCCGCGCGGCCGATTTTGCCATGAGTCTCCGCGGCCTGCTGCAGTCCGCCGGCACCATCTTCCCGACGCAGGACATCCTGCTGCAGACGTCCGTGCTCGAGGGCACCGGCAGCACCCAGACCCGCCGCTGCCGCGCGTACATCGCCGGCTGGGCCCCGCCCAAACTGCTCGTCCGCATCAACGGCCGCTCCACGGTGCTCGCGCCGTACCAGGTCACCACCACCGCACGCCAGGTCACACCGCTGCGGTTTGATCGTTTCGCACCCGGCCCCATCAGCATCACAACGGTCAATCAGGGCCACAGCACCGATACCGACCTCTGGCTCTTCACGCAGGAAGGCACGCCCATTCCTGATGCAGGCAACGACGACACGCTCCAGCCGATCTCCCCGCGCTCGACCCTCATCCGCAACCTTGCCGCGGGCCGCTACCTGCTGGCGCTGACCGACAGCGACCTGTGTGTCTCACTGGCTTCACCGCCCGACGATGCCAACCGCAGCCGCCCCGTCACCGATGACCCCGGTGTCATCATCGGCACCTCTGCCGCCGTCAATGTGCCGCTGAACGTGCGAATCAGTTCTGTCGGCGGTGCGGGGTACTCCATCCCGCTGACCAAGACCGAGCCCTTCCAGGTCATCTGGCTGGAACTGTTCGTCGGTGTTCCCATCCCCGCGCCCACCACCGGCTGCAACCCGGCGGATATCGTCGACGGTGGCGGCAACCCGCCGGGCGATGGCACCCTCGACGGCTCCGACTTCATCGCGTTCATCAACGCCTTCGCCAGCGATCAGCCCCTGGCCGACATCGTCGATGCCGGCGGCAACACGCCCGGCGACGGGACGATCGACGGGTCGGACTTCATCGCGTTCATCAACAACTTCGCCGCCGGCTGCTGAGCGTTCCTGACTCCAGCACCCAAAACGCACACGGCCGGTCGATGGTCTCGGCCGGCCGTGCGTGATCGTCGTGTTGTTTGTTAGCCGAAGGATCGTTCCGGCACCGGTGACTACCGGCGGCGGCGGGCACACAGCAGTCCGCCCAGGACCATCACCGCCGCGCTGCCCGGCGTGGGCACCGCGCTGAAGAACACCGATGAGTTGCCGAAGTGCGAGGTCGCCGGGTTGATGCCGCCGTTGGGGTACGCCGCGAGCCGGTCGGCGATCCCGTTCATGACCGGGTCGTCCTGGAAGTAGCTGCCGATGCGGATGTCGTCGCTCCGGGCGATCAGCAGGTCCTGGCCAGCGAACGACGACGGCGGCGGCACGGCCGCAATGTTCAGCGGCGAGTAGAACGAGAAGCTCAGCGTCTGCGTCGCGGTCTGCCCCACCGGAATGTTGCCGAAGTCCCAGCTTGGCACCTGGTACGAACCGCCGACCATGCCGGCCATGCCCGTGGTATAGGAGTACCACGCCAGCGCGTCGTAGCCCACCGCGAACGTGTTCGATGTGCCCGGCGAGGTGCTCGTCGGCCCGGGCAGGCCGCTGGGAATGTTGGCGCCGCCCTGGTTGAAGTTCAGCGGGTTGCCATCGTCGGCCCAGTGGGCTGAGAAGCGCACGTTGTACATATCACCGCTGTACGTCGGCCACGGGGTCAGCCGGTTTTCGCCGTGCATGTTCGGCTGGCTGGCGAACGCTCCGCTGGTAAGCGGCGTGTTGTTGGTGATCGACACGACCATCTGATAGCCCGTGACCTGGTTGCCCGAGAACGTGTACCCGGCGAAGCCGCCGCGGATGGCAAGGTGTTCGTTGGGGCCGCCGCCGAACTGGCTGATGTTGTCGTGGAACTCGTGGGTGCGGTAGTCCTCCAGGCCGTTGTTGGTCAGGAACCACTGGCCGTTCTGGGTGGTCGGATCAATCGCCGGGCCGGCGGGGGCGTTGCCCGGTGTGATCGGCCCGGCGCCGATGCTGCGAACATCGACGCCGGGAGAGGCCATGGCCGTGCCGGCGATGGCCAGGAAGGTTGAAAGGCTCAGAACGGTGATCGTCTTGTGTGTCATGGAAGGAGTCCTGTTCTCTGAGTGGGCGGGCCGCAGCCCGTTCCGCTTTGGTGGATGGATGATGGATGATCAAGCGACGGACATGATGAACGCAGTTGCACCAGCCCCCAGTCCCTATCCCCCGGCCGTCTCAGCGGCGGCGGCGACGCAGCGCGGCCGCTGCACCCAGACCCAGCAGCGCTGCCGGACCCGGAGCGGGCACGCTGGCGATGTTCAGGCCGAGCCCGTCGCCCTCAAGCTGGCTGAAGTTCACCGTCAGCGAGCTGATCTGATCGTCGATGCGGATCACCGCCAGCGAGGTGTTCCACCAGGGGTCGGCGCCGCCCGCGCCGGTGACGGAGTTGTTCAGCGAGAAGACGCCCGGACCGCCGGTGAACTGCGTGAGCCCGTAGTTGCCGCCGCCGGACCAGTCGCCCAGGTAAGTTCCGTTCTGGTTCACGCTGGCCACGGTCATCATGCCGCCGTTGTTAGTTGTCCGGCCCAGGCCCGAGACGCCGAGGTAGATCGACCCGCCCGGCAGCAGCGAAGTAAACGTGTAGGTGATGCGCCAGTTGCTCGGCTGACCGGTCTGCCCGAGATTCGTCGCGGCGAACAGCTCCTGGTTGCCCCAGGTGTACGCGTTGGCACTCACGTTGCCGTTGAGCAGCAGCGGGTTCTGGAACCGCGAATCGGCGAAGCTGCCGGTGAACGCGTAGCTCACCGTCACGTTGCCGATGCCCGGCAGCGTGTACACCGAGTTGTTCGGCACCGAGGTGCCAAACGGCGTCGGGGCCATGTTCATCCAGTTCAGCGGAACGGCCGCCGCAGGAAGGGTGGTGCCGCAAAGCACGGCCACGCAAGCTCCGACTCCGACGATCAGGCGATTGGCAGACATTGTGATTCTCCTCACGAGAAGGTGCATCGATTCGCGGCACCGACACTCGGCGTCGCCACTGTGAGTGCGAGGGCAACGCCGGTAACTTGCAGCATCAGCACAACTTTTTTTCAGTCATCCGCAGTTCGGGCGGCGTTCGCTAGGTCTGGGGCTTCCCCCGGCCTCACCTCCCCTTTTGCGTACACTTCCTGCGTCCTAAGGGCCGGTACCCCACGTGCTCACCCAAACCACCACCCAGCTGCTCGACTCCCTCCGCGACTCGGCCAATGCCGAGTCCTGGCAGCTCTTTGACCTGCGCTACCGCCCGGTGCTGTTGGCCTTTGCCCGGCAGCGCGGCCTCAGTGATGAGGACGCCGCCGATGTCGCCCAGACCACGCTGGTCAGCTTCGTCGCCGACTATCAGAAGGGCCGCTACGACCGCACCCGCGGACGCCTGAGCTCGTGGATCATCGGCATCGCCAGCCACCGCATCGCCGACCTCCAGCGTGCGGCGTATCGCCGGCGGATCAGCCGCGGCGAATCCGCCATCGAGCATGAGCCCGCCCCGGCCGATGAGGCCGCCGTCTGGGATGCCGCTGTCCGCAAGGTCATCCTCCAGCGGGCCATGACCGAGCTGCACAGCCAGTCCCGCTTTGACCCGCGCACGCTCCGGGCCTTTGAGCTCTGCGCCGTCCGCGGCGTGCCGGCAGATGCCGCCGCTGCGGAGTGCGACATGACCGTCGCCGAGGTCTATGTGGCCAAGAACCGCGTCATCGGCAAGCTCCGCGAGATTGTCGCCTCGCTGACCTCGGAGTTTGTCGAGCTGTGACCGCGCCCGCACCGAGCCCGTGCCCGCCAGCCGATGCGCTGGAGCAGGCGATCGTCGCCGGGCCGCTGCCCGCTCCGCTGAGCCTCCATGTCGATGCCTGCGCGGCCTGCGGCGAGCTGGCACGCCAGATCCGCGAGAACCTCGCCTTCATGGCGGGCCTGCGCGGTGTCTTCGATGGCGATGCCTCGCTGGACACCGCACAGCCGCAGCCGCTCCCCGCTGACGATCTGCTGCCCAACTACCACATCCTGCGCGAGGCGGGTCGCGGAGCCCAGGGTGTCCTCTACGAGGCCGTCCAGCTCGACACCAAACGCCGCGTCGCCGTGAAGCTTGTTGATCCCGGCGTCGGCTCCGGATCCGGCGCCCGGCGCTTCGGCCGCGAGGCGGAACTCGCCGCAAGTCTCCGCCACCCCAACATCATCACGGTCTACCACAGCATCACTCTGTCTGACGGCCGCCTGGCACTGGTCATGGAGTACGTCGACGGAATCAATCTGGACCTCTGGTGCCAGCGCATCGATGCCCAGTCGCCCCCATCCGCCGAGGCCTCCCGGCGTGCCATCCGCACCAAGCTCGCCGTCATCTCCGCCGTCTGCGCCGGTGTCCACTACGCCCACGCCAACGGTGTCATCCACCGCGACCTCAAGCCCGCCAACATCCTCATCGCCGCCGATGGCACGCCGCGTGTCGTGGACTTCGGCATCGCCCGCCGGATCGCGGCTGACACGCACATCACCCGCGCCGGCGGCTTTGTCGGAACCCTTGCCTACGCCTCGCCTGAGCAGGTCAGCGGCGTGACCGAGATGGTCGACACCCGCTCCGACGTCTACGCCCTGGGCCTGCTGCTCTACGTCGCCCTCACCGGGCGCCTGCCCTATGACACCGGCAGCTCGCTGAGCAGGACTATCGCCAGCATCACGCTTCAGGAGCCCGCGCCGCTCGGTCGCATCGGTCCCGGCGATCGGCCCGCCGGTGGCGAGCTCCAGGCGATTGTCAGCAAAGCGCTGGCCAAGGATCCGGATCTCCGCTACCAGTCGGCCGCCGCACTCCGGGCGGATATCGAGAACTGGCTCGCCGGCCGCGCTGTCGAGGCCCGCACCCAGAGCTCGCTCTACGTCCTGCGCAAGCTCGCCGCACGACACAGGACCACGGTGATCGTCGCCACCGGCGTGCTCCTGCTGCTGGCCGCCTTCGCCGGCTCAACCGCCTGGAGTGCGCACCGGTTCAGCGTCCAGCAGGCGCTGCTGGCCGACTCGCTGACCCAGGGCACCATCGAGCGCGGCCGCGCCGCCACCACCGCCGGTGAGCAGCTCCGCGCCGAGGCGCTGCTCTGGCCGCAGGTGCTCGCCAGTGCCGCCGACCTGACCTCCCCCGGCCTTCTGTTCGCATCACCCTCCCGCGCCATGCAGGCCGCCTGGGCCGTCACCGAACTGTCGTCGCGCTTCCCATCGGTGGCGTACCTCTCCACGATCCCAAACGCCGAAGCGCTGATCATGGAGCGCGGCGGCACCGCCGTCCGCGTCGTCGCCGGCGATGGTGCACAGCGGCTGTACTCCATCCCCGACGGTCGTCTCCTGCAGTCCCGTCCCGCAATCCTGGCACAGCCCAGCACCAACGTCTGGGTCGGCTCCGGCGGTCGTCGCGCCGTCATGAGCCGCCCCCGAGGCGCGGTCATCCTCGAGCTCGATGCGGGAACCAACCGCGAGATCGATGATGAGCGGCTCGTCGGCCAGACCGTCGTTGACGTCTCAGCCGACGGCTCGCGGCTCCTGACGGTTTCCGGCGACTGGCGGATCCGCCTCTGGAACACCGAGCCACTGGGCCTTGTCGCCGAGCTGACCGGTCAGTCCTCCGTCCGCGCCTATCCCACGTTCGGCGATCACGGCAAGGTTGTCGTCGGCAGCGTCGGTCGCGATGCATGCGTCTGGAACTCGCAGGACGGAGCCCTGATCCTTACCCGTCAGGTGCCCGAGGCCATCATGGCCTCCGCTGCACGCCTGGGGATCTTTGCCACCCGTCTGACCGATGACCGCCGGACCCTGGCCGTCGCCTTTCATGATCAGCTGCTGCTGTTCGATCTGACTAGCGACTCCCCAGAGCCCGCGCGCGTGCTCTCAGCCCACACGGGCTTTGTGGCGCAGGTGGAGTTCTCCGCCTCCGGCAGGCTTCTGCTCACCGGTGGCAGCGAGCGCGTGTTTCGCCTCTGGGAAACCGCCACCGGCCAGCTCCTGGGAAGCTTCGAGCACGGCGGCCTCATGCGTACCACACCGGCATTCAGTGCCGACGGAGGAATCGTCGCCGCCTACGACAGCCAGGGTGCCATCCGCGTGTTCGAGCACAAGCCCCGCCAGTGGTTCACGTCCTTGCCCGGCTTCTCCGCCACGGTCCACTCCGTTCGCTTCAGCCCCGACGGTCGAACGGTGGCCGCTGCATCCGCCGATGGCACACTCCGGCTCACCGATGTGGCCACGCGCGCCAACGTCTGGAGCACTCCGCCCGCGGGCGTTTCGTTCGAAGCCCTCGGGTTCTCGCCCTCCGGCACCGACATCGCCGTCGCCTCCACCGATGGTGTCGTCCGCGTGTTCAGTGCCGCCTCCGCCCTGCCCCCGCCAGCGCGGGTTCTCGGATCGGCCCTGCCTCTGCCCACCTGGGTCGGCTACACGCCAGATGGAACCAGCATCGTTGTCCTGGGCTCCGGGTCCGAGTTCGCGGTCCTGCGTGCCAGCGATGGTCAGTTGCTCCGTCGCGTGCCCGCCCACGCCCAGCGCAGCATCGATGGTGCCTTCAGCCCCGACGGCCAGACGTTCTACGTCGCCGGCAGCGACGGCTGCTGCATCGCCTATCGCACGGCGGACTGGTCTGAGCGTTTCCGCACTCCACCGACCGGCTGGCCCGCCCGCGCCGTCGCCGTCTCGGCGGACGGCACTGTCATCGCCGTCGGCAGTGACGACTGGAAGATCCGCCTGCACGATGCACGCAGTGGTGCCCTGCTGCGCACGTTCTCCTCAGTCCGTCAGCACGTCTTCGGCCTGGCGTTCCACCGCGGCGGCAACGTGCTGATTTCGTGCAGCCGCAGCGCGGAAGTGCAGCTCTGGGACACACGCACCGGCGATGAACTCGCCCGGCTCACTGGCCACAAGGACCTCGTACTCTCGATGGCCCTGGCCCCCGATGGCATCACGCTGGCCACCGGCAGCTCCGACCGCTCCGCCGCACTCTGGAAGCTCGATTACTACCGCCCCCACCTCGTCGGCAACGCTCCATACTGGCGCTCGGTCGCCGATGCCCCGTCGCCACGCTGACCTGCCTCCGATGCCCCGCCGCCCCGCGGCGCCCGCCCCCATTTGGCAATTTGGCCATTTGGTACTTTGGCCATTTGCCCCCCCGGTCACGTCGTGTACTCAGCATTGATCACTACATACTCCTTGCTCAGGTCGCACCCCAGCATCCACCACGCCCCCGGGCCGCGGCCAACAACCAGCTCCAGCGGCACTTCCTTCCCGGCCATCGCGGTCTTCAGCCGCGGGTCAGTCAGTGCCTCGGTCACCGGAACTCCCGCGCGATACACCTCCACACCGCCGATGGTCAGCGATGCCTCCGACGTGTCAAACCACACACCGGCGTTGCCCGCCGCCGTCACGATCCGCCCCCAGTTGGGGTCGCGCCCGTGGATCGCGCACTTGACCAGCGGCGAGCTGACCACCTCCGCGCACATCTTCCGTGCCGCCTCATCGCTGCTCGCACCGCGGATCGCGATCTTAAAGATCCGCGTCGCACCCTCACCATCAACGATGATCTGCCGCGCCAGGTCCTCGCACATGGTGCGCAGCGCGCCGGTAAACCGCTCGTAGGCCTCCGTCCCGTGCACAATCGGCGTCCCGCCCGCCGCACCGCTGGCCAGCACAATCACCGTGTCGCTGCACGAAGGGTGATTGTCAACATTCACCCTGTCAAACGAGCCCGAGCACGCCGTCTCCGTGGCCCGCTGCAGGTCCATGCTGGCAATCGGCGCATCGGTGGTCACAAATGCCAGCATGGTCGCGCTGGCCGCCGGCGGCGCAAAGGCCGACTCCAGCCGCGGCGCGATCATCCCCGAACCCTTGGCAATCGCGCCGATGCGGATCGTCCGGCTCACCCCGCCCACCGTCTCGCGGTACTCCGCCCGCGCGCTCTTGGGCACGGTGTCAGTCGTCATAATCGCCGCCGCCGCGGCAGCATCCGCCGCCTCCCCGCGCCCCAGCGATGCCGCCAGCCCTGGCAGCGCCGCGATGATCTTGCCCACCGGCAGCGGCCGGCCGATCACCCCCGTCGATGATGGCACCACACCGTCGGGCCCGCACCCCAGCAGCGACGCGGTCGCCGCACAGCACGCCTCCGCATCGGCCACACCCTGCTGCCCCGTCGCCGCGTTGGAGTTGCCGGCGTTGATCAGCACCGCCCGCGGCGTCGCCAGCGTCCCGGCCAGCACCGCCGCCCGCCGCTTCTTGCCCACAATCACCGGCGCACCCGTCACCGCGTTGGCCGTGAACACCATCGCGCAGCCCGTCGCACCGCCATCAGTCCCGCCGTCGCGCGCAATCAGGCACAGGTCCGGCTTGCCCGAGGGCTTGATCCCCGCGGTCGCACCCGAAGCAGTAAATCCAAGCGGAAACGTCACGGCCATGGCAGTCAGCTCGCAGCAAAGGGTCGTCGCGGCTCACCGCCGCACTCCCACATGCCAGGCTCCGGCCCGCCACGGGTCGCAACCGTATCACCCACGCCCCACCCCTTGGAGCCCGCCCGGCTCCGGACTTCATGAGCGTGTCGCTGGCCCCCGCACTACCGCGCACCGCCGGCTCACCGCGCGCACCCCAGGCCTGCCTCTCCTTTGACAATGTGACCATTTCCCTATTTGACCATCTGCCCTGGTGACTCCCCTCAGCACCCCGCGCCAAACGCATTGATGAACGCGATGAAGTCCGTTCCGTCAATCGTCCCGTCCGGCCCGCCCTCTGGCAGGTTGGGGTCACCGCCGCCGGCCAGGTCGGCCGACGAGTCCACCGCCGCGTCGCCGATGGCAAACGAGTTGATGAACATGATGAAGTCCGCGCCATCGACAGTCTGGTCCCCGTCGCGGTCCGCGATGCACGTCACCGGCGGCGGCGGCGGGGTGTACGGCTCAAGGTTGATCCGCAGCACCAGGTCGTAGCCGGCCGGTGCCGCGTTGCTCGCCGTCCGAAGGTCGCGGTACCGGATCCAGCCAGACCGCAGCCCCGTCGATGTGTTGGTGGTCCCCAGCGAGCGGATCCAGTTCCGGTTCGAATCATTCGGATTGAATGCGTCCGACGCCGTGCGGTCGTAGCACACACTGGCCGCAAAGGTGTTGCCCGCCGGCGCACCGTTGGTCCAGTTTCCGCTCGTCGGCTCGGTGTCAAACACCAGCGAACAGCCGATAAAGTTCGGCCGCGTCTCAAAGACAATCGGCGGCTCGATCGAGCCGTCCGGCTGCGGATTCACCAGGTCGATGATGTTGTACCCGCCGTCGCTGAGCTGCACCGGGCTGGTCATTCCCACCACCGACATCAGCCGCGGATCCGCCGTTGAGCCCGCCCAGAGCTTAAAGCCGTCCTGAATCGTCGGTTCCACGGGAACCTGCAGGAGGATGTTGGTATTGGAGTACCACAGAATCCCGATGCTCGTCACCCGGGCCGGGAACGTGATGTTCGGTGAGACCGAATAAATCGACATCGCCTCCTCACCGGGCCCGAACCCGACCTGAATCGCGGCCGGAAAGCTCTGGCCGGACGGCAGCGGAATCTGCGCTGAGTCGTTCCGCAGGATCGAGACCTGCCCGCAGGCTGCCCCCGCAATCAGGGAAACCGCCGCCATCGCTGTTACAACCGTTCGCGTTTGATCTTTCATGGCGTGTCCTGAAGATGCGGGAGGCCGTACCGGCCGAATTTCCCGTCATATCGCATTTCTCATCGGATTGCAAGGACTGCAACCCGGCAACGTTCTAGATTTACACCATACTTCCATTCGCGGCCAGCCCACGGCCGGTTTTGCGAAAAAATGCTCGATAATCTCGTCATCATCCTTTTGATGCTCGCCGCTGTCGGGGTTGGTGTCGTTTTGGCGTTTTTGACCCTTCCCGGCGTGTGGCTCATGCTGGCCGCCGCCGTCGCTATCGAGATTCTCTTCCCAACCCATAAGGTTTTTCACCCTGCCACCCTGATCACCTTGGTGGTCATCGCCGTCCTCGGCGAAGTTATTGAGGTCCTTGCCTCCGCGGTCGGGGCGGGCAAGGCCGGCGGAAGCAAGAAATCCGCTGCCTTTTCAGTCGTTGGTGCCATGCTCGGTGCCGTGCTGGGGACCTTTCTCATCCCCGTTCCCGTGCTGGGCACCGTGGCCGGTGCCTCCATCGGTGCTGGCGTGCTGGCCATGCTCAGCACACGCATAATCGACCGCAAGGACTGGGACCAGTCCATGGAAGTTGCCAAGGGTGCCGCCGTGGGCCGTCTGGCCGCGACCTTTGTGAAAATTTCCATCGCCATGCTCGTCGGCGGCGTCCTGGTCTGGTCAGCGGCCTATCCGTGACCGGCCACTGCCCGTTCGAGCGGGCCTCCTGAACATCTTTTGTGCTGCGGACACCCCGGCGTTCTCCCGGGTCGGCCGGTGCTCGCCACCAAAATTCTGCAAATTGTCAGATTCCCTGTCCTCCCTCAGCGGCGGCTCTCGCTCCGACGGCAGAGGAAGAGAGATGCCCACCCATCCGCCGCGCCCTATTTCGGGCCGCCGGTCATACACGGAGACAGAATCATGCGTCGCACCCTGCTCGTTCTCTCAGTCGTCGGCCTGGCCGCCTCGGCCTTCGGCTCCGCCCAGTCCCATGCCCCCGCCAAGCAATCGCAGGAGGCCCTGGCCGAGCTGACCCTCGCCCTGGTTCCCCCGTCACCCGAGGAACTCGCTCAGGACGCCCAGGACCCCGCCGTCATGGCCAAGAAGGACGGCAAGCTCGTCCTCGAGCAGCTCGCCGCCCGCTCCGTCCCGCTCACCGACGAACTCACGCCCAACTGGACCGTCTACCGCGGCCTGCGCGTGGGCATGAAGCTCAAGGGCGACACGCTCGCCGTTCAGGTGAGCGCCGAGACCACCGACCAGCAGGTCGTCATGGAGGCCGCCAAGCTCGGCCTCCGCATCACCAACGCCCTCCGCACCGGCGCGGGCGACTACGTCCTGCTGACCCTGGCCGATCCCATCGCCGACATCAAGACCTCCGCCGCTTGGGTGAGTGCGCTCGCCTCACTGCCCATCGTCAACTTCGCCGCACCTGTCTTTGTCACCCCGCTCAACGATGCGGGCATCTGCTTCCCGACCAAGGACCTGCTCGTCCGCGTCGACACCGCCGTCCTGGGCAAGGGCTCCGTCCTGGCCACCATGGCCCCCGTCGCGCTGGATGTCCGCGAGGACTTCCTGGGCACCATCACCGGTGGTGCACGCCTGACGCTCCGCGGCAAGAACGGCTTCGATGCCATGCGTGCCGCCAATGCCTTGGCTGATCTCGCCCCCATGGGCGTCCTCTTCGCCGAGCCCGACATGCACCAGACCGTGTTCCTCCAGGACACCGTCCCCACCGATCCCGAGTTCGACCGCCAGTGGTTCCACCTCAACACCGGCCAGCTGGGCGGCTGGACCAGCGGCGTTGACATGCGGTCCACCACCGCCTGGGACCTCTCCCGCGGCAGCGGAATCCGTGTCGCCGTCCTCGACGTCGGCGGCCAGCAGGGCCACCCCGACATCAACGCCCTCACCGGTCGCGACTTTACCAACGGCCTGGCCGGCGGTGCCGGCAACGGCAGCCCCACCAACGCCTGTGAGAACCACGGCACCCCCTGCGCCGCCATCATCTCCGGCATCATGAACAACGGCACCGGCGGCGTCGGCATGGCCCCGTCCGCCCAGACCATCTCCATCCGCTTCGCCGCTCAGGCCAATAGCTCGCCCTGCAGCAACTCCTTCTCCTCCTCCAGCTACTCCTGGACCGTCAACGCCCTGGCCTACGCCCAGGGCCAGCTCTGCCGCATCTCCAGCAACAGCTACACCCTCGGCGGCGGCTCGGCCGCGCTGGATGCCCAGATCTCCGCCAGCTACACCGCCGGCATGCTCTCGTTCTTCTCCACCGGCAACGGCTCGGCCGCCAGCATCGGCTACCCCTCAAGCTCGCCCGATGGTGTCGCCATCGGCGCCATGCAGGCGAGCGGCATGATCGCCAGCTTCTCCAACCGCGGCGCCGGCATCTCCATGGCCGGCCCCGGTGTCGAGGTCCGCACCAGCGACCGCACCGGTGCCGACGGCTACACCAGCGGCGACATGACCTGGTTCAGCGGCACCTCCGCCGCCTGCCCCGCCGTCGCCGGCGCCTCGGCCACCACGCTGGCCGCTCACCCGCACCTCTCGAGCTTCGGCCTCAAGTTCTTCATGCAGACCTTCTGCACCGACTACGGCGCGGCCAACTACGACACCACCTTCGGCTACGGCCTGCCCGACACCTTCCTGTCCATCACCGGCTTCTCGCCCGACAACGACGAGTGCTCCGACGCCCGCGTCTTCACCGGCCTGAACTACTCCAACACGTCCAACAGCTTCAACGCCACCGCCCGCAGCCGCGAGCCCAACGAGTCCTGCGGCAGCTCCGCCGGCAGCAGCGCCACCGTCTACTGGCGCTACAACTCCACCGCCTACGGCACCATCACCGCCGACACCTTTGGCTCAAACTACGACACCGTCCTGTCCGCGTTCAATGGCTGCGGCATCACCATCAACCTCGGCGGCGGCCCCCTCTATCTCTCCCCCACCCAGTACGCCTGCAACGACGACTCCGGCGGAACCGCGCAGTCGACCATCACCTTCGCCGCAGGCCCCGGCATCGGCTACACCTTCAAGGTCGCCAGGTACGGCACCAGCTACCCCGTCGGTGGTGATGCCCACTTCAACTTCACCTTCACCCCGGCCGCGCCGCCCAACAACGCTCGCTCCGCCGCCTTCACGCTCAACCCCGGCTCCTCCCAGCTCGGTACCACCAACTACGCCACCAACGATGTGCCCTCCACCGGTGCCTGCGGTTCGTCCCAGGCATCGCCCGATGTCTGGTACACCTTTACCTCTCCGTGCGCCGCGACCTACACCGTCACCACATCCAACGCCGACTTTGACACCGTCCTGGGCGTCTACCGCCAGGGCACCCTCGGCGGCTTCCCCTTCATCTTCAACGTCGGTTGCAACGACGATTGCAACCCGCCCGACCGTGACTCCTGCTTCACCTTCGACGCCATCTCCGGCGGCGTCTACTACATCCGCGTTGCAGGGTTCAACAACGCCGCCGGCGTCTTCACCGTCAGCCTCTCCGACGCCACCCTCGACAACGACACCTGCGCCACCGCACTCCCCCTGTCCACCGGTGCCACCAACTTCGACAACGGCTGCGCCTCCGACTCCTCCGGCCTCGCCCTCACCGACTGCGGCGGCGGCAACATCTTCAAGGACCTCTGGTACTCCCTGACGCCCGATGCCACCAGCGACGTCGTCATCGACACCTTCGGCACCGGCTTCGACACGGTCCTGGCTGTCTACGAAGGTTCCTGCCCCGACGCCGTGACCACGCCCATCGTCTGCAACGACGACTTCGGCAGCCTGCAGAGCCAGGTCAGCTTCGCCGCCACCGGCGGCCAGACCTACCTCCTCCGCGTCGGTGCCTACAGCGCCACCACCACCGCCGGCGCCGGTGTGATCAACACCTCCGTCACCCCCGTCGTCGTCCCGCCCGGCTGCCTGGCGGACCTCAACCTCGACGGCACCGTCGATGGCACCGACTTCATCGACTTCATCAACTCCTTTGGCATCGGTGATGCCTCCGTTGACCCCGTCGCCGACATCGTCGATGGCGGCGGCACGCCTCCCGGTGACGGCACCATCGACGGCTCCGACTTCATCGCCTTCATCAACGCCTTCAGCGCGGGCTGCTGAAACCGCCCGCTCGGCGGCCGGTAGAAACCCCGGCGATTGAACCCTCCCGCGTCCCGACGCACCACCCGCCCGACCAGCCCCCCGGCTCGTCGGGCGGGTGTCTTTTTGAGTTCTTTGCAGTCACGGTTTTCAATCAACGATCGCGGCCTGCCGCCTGGTCGTCGCGTCGCTCCCCGCTCCCGGGAGCGACCTGATGGCATCCTTGTCATCGCGCACAGCACCCGATACTGTTCATCAGGCGGGTTCCTTACAACCCGCCTTGCTCGCGCAGCATGTCACGATTGGCGACCGGTGGTTGGCACGCAGTGATGCTCGTGCGAGCTTTGGTGTACGGGGAATGATCCAGTGTTCGCGAACATGTCGGCGGCTTCTGGTTGGCGTGACTGCCAGTCCAGTTCGGTCATTGTCCAGTTGAGCGCTGACCCCACAGTCCGGAGTGCAGTTCGATGCAGACAACACTTCTTTCAATCATGGTGTGCTGTGCCGCCTTCGCGTCCAGTGCAGCGTCAGGTGCCGACTTGCCGCCGCTGTCACCGGTCGCCGTCGCGTCGGGCGCGCAGATCAGCCGCGAGCACGGGTATGAGTTCGTGACCGTGGGGGCACCCGGCAACGCCGCGTATCCGGGCGGGCTGTTTGGTCGCAACGCTGGCAGCGGTTCAGTCGCCGAGCCCTTCCGCATCGCCCGGACCCAGGTCACCAACACCCAAATGGCCGAGTTCGCCAATGCGTATCTGCCGTTCATCCAGGGTGACCCGGGCCAGCAATACGGGATCGTCGGCATCTTCATTCGCTTTGACTACGACATCAATCGCTACGTCGTAAACCCCGGTTCCGAGCAGGTTGCCGCGGCGATGTCGTGGCGTGCAGCCGCCCGATACTGCAACTGGTTGTGCAACGACAGACAAAGCACCGCGGCGGCCTTTGAGACCGGCGCGTACGACACCAGCACCTTCGGCGATCTGCCCGGCCGCCAGTTCAGCGACCAGTTGGTCCACACGCAGGATGCCCGGTTCTACATCCCAACCCGGTCGCAGTGGGTGAAGGCGGGGTACTACGACCCTAACCGTTCCGGGCCGAGCCAAGGCGGCTACTGGACGTATCCCAACGCGTCGGATAATGAACTTCGTTACGGCTTCCCGTGGGAAGGTGGTGAGTCGATTGTCGGCGCTCAGTTTTTGCCGCCATATGCCTGGGAACTGCCGGTTTCCTCGTACGAGGCAACGCAAAGCCCTTGGGGGCTGTTCGATCTTTCCGGCAGTTCGCGAGACTGGAATGAGGATGCCGTTGGACAGCGCGGAGGGCGTTTGTATTCCGGTAGCCCACGACAAAGTCAGATACCCGGACGGGAAGACTCGCTGTACCGCAGCGAAGGATTTGCTGCCTATCCAGATGACCTCGCCACGTTTGCTGGGCTTCGGATTGCTGCAACTGTGCCGACACCCGCAGGCAGTGTCACCATGTGCGTGGTACTGACGGTGGCCGCACTTTCACGGCGCCGGCGTCTGGTGTGATGGTCCGGTCGAAGGCAGCCGGCTGGTCGGCCACGTCGCCTCCTCCCCCTCTTGCTCACTCCGGCCGCAGCGGGTCCCGGTCGGCCGTGCTCACTAGCACCTGCTCGCCCGGCAGCATCGCCGCAAGGCGCGAGGCCAGAATCGGCAGGTACGGCCGCTCCGTCCGCGTGTGCCCGGCCAGCATAATGCTCAGCCCCCGCATCGTCGCGGCCAGCACATCGTGGTGCTTCATCTCGCCGGTCACAAACAGCTCGCACCCTTCGCTGATCGCCGCCTCCATCAGCTCCCCGCCCGATCCCGCGCACACGCCGATGCAGCTGATCGGCTTGTCCGTCGCCAGCGCCACTTCCACGTGCGTCAGCCCCAGCGCACCTTTCAGCCGCCGCGCCACCTCGCTCGCCGGCACCGGCCGGTCCAGCACCAGCCGCCGGCCCGCACCCGTATCCCGCCGCGGCTGCGGATGCAGCGGGTACACGTCAATCGCCGGCTCCTCATACGGGTGAAACTGCCGCAGCGTTGTCAGTGCCAGCGCCAGCGACCGCCTGGCACACACCATCTCCAGCCGCACTTCGTTTAAGGTCTCCAGCCGCCCGGCCGAGCCCATCGTCGGCCGGCTCTCGGGGTTGCCCAGGAACGTGCCCGTGCCCTCGACGCTAAACGAGCACACCTCGTAGTTGCCGATCCGCCCCGCACCCGCCGTCGCCAGCGCATCGCGCACCCGCTGGGCCTCACCGGCCGGCACAAACGTCACCACCTTCAGTTGCTGCGTCTCATCCTGCACGCCCGATGGCTGCAGCGCACGCCGGTCGGCATGCGACACGCGGCCCGACTCCATGCAGCAGTCCGCCAGCCAGTCCGCCAGCCCATCCGGCGCCGCATCCAGCGCGGTGTGCGGGCAGTACAGCGAGAACCCCGCCCGCGCCGCCCGCAGCAGCAGACCCTGCCGCGGATCCTGCGTCGTCAGCCGCTTGAGTGCCGTGAAAATCGGCGGGTGATAACACACCACGCACGTCGCTCCCATTGCCTTGGCCTCATCCAGCACCGCGTGCGTCAGGTCAATGCACAGCAGCACCGGCCCGTGGAGGTGCTCATCGGGTGAGCCCAGCAGCAGCCCCACATTGTCCCAGCTCTCGGCAAACCGGACGGGGCAGATCCGCTCCATGGCGGCGATCACATTGGCAACGCGCGGGTGCTCTGACATGGCGCATGCTACGGGCCCCGCCACGCATTGTGGCCAAGCCGCGCCAGTCCGATCCGCCATGAAGCGTCGCGGCGTCTCCCTGAATCGCGGTTGCCGCCGACCCGCGGCCGGCCGCACTCAGCATCCGGCCATGAACGCGTTGATAAACGCGATGAAGTCATCGCCATCAATCGTCCCGTCCGGCACCGGCTCGCCGCCCGGCCCGGCGATGTCCGAGATCGCCGCACCCTGCGTAAAGCCGGTCACAAAGGCCACAAAGTCGCCGCCGGTGATCTGCCCGTCACCGCCCGGCTCACCGCCGCCCTTGGCAATGTCCGCCAGGCAGCCCGGCGCACACCCGCTGGCCCCGCAGATGTACGTTACCCGCAGCGGTGCGCTGTACGCGTACCCGCCCGGTGCCGCCGCATCGGTGATGATCCACTGGAAGTACTCGCTCGTGCCCACCAGCGACCGGTCCGCCGGAATCGGCACAAACGCCGTCGCCGTGCCCGCCCCCGCGGCAAGCGCCTGCCCGCCGGCGGTGACCGTCGCACGCACCGTCGCACCCGGCAGCCGGTTGCTCACCGGTGCCGAACTCGACGCCACCAGCACCGCCTCCGCCCCGCCCACCGTCCGGTCCACACCCAGCCGGAACTCGCTGCTGCCCACCAGCGCGGGCATCGTCGCAATCCACTGCGGCATCACGTTGCCCGTTCCCGCCGTGCCCGTGCCCAGCACCGTCGGCCGGTCCGCCGGCCGCTGGCTGTACAGCGTCACCGAATCAAACGGGTACGTCCCGGCCCGCACCCGCGGGTCCGTCAGGCCGTTAAGCAGGAAGTCCACCAGCACGCCCTGCTGGGATCCGGGAACAGACACAAACTCCATCTCCGGGTCCAGGTTGTCCCGGAAGATCGGGAACGCCGCCGAAGTGCCGTTGTAGAACCGCACCACATCCAGCATATTGGTCATCTGCCCGTTGTGCATGAACGACGACTTGAGCGCCATGTTCCGCAGCGTCGAGGTCTTGAACTTCCCCGCATCCGCCGGGTTGCCCGTCACCTGCATGTGCCCCGTGTCCTCCGCGCTCGGCCGCACGCCGATGTTGCGGAAGTTGTTGTCCGTGAACGTCGGCGGCACATGGCACTGCGCACAGTTCGCATCGTTAAACGCGAACCACCCGTTGATCTGGTTCGTCGTCATCGCCGACTCATCCCCGCCCAGCCACCGGTCAAACGGCGTCTGGTCGGAGATCAGCGTCCGCTGATACGTCGCGATCGCAAACGCCACGCGCTTGGACGAAATCGCCCCGTCCCCGAACGCCGCCTCAAACAGCATCGGGTACGTCGGGTACTGCGCCAGCGCCGCGGCAATGTCCGGCGTCAGGTTCGTGGCCAGTGCCAGCGGCCGCGAGGCCGCCAGCTTCCGCGTGATCTGGTTCCAGTCCCGCCCCGCATGCCCCATCTCCACGCCCGAAGTCGGTGGCCCCACCGCCTGGCTCTCCAGCGCACCGCCCGACTCTATAGCAACCTCGCCCGTCTGCGGGTCGATGAACCGGCCCTTGGCCCGGCCATCCCAGAACAGACTGTCAAAGTACGCCGCGTTGATCGTCGGGTTGGCCGTCCGCCCCGTCACCTGCACCGCCGTCCCGCGCACCGTGTCGCGAACATAGTTCAGCAGCTCATCACTCTTGACCACCCCGGGCGAGCCGAAGATGTCATCGGCCGTGTTCATCACCCCGTCCGGCCCCGGAATCCGCTGCCGCCGCGGGTCCGCCCCGCCAGCCGATGGAATGTGACACGTCGCGCACGCCATCGTGTTGTCCGATGACATCTGCTCATCAAAGAACAGGATCTTGCCCAGCACCGCCTTGGCCTCAGTAATCGGGTTCTCCGGCGGCACCGGCGCCGGCCCCAGCGGCTGCGCCATCGCCCCCGCGCCCGCAGCCGCCACCAGCACACACGCCGCAATCACGCTTCGCTCGTTCTTGCTCACCGCAACAGTCTCCAGTTCGCAAACCACAGCCGGACGCACCCGCACACTCAGGGCACATCCGTGCGAACATTCTGACACATCTGTCCGGAAAGTCCAGCGTTTCGATCGGGTGCCGGGGCAATAACCATCTGAAAGACGTTTGGAGGCGGGGGAAAGCCCGACAATAGGGATCAGGATGGGCTTTACGCATCCGGATCGGAGTGCCGACAGTCGCCGAGGGACAGCGTCGCTTTGCGCCATCGCGCCGGAAGGCGGGTGCCGATCTACGGTACCGCGATAGTCGTGGATTGATCGAACACCGTCAGCGAGACACATTCTTCCCAGCCTGTGGTCTGGTAAACCCGAATTCCGAGCCCCAGACCGGCGACATACTGCCGACTCAGCATCGGCGACACTGGCACCCAGAAGTGAAGTGAAACGGTCTCGCCTCGTACGCCAGCTTCAACGCGGGTCGCTGTCATGACCAGGGGCACCTCGTCTGCCTGCACACGATTCGGCTCGGCCGCTGCAGCGGCGGTGTCCTTTGCGAACTGCAGCAACCATGCCCCATGGTTTGGGCTGTCGACCAGCACCGGTCGACTCAGCCAGAAATCAGCAGTCACCATCGACGACTGGCCCTGACGAAGATAGTTCAGGCCACTTCCAACTCGCAAACATGCCAGCACGATGGCAACCAACGCGCCGACGACGAAAAGCCTGCGGGTGGTGCTGAACCAAGCCGCCGCCGTCCGAGCCGAGTGCCTGTGCTCCAGCTGCCGCCTCAGCTCGCCGCACTCTGGACAGTTTGTCGCCTGGATCCCGGCCAGTTCGTACCCACAAAGCCTGCAACGGGTGGTCGCGGTGTCGAGCCATGCCATGCGTTGCAGGATGGCTCCCAGCGCCGAGCCCGTACCCAAGAGCCCCGCGAGCGTGACCGCAACAGAACCAGGCAAGGACAGCTCCGGCTCAAGATTGCCGAATGCCGCGCCGACCTCGTGCGAACACAGTGCCCAGCCAGCGCCGAGTAGTGCGGCCCAGCCCAGCGTGCGACGCACGCGCAGACCTGCTGGCCGCCGCCAGAGCGACCGCAACCCGGGTCGAGACCATGGAACAAGCCAGCAGAGCACACTCGTGGTGAGGTACGCAACACCAAACGTGGCCGCATTGATGAGCGAGCTAACGCCGAGCGAGTTGATGATCAACTCACGGTAGTTTCCGGCAAAGAAACTCTGCGCCTTCCACAACCAGTGCATCCGGAGGAACCAATCGTTATCGATCCAGCTCGCCGAGTGGCGGAGCAGAGGTGCAGCCTCTAACCGCGGATCGCGACCAAGATCCCACCAGTTCGGCCCGGAGTACTTCAGCACGAAGCCGAACACGGCTGCGCATGCGGTACACGCAAGATGCCCGGCACTCAAGACGCAACTGCAGCCCACCGACACGAGTGTGAGAAGGGCTATCCGCCCTCGCAGCGAGCCATCGATGCGCGACGGGCTGCCCGGCTCGAGTGCATTCTCCGAGTTATCGCAAAGCCCGCTACTCACTCGATCACCTCGACTGATGCCGGTTCATAGACCTCAACGGAAACGAACACTTCGCCACGCCACCGCACCCAAGAAACACCCAGCAGCGCCGATCCGTAGGTTACCCGGGTGGCTTCATGCTCTGCCAGGCTCACTCGTCGCGACGCTGCGGGTGCATCAGGCGAGTCCTCCAGCTTTCCGAGCCGCCAAGCCACTTCCCGACTCTTGACCGATCCCGAGTCACCGTCGGAAGCAGTCGTCGCCGGACCAACCTCTACCGTGAAGCGCAGCTTTCCACCAGTCGCGGAGTTGAGCAACAACTGATGTCCCGGCCGCACGAGAGCCCCGGCTCCCAGCGCAACTGGCTGGAGCCGCAGAAAGCTCACGATTGAGCCTACACGTCCGACGGAGAACAACACCGTACACCCGATGAACAGCAGAACGGCCCGCTTGATCAGCCTTGCCACCTGCTCGCTCGCCGGTCGAGTGACCTGATTCCCCACCACTAGCCAGTCGACCAGTTTCTTGGACACCCCAGCATTGGTCGCAATCGAGTGCCGCGGCTGAAACGGGTCGGCAAGGGCAGTCTGATCGCCAAGCCATCGAGCACGAACCGCCCAACTGATGCCGAAGAAGGCTCCAATCACGGCTGCGAGCCACAACGGCATCACGGTGACCACACTTACTACGCCAAACAGCCGCCAGCACTCGTGAACCACGAGTGCACTCAGCATGCCGGCACCGAACCCGATGCATACCGCACCCAACGCTGAGTCAAACCATCGCGGCTTGAGGCGGCTCCCCATCAGAACACCAAACGGCAAGCGGTGCCAAAGACCGTTCAAGATCAACCAGCCTGCCACAGCTGCTCCTGCCGACACAAGACAACCCACGGCCATCGCGCTCAAGGCCGCGCTGTGGTCGTCGGGCTCACCGTCCTGAACGAACCAGAGTGCTCGCGTGTCACCCCACCAGTCGAGTGCCGCCCACAAGCCGCCCCTTACGGCACCTATCAGTGCACCGTCGGAACCACGGATCTCCTTGATAGCCGTGGGTGCAACCAGCGCCACCACGACTGTAGCGGCCGCGAACCCGGGTGGCAGTAAGGCTGCACAGAGCGTTGCTGTCAGGACGCGTCGCCGCGAACCAAGCTGGGAGGCCATGAGCATAATGGCGGCATCGCGCTCACACGCGATGCGGCCTGAAAGATCTGTCAATCCTGCCAAGGATTCATCTGGTAACCACAACGCTGTCACTAGTCATCACATGATGATAGCTAGACTGGACAAGTGCATCAAGATCATATAGACAGCAAAGTATAGTAGACCCAAGTACTAGATAAACAGCTCACTTCGCCACATGGCCGATGGCAGTATTCAAGAGTGCTGTTAATCTTATTGTTTGTCAACTGACGCAACGCAGAGCGATGTACTTTCATCACTGTTAAAATTAATATGATTCGGGATAGCGATAGACTCCGGATCGATTGACAGATTTTCTTTGCGTACATGTTCGCATCGCTTGCGTTGTATAAACACTAGAACCAATAGATCGTTCTACAGGTAACCACTTGTGTTGGACTTGGTCCGGGCAAGAGCGGCGGTGTTGTGCTGGGCAGCATCAGTGGTGCAAAGCACGGACCCGGGTACTCACAAATCTCCCTCTCCAAGAAGAACGGGTCTGGAACAAGGGCGGGAATCGCAGTCGGGGAGCGCCGCCACCAACGGTCTTGTGTGCACCTGCAGAGGGTGAAGAGGGTCGGGAACGGGTTGGTTCTTGTAGCTGGGCCAGGCGCAACGGTGACACAGGTCCAGCTGGTGGGCCAGATACCGGGCACGATGAACGGAAGAAAGTTGGGTGCCGCTGGGGCGGGTGCTGCGGGATAACCAGCCGGCGGTGTTGCATGCCATGTCGGCGCCGCCACAAACGTACACCCCATACTGCTGACCATCCGATGCGCATACGGCGCGCTCGCCTCGCCGTGCAGCGCCAGCAGGCCGCTCGCATCCAGCGGCGTGCCCAGCTTCACCGGTGTGGTCACCGCACCCGTCGTCGCATCCACCAGCACCGCGCAGTCGCTCAGTCCCACGTACACCGTCGGCAACTGGCCGTACACGCCAAAGAGTGCGTCCATTCGCTCCACCGCATCAACACCAACGCCCGCTTGGCCCAGCAGTGCGGCCACCGCCGTCGCCACGTTGTTTGCCTTGGTCGCCTGTCCGCCCAGCATCGCTTTGGCTTCCGTGGCCCCGCTCACCCCGGCCACAAGCCCCGGTGCCTGATTCGTCAGCACCAGCAGCGCGGTGATGCTGTCGGCACTGAGGTTGTCCGCCAGTTCAACGTTTGCTCCCGCCGCCACCAGCACATCCAGCGGAAGCTTCTCGCTGACCAGCTTGCCATCCTCCGTGTACGTCACCAGCCCGGCCACCATGGACGCGTCCAGAATCTTGATCACGTGGGTGGTCGTCCCCGTCGGGTCCGTCACCGGATCGGTCTTGAATCTGAAGTCAACCAGTGCATCCTTGATCGCCTGCCGCTTGGCCGCACTGGCGGCATCTGTTCCCGGGTACTCCGCCAGTTGCTTCATGCAGTCGCCATCAGCGATCAGTCCCAGGTTCACCAGTGTTTGCCGTGGGCCGTAGAACGGATTGAACAGCGGACTGTTCATAGCCGCCGTGCTGAAGGTAAACGTGGTGTTGGCCGCCGTGGGCACCCCTTCCAGCCGGTTCCAGTACGTCTGACCCCACTGCATCATCTCCGCCTGCTGGGCGGCAGTCAGCGTGCCGCCGAACACCGGATCCGGCGTCAGTGCCGAGGCCGTGGTGGTGGTCATCGCCGTGCCTGCCAGCACCGCCACGCCAATCCCCGCCGCCGTCACGGTGCCCAAACCCCCGATACTGCCAACGGCAACGCCGAGCAACGCCCCCAAAACCCGACCCACGCCACGCCGTGGCGCGCGACAACCCCAGCCACCTGAAACACTTCTCGCATTCATACTGAACTCCCAGCAAACCCTGCGGTAAAACGTACCGCGCCGTTCCCGAAAGTCGTTCCGGGCGCCGTCCCGGGAGCGATCCCGAGAATCTACTTCGTTCAGTCTACCTGATTTCACTCTCGCTGCAACGCAATTCCGAAAATGCGATCAACATCTGGGGGTTGTTCGAGCGCGACCCGCCTTGGCCGCGTCCATTCGCCGCTTTCCATCAGATTCAAGCGGACAACTCACCGCACATGTGATCTGTCACGCTCCGCGAATCCCCAGTTCCCGGGAATCTCTTTCCGCATTCCTCGGCTGGTCTGCCGCTCGGCGTGCGGCGTGCTCAGCTCGCACTGGCGGCTGGCTCCCGGCGGCTTGTGACGCGATTGCACGCGGCCTTCGGTGTTACAGTCGTTCCGTCGTCGCAGGCGTTGATCGTCCGGCAGTCCGCGTGTTTCTCACTCGCTTCAGCCACGTACCCCCATCTCCCATGCCCCACCATCTCCTGCCCGCACTCACCGTTGCGCTCCTCACCGCCGCCGCCTCCGGAGCGCCCTTCCCAGCCGATCATCCCGCCGACCGCACGCGCGATATCCCCGCCTACACCGTCTACGCCCCGGCTGATGCCGACACTGCCAAGACCTACCCCGTCATCCTCCACCTGCCGCCCGGCCCGCAGACCGCCGACATCGCCCGCTCAGTGGGTGACAGCTTCCGCAGCGAGGTCACCAAACGCGGCTGGGTCATGATCGTCCCTCGCCCCACGCTCAGCCCCGGCACCACCAACCCGCTGCTGTTTGAGAAGGCCAACACCGAGCTCGCCGGCCTGGTCCGCCACCTCGATACCTGGCTCCGCCCCGAAGGCGGCAAGTTCTACATCATCGGTGCCAGCAACGGCGGCGTCTCGGCCGTCCGCTTCGGGCTCGACATGCCGGACCGCACCGCCGCACTTGTGGCCTTTCCCGGTGCCATGCCCCCCGCGCTGCCCAAGACCGACACGGCCAAACTCAAGGGCTTCCCCATCCGGCTCTTCGTCGGTGAGACCGACTCCGCCCAGTGGCGCGATGCCGCCCGCTTCCTGGATGAAGCCGCCAAGATCAACGACCTCGACCTCACCGCCACCACCGTCCCTGCCGAGGGCCACGTTATCCGCTCACTCACCCCCGCCCGCATTATGGACGACCTCGCCGCCATCCGCAGCAAGACCACCGGCACGCAACCCGTACCTACCCCGGCAACTGCACCCGCCGCCGCCCAACCCGCCGCACCCGCCACCCAGGCCGTCCTGGCCCGGCTCGATGAACTCCACGCCGCGGCCAGCTCCGCATTCAAAGTCGGCCCCGCCGCGTTTGACCGCTACTTCGCCTGCTTCACGCCCACCGCCGTCTTCATCGGTACCGATGCCTCCGAGCGCTGGACCATCGACCAGTTCAAGGCCTACACCAAGCCCCTGTTCGATCAGAAAAAGGGCTGGACCTACACCCCGCGCCCCGATGCCCGCCACATCGACCTCGCCCCCGACGGCCAGACCGCCTGGTTCGATGAACTCCTGGATCACGCCAAATACGGCACAACCCGCGGCACCGGCGTCCTCATCCGCTCCAATGACACGTGGCTCATCGCCCAGTACCACCTGACCATCCCCATCCCCAACGAACAGGCCGACCGCATCACCAAAATGATCAAGGCCGCCGAAAAGAAGTAAGCGACCCCCATCGAAGCCCAAAGCGCCCCATTGGAGCCCGAAGCGGAAGCGCCCGGGCCGGTGCAACACCGGCACGTTCCCCAAACTGCCCACTCCCACGAAGCTGATTGTGCCCAGCAAGCGCAACGCACGTTCGTGAGCGCGATCACTCAAACTTGCGCAGCAGCGCTCACCATCCCTTCGCTTCCGCTCGGGCTCCTATTCCCGCGCGACTTCCCCCCTCACCGCGGCCCATTCGCCCAGCCATACTGCCGCACCGTCGCTGGCCAGCTCGGTGCCACCTGGAACCAGCCCAGCGCTGCCTGAGCGGTCGGTTTGCCCTTGGCCCACAGGTCATTGCCCGTGAAGTTGCCCGTCTCGTTCTCCAGTTCCGCCTTGCCGCCGCGCGGGAACTCCGACAGCTCTACATCGCCATTGGCGTACGCGACGTAGCCCTTGCCGCCGTGCCGGTTGCTGATGCGGTCCCAGTTGCTCCACAGCCCGTCCGGGCCGTTGGCGTTGTAGTACTTGCTGTCTTCTTCCATGAACGCCGGCACAAACCGCAGCGGCCTCATGTTGGCCAGCAGCGGCTGCACCGGCCGCGGCGCGGTGGCCTGATAGCTCGTGCAGTTCTTGTCCCACGCAAACCGCGTCGGGGTGTCCACCTTCACGCCGCTGGCACCCGTCACCATCGTGTAGTCAAAGTTCAGTGCACGCTCCGACAGAAACGTGTTAAACAGCGCCCGCTGCGCCTGCCCGCTGGGCGAGTTCCAGTACCCGTTGCTCAGGTCCAGGTTCGCGCTGACCAGGTTGCGCCGCTGGTTCGTCGGGCACTCAAAGATCTTGTCGACATTGGCCAGGTAGCCGAACGCCGGCCCGGGCACATACGGATTCGTCGTCGCGTTGCCCGCCACCCGCGGGTTCTGCGCCTGAACGTACCAGTACCGGATCGACGGCACCGAGGCCGGGTCAGGTCCCGACTCCCAGATCTGACCTTTAAAGTCCAGCGCATAGCCCTGCATGCCCAGCGCGACTTGCTTCATGTTCGTCATGCACTTGACGCTGCGGCTGGCCTCCCTGGCCTTGCCCAGCGACGGCAGCAGAATCGCCACCAGCAGCGCGATGATCGCGATCACCACCAATAGTTCGATCAGTGTGAAGCCGCGGCCATCTCGGGGGGTGCCACCGTTCATATTCCCGTAAAATACCACACGCTCCGCCCTGCCGCGAGCAAATTGATCGGGAGAGTTGCCCAGCTTCGCTCCGATGCCGTGTTTCTGGATCGCTCCATGCCCCGCAATCGCGGGGGTCCGGAGGTGGTTCAACCCCCGCCAACCCGGTCCGAACCCGTTTCCAGCGCCCCTGCGGCCTACATCATGACTCGCTACGCTATTGCTTGGATTTGTTCGCCTCTGTGCCTCGTTTCTGTACCCCTCCGTACCCCTCCGTACCCCTCTCACTCCATTTTTGACTCGGACCAACCATGGCTAACGCACCCGCTCTGACGATCGACCCCCGCGCCACCCTCGGCTCCAAGGCCGACGCCCTCCTGGGCCACACCTCCAAGACCTGCCCCAAGGAGAAGATCCACCTCCCCGGCCCCGACTTCGTCGACCGCGTCTTCTCCCAGACCGACCGCCCCGCCCCCGTCCTGCGCAACTTTCAGACCCTGATGAACCACGGCCGCCTCGGCGGCACCGGCTTTGTCAGCATCCTCCCCGTTGACCAGGGCATCGAGCACTCCGCCGGCGCATCGTTCGCCCCCAACCCCGCGTTCTTCGATCCCGAGAACATCGTCAAGCTCGCCATCGATGGCGGCTGCAACGCCGTCGCCAGCACCATCGGCGGCCTGGCCTCCGTCGCCCGCAAGTACGCCCACAAGATCCCGTTCCTGGTCAAGTTCAACCACAACGAGATGCTGACGTACCCCAACATCTTCAACGAGAGCTACTTCGGCTCCATCAAGCAGTGCTACGAGATGGGCGCCATCGCCGTCGGTGCGACCATCTACTTCGGCAGCGAGAACAGCCGCGAGGAAATCGCCTACGTCTCGGACATGTTCGAGGAGGCCCACTCCTACGGCATGGTCACCGTCCTGTGGTGCTACACCCGCAACAACGCCTTTAAGGTCAAGGGTGCCGACGGCAAGAGCACCGACTACCACTCCTCGGCCGACCTGACCGGCCAGGCCAACCACCTGGGCGCCACCATCAAGGCCGACATCATCAAGCAGAAGCTCCCCACCAACAACGGTGGCTACGCCGCGCTCAACTCCGGCGGCTCGTCCTACGGCAAGTTCGACAAGCGCGTCTACACCGCCCTCTGCGGCAGTGATGAGAACGGCCACGGCGGCCACCCCATCGACCTCTGCCGCTACCAGGTCATGAACAACTACATGGGCCGCGTCCCGCTGATCAACTCCGGCGGCGAGAGCAAGGGCGCCAGCGACCTGGCCGAGGCCGTCGAAACCGCCGTCATCAACAAGCGCGCCGGCGGCATGGGCCTGATCTCCGGCCGCAAGGCCTTCCAGAAGCCCATGGACGAAGGCGTCAAGCTCCTGCACGCGGTGCAGGATGTGTACCTGGACAAGTCCATCACGGTGGCGTGATGCTGTGGGGTGGGGTCAAGCAGGCGCAATGAGGCCCCCGGCTCCGGCTGGGGGCCTTTCTATAGACAAGGCCAAAGGAGGAACGCGATGACGCAAGGCGAAGACAAGCCACATGTGAAGGTACAGCTCTCCGACGAACAGCAACAGCTCGATGATCAACTGGCGGCCGCAGTAGAGAAGTCAGATCTTCAAGGCATTGATGCAGCAATCGCACAGGGTGCGCAGATCCATCAGCCGGGGCATACGTTGCTTGCGCGGGCGGTGAAGGCGGGTCAGACCGCAGTGGTGCGGCACCTGCTTGACCGTGGCTTTACGCTCACGGATGAGTACGCAGTCAGACTTGAGTACGGGTTGGGGTCGCTTGCCATGGCCGCGCAGGACGAACGCCTTGAGATTCTGGAGCTGCTTCTCGCCCAGCCTGATGCGAGCCGGTTTCTGAATCTTCCACAGAGCGAGTGCGCCTCTTCCGCGAGCGACCTCACACCTCTGGCCGCTGCGGCGGAGGGGTGCCAAGCGCGGGTGGTAGAACGGCTTTTGCGGGCGGGAGCCGATGTCGACGCATGGGATGAGTCCCACGGTGGACCGACACCGCTCTTGGCGCTGCTCCATCAAATCCGGGAGTTGAAGACCGCCACGCTCGAGGGAAGCGGCCGCGACGTTGACGAGCCGAAGCTCGCTCGCGCGTTTGATTGCCTGCAACTTCTTCTGGCCGCCGGCGCTAACCCGGATCTGCCGAGCACGCTCCGCGAGACCCCGCGCGAGTGTGCTCATGAACTGATTGCGCTTGTGGACTGCCCGGAACTCAAGCCGCTCTTGGCCCTCCCGAATGGCGGTATTCAGCAGAAGAGTTCGCAAAGCGAGGCACCGGCGGTAGCGAGTGCGTTGTACAGCCAGTTCGTCGATGAACTGTTCGGGGAAAACCTGCAAGAAGTTCAGCGGCTCATCGACCTCGGGATTGATCTTCATCTCCCCAGATTGAATCCGATAGCCAATGCTGTCTTGAGCGGCAATGTCGACGTGCTCAGGCTCCTGATCACGCAGGGCTGCACCCTCGAAGCTGAGTACTCCGTTGGTCGATTTGATCTGGATCCACCGATCAACGAGGCGGCTCAATCCGAAGACACGACGATGTTGAAAGTCCTCTTGGCAATGCCGGATGCCAAGGTGTACATCGATGTCTTTCAATCGACGCTTGATTGGACCGCGCTTCACGGTGCGACTGCTTCAGGAAATGTCGAGGCGGTGTGCCTGCTCTTGGCCGCAGGTGCAAACGTCAACGCGCACGCGGGAGCTCGCGCCGGCAGTACGCCGCTCGCTATCGCGATCGACCGTGACCATCCCACAATCGTGAAGTTGCTGCTCGAAGCCGGCGCGGACCCGGATATCCCGGGCTGGATGTGGATCACGGCACGCGATCGCGCCGCGAAGGCCTCACCTGAGATTCAAAGCCTCATCAATGCAGTCCCGGCAAAGTCCAAAGCCATTTACGATGAGTACCACCGTTGCACTCGTGAAGGACGAAAGTTCTCGGGCCTCCTTCCGTACGACGATTTCGGCCGCCCGACGAACCCACCCCACCACTCCGAGTCGCAACTGTGAAACGCTCCATCGACACTGCCACGCGGCGAGCGATCCGCGACCGCCTCGGCATCGAGCCGCCGCGTGATTTCATGAAACTACTCGCTGTGGCGTGCAAGTACAGCGTTCGGCCCGCGCGCCTTTCGGCTTCACTTTACCCGGTCCTCGGCCACGACCTCGCCGGGCCGTGGCTGACCCCGTTGGGCGTGCGCGGGGAAACCTACAGCGCGACCGGTTATTGCAACTGGCCGCCGGAGATCGTCCCTATTCTCTCTCTGGGGTGCGACGGCCAGCACGCCGGCTTCGTCGTCACCACGCCGGAACTGCCGGCCAAGGACTACCCGCTCGCATCCTTTTGCCCGATGGATAGCGACGGTGCGGTATACGAGGGGGCCACCTTTGCTTCCGGGCTCGCGCGACTCATCGCCCAGAACCTGCACTTCGCCAGCGAATACCGCGGCCTGAATCCAGCCGATCAGCCCATGCTCGATGATCTCATCCGATCGCTCGCGCTGAAGCTGCCCGGGCCAAAGACCATGTTCGCCGCGCGCTGGAGCAGGGTCGTGCCTCCGGGTTACGCGTACCTTCCAACTCCGGATCGTCTCGGCGTGATCGCCCCGGCCGAAACCATCCGCCCGCCACGGATCCCGCTCTCGCCGAACAAGCTCACGACCGAGCTCGCGATCGAGTACGCCAAACGCGCAGCAGCCCGCGGCCTCTTCGGCAGCGCGCTGTGCGTGCTCAAACACGCGTACTGGCACCATGGTGCTGGTGCCGATGGTGTGCGGCTGGCGCTGGCAATGGCCCGTAGCTATGAACAGCTGAAGCGCCCGATGTTCGCTGCGATAGCGCGCGCTCAGGCCCGGAGTTGGCGGAAGTAGCCGAAGTATCCCGCCAGCACGCTCAATACCGGCAATTTCACCTCCGACTGCACCGTCACCGCCCCCAAACGCATTGCCCACTAGACAGCCGCCGGGGGGAGATCGCGCCAACACTTGCCGATGCCCCTCGCCACCAGCCGCTCACCACGTGCTCGACAGTTCCTGCCGCTCCTGCTTGCCGCCGCTGCAGTCAGCTCCCAGGCCCACGCCGGGGTAGCTGGTACCGCGGCCGCAGTTGCCGACGGCACCAACGCCGCGCTCCCAGCGCCCACGCTGTGCTTGGCACTCAATGCCAAGCTTGATGCCGCCGAGCGCGAGAACCGCGTCATCGCCATCACCGGTGGCACCATCATCACCGCTGCGGGC
Source organism: uncultured bacterium (assembly GCA_903834785.1). Lineage (GTDB taxonomy): Bacteria > Planctomycetota > Phycisphaerae > Phycisphaerales > UBA1924 > CAILKP01. Next base: position 46,649 of record CAILKP010000035.1, read on the forward strand.
CCGGTGATCTCCGACGGTGTGCTACTGATCCGTGCGGGCAAGCTCATCGCCGTCGGCGCGCGGGCGGAGGTGGCCGTGCCGACCGACGCGTACACCATCGATGCTTCCGGCAAGACCATCATGCCCGGCCTGGTCGACACGCACAGCCACATCGGCGGCGTGGCGGGGGCCGACAGTTCCGGCACCATCCAGCCCGATGTGCGCGTGTACGACTCGATCAACATCAGTGATCCGGGCTTCCGCCGTGCGGCGGCGGGCGGCATCACGACGATGAACATCATGCCCGGCTCGGGCCACCTGCTCTCGGGCCAGACGGTGTACGTCAAGAACAAGCGCATCCCCGGTGCACCCAAGGACTCGCCCAATCACATCGCCCGGGTTGAGGATCTCGCCTTCACCTTCCCCGAAGGCACGCCCGCCGGCGGCATGAAAATGGCCAACGGCACGAACCCGATGCGTGAGCCGCCCTTTGCCGGCACCCGCGGCAAGGCCGCCGCGATGGTGCGCCAGAGCTACATCAAGGTCCAGGAGTACCGCCAGAAGTTCGCCGATGCCATGAAGCCGGCCGCCGCACCCGCGGCCGGTGCGGCAAATGCGCTGGCCGTCTCGGTGCTCGACACCGACAAACTCCCGCCGCGTGATCTGGCGATGGAGGGCCTGGTTGATGTGCTCACCGGCAAGCGCATCGTGCACCACCACACGCACCGGGCCGACGACCTGATGACGGTGCTGCGGCTGGCCGAGGAGTTCAAGTTCACCACGGTCCTGCACCACGTTTCAGAGGCCTGGGCCGTGGCCGACGAGATCGCCGCCGCACAGAAGGCCGGCCGCACGCTGGGTTGCTCTGTGATCCTCGTTGATTCGCCCGGTGGCAAGCTGGAAGCCAGCGGCATGAAGTCCGAAACCGCGGCGATCCTCAATGCCGCGGGCGTGCGCGTGGCGTTCCATACCGATGACTACATCACCGACTCGCGGATGTTCCTGCGGATGGCCGCCCTGGGCGTGCGCGCCGGCCTGCCGCGGGATGCGGCGTTTAAGGCCCTGACCATCCACGGTGCAGAGATGATGGGCCTTGAAGGGCGTGTGGGCTCGCTGGTGCCGGGTAAAGATGCGGACTTTGTCATTCTCTCCGGCGACCCGCTGAGCGTGTACACCAAGGTGGAGCGGACCTTCGTTGATGGCCGCTGCATCTTCGACCTGGCCGATCCGGCTGACCGCACGTTTGCCGTCGGCGGCTATGGCGCGGGGTCCGACACGGCGCCGTACCTGTGCTGCCAGCGGTCCGACGCGTGGACCTGGCGCAGCGGCAGCAGCGGGGCAGCCAGCGGCGGCGATGATGCCCGCTGAGGCCTTGCCGTTTGCCCGTCAATCGCCACTGCCGTCCCCAGTTGTTCCCGCCTGATACGCTCTTGTGCCCATGGCCAAACGTGCCGCCAGTTCGGACTCCGATTCGCCGCCGGCCAAGGCCGGGCTGCCGCCCGTTGTGGTACTGCACGGGCCGGAGCGCTACACCCAGACGCTGCGGACCAACCAGCTCCGCCGGGCACTGGTCAAGCTGCACGGCGACTGCGACACGTTTCTGTTTGACGGCCAGACCGCCGATGCCGCGGCGGTGCTTGATGAGCTCCGCTCGCCCAACCTGATGATGACGCACAAGCTGGTCATCATCGACAACGCCGAGCTGATGCTCATGGGCAAGGGCGACGATGATGAGGATGCCGATGAGCCATCAGCCGCCGCCAATCCCGCGGCTGAGGAACGTGCCGCCGGCAAGGCCAAGAACCGGGAACTGATCACCAAGTACTGCCAGTCGCCCGATCCCTCGAGCACGCTGATCATCCGTGCCGGCAAGAGTCTCGGCACGATCAAGCTGCTGCTGGCCGCCGCAGAAAAGTGTGGTAGCGTTGAAAAGTGCGAGGAGCTCGGCGAGGCCGACGCGGTGAACTTCGCCGTCCGCAAGGCCACTGAGTACGAGGCCACGCTGGACCCGCGTGCCGCGGCGATGCTCGTTGACCGGACCGGGACGGACCTGGGGCGGATCGACTGCGAGGTGGCCAAGCTCGCGGTGGCCTCCGTGGCCGTGGCCAAACTCAAGCCCGGCACCAAGGCGGGTGTGATCGACACCGCGCTGGTGGCACAGATGACCGGCCTGTCGGGCGAGGAAGCGATTTTCGAGTTCCAGCGCATCTTGCTGAGCGAGACGCCGGAGGGCGCGCTGCAGGAATTGCGGACATTCCGAGTGGTATACCGGCACGATCCGGTCGCGCTGTCGATCTTCGTCTGCCGGCTGATGCAGCAGCTTGAGGGTGTGGCGCGGGCGATTGCCGCCGGTGAGTCGTTCGGCTCATTCTCCGGTCGCCTCAAGCTCTGGGGGCCCAGCGGGCAGGCCGTTGCGCAGGTTGCTGAGAAGCTGGGACAGCGGACCGCCGCCCGGCTGCTGGCCGACGCGCTGGAGGCCGATGTGGGCATGAAGTCCGGCGGCAACGCCGACATGCTGCTGGAAGTGATCGTGATGCGCATCAGCCGCGCGATCAACCGGGCCAAAGCCGGCGCTGCCGCCGGTGCCGGCCGCCGGTGAACACGCTGATCGGCCGCCGCCCCGCGGCATCGCCCACCGCGCAGCCGTTGCGGATGCTGCCAGCCCTGCGGCCCGATGTACCCCTCACTTGATAGGGCATGCACCCCGCTCTGCCGCGGCGTGGTACGGGCGTGCAAGCGGTGAGCGGCGGACGGTCGATGCTCACGCCATGTCATCGCTCGCCAACATCCGCCCCCGCGTGCTCCGTCCCGCTGTCACCTTGCTCGCCCTGACGGCGATGGCCGGTCTGGCGGCGTGCAATTCCAGCTCGGCGCAGGTGGATGACCAGGGCCGACCGGTGCTGACCGAGGATGCCATGGCCAAGGCAACCCGTGACCTGCAGGCGGCGATTGCCAAAGACCGTGCATCCGGAGGTCGGATGACCGGTGGAGCCGCCGGTGCAGGGCCGGACGGTCTCGCGGTGCCCGCCGGAGGCGGAACCGCTCCGCTGGCCGCTCGCGGGCCGGATGGTGCGCCCGCCAGCCAGCTTGCCCCGACCCCCGGCGTGCCGCCGGTGATCATCCGTGATCCATCGCCCGCGACCTCGCCCACGGCCATTCTGACTGGTGCCAAGCCCGCCGGCAGCGCGACGGTGAACGCCGGCGGAGTTGCCGCGACTGCCCCAGGACCTTCCCCCGCACCTGCACCCGCACCCGCGCCCTCGACCGCCGCGGCCAACGCGCCGCTGGAGCTGGACCGCCCCCGCCCGCCGGCATCGAGTTCCGCCCGCGGCCAGACCTCCGCCGATGTTGCCGCCCAGCGTGAGAACAGACTCAGCAGCCACCTCCGCGAGATCGCACAGATCCTCGATACCGATATCACCGCTGGAAAAAGCTCGAACTACGAGCCCGGCACGGCAGAAGCCGACCGCAAGCTGCTGAGCTCATCGATGGTGCTCGCGTCCCTTTCACCGCTGGACAAGTCGATCGCCGATCGGTATTCCTCGATGCGGTCCCGGCTGACCGACGACCAGCGCAACGTGACGGATGTGGTCCGTCAGCTCAGCGAGACCGCCGTCGGGCGGAGCATTCGGCCCGACGGCACCGTCCGCGTGCTGGAGACGGACAAGCCCAGCACGGTGACTCAGGCGGAAACGACGGTCTCGGTGCTCTCACGCGTGCTGACCGATGGTGCCGCCAAAGTCAGCGAAGCCACGGGGCTGACCATTCCAACTGTGGCGCTGGTCAGCTCGGTGGAGAGCTACGGCCGCTACACGCCCATGCCTTCAAACCGGTTCATCGCCGGACGGGTTACCCCGGTGCTGGTGTACAACGAACTGGCCAACTTCTCCAACACCGCGATCGATGACAGCAACCGTTCCGAAGGTGAGTTTGGCGTGTCAATCCAGCAGCGCATCGAGCTGCGGCCGGTCGATGGCCAGGTTGTCGCCGTGGACTTCGGTCCACAGGAGTTCATCAGCCGCGCCCGCTCCAGCCGGCGCGACTTGTTCCTTGCCCGCCGGATCGACCTGCCCGCAAACCTGACCATCGGCAAGTACGTGCTGAACGTCAACATCAAGGATCTGGCCACCGGCCACAGCGAGGAAGCCAAGATCCAGCTTGAGGTTGTTGCCAAGTAAACCGCGTGGCGACACGCCAATGCCGCGGCGGCGGCCCTACTTTGCCGGACTGTGTACCCAGACCCTGCCGGCAAGCCTGATCCTGATGCACTTGAGTGGTTCGCTCGCCCCGATTCGCCCGAGCACGGCCAGGGCCTGCGCTTTTCCTGCACCATGTGCGGCAACTGCTGCAGCGGGCCGTCGGGCTTCGTGCTGCTCAACGATGACGAGACCAGGGGCCTGGCGGACCACCTCGGCCTGACGGAGGAGGAGTTCATAGGCCGGTACACCCACATGCTGCCCATCGGCCGCTCGCTGATTGAGAAGCCGGCACCGGAGGGTGCCAACGCCTCCCGCGGCGGTGGGGGGTACGACTGCGTGTTTCTGGATCGCACGACAATCCCCGGCAAGGCGGTGTGCGGCGTGTACAACCACCGCCCCCGCCAGTGCCGCACCTGGCCGTTCTGGAATAGCACACTCCATTCCCCCGGCGCCTGGCACCGGGCCAGCCGCACCTGCCCGGGTATTGACAAGGGGCCGCTGCACAGCCTGGTGCAGATCCGGATCTCGCGCGGCGTGGTTGATATCTGACGTGGAATCTACTTCGAGTGCTGGTCATTGCCTGACGTCTGGGCGTTCCACCACTCCGGCAGCCGCGGGTTGAAGCGTTGCCACCCCACCCCGTGGTAGGAGGGCTGACGCACCGCGATGCTCACCAGCACGACGGTGAGTGCTGAGGCGGCCGCAAACACTGTGGTCCATGAGACGGCACCGAGCGCGTTGCACGAAGCGACAAGGCCGGCAAAGGTCAGCGCCCAGATGTACTCCAGCACTCGCGGCATGCGGATGATGTTGCAGAACAAGAAGAAGTGCAGAAACACAAAGCCGATGGCCGCCGCAAGCCACAGGTTCATCGTCGTGGCGAACGCAGCGCCGATCCCGCCGAGGACGAGAAAGACCACATCAACAATGGAGAGGCGGAAGCCTGGCTGGAAACGCTGTGCGGGCATGGGGTGCGGTGATGATCGATCGCAGATCGGAGGGCCTTAGGCCTAGCGGTGTATGGAAACCGGTTGGGTTCTTGCAGTCCCCCCGGGCGTACGTGTGGCACGTCAGTTGGTTGCGGAGTGAGCCTGAAGGTCCGAATAAGTGAAAA
>CAILKP010000036.1 GCA_903834785.1 uncultured bacterium
CGCAGCTTCGAGATGATCTGTTCGGGTGTGTGTCGTGTCCGCTTCATCGAGAATCTCCTGGCCGCTTCCGGCGGCCTTCGGGACTCTCATAGTTGGTGGATCAGGATTCTGGGAGCAGGTCACCCGTACCACCCGATCGCTTCACGCTGACCACACCATCCTGGAGATTGTCATGAAACTGTCCAATATGATCCGCCTGCTCGTCTTGTCCGCTGGCGCTGCCATCGCAATGGCCGCCGCCCCTGCGGCCCATGCCCAGACACCCTTGTCCACCGCGTTCACCTATCAGGGTGAACTGGCGAGCGCGGGCACACCGGCCACGGGCTCGTATGACATCCGCTTTCGCCTGTTTGATGCGGCCAGCGGTGGCAACCAGATCGGCGGTACACTGTGCTCTGATAATCTTGCGGTGAGTGCGGGCCGGTTTGGAGCGTCGCTGGACTTTGGCGGGGTGTTTACCGGGCAGAAGCGGTTTTTGGAGATTGAGGTGCGGCAGGATGCGGGGTTGGATTGTTCGGATGCGAGCGGGTACACGGTGCTGTCGCCGCGGCAGGAGTTGACGGCGGCACCGAATGCGACGTACTCACTGACGGCAACCAACGCGAGCAGCGCGGCGACGCTGGGGGGGCAACCGGCAGCGTACTTCAGCAACGCGGCGAACCTGACGGGAACGGTGCCGTCGGCGGGGCTCGCGGGGCCTTACGCAAATGCGTTGACGCTGAGCAACCCGGCGAACTTGTTTGCGGGCAATGGTGCGGCCATCACCAACCTCAGCGCGACGAACATTTCTGCCGGCGTGCTGGATGCGGCGCGGATGCCGACGAACTGGGCGGCGGGTGGTGACTTGAGCGGGTTCTTTCCGAGCCCGACGATCAACGCTGGCGCGGTGACGTTGAGCAAGTTGTCGCCGAGTGTGCAGGGCACGCTATCAAAGCTGAGCAACTTGACACCCGCTCCCACCCCTCTTGATGCGGTCGCGTTTGGCGCAAACAACCGGGGGCAAATCAACGTGGCTGCGCTACCCCCCGGTGTTAAGTACGTTGCGATTGCGGGTGGTAATTCACAGAGTATCGCGCTGCGGAGCGACGGCATGGTTGTTGGGTGGGGCTTTAACGGCAATGGCCAGTTGAACGTTCCCGCGCTGCCTCCCGGTGTGACATACACCGCAGTGGCAACCGGCAATGAACAAAGTCTTGCGGTTCGGAGCGACGGCACGGTGGTCGGGTGGGGCGGCAACGGCTTTGGACAGGTTACAGTTCCTGCATTACCGGCCAATGTCACGTACACCGCCGTAGCGGCCGGCTTCTACCACAGTCTTGCGCTTCGAAGCGACGGCACGGTGGCCGCGTTCGGCGATAACGGCTACGGCCAGTTAAGTGTCCCGGCGTTGCCCCCCGGTATCAGATACGTTGCCGTGGCGGCAGGCGACTTTCACTCCCTTGCATTGCGAAGCGACGGCACGGTGGTTGCGTGGGGCGCAAACTACTCCGGCCAGCTGAACGTTCAGGCGCGGCCCCCCGGTGTGACGTTTACCGCCATCGAGTGTGGCGGCAATTACAGTCTCGCGCTGCGAAGCGACGGCTTAGTGGCCGCGTGGGGCGAGAACCAGCAAGGACAGTTGAACGTTCCCAACTTGCCCCCCGGTTTGACGTACACTGCAGTGGCGGGCGGCGACCAGCACAGCCTTGCACTGCGGAGCGACGGCATGGTGGTCGGGTGGGGCTATAACGCCTCTGGCCAGACGAACGTTCCTGGGCTGTTGCCTGGTTTGACGTACACCGCTGTGGCGGCTGGTACATCGCACAGCCTTGCACTGCGCGCAACAACAGTCGCGCCCTCGCTGGGCTCGACCGTTGGCCTCAGTATCGGCTCGACCACGCCCCCACCAGCCATCGGCGGCATCAGCGTCGCGGGCGCTAGTTCATTCGCTGCGGGTGTGAGCGCCGCATCGTTCGCCGGTTCTGGCGCAAGCCTTACGAACTTGAATGCCTCGAACATCAGTGCTGGTACACTCGCCAACGCCCAGACCACCGGCACCAGCCTGAGTACTCCCAGCACGCTCGTGCTGCGTGATGGCTCGGGCAACTTCTCCGCAGGGACGATCAGTGCCGCCCTAAGCGGCAATGCGACGACTGCGACCAACGCCACCCAACTCGGTGGCCAGCCCGCGTCGTTCTACACCAACGCCTCCAACATCAACACCGGCACCCTCGCCGATGGTTTGCTGTCATCCAACATCCCCCGCCTGAATGTCAACAACACCTTCGCGGGCGACACGACCTTTGCCAACAAGATCCGTGTGAACAACGGCGTGATCACTGACGGAGCGACGAACGCCGTAGCCACCGCCGACCTCGGGCTGTACTCCCAGCGAAACGGTTTTTGGCAGCGGTATGTCACCAGCGGCGGCGGCGGTTACAGCTGGTACACCGACGGCCTTGCGACCCCCGCCGGCGGCTCTGCACGCATGCAACTGACTACCGCAGGTCTCTCCGTTGTGGGTTCACTCTCCAAAGGCGGCGGCTCGTTTAAGATTGACCACCCGCTGGACCCGGAGAACAAGTATCTCTACCACTCCTTCGTCGAGTCGCCGGACATGATGAACATCTACAACGGCAACGTGACAACTGATGGTCAGGGCTACGCGACGATTACGCTGCCGGACTACTTTGAGGCTCTCAATCGCGACTTCCGGTATCAGTTGACCGTCGTCAACGAAGCGGACACCGGGGAGTTCCTGTGGGCTCAGGTCGTCAAGAAAGTGAGCGGCAACCAGTTCACATTAAGGACAAGCCGCGGCAATCTCGAAGTCTCCTGGCAAGTCACCGGCATTCGCCACGATGCCTGGGCACAGAAGAACCGCATTCCGAACGCCGTCGACAAGCCCGCCGCGGAAAAGGGCAAGCTGCTGCACCCCGAGGCCTTCGGCAAGACGGCCGAGCAGGGCATCGTGGCTGCCCCCGCTGGCGCTGCGGCGCCCGCGAACAACTAAACAATCAATTCCTTTTCAGTCTCTCCGGTCTGTGTTCATACTCCAGAAGGTCCATCATGCGTACCAAACTCTCGTTCGCGCTTACCGCTGCGATGTGGTTGCTTTCCGCGGGCACCGTGCATGCTCAGACACCGCTCACCACCGCGTTCACCTACCAAGGCGAACTGGCCAACGCGGGCACACCTGCTACCGGCACGTACGACATCCGCTACCGCCTGTACGATGCCGCCACCGGCGGCACGCAGATCGGCAGCACGCTCTGCTCCGATAACCTTGCGGTGAACGCGGGGCGCTTTGGGGTGTCGTTGGACTTTGGGGGCGTGTTCACCGGGCAGAAGCAGTTTTTGGAGATTGAGGTGAGGCAGGATGCGGGGCTGGATTGCTCGGATGCCAGCGGGTACACGGTGCTGGCGCCGCGGCAGGAATTGACGGCGACGCCGAACGCGACGTTTGCGCAGACCGCCGCGACGGCCGCCACGGCGACCACCGCGACCACGGCCGCCAACGCCGCCAGCCTCAACGGCCAGTCGCCCAGCTTTTACCAGAACGCCGCGAACCTGACCGGCACGCTGGCCGACGCGCGGCTCTCAAGCAACGTCGCACGCCTCAACGGCAACCAGACGTTCACGGGCCAGACAAGCTTCTCCAATCCGGCCAACACCTTCAGCGGCATCTTCAGCGGCAACGGTGCGGGGTTGCTGAACCTCAACGGCGCGAACATCGCGGCGGGGACGATCACGCGCAGCCGCGTGGGGGCGGATGTGGAGAGCGTGCTGTCGCAGTGGACGAGCGTGCCGCAGCCCGCGGCCCCACTTGACGCGATCGCGTGGGGCGACAACAGCTCCGGCCAGACGAACGTCCCCGCGTTGCCCAGTGGGGTGACGTACACCGCCGTGGCGGGGGGCTTCGTTCACAGCCTCGCCCTGCGGAGCGACGGCACGGTCGTCGCGTGGGACAACAACGACTTCGGCCAGACGAACGTCCCCGCGTTACCCAGTGGGGTGACGTACACCGCCGTGGCGGGGGGCTTGTACCACAGCCTCGCCCTTCGGAGCGACGGCACGGTCGTCGCGTGGGGCAACAACGACTTCGGCCAGACGAACGTCCCCGCGTTACCCAGTGGGGTGACGTACACCGCCGTGGCGGGGGGCGGTGTCCACAGCCTCGCCCTGCGGAGCGACGGCACGGTCGTCGCGTGGGGAGACAACAACGCCGGCCAGACGACCGTCCCCGCGTTGCCCAGTGGGGTGACGTACACCGCCGTGGCGGGGGGCTATGCCCACAGCCTCGCCCTTCGGAGCGACGGCACGGTCGTCGCATGGGGATTGAACGGCTACGGCCAGACGAACGTCCCCGCGTTGCCCAGTGGGGTGACGTACACCGCCGTGGCGGGGGGCTTGTACCACAGCCTCGCCCTGCGGAGCGACGGCACGGTCGTCGCGTGGGGATACAACGACTTCGGCCAGACGAACGTCCCCGCGTTGCCCAGTGGGGTGACGTACACCGCCGTGGCGAGTGGCTTGTACCACAGCCTCGCCCTTCGCAGCGACGGCACGGTCGTCGCGTGGGGATACAACGCCTTCGGCCAGACGAACGTCCCCGCGTTGCCCAGTGGGGTGACGTACACCGCCGTGGCGGGGGGCTTCGAGCACAGCCTCGCCCTGCGCGGCACGGTGATCCCCCCGCGGCTTTCCTCTCCCATCGCCGTCGCGGCGTCGTCCTTCGTCGGTTCCGACGCAGCGCTGACAAACCTCAACGCGGCCAACCTCACCGGCACGCTGGCGGCTGACCGGATTCCCAGCCTTGACGCCTCGAAGATCACCACCGGCACGCTGGCTGCAGCGCAGATCCCAAACCTTGACGCCTCAAAGATCATCACCGGCGCGCTGGCCAACGCCCGCACGAGCGGCACCAACCTCAACACCCCAAGCACCTTGGTCCTGCGCGACGACTTGGGCAACTTCAGCGCTGGCACCATCACGGCGAACCTCAACGGCAACGCGGCCACGGCCACAACCGCGACCAACGCGACCAACGCCACGCAGCTCAATGGCCAGCCCGCATCGTTCTACACCAACGCCGCGAACCTCACCGGCACGCTGGCCAACGCCCGCACGAGCGGCACCAACCTCAACACCCCAAGCACCCTGGTGCTGCGCGACGCCTCGGGCAACTTCAGCGCTGGCACCATCACGGCGAACCTCAACGGCAATGCGGCCACGGCGACCACCGCCAACACCGCTAATTCCGCGACCACAGCAAGCCAGCTCAACGGTCAGTCCGCATCTTTTTACACCAATGCATCGAACATGAACACCGGCACGATCGGCTCGACCGTGCTCCCCGTGCTCTCCTGGACGAACTCGGCGCTGCCAGACCTTCCCATCAACCCCGTGGCGTATACCACCATCCCGGGGACAACGCAGGCGCTCTCCATGCGGGCGGGCGTCGCCATCGTCAGTTGGAGCGTCTCGGGCTACAGCGGGTCGGCGAACACATCCTTCGGCATCCGCGTCCGTGCGGGGTCCAACACCGGACCGGTCACCAACTTCTACTTCAACTCGGGCCTCACCCATCTCACCATCAGCGGGAACGCGGCGATCCCGATCCCCGCGTCCGGCAACACCACCTTCTCACTGGAGATGATCCGTACCGTTGGGAGCGGACTCTTCGTGGCCGACGCCCGCGATTCGTTGACCGCCACCGTGATCAACATCGGCCAGTGATCGGGCGCTTGAGACAGGCAAACAACCATGCCCCGAGGCCTTTGGCACGACGGCCGAACAAAGCATGTGCACGTACTCAGGACATAGGTAACAGAACGTACCCAGGACATGGGTGACAGGTCGCAACCCTTGGGCAAAGGAGCTTTCCGATGCCCTGGAAGGAGATCTGTACCGTGGAACTGCGTGAGAAGCTGGTGTCGGCGATCC
>CAILKP010000037.1 GCA_903834785.1 uncultured bacterium
ATGCTCGTGGCAAACGCCAGCCCCGCCTCCCGCAGCGGCCAGATCAGCAGGCAGTTGGCCACCAGGTTAAAGGCCATCATCGCGATGGAGACGCGCATCGGCGTCAGCGTGTCGCCCTGGGCGTACAGCGCTCGCGTCAGCACATGGTTCAGTGAGTACGCCCACACGCCCGTGCCAAAGCCCAGCACCACCGCCGCGGCACGCGCCGTGCCCTCGGCCGAGAAGCCGGCCTTGGACTGCCCGAAACGCTCAAACAGCACGCTGACCAAGTCATGCCGCACCAGCACCAGCCCCACCGCGGCAGGCAGGCCGATGAACAGCGACAGCCGGATGCCCCGCCGCAGCGTGGCCACAAACAGCTGCGGCTCCGTCGCCTGGCGCGACAGCAGCGGGAAGATCGCCGTTGCCACAGCAATGCCAAAGACGCCGAGTGGGAACTGATACAGCCGCGTGCTCTGGGCCAGAATGCCGTTGCTGCTGCCGTCCAGCGGGTACGTCAGTCCGAACAGCAGCGGCCCGAACCACACCGGGTACATCGCAATCAGCGTGTCCAGGAAGGTGTTCAGCTGCAGCGTGCCCAGCCCCACGGCCACGGGCACAAACTTTCGCAGCATCTCCTTGGCCCGCTCGTGCACGCTCACCCACTGGGCCCGGGCCACCACCCACGTGTTGTGGGGCTTCAGCAGCCGGTTGAACCACATGCACTGCGTGATGCCCGAGATCACCGTCGCCACGCCGATCAGGTACGCCGTGCTCTCACTGGCCAGGTTGCCCGTGACCATGGAGTACCCCGCCACCGCCACGATGCACGCGTTGAGCAGCAGGGGGCCGGTCGAGGCCGGGCCGAACTTGCCGTGGCACTGCAGCATACCCGCCAGGATCGCCGCCATGCAGATCAGCGGCATGAACGGCAGCATCACCATGATCAGTTTGAGTGACAGTGCCCGCTCCGGGTTCATTGGTGCCAGCAGCAGCACCGCCAGCAGCACGAGCTCAATCACCACCGTCAGCGCGCCGGTGATCACCCCCAGCACCGCCACAGTCATCGAGGCCAGCTTGGCCGCCTCGGCCTTGTCATCGGCCAGTGTCCGCGTGTATGCGGGGATAAACGCCGCCGTCAGCGCACCCTCACCAAACAGCCGCCGGAACAAGTTGGGAATCTGAAACGCCGCGGCAAAGGCCGAGTTCACCACCGTGTCACCGAAGATGCGCCCCACCATCACATCGCGGATCATTCCGCCCAGACGCGACAGCAGCGTCACCCCCATCACCGCCTGCAGCGCGCCAGAGAGCGAGCGGTGCCCGTGCGCATCACGCGTATCGCGAGCATCCCGTGTCTCCCGCGCGTCCCGGTTGTCAGTCTGTGGTGCGTCCGTGCCCATGAGCAGTCGGGCAGGTTAGCGTCCGCCCGCTTACGGCGTCATCGTGCCCACCGTCGCTGGCATCACCGGGTGGGCCTTGAGGTACGCCGCCACTTGGTCCAGCGTCACGCTGTTGATCTTCTCGAGTTCCTGCTCCAGCGTGGTGTACGCGTCGGAGTACATGAACATCCGGCCCAGCCGGTGCATCCGCCCGTCGGGCTTCTCACCGGCGACTACCACGCCCGTGGCCACGCGGCTCTTGATGCTCGCCAGGTCCTTCTCGGTCACCAGTTCAGGCACCCGCGCCGCCTGGTCCAGCGCAATGTCCCAGGCCTTGTCCAGCCCCGCCGGTTCCGCGGCAACAAACAGCCGCATGCTCCCCAGCCGGTCGTGCGGGTCGTACCCCGCATCGGCGCTCTCGGCCAGCCCCGGCTCCACCAGGGCCCAGTGCAGCAGCGAGTTGTCGCTGCCCCCGAGCAGCTGCATCGCACAGAAGGCCACGTACCGCTCCGGGTCGGTCATCCCCGGCCCGCGCGACATGCTCATCCGGTAGCCCCGGCTGATCTTGTCGCTCTTCATCGTAAAGGCCACGTTCCGCGCCCCGGGCGTGGCGTACGTCCGCACCGCGCCGGTGCGGCCCCAGTGCCCGCACAGGGCCGTCAGGTGCGCCACCATCGCGTCAAAGTCCACCTTGCCGGCCAGCGCCACCGTGGTGTTATCCGCCGAGTAGCGGTTGTCGAAGTACGCCTTCATCTGCCCGGCTTCCATCGCCTTGATGGTCTCCGGCGTGCCCAGCACGCGGTGGCTCAAGGCCGAGTCGGTGCCGAAGTGCTCCTCGATGAGCTTCTCGTAGAGCTGCCAGACCGGCTCATCGGCGTACATCGCGATCTCTTCAAGGATCACGCCCTTTTCGGTGGAAAAGTCGCTCTCACGCAGCGCGGGCCGCAGCATGTCGGCCAGAATCTCCGTCGCCGCCGCCAGCTTGTCGGGCAGCACCGCGGCATGAAACGCGGTCATCTCGCTGGAGGTGTACGCGTTGGAGCGAGCACCCAGGTCGTCAAAGTCGCGGTTGACGTCCTCGGCAGTCCGCTTGGCCGTGCCCTTGAACATCATGTGCTCAAGAAAGTGCGAGACGCCCATCAGCGGCCCCGCCTCATCGCGTGCCCCGGTCTTGACAAAGAACCCCACCGCCGCGGTGTGGGCCGCATCGTCGATCTCGCCGCAGATGCGAAGGCCGGAAGGGAGAACCGCTTGCTTGTACGTCACGGGCATGGGGCCATTGTTCGCACACCAAGTGCCTGAAACTCGCCTCCGCCCCCTCGTTCCTCGCCCCTGACGCCTTGGCAAACGCCCCAATCCAACCGCCCATCCACCGCCGCCCACGCCCCGGCCAGCACCAGCTCCCCACCAGCACCGCCTACCGTTCCGCCGCGGCAGGAGTGTCTGGTGTTCGGGGGCTCCGGCCGCAGGAGGTTCCTGACATGAAGCAGCAGTCCACCACCACGCGTTCCCGCGGCTTTGCCATGACCGATGCGCTCGCCCTGGTCGCCGTGTCCGGCGTTCTGGCCGCCCTGGGCCTGGCCACCAGCGGCCAGCCCGGCTCATTGACGGGTGCCCGCCAGTCGGCCCGCCAGCTCAAGGACTCCATGCACATCCGCCAGCTCATGCAGTCCATGATCACCTGGTCGATCAACAACAAGGACCAGTACCCGCTGCCCTCGGTCCTGGATCGCAGGGACAAAACCGTCAAGGCCGCCGCGGCGAGCAAGAACCACACCGCCAACATCATGTCGATCATGATCTGGAACGGCTCGATCAGCCCGCTGGAGAACAACAAGAACATCGAGGCCGATGCCGACTACACCCTGGCCAGCCCCAAAGCCGCGGCCGTGCCGGTCGATGCCCTCTGGGACCCCGCCTTCTCGGCGGACTTTACCGCCAAGGCGGCCAAGGGCAACGTCAGCTACGCCCACCTGCAGTACGCCGGCGGCCGCAAGTCCCGCTGGGCGAACACGTTCAACTCCGATGAGGCCGTCATCAGCAACCGCGGACCGGAGATCACCGCGGTCGGCGTGCACGATGAGAGCACGGCAACGCCAAACTACGCCGATGCAAACAGCAAAACCTTTAGGTTCTACTCCCCCGCCGGCGCGTGGTCCGGCAACGTCGGCTTTAACGATGCCCACGTGGAGTTCATCAAGGACCACTTCCGCCCCGGCGCCAAGGTGACCACCGGCGCGTTCTACCTTGTCAAGGACAAGGACACCGGCAAGAACAAGAAGCTCCCCGACATGTCCTTCTTCGATGAGGCCGACGATGCGGCCAGCACCAACAACTACCTGGGCATCTTCACCACCGCAGGTGAGAAGCCGGCGGAGTACAAGGCGATTTGGGATTGAGGGTGGGGTGCGGTGGCAGGCTGGAGGCGGGGTGGGGGGGGAGGGGCGGCACGTAAGGCAGTGGGTACCCAAGTGGGGCGGTCCCGGCAGGGGGAAACAGGCATGGAGCGGGCCTGGAAAACTGCGATCCCACGCCGCCGGCGGCGGCTCGGCACCCCTGTGCAATCCCCTGCTCGTCTACGCTCTTGGCTCACGCAGTCAGGTCACGGGCAGGCAAGACGGGGCATTCCCTTCCGCCTGACCCACAGAAGCGAGCAGGGTCCGATTTCATGATCACCGGCACACTCAAAAATCAGATCGATGCCATCTGGGACACCTTCTGGTCCGGCGGCATCTCCAACCCGCTGTCGGTCATTGAGCAGATGACCTTCCTGCTCTTCCTCCGGCGGCTTGATGAGCTGCACACCGCCGAGGAGGCCAAGGCCAACCGGCTCAAGAAGCCCATCGTCAACGCGGTCTTCAAGGAGGGCGAAACCGGCCCCGGCGGCCAGCTTTGCCGCTGGTCGCGGTTCAAGAACGTGCCGCCCGCGCAGATGTTTGAGGTTGTCCAGCAAAGCGCCTTCCCCTTCATGAAGACCGTCGGCGGCGAAAGCTCCTCCTACGCCAAGCACATGAAGGATGCCACCTTCATGATCCCCAGCCCGGCCATGCTGGCCAAAGTCGTTGATATGCTCGACAAGGTCCCCATGCAGGACCGTGACACCAAGGGCGATGTCTACGAGTACATGCTCGGCAAGATCGCGCAGGCGGGCACCAACGGCCAGTTCCGCACGCCGCGGCACATTATCTCCATGATGGTCCAGCTTGTGGCCCCCCGGCCGACGGACATCATCGCCGACCCGGCCTGCGGCACCGCGGGCTTTCTGGTCATGGCCGGTGAGTACCTGCGTGAGAAGCACCCGGAAGTCTTGGCCGACCCCAAGCTCCGCACGCACTTCCAGGGCGGCATGTTCCACGGGTATGACTTTGATCCCACCATGCTCCGTATCGGCAGCATGAACATGATGCTCCACGGCATCGAGAACCCCGACATCTCCCACCGCGACTCACTCGGCAAAGACCACGCCGCTGAGGAGGAACGCTTCACCATCATCCTGGCCAACCCACCGTTTAAGGGTTCGCTGGATGAAACCAACGTGTCCCCCAATCTGCTTCAGGTCGTCAAAACCAAAAAGACCGAACTGCTTTTTCTCGCCCTCTTCCTCCGCCAGCTCAAATCCGGCGGCCGTGCGGCCATCGTCGTGCCTGACGGGGTGGTCTTTGGCTCATCCAAAGCCCACAAGGCCATCCGCAAGGAACTCGTTGAGAACCAGAAGCTCGATGGCGTGATCTCCATGCCCTCCGGCGTGTTCAAGCCCTACGCGGGCGTGAGCACGGCCGTGCTGGTCTTCACCCGCACCGACAGCGGCGGCACCGAGAACGTCTGGTTTTACGACATGGAGGCGGACGGCTACTCGCTGGATGACAAACGCACGGAGCTTGACCACGCCAAGCATGAGCAGGACAACATCCCTGACATCATCAGCCGCTGGGCGGAGCGGGCAGGCAAGGAGAAGAAGCGGGCCAAGACCGAGCAGTCCTTCACGGTGACGAAAAAAGAGATCGCCGCTAACGATTACGACCTCTCCGTGAGCCGTTACCGCGAGGTGATGCACGAGCAGGTGAAGCACAAGCCCCCGACGGAGATCATCGCGGAACTCAAGAAGACTGAGGCGGCGATTGCGGATGGGCTGCAGGAGTTGGAGGGATTGCTTCGATGAATGAAGTTCCTCTCGGATCCGTAGCGGAGATTCTGATGGGGACGGCCCCGCCCGGAGAGACGTACAACACTGTGGGCGAAGGGCTGCCCATGATCGCCGGTGCGGGCGATTATGGCGAACGCTACCCCGAAACAAAACAATGGACGACTGCGCCGGCTCGGATTGCCGAAGCGGGCGACCTCATCATCTGCGTGCGAGCAACGATCGGCGATCTGAATTGGGCCGACAAGCGATATTGCCTTGGCCGCGGGGTCGGAGCATTGCGTCCACATTCCGGGAAGCTCGATGTCTCCTATCTCGCACATTACATGACGATGGCGAAGGCAAAGCTTGAACGCTTTGGCACCGGGTCAACTTTCCCCGCGATCAGGCGTTGCCACCTCGAAGACTTCCCGATCCCCCTCCCCGTGCTGGCGGAGCAGAAGCGAATCGCAGCGGTGCTGGACAAGGCGGATGCCCTGCGGACCAAACGCCGCCAAGCCATCGCCATAGTCGACGCGCTCGCGGAGTCTGCATACCAACAGGCTGTGTCCGGCCCCGACGTCACGTACCAACGGCTCGATGCTGTCGGTGAAGTGATCACCGGATTCGCGTTCCCAAGCGAGAGTTTCTGCTCGGCGAACGGTGGCATTCGCCTATGCCGAGGTGCGAATGTCCTCCCACGCACTCTTGACTGGAACGACACCGCTTGGTGGCCAAAAACTCAGACCGATGAACTCAATCGATTCTGTCTCGCGGCTCGAGATGTCATCTTGGCGCTCGACCGTCCATGGATTTCGAGCGGGCTCAAAATTGCCATTGTAAAGACGAACGACCTTCCATCGCTACTTGTTCAGCGAGTCGCGCGAATCCGTGCCGCGGACTCGCGAATGAACGTGATCATCTACAACGCCATCCAGCACGCAGATTTCATGCAGCACTGTCGAATCACGGAGACGACGATCCCGCACATTTCGCCCAAAGATGTTCAGTCGTTTGTTGTTCCTGTTCCAAGCGAGAAAGCGATGTCTCGCTTCACTCAGATTGCGGCATCCTTGGATCGGATGCGCTGCCGCATGCTCGCTCAAGCTGCCGACCTTGAGTCTTGCTTCGCCTCCATCCAATCCGCCGCCTTCGCGGGCACGCTATTCCCTGCGTCGGCTTCCGCCGCACGCTCGCAGCCCCGCCTGGCGACAGGAGCGACTCGATGACTGTTGAGCGATATCTCCTGCTCGATGCGAACCTTCTGGCCGGGTACTACGCGCCGCAGACCTTGACGTGTGACAACGCAGAGGAAACGCGGTCGCGTATCGAGACGGTGGTCGAGTCCATCCGGTGTGGTTGCTCACCGCACCTTCGCCTTCTGGTTCCCGAGATCTGCGTCGCCGAAACACAGACGGTGCTGTCAAAACACGCCAATCCAAAGTGGAAGGGAGCAGTTCGCAAGAAGGATGACACGAAGTCGATTCATGGCAAGAGCTACGCCTCGCTTCAAGAGAAGATGACCGCTGACCTTCACGGCGGGAATCTCATTGAATCGATTCCGCTTCAGCGGTACCACTTGTTGGCCAAACACCTGATCACGCCAATCGATCATCAGACGCACATCGTGCCCCGACAGAAGGGGCAGCGACCGCGAGAGTTGGGCGGCACAGACCAACTCATTTGCGGCATGGCGTTCTGGCTACATCGGTTCCTCGGCCCGGAGCGAATGGTGGTCATCACCGCCGACTATCGAATGGCCAGAGTGCTGGAGAAGGCGCGGAAGTTGAAGGCGAGTCAACTCGAGAACTGGGGCGTTCAGGAAGCTGCGAAACAAGCGTTCGCCGCCACTGTGTCGCACGCGTCTTTTCCACACGTCATCTATCTTCCAAAAGCGACGGCGAAGCAGCTTCAAGCATGGTTTGGTTGCTGGCCACTGCCACTGAAGAAAGCCAGGGCGGCCCCATCTGAAGAACCACCCACCAAGCAGCACATCGAGACAATGGTTGCGTTGTACAAAGCAATGGGAACAGGCCGGGATAAGCTCCCATACTCGCCCAAACTGCGGGAACTGGCCCGGCAGTTTGCGGACGCAACGGGCCGCCATTTGAGCGATAAGCAGTTTTGGGAAGTGCTGATCAAGCGGCTCAAAGCCGGTGACGGAAAGACCAAACCAACCAAGGAGGCGACGCAATGACAAGCTCCGCGACTCAGTTTGGGTTCCTGCACGCGGAGATCGCCAAGGATGCCGCTCGCGTCGAGGCAACCGTCAACTCCGACCCGCGCACGGCCTGCTTCTACGCCCGTCGCACGCTGGAGCAGATTGTCGGCTGGATGTACGACAACGACTCGGACTTGCAGCGGCCGTGGGAGACCCAGCTTGCTTCATTGCTCGCCGCACCTTCGTTCCTGAAGCATGTGCCGGCAGGTATCGTCGCCAAAGCCAGGTTGATCAAGGACCTGGGCACCAACGCCGTGCACGGCCGCAGCCCGGTGCGTCACGGTGATGCCCTGGTGGCCGCCAAGGAGCTGTTCCACGTCGCATACTGGTTTGCCCGCACGTACACCGCGAACTTCCAGTTTGAGGGTGTGAAGTTCGATGCTGCCAAGCTCCCCGCTGCCTCGTCCTCTAGCGTCCTTCCCGCCGCTGCAGCCGCCGCGGCAGTGAAACAGGCCCAGCAAACGGCCGAGCAGCTCCAGAAGCTGGAGGCCGACCTCCGCGAGAAGGATGAACAGCTTGCCGCGGAGCGACAGGCCAAGCTTGAGGCATCAGCGGCGCTGGAGGCCCAGCTTGCCGCGCTGAAGCAGGAAATCGCCGAGGCCAAGAAGCAGGCCGGGCTCATCCCCGACAACCACGATTACAGCGAGGCCCAGACTCGCGACTTCTTCATTGACCTGATGCTTCGTGAGGCGGGCTGGGGCGTCAAGCGTTGGACTGCCGGGCAGGACATTGAGGTTGAAGTCGATGGCATGCCCAACACGCAGGGCAAGGGATATGTGGACTACGTGCTCTGGGGTGATGACGGCTTGCCGCTGGCCGTGGTGGAGGCCAAACGCACCAAGAAGGATGCCGCGATCGGTCAGCAGCAGGCCAAGCTGTACGCCGACTGCCTGACAGCCAAGCACGGTCGCAGGCCCGTGATC
>CAILKP010000038.1 GCA_903834785.1 uncultured bacterium
ACGCCGAAGGCGTTGATGAAGGCGATGAAGTCAGAGCCATCGATGGTGCCGTCGGGCTGATCACCGTTGGTGCCGCCACCGGCAACGTCGGCCTTGGCATCAACCGTCGCATCACCGATGCCGAAGGAGTTGATGAAGGCGATGAAGTCGGAGCCGTCGACCGTGCCGTCGGGCTGGTCGCCATTGGCACCGCCGCCGGAGATGTCGGCGATGCACGCGGGCGGAACGGTGGGGATATCCACCGCCGAGGCGATCACCTCGGTGCCGGGACCGGGCTTGAAGAAGCCGATCTTGACATCACCGACGCTGGGGGCCACATCGGCATCGAACCGGAAGGTGTACGCCGTGCTCCAGCGGATGGCGTTGGCGTTCTGGTTCTCAGCGAAGGTCTGGGTCGACCAGACCATCGTGTTGCCGACGCGGCTGCTGGTCCAGGCGGCGTTGGAGTAGGGCTCGCCGGAGTGTGACGGCGGAGCGTTGAAGCCGATGTTCTGGACGTTGGCGTTCGCCGGCATGGGGATCGTGAACGTGCCGCCCGAGCGGTCGGAGTTAAGGTTCTGGACCACATACTCGTAGTGCCAGGTGCCGGCCAGGGGGCCGGTGTTGGCCGTCACCTTGGTGGCCACGTGGAAGCGGGCCGTGATGGACGCCGGCATGACACTGGCGGGCAGGAGCGGGAAGCTCCTGGGGTTGTTCACCGTGTAGTCGGCGTTGACGATCTTGACGGTCGGATCGGCGAGCTTCCAGGCGAACAGGCCGGTCTTGCCCTTGCGGTAACCGCCCGCATCACCGAAGGTGGTGAAGGGAATGTTGCTCGAACCGGTGATGTTGGTGGCAACAAGCTCGCGGAATGAAGAGTTGTTCAG
Source organism: uncultured bacterium (assembly GCA_903834785.1). GTDB lineage: Bacteria > Planctomycetota > Phycisphaerae > Phycisphaerales > UBA1924 > CAILKP01. The sequence goes on from CAILKP010000038.1 coordinate 867, forward strand.
GCCGTTGTTGAACTGGGCATCATCCTGGCTGATGTACTGGGAATCGACGAAGAAGCGCGAGCCCGCCGGGCGGCCGGCGATGTAGGTGGACGGCACCTGCAGGCGGCGGTCGATCGGCGTGCCGGTGGTGGTGAAGTTGCCGGTGTAGACGTACTCGCCGGTGGTCGCGTTGATCTGCGAGCGCGGGCCCAGGCCGGTCTGGCTGCCGTTGAGGCCCGAGCCGTAGGGGTCGGAGCAGTTGATGCCGAGCTGGGATCCGCCGTTGGGCGGCTGGATGCACGTGCCGCACTGGTTGCCGTTGACGGAAGCAAAGCCGTGCTTGACGTAGCTCTTGCCGACGTGGTCGAAGCGGCCGTTGGCCAAGCGGTACATGTTCTGGGCGATGACCGGGTGCAGGTTGTTGCCCGCGATCCACTCGGCGGGGTAGTCACCAGGGTTGCAGCTGGTGGTGCCGACCGCGTACGCGAACATCCCGCTGACCGGGGCGGTGGTCGTGTAGTTGGCGACATCGATGTTCTCGTAGACGACGATGTCGGGGCCGACGGTGATGCCCAGCGACGGTGGGCCGCTGACGGCCAGGGCGAAGGCGCCGGTGGTGTTGTTGCCACCGGCGATGCGGATCCAGTACGTCTGGCCCAGCACCGCGTTGGTCAGCGTGACGGTGGACTGCGAGAGGCAGCCGTTGTCGTTGCACTGCACGGGGTTGTTGCGGGCCAGTTCCGGCGTGGCGCCGGTGTGGATCGACAGCACCGTGTTGAACGACCGCAGCGCGGTGCTGCTGGTGCAAGTCGAGAAGGTAAAGTTCGAGCCGCCCTGGCCCTGGCCGGGGATGAACTTCACCCAGACGTCGGGGGAAGAGTCGGCGAAGCCGCAGCTGGAGATGCCGTCGTTGGTTGCACCGACCGTGGTGCCGTTGTACGTCGTGGCGACCACCACGCGCGGGGCGTTGGCGATCAGGTCGGCCGGCTGGGCCAGAGCGGCGGTGCCGCTGACGGCGACGAGAATCGATGCGGAAAGCGCTGTACGGTGTTTCATAAGGACTCCTCTGAAAAGTCTTCCTCTACCGGAGGGAACTGCACGAATGTGCAGGTGCGGGAACAAAACAAGGTGCCACGAGGTCTCTCCGCCTGGACTTGTCCAACGAGTTGAAGGATATCACAGGCCGGAACGGGGCCGAGGGACCAACGGGCCAAGGGAACCTAGGGAAACCTCCGTCCGAGACGAATGCCCGGGGGCGGAGAAGGGGCACGAAACCGAAACAACGTCCAATAACTAGAGACTTGTAGTGGTCTGCGGGGAGAGGCAAGGTCTGTCAGAGCGCCATAGCGCCCGAACGGCGAGGCTCCAGAAGTAGAAACAGACCCCGCGGCTGTCCGGCCGCGGGGTCTTGTAGATTCGGAATCAACTGTGGATCGGTTTCCTGGAAATCAGCACCCGACGCCGAAGGCGTTGATGAAGGCGATGAAGTCAGAGCCATCGATGGTGCCGTCGGGCTGATCACCGTTGGTGCCGCCACCGGCAACGTCGGCCTTGGCATCAACCGTCGCATCACCGATGCCGAAGGAGTTGATGAAGGCG
>CAILKP010000039.1 GCA_903834785.1 uncultured bacterium
CCTGGCCTCATCAGACTTCATGCCGCCGTACTGCGCCCGCCAGCGGGCGAAGGTCGGTTCGCTGACGCCCAGGTGCTGGACGATCTGGGCAACCGGGCGGCCGGCGGCCAGCATGGCATCGGCCTCACGCAGCTTCGAGACGATCTGTTCAGGTGTATGTCGTGTCCGCTTCATCGAGAATCTCCTGGCCGCTTCCGGCGGCCTTCGGGACTCTCATAGTTGGTGGATCAGGATTCCGGGAGCAGGTCAACTCAACTCCCGCCTTTGCGATGGATCTCGCTTATCCGATGCGTTCACGTTTCCATGGATCGGTAGGTCCGCTACGCCAGGCTCGCCAACCCAACGGGAGATCGTGAAGATCAGCGATTGATTCGTCAAGACGCATGATTGTACTCATGCTTACAACTCGAGCGCACTCGATGCGATCCGGGGCACCATTTGCGGAGTGAAACTACCAGCTTCCATCATCATCATGATAGACTAAACATATATCAGCATGATCATCAATGACTTCCTTGCTGGTGAATACAGCGGTATTTGGTGACTCTTGAAATAGCCAATCCATGTTTCTTTTTCTCAGGCAGGGTGTCTGTTTCACTGATTCTATATCACCTTGATCGAACCGCCGCATTGCTGTTCAGCTTTGGCTTGCCCCGTTGACATTCCCGGCACACTGCCGGTGATCAGACCTGCAGGGCGTACGCGAGGACCTTCAGTGCCACATCAGCCAGCATCGCCGACTCGCTTCGACCGGCAACACTTTACCTGTCCACTGGCTTCGACGTGCGGTACGCCGTCTCACTTGCCTCCTGCACCCGCGGCGTGAGCGCCAGTGGCTCGATCACACCGCGTCAGGCACTTGGGAGCACGACGGACAGGATCAGACCGACGAACCGCTGCGGCCGGGTGAAACGCTGCGGGCTGAACTCGTGGACCGGAGGCGCTCATGCACCTGCCGCTGATGCCGATGGCAAGCACGGCGATCTTCAGCAGCAGGGACTCGTCGGCGATCTGGTCCGGCGTGAGCTTGGTCATGCTCCTCATCTACGCGCCAGAGCCGAGTCGGTTGCGTGGTTTTCTACTGAGCATTCTGGGATAGACTGCCGTATGTCTCAGGCGGGTCGGACGCCGGTGCCGCGACGGCGCTTTCCCATTTGTTTGATAGGCTTGATGGGACGCGTAGCAGATTTAGAGCTGCCTTTCTTCAACACAGATAGGCGCTGTCGAGCATGCTTCCCTCCGCTCTCCGCGATGGTTTTCTTCATACTGCCCTGCTTCGACAACTGACTTTTCTTGACAACTTTGACGGCAGGAAGTGACTTTCCTTTAACATGAGCCGCATTAAGTTTGGCCGCTCGGATTTGAGCTAGATTCAAGCGATTGCTAGCCCAGCCTCCTCTTTTGATGATGGGCCGTTTTCTACGCTCGATTCTATTTTTGCAAGTCTTATCATAGTGCCATTTTATTATCTGATCACATCGCTTCTCATGCTGGCGAATCTGACGAGCGCTCGCAGCGCGGCTGAACTCGGAAGATAAAACTTTTCGGACATAAGCCAAGCGTCGTCCGATGCGACTCCACATCACGTAGTCTAACACGAGTTCGCATGCCTTAGTATACGACACTTCGTTCATCGCGCTTCCAAGTCGCCCCAATCCTGGGACAAGCACCTCTAAATGAAGTAGAACTTCCTCGATTTTGGCAAGCGCAATTGGTGCACGTTTCTTTTTCATGATTTGCTGCTTAGCGACGTCCACTTCCGTCATTGCGATAGATCCTGGCGTTCTCGGATAGTGGCACGTCCCCCTCGATTTGCCACTCAGTCCTCCCGTTCAACTTGTTGGTCCGTGGGTTTACTCGTTGCGCGGGAATGTCAGTCTCTTTCAATGTCATTCATTTTAGCTTGCTCAAGGCCTTGACCTGCCCCCATTTCCTGTACCAGCCGCACCATCCGCTAAGACCAACGCTCCAACGGTGCCAGCGTTCAGAGACGCAGCCCGCCGAATCAGCACTCGTAACTGAAGACTCGCGACCCACCACTCGCGACTCCCCCACCCCCCCATCACTCACTCCCCCGGCGGCGTCCCGCCCGGCTTCTGCTCCCCCACCCGGCTCATCAGCCACGCCCTCGCAAACCGCCAGTCCTCGCGCACCGTCCGCTCCGCCAGGCCCATCGCCTCAGCCGCCTGCGCCTGGGTCAGCCCCGCGAAGTACATCAGCCGCACCACCTCCGCCCAGCGCGGCTGCAGCTTCTCCAGCTCGGTCAGCTCAAGGTCCAACTGCTCGGCAGCATCAAGCGAGAAATCCTTCAGCGCAGGAATGTTCACCGCCCGCAGTTCCAGATCCGGGTCCAACTGCTCGCGCCGCCCGCCGCCCCCGTGCACGCCCCGCTTGTAGTACCGCGCCCGATCAATCATGATCCGCCGCATCGCCTGTGCCGCGGCATTGAAAAAGTGCCGCTTGTTCACCCAGCTCGCACCGGGCTGGTGCATCAGCTTCAGGTACGCCTCATGCACCAGCGCCGTCGGCTGCAGCGTCTGCCCCGCCGGCTCGCCGGCCATCAGGTGGTTGGCCAGCCGCCGCAGCTCACCGTAAATCAGCGGCAGCAGCTTGGCCCACGCTTCCTTGTTGTCACCCGCCGCGGCCTTCAGCAGTCGCTCGCACTCATCAGGCGGAACCACAGCGCCGCCCGTTGCCTGGCGGAAGTGCTCATCTGTGGCTGCCGGATACGAAACGGTCTCCGGCGGCTTACCCGCCGCGGATGAGCCGCGTTCCGGAACTGGAGGTTGTCCTTGCTGCAATGAACGAATCCTTGTGCGACTGAAGCAGGCACCGGGCGGCCATAAAGACCGCGATGCCGGCGACCAAACCTCCGGAACACGCGGCAGCAACCGCAACCATCCAGGGTTGCATCACTGGCCGCTCAGGGAACACCAGACCAAAGAGCAGAACCGGAACCGCCGCCAGCACCCCCGCCGCCGCAGCGGACGCCGCAACCAGCCACGTCATGCTCCGGCCCGAGGGCATCGGCGGCGGAACCATCGTGCCATCGATCGAGTCCGGCGCACGCCGCGGCGTCTCGGCCACGCGCAGCAGCACCTTCACCGACGGATCCGCCATCAGCGCCGGGCCCAGCGTCGCCGGAGCCGGCGTCACATCACCCCGCGTCCCGACATCCGCCGGCGCACCACCACGCACACCAGCGGCACCGGAACCACCCGGCTCATCCGCCGCACCGGAGGCCGTCTGCTGCATCAGGTGCCACAGCATGATCCGCGCAATCTGCGCCAGCCCCTGCCGGTCCCCGTCAATGGTCAGCGCCTGGCCCTTGCCCAGGTGTGTGCCCAGCGTCTGCTGCATCCCCAGGCCAATGATCTGCACCTCCGGCCCGCGGTCGGTCGCGCCGCGCAGGCGAATCGCCTCGGCCCCGAAGCTCCCGTGGGCCAGCGCCATCGCCGCCATCCCCGTCATGGCCACATCAAGCTGCCGCACCACCGACAACATCCGCTCCGGCGATGGATTGTGATGCGTCAGCCAGTCCTGCAGCGACAGCGGCAGAAACGCCGGCATGATCAGGTACAACCGGTCATCACTCGTCCGCCCCGCATCCAGAATGCGGGCCACGTGCACATCACTAATTCCTGAAAGCTGCGGCCGCATCAGCCGCCACCGCACCAGCGCCGCCCGGATGGAGTCCGGCCGCGGCTGCAGCGCCACGAACACACGCGACCCGCCCGCCTCGGGCTCGGCCTGCCACAACTCTCCACCGTACCAGTTCGCCTGCCGCTGCCGAAGGGTGTACCCGGGCACCAGACTCGGCGTGCCGCCTCCGGATCCCGCACCGCCCGCACCCCCACCTTGCGTCGTCGGCTGGTCGTCGTACCGCAGCAACTGCATCACGACCTCAAACAGCTCCGGGTCTTCCAGCGTGCTCCGCCGCACGTACTCCTCGCGCAGCTCCCGCGGCAGCGCGGTCGCACCGTCAAACAACTCCCGGGCTCGGTCCAGCAACGCGTTCACGTGTTTGAGTATGCGCTCATCCCCGCAATCAGCGGCAGAGATTTCATAAGAAAGTCTCCCTACCCCCGCTGCCAAGCAGCCAACCGGGTTCCAGCCAACTGGACCAACGCATTATCGGACTCACAACCCCGCGACCATGACCTTACCCCGGCCACTCCCACGCCACCCCGCGGGCCGTCGCCACCTCCAACTTCTCCAAATACACCTCCAGCGGCATCGTGCCCGCCCCCAGCGAGACCATGTGGTCGTTGGCAATCTGCGAGTCCAGCAGATCAAACCCCCGCCGCCGCAGATGCGTGACCAGGTGAACCAGGCACACCTTGCTCGAGTCACTCCCGCCCAGCTCTGGCCGGCTGAACATGCTCTCACCAAAGAACGCGGCCCCCAGGTGCACGCCATACAGCCCGCCCACAAGCACATACCCCCCATCACGCACCAGCGGCTGGGGCGACTCGGCCCACAGGTCATCCGTCTCGTGCGGGTCCACCACCGGTGCATCGGCCTGGGCAATGGCCTCGGCGGCAATCTGCCCCTCCGGCACCCACGCCTCAATGCTGTGGGCCAGGTGGCACGCATGAAGTTGGATGTAGAAGTCCCGGATCCAGTCGTTGATCCACGTCCCCGGCAGTTCTCCGGCCTCGGGCTTGTGCTTGCGGCTCGCCGCGGCACACGAGTCAATCACCCCCGCAAACGCCCGGTCGCTGGTGATGCGAAAGTGCCCCCGCCGCACCTTGGCCCGCAGCGACCGCGGCCACTGCGGCTCCTCCTCCAGCGGCACAATGCACCGCGGGTTGGCCGTGAAGAAGCCCACCGTCGGATCGTCCCGCCCCTGCGCCATCGGGAACGCACCCTGCCGATACGCCCGCGTGAGCAACTGCAGCTCCGGGTGCGGCGTCAGTCGCGGGAACGGGATGGAGGATGCCGGGTTCAAAGGGATTGCACGCGGGCCTGTGCCGCACGCTGGAAAGGTACACTGAGCTGGCCAGCCGGGGACGGCACCACATTTTGGCCAAAACCCTCAACCCAGCGGCCGGAAGGGTGCAATAACTTGGCATGGCAAATCCCGGCATCGGTTCGGTTTCGGCGATGGGAACGGCAACGGGGGCGGCGGCGGTGGTCGTCCTCTGCGGTGCGGCGGCAGTTGTACCGGCATTCGGCCAGGTCGCGGCCGACCCGCTCCTGCCCCCGACCAACGGCGTCCGCCGGGCTGATCCCACCACCTTCGCCTTCGTCCGGGCAACGGTGCACGTCTCGCCCGAAGTTGAACTCACCGATGCCATCCTGATCATCCGCGACGGCAAGATCGTCTCGGTCGAGGGCAAGCGTGCACCGGCCGCACCTGCCGAGAAACCGACGGACAAGCCCGCCGACAAGCCCGCCGCCGATGCAAAGGACGCCAAGGACGCACCCAAAGACGCCGCGGCAAAGCCCGCCGAGCGCACGCCCCTGCCCAAGGAACTGGCCGACCTGCCCGTCAGCCGCGTGATCGACTGCCAGGGCCTGCACATCTACGCCACGTTCATCGACCCCTTCATCGAGGTCGATGCGCCGATCATCAGCCCCGACAGCAAGGGCGCCCACTGGTCCGACAAGGTCATGCCGCAGCGCCGCGCCCTCGATGGTGCCGGCGTTGATGAAGGCCTGTCCCGTCAGCTCCGGTCCATGGGCTTCGGCGCTGTGGCCATGACGCCCAAGAACGGCATCTTCCGCGGCTCAGCTTCGGTCGTCTCGCTGGGCCGCGCCCCGCGCGAGGTCACCATGACCCGCCCGCCGGTCTACCGCGAAAGTGTCTACCAGTCCATCGCCATGGAGGCCTCCGGCGGCACGGGCAACGAGCGCTGGAGCGGCTACCCCGACAGCCAGATGGGCGCCATCGCCCTCATCCGCCAGACGCTGCTCGATGCCGACTACGAGTCCGCACGCAGCGCGATCGGCACCGCCGCGACAGGCCCCTCGGCACTCAAGCCGCTCTATCGCACCGTCGCCGGCATGAACGCCAAGGCCGATACGGCCGCGGTCGATGCCGGCCCCCTGCTGCTGATCGACAGCGGCAACGAGCTTGAGACGCTGCGGGCCGCCCGCATCGCCGCCGAAAGCGCACGGCCCGCCATCATCGTCGGCTCCGGGCTTGAGTTCCGCCGGCTCGATGCCATCGCCGGCGCACTGGCCCCCGGCAAACTCAGCATGCCCAAGGGCAGCACCGCGGGCATCTGGACCTCGCTGATGGTGCCGCTGAACCTGCCCGAGAAGCCCAAGGCCGGCAGCCCCGGCGAGGTCGAGGCCCTCGAGCTCCGCGACATGATGACCTGGGAGCAGGCCCCCACCAACCTGCGGCGGCTGGAAACCGCAGGCCTGCGCCCCGCCCTGACAACCAGCAAGCTCCGCGACCGCGGCCGCTTTACCGAGAACCTCCGCACCGCCATCCGCCACGGTGTTGATGAAAAGACCGCCCTGGCCATGGTGACCACCCGCCCGGCCGAACTGCTCGGCGTCGCCGGCACCTTGGGCACACTGGAAAAGGGCAAGCAGGCCAGCTTCATCATCGCCGATGGCGCGGTCTTCGCCAAGAAGACCAAACTGCGCGAGGTGTGGGTCGACGGCCAGCGGCACGAGCTCAACGCCCCGCCGTTCAAGCTCGAGGGCACCTTCGCGCTGAACCTCGAGGCCACCGGCAGCGAGCAGGGCAAGCCGGTCACCACCATCGCCGGCCTTGAACTGGTCATCGACAAAGACGGCGGCGTGACCATCCGCGGCCCCGTGCCGCCGGCCGAGAAGAAACAGCCGGAAAAGGGCGAACCAGAGAAGAAGGACGACGACAAACCCGCGGCAGCAAACCCCGAAGCAGCCAAGCCCGACGCCAAGCCGGAAGCCAAGCCCGAGCAGCCCAAGGCCGACGGTGCCGAGACCGCCAAGCCAGAAACCAAACCCGAAGCCAAGCCCGCCGCCAAAAAGCCCGAGGAGCCCAAGCGCCCCAGCACCAAGGCCCGCAACACACTCATCGGTGAAGGCCGCTTCAGCATCGTCTTCGATCACGACGCCTTCGGCACACCCGGCGTCTGGACCCTCTCCGGTCTGATCGTCACCGACCCCAGCGGCCGCGTCACCCTCACCGGCAGCGGCATCACCACCGGCGGCACACCCGTCGTCTTCGAGGCCCAGCAGAAGCCCGATGAGCCCAAGGCCAAGCCCGAATCCAAGGCCGACGGCAAAGATGCCAAGGACAGCAAAGACGACGCCCCCCAAACAGACAAAGCCGACTTCGCCGCCGGCACCTGGAACCTCACCGCCACCAGCATCCAGCAGCCCGAGCCCGTTCGCGGCGTGTTGACAGTCACCAAGTCTGAGACTGGCTACACCGCCGCACTGGCCATCCCCGACCAGCAGGTCGCCATCAGCGGAACCAGCGTTGACCCCGCCGCGGGAACCCTGACCGTAACGCTGACCGAGCCCGCCGGCACCCTCGCACTGAAGCTCGCCGGCAACGCCGCCACCGGCACCTCCTCCGGCGCCGCCGGTGAGTGGACCGTCACCGGCACCCGCACGCTCGGCGGCAGCGGCAAAGAACCCGGCAAGGACGCAAGCAAGGACACAGGCAAGGAACCAGCCAAGGACGGCGATGATGAGGACAAGCCCGATGTCCCCGCCGACCTGCCCGGCTACCCCTTCGGCGCCTACGCCATCAAGACGCCGCCCAAGGCCGAGAAGGTGATCTTCACCGGCGCGACGATCTGGACCGCCACCGCCGCCAGCAAGAAGGGCGAAGGCCCCGGCATCATCGAGAACGGCGCGATCGTCATCTCCGACGGTCAGATTCTCTTTGTCGGCAAGGCCGCCGACCTGCCCAAGTACGGCGACATCTACCGCACCGTCGATGTCCGCGGCAAGCACATCACCCCCGGCATCATCGACTGCCACAGCCACACCGGCATCTCCGGCGGCGTCAACGAAGCCGGTCAGGCCGTCACCTCCGAGGTCCGCATCGGCGATGTCACCAACCCCGATGTGCAGAACTGGTACCGCCAGCTCGCCGGCGGCGTCACCGCCGTCAACAACCTCCACGGCTCGGCCAACCCCATCGGCGGGCAAAACCAGGTCAACAAGATCCGCTGGGGCTGCATCAACCCCGACGACATGCACATGCAGGGCGCCACACCCGGCATCAAGTTCGCCCTCGGCGAGAACGTCAAGCAGTCCAACAGCGGCGACCGCAGCACCTGGCGCTACCCGCAGACGCGCATGGGTGTTGAGACCATCATCCGCGACCGCTTCGTCGCCGCTCGCGAGTACGCCGCCCAGTGGGAGGCCTTCCGCAAGGACCCCGCCAGCGTCACCGACCTGCCCCGCGTGGACCTGGAGCTCGAAGCCCTCGCCGAAATCCTCGCCGGCAAGCGCCTGATCCACTGCCACAGCTACCGCCAGGACGAGATCCTCATGCTCGCCCGCATCGCCCAGGAGTTCGGCTTTAAGATCGGCAGCTACCAGCACATCCTCGAGGGCTACAAGGTCGCCGAGGTCGTCCGCGACTTCTCACTCGGCGGCTCGGGCTTCAGCGACTGGTGGGCCTTTAAGGTCGAAGTTCAGGACGCCATCCCCCAGGCCGGCCCCATCATGCACGAGGCCGGCGCGGTCGTCAGCTACAACAGCGACTCCGATGAACTCGCCCGCCGCCTCAACGTTGAGGCCGGCAAGGCCGTGAAGTACTCCAGTGGCTCAGTCTCACCGCACGAGGCCCTGCAGTTCGTCACCCTCAACCCCGCCAAGCAGCTCAAGATCGAGTCGCGCACCGGCTCGCTGGAAGTCGGCAAGGATGCCGATCTGGTCGTCTGGTCCGGCGACCCGCTCTCAAGCTTCTCACTGGCCGAGCAGACCTGGGTCGACGGCACCCTTCGCTTCAGCCGCGAGCTCGACAAGCAGCTCCGCGAGCAGAACCAGCAGCACCGCACCCGCCTGCTGGCCAAGATCATGAACGCCAAGAAGCCCGATGCCAAGGGCGAGGGCAAAGGTGACGGCAAGCCCGGCGAGGCCAAGCCCGGTGAGGACCGCCCCGCACCAGCAGGCCCCGGCACCGACACGCCCCGCCGCCGCCGCCCCACGCTGATGGCCGAGATGTGGGACCAGGCCCGCGCCGCCATCGCCGCACGCAACCTCGATCTCCTCCGCCGCGGCATCGACCCCGCCAACACCCGCCGCGGCGAGTGCGGCTGCGAGGAATAACCCCCGGCCGGTGAGTATTCACCGCCGCAACCCGATCCACGCGCACCCCGCCTCACCCGGCGATATGCTCGACGCTCCCCCCGCTTCCGCCCGCGGCGGCAGCGGCAGCACGCTCAAGCCCCCATCGCCGCACCGCAGCCGCACACCCACACCGCCCCGCAACATCCCCATGTCACACTCCATCTCACGCTCCCTCAAGTCCCTCACGCTCGCCGCCGGCCTCTGCCTTGCCGCCGCCGCTGCAACCACCACCCGCGCCGATGAAGGCATGTGGACGCTGCTCAGCCCGCCAACCCGCCAGTTGGCCACCCACGGCTTCGCCCCCACGGCCGATTTTCTCACCGCCATGCAGAAGGCCGCCATCGCCTTCCCCGGCGCCTCGGGCTCCTTCGTCTCGGCCGATGGCCTGATCATGACCAACCACCACGTCGGCAGCGATGTGCTCGCCGAGCTCTCCACCGCCGAGCGCGACCTGCTGCAGACCGGCTTCACCGCCCTCAAGCGTGCCGATGAACTCAAGTGCCCGACGCTGACGGTCAGCATCGTCGAGCAGATCACCGATGTCACCGCGCAGGTCAAAGCCGCCATCATCTCGGGCATGACCAGCCAGGAGGCCGAACGGGCCATCGAGGCGGTGATCTCCACCATCGAGCAGAAGGCCACCGCCGGCGCTCAGACCGCGGCCAAGATCACGGGCACCGGCACCAAGGTCCGCGGCGAAGTCATCACCCTCTTCAGCGGCGGCCGCTATCACCTGCACATCGTTCGCTCGTTTAGCGATGTCCGGCTGGTCTTCGCCCCCGAGGCACAGGCCGCCAACTTCGGCGGCGATGGCGACAACTTCGAGTTCCCCCGCCACGGGCTCGATGCCTGCTTCTTCCGCGCGTACGTCAACGATGCGCCGTACAAGCCCGAGTCGTACCTCAAGGTCGGCACCGCACCGACCGCCGGCGCAACCGAGGGTGAACTCGCCCTAGTCTTCGGCCACCCCGGCCGCACGCAGCGGCTGCTGACCCTCGACGACCTGTCGTATCAGCGCGATATGGCGATTCCCGACCGCCTCCGGCGCGTGTGGCGTGCGGAGGTCAAGACGCAGGAGTTCATGAACCGCGGCGTGGATGAACGCCGCATGGGCATGGACGAACTCTTCGGCTACGCCAACAGCCGCAAGGCCCTGACCGGCCAGCTCGCCGGCCTGCACGACCCCCAGGTCATGGCAGCCAGAAAGGCCTCCGAGCAAGCACTCATCGACGCGATCAAAGCCAACGCCCAGTGGCAGGCCAAGTTCGGCGGCGCGTTCGCCCGGATCTCCGATGCAGCCGACCAGATGAGCGAGCTGTCACCGGAACTGTCACTGTGGACGCCGCGCGAGTCCGACGCGCTGACACGCGCACTGTCTATTCTGGAACTGGCCCACCAGCTCGGCCAGTCCGAGGCCAACCGCTCCCCCCGCTTCAAAGCCGGTCGTCTCGCCCGCACGGTCGAGCAGATGAGCCGCTTTGCCCCGGCACCAGCGGCCCTGCAGCAGTATGAACTGGAGTGCTTCCTGCTCCGCATCGCCGAGACCGTCGGCGGCAACGACCCGCGCCTGGCCGAACTGCTCGACGGCAAGGCGCCAGGCGAGCGTGCCAGCGAGGTGCTCGCCGCCACCGCACTCAACGACCCCGCGAAGGTCAAGGCGCTCGTCGAAGGCGGTGCCGCGGCCATCGACCGGTTCAAGGACCCGCTGCTGAACATGGCCCGCGTGCTGGACATCGAACTCCGCCCGCTCAACGAGCGGGTCGATCGCGAAGTCAACCCCGCGCTCAAGGCCGCCTACACCACACTGGCCGAGGCCCGCTTCGCCGCCTTCGGCGACAGCGTCTACCCCGATGCCAACAGCTCCCTGCGCCTCTCCTTCGGCAAGATCATCGGCTACGAGCAGCGCGGCACCACGATCAAGCCCTTTACCACCTTCGGCTCACTGTTCACCACCGCCGATGCCCGCGGCAAGGCCAGTACCGACTACGTCCCCACCGCCTCCTGGCAGAACGCCCGCACCAAACTCAACCCCGCCACACCCTTCAACTTCATCTGCACCGCCGACATCATCGGCGGCAACTCCGGCTCGCCGGTGGTCAACACCAAGGGTGAACTCATCGGCCTGATCTTCGACGGCAACATCCACTCCCTCCCCGGCGCGTTCGTCTACGACATCACCCGCAACCGCGCCATCGCCGTCGATATCCGCGCCATCAAGGAAGCCCTCCGCATCGTCTACATTGCCCCCGAAATCGCCGACGAAATCGGCCGGTGAGGACGGAAGGGAGTCGCGAGTCGCGAGTCACAAGACTCGAGTGCAAAGCAGAAAGGCAAAGCCAAAGTCAGTGCCCCACACAGCGGACCAGAGAGCCAGAGAAAGGCAGGACGGAAGCAACAGCTGCTCCCATCCTGCCTTTCATCCTGTCAATCCTGTCCATCCATGTTCACTTCTTCCCTCTTCCGCCTTCCTCCGGTGCTCTGGTCCTCTGCGTGAGACGCCTTCCTCTGTACCCAACGTCGTCAACTGAACATCGATGGACAGGATGAACAGGATGAAGACAAGAAACAGAGGGTTCAGGGGTGAGTAAAAAGGCAAAGCCAAAGGCAGTGCCCCACACAGCGGACCAGAGAGCCAGAGAAAGGCAGGACGGAAGCAACAACTGCTCC
>CAILKP010000040.1 GCA_903834785.1 uncultured bacterium
ACGACATCCGCCTCACCATCCGCATGGCCCTCCGCCTCTACCGCGGCATGATGAAGGGCTCCATCCCCTTCAGCGAGAACAAACTCAAAGTCGCCACCCTCGCCCTCCGCGCCCGCACCCTCCACGTCCCGCGCCCCCTCAACCTCGCTACCCGCACGAAGGTGTTTGCGCTCTCAGAGCACCAGCCACCTCCGTGCCCGCGATCACTTTTGCACACACAACACCACTCCCCGTCCCTTCGCTTCCGCTCGGGCTCCTACAGGGCAGTTTGCAGTGGGCGGCGGGGCATTTTCCCCCCGCCGGAGTTTGGCGGGGATTTCCCCCCTAAACTCGCCCCCTTACCCCCCTGCTTTTTTGGAGTGTCTCGTATGGGTCTTCTTTCCGGCAAGGTTGCACTGGTCGTCGGCATCGCCAATGAGCGTTCGTACGCCTGGCACATCGCCAAGTCGCTGCGCGAGCACGGGGCACGCCTGGCCTACACGCACCTGCCCGGTGAGAAGAACGAGCACCGCACCCGCCGCAGCATTGAGGCGCTGGGTGAGAACGATCCGTGGCTGGTGCCGCTGGATGCCAGCAGCGATGCGGATATTGACGCGGTGTTCGCCAAGTTTTCGGCCTCGTTTGACCGGCTGGACACCTTCGTGCACTCCATCGCCTTTGCCGACCGCACCTGGCTGAGCCCGGGCAACTTCACCGACACGCCGCGGGAGGCCTTTGCCCAGGCCCTGGACATTTCCGCCTACACGCTGGTGGCCATGAGCAAGCGGGCCCGGCCGCTGATGGCCAAGAGCGGCGGCGGCTCGATCATGTGCATGTCGTACTACGGCGGCGAGAAGGTCGTCCCCGGATACAACGTCATGGGCGTGGCCAAGGCCGCACTGGAATCCTGCACGCGGTACCTGGCATGGGAACTGGGCCCGGAGAAGATCCGCGTCAACGCCATCAGCGGCGGCTACCTCCGCACGCTGGCATCATCGGCCGTCGGCGGGGCCGATGCCATCACCACGCACGTTGAGCAGCACTCGCCCCTGCGGCGGAATGTTGAGGGCTCCGAGGTCGGCGCCACGGCCGTGTACCTGGCCAGCGAACTGTCCAGCGCGGTGACGGGTGAAACCATCTACGTCGACTGCGGTATCAACGTCCTCGGCCTGTAAGCCGACGACGAACGCAACCGCTTGAACAACAACTGCCGCGACTGACGAACAACAGGGCCCTGTGCGCCTCATGCCGCACAGGGCCTGTTTTTGTAGCAGGACTCGGCAATCCCGGAGACGATGGCGATGCTGCTGCGACTGAACTGCGCTGATGGGTGGATGCGGGCGGTGCACATCTGCGGCATGGCCGCGATGCTGATGCTTGCCGCGGGAGGCGTGGCTGCGGTGGCTGCTGAGCCGGAGGCCAAGCCGGCACCCAAGGCCGAAGCACCCGCGGCGGATGCCAAGAAGCCGGCGGAACCAGCGGCCGAGAAGGCCGCACCGAAGCTGGAGATCGTCATCAACGCGGAGGAATCGCCCGAGTCCGCCGCGTGGGCGGAGAAGGCCAAGGCGGTGTGCCAGGCGTACTACCCGAAACTGATCGAGGAGCTTGCCAGCGATGGCTTTGTGCCGCGGACCAGCGTGACGATTGTGATGAAGCGGAAGTACTTCGCGCCGGCGGCGGCCAGCGGCGGGACGATCAGTGTGTCGGTGCCGCACATTACGGCGAATCCGGGCGATCTGGGCATGATGGTGCACGAACTGACGCACGTGATCCAGGCGTACCCGGGGCAGAAGGCGAACTTGGGCTGGCTGACTGAGGGCATCGCCGACTACATCCGCTTCTGGAAGTACGAGCCGCAGGTGGCCCAGGCGCCGATCAACACCAAGACGGCGTCGTACCGCGACGCGTACCGCACCACGGCGGCGTTCCTGGGCTGGATGAGCGATGCGCACGACCCGCACATTGTGCGGAAGCTCAACGCCAGGATGCGACACGGCGGCTGCGACGAGACGATCTTCAAGGACCTGCTGGGCAAGAGCGTTGACGAGTTGTGGGCCGAGTTTGTGGCGGCGGGGGCACCATCATCACCCGCGGCACTGGCGGCGATGAAGGCCAAGACGGCCAAGGAGGCGGGGGCGAACGGGGAGCCGAAGGGTGAGGCCAAGGGCGAGAGCGCGCCGGCGGACGCGGCGAAGCCAGCGGCACCGGCGAAGTAAGCAAGGGCGGGAGCGGCGGCGGAAAGCACAGGTTTTGGGCCAGAAAGCGGGGTTTGCACGCCGAACCGGCGGCTGGTGGGTTATTTGAACGATTATCCAGAATCCTCATTTCCAGTATTTGTCAAACCAAAGACCGCAAACGCGGGTACTGTGATCACGCATGCCTCCCCTTCAACACGAGATTGGCAAGAAACGGCCGTTTGAGGAACCAGCGCAGGAGCTGTTCCTGGCGATCATGCGGACTGCCGCGGTGCTGGAGGCCGATGGGGCCCAGATGTTCCGCAATGCGGAGCTGAGCGGGGCAACGTACAACGTGCTGCGCATCCTGCGCGGGGCGACCATTGGCCAGGATGCACCGGGCGAGGTGACGTGCGGGCACATTGCCAGGCACCTGGTCTCGCCGGTTCCGGATGTGACGCGGCTGATCGACCGGCTGGAGAAGGCCGGCCTGGCCGAGCGCAAGCGAAGCAGCAGCGACCGGCGCGTGGTCTATGTGCGTGTGACCGCGGCGGGGCTGAAGCTTCTGGCGGAACTCGATGAGCAGGTGCTGGCGATGCATCGGCGGCAGTTTGCCCACCTCAGCAAGGCGGAGATGGTGCAGTTGATCGGGCTGCTGGAGAAGGCGCGGGAGCAGGTGACTGGTGGCGCGGCGGGGCAGGTGGAGGAAGAGGCGGACGCCCCGCGGGCAGCGCGGCGATAGCATGGAGGGTGTGTCGGGAGCTCGATCGAATCCCACCTCGGGAGCGGCGTGCATGGCGGAAACGAGCGTTGAAGCTGGAACCCAGCCGCGGGCGGCATCGCCGGACAGTGATGCGGCGTTCATCGCTGCGCTGCTGGAGCTGGGGCCGGTGGAGTGCCCGAACTGCAGCAAGGAGCTGACGGAAGCGTGTGTGGCGGTGGAGATGGAGGGGGCGGAGGGGGCGGGGCGGCAGGACCACGCGGCGGTGCCGCGGTGCCCGGCGTGCAGCAGTGAGTTGACGGTGCGGCCGGGGCTCGAGGATCCGCAGCTTGGTGGGTGGCTGGCGGGTGTGGTGGGGCTGGCGCTGGCGACGGGGTTTACGACGATGCTGGTGGCGTACTTTGTGCTGATGACGATGTTCGCGCGGCGGGGCGCGCCACCGTTTCGGCAGGTGCTGGTGGCCATTGTGCTGCCGGCACTGGTGTGCGGCGGGCTGCTGGCGGTGTTCATGCGGCTGCGGCCACGGGTGCGCGCCCTGCCGCCGGCGGCGCGGTCTGTTGTGGCCGGGCTGTGCTGGCTGGCGGGCCCGGGGGCGGTGGTGTGGTTTCTGACGATGATCCGGTAGTGACGGAGTCGGCGGGCGGGGGGCGGGCTCAGATGGATGAACGCGTATGGAGCATCAAGCCGGAGAACATGAAGGCGGCGAAGCGGCGGCGGTGACCGGCGCAGCGATGGCCGGCGCGGAAGACCAGACGGATGCCCCGCGGCGTGCGCTGCTGGTGCGGTATCTGGCCAGCCACGACCAGCCGTGCCCGAACTGCCGCTACAACCTGCGCGGGCTGACCGCGGCGCGGTGCCCGGAGTGCAACCTGGCGCTGCAGCTGCGCGTAAGCCTGGTGCACCCCGGGTTGGTGCTGTGGCTGACGGGGCTGATCGGCCTGTCGCTGGGCACGGGCCTGGCGGTGATGATGAACGTGTTCATGGTGCTGCGGATGATGGAGCGGTCGCCGATGACCCGACAGCAAGAGAGCCAGTGGCTGTGGGCGGTGCTGCTGCCGGCGCTGGTGCTGGGCGGATTGCTGACGGCGTACGTACGGTCTCGGGTGCACTTTCGGTCGTGGCACCGGGCCACGCAGCGGACGGTGGTTGGCACCTGCTGGATGCTCAGTGTGGCGTACCTGATCTTTTTTTCAATGGTCATCGAGTGAGCTGCGCAGGAGAGGGCACAGATGGACCCTGAAGTGTTGATGAGCACGGAGCAACGGGCGGGACCAGGACCGGTGACGGCGCTGGTCACGGGCACGGTGACGGCGAAGAGCTTTGCCCGCGCGTTCGGGGAGCGGTGCCCGAACTGCAAGGCGGAGGTGGCGAGCGGGGGTGAGGCTGCGAGCGGGCCTGACGATGGCGGCGTGCTGCGGTGCCCGGGCTGCGGTGTGGAGTTACAACTGGCTGTTGCGCTGGAGGAGCCGCGCATTGGGCTGTGGGTGGCCAGCGTGGTTGGGCTGGCGCTGGGGGCGGGGTTTGATGTGCTCGCGCTGGCGTTCATTCTGGCCCGATGGTTGCTCGACCCAGAGGCTTTCAGGCCGACTGCTCGAGAGATCTGGATGCCGTTTGCGGTACCCGGTGCCCTGATGTGCTCAATTCTCGGGTTGCTCATCCTGCGTCAACGATGGTTCCGCGAACGGAACCTGGGCACGCGACTGGCGATGGCGGCGTTCTCGTTTGTGCTCAGCGGACTGACCGCCGGATGGTTTTTGTGGTGCAAACAGTAGTTTTCTGGTGAGTGTCACATGGCAACGGATGCGACGAGTATGGTGACAGCGGGCGCGGCACAACGTTTCCCTCAGCCGGTTGAGGCGGACCGAGCCACTGCGCTACAGGCGTATCTGGCCGATCATGATCACGCCTGCCCGCTCTGTGGTTACAACCTGCGGGGCCTGCGTGGGATGCGTTGCCCGGAGTGCGACTTTGCGCTGCAGCTGCAGTTGGCGATCGTCGAGCGGTGGCGAGCGGCGTGGATTGCGGGGCTTGTCGGGCTGGCGATGACCTTGGGGGCAAACCTGCTTGGCCTGACTGCCCTCTTGGGTGCGGTGTTGCTTGGGCTGAGATCATCGTCCGACTGGGCAGTGGAGGTGTTGATCTTGGGAGGTCCTGCTGCTGTGGCTGGCACATGCCTTGCGTTGCACCTGAAGTGGGCCACGACCTTTGTGACGTTATCGACGGTGAAGCGTTGGCTTGTTGTCGCGGCGTGCTGGAGCCTGCCGATGGTGAACTTCTTGTGGATCATGATGCTGCTGCGCTGAGATGCATTCCCGGAGCACATTCCGAGGCGGGCGATGGTCCGCATATGAGAGGCATCGGTGCCCGGCGAGTTCCAGCTACAGCAACGATTCGTGCGTGATTGGGAGCTGGTGTTCATGAATGAACCTGACGAGATCAATCCAAGGCAGTCAGTTCCGCCCGCAGCGGCGGGTGCGGAGGCCGTCGCTGCGCGGCCGCTGACTGCGGCGAGCTTTGCCCGCGCGTTTGGGGAGCGGTGCCCGAACTGCAAGGTGGAGGTGGATCGCAACGGTGTCCGGACGGCGAACGGCCCGGCTGGCGAAGCGGGGCGTGATCTGATGCAGATTGTCTGTCCTGAGTGCCGAGCCGCGCTTGAGCTTGACATCATCTCGCAGGAGCCACCCGCGCCGGGGCCGGGAACCGAGGATGGCGAGGCGAGCCGTGCCGCGGCGCTTGCCGCGTTCCTGAGCACCCGCGACCGGCAGTGTCCGCGGTGCAGATACAACCTGCGCGGGCTGCGAAACGTCCGCTGTCCGGAGTGCGAGAGCCCGCTCCGACTGGTGATTCGGCAGCGGTCACCACAGCCAGGGCTGAACACGGCGGCGTGGGTTGCCGCACTGGTGAGTGTGTTGATCCCGCTCGGACTTCACCTGCTGTTCTTCGGCGGCATGTTGTACGACTCCACTGCGGTTCTGATCGCCCGGTTCGGGGTGCTGCTGCTCTTGGCGGTGTTGGCCCTCGTGCTTGCGGGGTGGACGGTGTTCCACAGGTTGCCGCCGACGGCGGCGTTGCTTCTGGCCGCGTCCTGCTTCCTGCTGATCCCGACGTACCTGTTCGTGCTGTTCATTGCGTTTCTCGTGGATCTCAAGAGCTCGTCTCAGTGGTAGATGTCGCCGGATCGACTGGTCGCGAAGCGAGGAAAGCCACATGGGAGATGCGATGTTGACGGGGGCAGCAGGACGATCCTCCGCGGCTCGTTCCCTCCATGCTTCCACCTCTCCCACCTCTCCCACCCCTCGCACCCCTCCCGCCCCCTGCTGCCGGTGAGATTCTCGAAACTGCGGGGCCGGTTCGGCGGTAGACTCTGACCATGCGCACCACCATTCTCACCGTGCTTGCTGTGTCGGGTCTGGCTGTCGGGTTTGGCTGCGGCGGGCCGGGCTCGCGGGCGGGGCAGGGTGATGGGCCGACGCCGGCGGTGACGACCGTGGTAGCCGGGGAGACGGCCGAGCAGACCGAGCGGATGGCCTGGTGGCGCGATGCACGGTTCGGCATGTTCATTCACTGGGGGCTCTACGCGGTGCCGGCGGGGGCGTGGCCGGGCAAGGGCACCGGGCACGCCGAGTGGATCCGCGATACGGCGCAGATCCCCGTCGGCGAGTACGAAAAGCTGCTGGGGCAGTTCAACCCGACGAAGTTCCAGGCCAGCGAGTTTGTGCGCATCGCCCAGGATGCGGGCATGCGGTACATGGTGATCACCAGCAAGCACCACGACGGGTTCTGCCTATTTGACACGGCCCAGACGGACTGGGACATCATGTCGACCCCGTTCAAGCGCGACATCATCGCGGAACTCTCGGCTGCGTGCAAGCAGACCGGGACGGTGCGGGCGGGCGAGAAGGTGGGCGTGGGCTCGCAGGCGGTGCGGTTTGCGGTGTACCACTCGATCATGGACTGGCACCACCCCGATTACCTGCCGCGGCGGCCGTGGGAAAAGGCCAATCGGCCGGAGGCGGGCGCGGACTTTGAGCGGTTTAACGCGTACCTCAAGGCCCAGTTGCTGGAGCTGGCGCAGCCGAAGTACGACCCGGGCATTGTGTGGTTTGACGGCGAGTGGGAGGAGACGTGGACGCACGAGCGCGGGCAGGACCTGGCGCGGCACATGCGGAAGATCGCACCGAAGGTGATCTTCAACAACCGCATCGACAAGGGCCGCAACGGGATGGAGGGCAACACGACCGGCAGCGGCTTTGCCGGTGACTACGACACGCCGGAGCAGACGATCCCCACCGCCGGGTTGCCGGGGGACTGGGAAACGTGCATGACGATGAACAACCACTGGGGGTACAACGCCAGTGACAAGGACTTTAAGACCAGCGGCGAGCTGATCAGCAAGTTGTGCGAGATTGCCAGCGGCGGCGGGAACTTCCTGCTGAATGTGGGGCCGACGGCCGAGGGGCTGATTCCGCCAGAGAGCGTGCGGATTCTCGGTGAAGTGGGCAAGTGGATGCGGGTCAACGGCGAGGCGATCTATGGAACGGCGCGGTCGCCGTTTGCTGAGATTCCGGCGTGGGGCCGCGTGACGGCCAAGCGAGATGGGGACGACACGATCCTGTACCTGCATGTGATCAAGCCGCCGGCGGACGGGAAGCTGACGCTGCCGGGCGTGCTGAATGCACCGAAGGTGGCGTGGCTGCTGCAGAGCCCGCTGTCATCGATGCTGCCGCAGGTTGAGGCAAGTTCGGCCAATGGCGTGCTGACGGTGGACACCTCGCGCGTGACGCGGGGAGCACTGACGGGCACGGGGCCGGTGGCGGTGTACTCGGTGCGGCTGGATGGTGCGCTGGACCTGGTGCCGAGCCCGGTGGTTGTTTCCGAGCGCGAAGCGTTTATTGACACGATGGAGGTGCAGATCCGGCCCGACCGGGCGGACTGCCAGACGCACTACACGCTTGATGGCAGTGAGCCGACGACGCTGTCGCCGGTGATTGTGCGGACGGCCTCGGGCGACGGGGTGCCGGTGCGGGTGGACCGCAGTTGCACGATCCGCACGCGGGTGTTTAAAGACAGCAAGCCGGTGACACCGGTGGTGACGCGGGCGATGCGGAAAGTGGAGCCGGCGGCGGGCCGGGCGGCAGCACCGGCCAAGCCCGGGCTGAAGGTGCAGGTGTACCGCGGCCGCTGGGATGCACTGCCGAACTTTGACATTCTCAAGCCGCTGGCGACCAAGGCGGTGACGGAACTTTCAACTGCTCCGGCGCCGGACCAGGCGGATGGTTACGCGCTGCGGTTTACCGGGTACGTGAAGATCGAGCGGGCCGGCATGTACGAGCTGACGCTGGCCAGCGATGATGGCAGCCGCGTGCGCATCGGCGGTGAGGTTGTGGTAGACCACGACGGGCCGCACGTGATGTCGGAGCGGCGCGGCAGCGTGGCACTGGGCGCGGGGTGGCACCCGATCACGGTGGAGATGTTCCAGCGCGGCGGCGAGGCGGGGCTGAAGCTGGAGATCAGCGGCCCGGGGCTGAACAAGCAGCCGGTGGCGGGTGGGATGCTGGGGTGGGAGGAGTAGGCGGGAAGAGTCGCGAGGGGGGAGTCAAGGCCGAAGACGGGGCTCACGCAGAGCACCAGAGGACCGGAGGAAGGCAGGGAGAAGGGAACATGGATGGACAGGATTGACAGGATAAAGAGGGGGCTCGCTTTTTGGCTTCTGTCCTCATCCTGTTCATCCTGTCTATCGATGTTCGATGAAGAACCGTGAGGGAGAGAAGACGGGGCGCACGCAGAGCACCAGAGGACCGGAGGAAGGCGGGAGAGAGCGGGCGCGATTTCGGAGTCGCGAGTCCCGAGGGCAAGGCAGAAAGGCAGAAGGGGAGATAGGAGCCCGAGCGGAAGCGAAGGGATGGGGACGGTGTCAGTCAGTCGGATCGTGAGGAGCTTGCACGGAGGTGCGGGTGCTCTTGGGGCACAAGCACTTTCGTGTGGGCGTTTGGCGGTGCGGGAGGGGGGGAGGGTGAGCGTGATCACCGTCCCTTCGCTTCCGCTCGGGCTCTTATCTCTGATTGGGGCGGGCTCAGGCGGCGGGCTCGTCCATGGGGCGGGGGCCCAGGACGCGCGAGGGGTTGCCGGAGACGATGACATCGGGGCCGCAGGACTTCATGACCACGGAGCGGGCGCCGACGATGACGTTGTCGCCGATGCAGACATCGGGGCCGACGAAGGAGTCGGCGCAGATCCAGCAGCCGCGGCCAATGCGGATGGCCGAGCGGATGAGCGGGAAGGCGGGGTCCTTGAAGTCGTGGGTGCCGGCGCAGAGGTGGCAGTTCTGGCTCACGGTGGTGTGGGCACCGATGGCCATGGGGCCGAGGTTGTAGACCTCGACGTTGTCGCCGATGCAGGCGTAGTCGCCCATCTCCAGCAGCCAGGGGTGGCGGATGCGCACCGAGGAGCGGACGATGACGCGGTGGCCGATCTTGGCGCCAAAGAGGCGGAGCAGCCAGGCGCGGAACTTGTAGGACTTTGGGCCGGAGAAGCGGAAGACGGTCATCTGGACGATGAGCCAGACGAGGCGGGCGAAGTACTCGCCGATGGTGTAGGGATAGAGGGCGTTGCGGTCGAGCGCCTGGAAGATGGCCCGCGGGCCCGTGCGCGTGGTCTCACGCGGCGGGGGCAGTTCTTTCAGGATGGCCTTCGGGGAGGGGGCCGGGGTGGTCCCGGTCGTACCCGAGGTGCTCGTTTGACTCATGACGCGCAATCGTTGGCACCGGGGCCCGGTCGCTGCAACGCCGCAGCGGCGGGTGGTGAGGTCGCAAACACAAACCGGTCTGTCTGGTTTGACCACCATCATTGGGCTGGTCACAACCGCGGCATGGTACCCACTCGTTCTCGGACGATCACGCGGGGGCTACCACCGGGGATCTCATCGGCTCGGTCACGGGGCGAGATGATCGCCCGGCAGGTCAAGCGGGCGACGGAAACACCTTATATTCACCAAACATTGACGGGCGGGCGGGGTCAGGCGCGGGTTGCGGCCGGCGGGGTGACTGGTGGATCCCCGGGCGCGGGGGAAGGGTTCGGAGCGGGGACGAGGTTCGGAGCGGGGACGGCCTCTGCCGCGGGTTCGAGGTGGATGAGGACATCGTTGAGGCCGCGGATCTGGGAGCGGCAGGCGGCGCGGACCTTGCCGCCGATGCAGTGTGCTTCGCGGATGCTCAGGCCGTCGGTGACCTGGAGGTGCATGTCGGCCAGGTAGCCGGGGCCGGCCTTGCGGATGAAGAGCTTCTCGACATCGACGACGCCGGGGATGCTGCGGGCGACGAGGCGGACCTGCTCATCGAGGTGGGTGGCCTGGCGGTCGAGGAGTTCATCGATGGGCTCGCGGATGAGTTTGGTGCCGTTGTAGATGATCAGCGCGGCGGCGGTGAGGGCGGCCCAGTACTCGGCATTGCGCCAGCCGGGGCCGGCGAAGATGGCCAGCGAGATGCCCACGAAGGCCAGGATGCTGGTGATGGCATCGGCCCGGTGGTGCCAGGCATCGGCCTTGACGGCGGTGTTGTGGTGTTCTCTGGCTACTGCGCTGCCGAAGCGGAAGAAGCCCTCCTTGACGACGACGACCAGGGCCAGCACGGCGAGCACCCAGATTTCCGGGGGCTTGCTGACGGTGAACATCTCGCGGACGGCCTGTATGCCGATGGCCAGACCGGCGAGGATGAGCAGGACGGAGACGACCATGGCGCCGATGGCCTCGGCCTTGCCGTGGCCGTAGGGATGCTCGGCATCGGGCGGGCGCGCGGCGACGCGGACGGCCTGGAGGGTGATGAGCGAACTGGCGATGTCGGAGAAGGACTCGACGGCATCGGCGATCATGGCGTAGCTGTTGCCCAGGATGCCGGCGGTGAGCTTGATTATCGCCAGCGAGGCGTTGGCGATGATGCCGAGGATGACGGTGCGAGCGGGCGTGGCGCGGGGGAGCGTGTGCGCGGCGTGGGTTGGTGTTTGGGCCGGGGTGTGGGCCGGTTTGCCGGGATGGATCTCCGCATCACTCACGGATAGTGATAGGGCGCGGGAGCGATCTCGGGAGGTCGGTAGCGTGCGCTAACAAAGTCGGGGGTCGCGAGGGGAGGAAGAAGAGATGAACGCAGAGAGCGCGGAGGGGGAAGAAGAGGCGAAAGAGACAAGATGAAAGGGGAAAGGCAGGCTCACGCAGAGCACCAGAGGACCAGAGGAAGAGGGGAAAAGAGGAACATGGATGGGCAGGATGGACAGGATGAAGGCAGGGATGGGGATAGGAGCCCGAGCGGGAGCGAAGGGGTTGGGACAGTGTCACTCAGTCGGAGCGAGGGGAACTCGCACGGAGGTACAGGTGCTCGTATGGCACACGCACCTTCGTCTTAGCGAGTGGTGAGGCCGGACGGGGCATGTGATCACCGTCCCTTCGCTGCCGCTCGGGCTCTTATTGGCAGCGGGCTTTTATCGACGAGACTGGGAAGTCTCGAGGGAATTTCAGGGCTTGCCGGGGGTGGGGGTGGGGGTTGCGGGGTTTGTTGCCGCGGGGGCGGTGGCTTTGGCGGCGAGCTGGGGCTGGAGTTCGGTGGTGTACCACTTCTCCCAGGCGGGGACGTCGTAGCCGAGTTTGTCCATCGGCTTGCCGGCGGCATCGGAGGCCAGGGCGACGAGCTGGTTGTGGATCTCGACGCGGTAGGCCAGGACGACGGCATCGATGACGCGGATGACGACGCCCTCGGTGACGACGCTGAGCTGGGGATCGAACGCGACGGCGCCGGCGGCGGTGACGGGGGTGAGGTCGGAGACGTAGGCGATCTGACGGCCGATGAGGATCCAGGAGATGGCCGAGCCGTCATCGAACCTCAGGCCGCTGCCGGAGGAGACGCCGGCGTTCACGCCACCGCCCTGCGGGGCAGCGCCGAGCTGGCCGAGCTGGGCCTGAATGAGCAGCGGGATAACGCCGTAGAGCTTGAGGTTGACGGCGGTGTTGCCGGCGAAGCGGATGGTGGCATCCTCCGAGCTGCCGAAGCCGGCCAGGACGGAGCTGGTCACGCCGGAGGGGACATCGGTCCAGGTTTTCTGGCGGGCCTTGAGGCGGATGATCGCCTGCTCGCGGAACCACTCGTCCTTGTCGTGCACGGCGGCCCAGGCGAGCGTGGCATCACCATCTTCGGTCTTGAGGTCGGCGAGATGGTCGAGGATGGCCTCGCGGACATCTCGCTGCTCGGCGGCGAAGACCGAGAGCAGCAGCGGGAAGAGCGCACTGTCCGTGACGTCGCGCAGCTTGGCGATGCCGACGCGGCGCAGTTCCTTGCGGCCGGTCTGGAAGTGCTGCATGCGGATGCGGTTGAAATCACGCTCGGCGGTTTCGCGGGCGCGGCTGATAGCCCAGAAGCGCTTCTCCTGCTCTGCCGTGACGGTGCCCAGGGCGACGGGGAGGCCCTTGCGGACATCCTCGGGCTTTTGGGCGAGGGCAGGGGTGGGGGTGGACGGCTGGCCCGACGCGGCGGGCGCCTTGGGCTGTGCGAGTGCTGGTGCCGCGGCACCGGCAGCCAGGACCAATGCCATAGCGAGTGCGGGTGCGGCGGGACGGAGCAGATGGAGGCGGGTGAGCATTGGCGTGATCCTTTGTCCCCCCACTCCTCACCACGCCGCCGAGGTTGGCCGGGAATGGAGGGGGCGGTCCTGGACTGGACGATCCGCATGATCGGCCGGTGCGGATGCAGGACAGTAGAGGTTGGTTGGAGACGCCCCCTGACCTGCCCCCCGTCCCGGGCGGAATCACCCGGACAGAAGCCGTTACGAGCCCGTGACGCGGCAGGGGTGCGCGGCGGGATTACGCTGTGGCCACGGTGGGTGAGACGGAACCTGAGGACCAAGGGTGCGAGCGGGCTTGTGATGGCCCAAGCGGAAGGACAGCGGCGGCATGGCACGATTGAGCCGAGTGAAACGATGGACTGCCGCGGCGGGGTTGGGGTTTGCCACGATGGTGGTGATCACGCTGATCGGGCTGCGGCCGGATGCGATTGGCATGGGCCCGCGGACTGACGGGATGCAACTGCCGAACCCGGAGCCGGACAACCTGCGGACGGCGACGTTCTGGGCGGTGCAGCATGAGCGGAACTTTGCCCGGTCGTACACGGAGTTGCACCTGATGCCGGGCAGGCTGGTGGCCCGGGGCAAGAACGGGTTCGTTGCGGAGGCGGCGGCGGGGATGAGCGGGCCGCAGTTGTATCGGAGCCAGGTCACCTCACTGCCGGTGCGGCCGCCGGAGGGGGCGACGTCGTACACGCTGCTGACGGCGGGCTGGCCGTTTGCGACGCTGCGCGGGATGGAGGTGTTTGTGCCGCCGGGGCCGGTCGAGCGCAGCGGGATCACGACGGTGAAGGCGGCGACGCTGTTTGGCATTCCGCTGCCGCGGGGCAAGGGGGCGACGCCGGGGCTTGGCCGCAACGACTACGACGCGGAGCTGCCGACGGGGGTGAACTGGGCGGGGGTGCTGCTCAACACGGTGACGGGGGCACTGGCATGGTCGGTGCCGCTGGTGGGGCCGGGGTGGGTGCGGGCGATGTGGCGGAGGAGGAAGGGCCGGTGTGCCGCGTGCGGATACGACCTGCGCGGGCAGGTGCGGCCGGGATGTCCGGAATGTGGGAGCGGGCGTGAGGTTGCGGAGCAGGCGGCGGGCGGGGCTGGATGAGTGATGCTGGTACGATCGGGCGTGGTGATTACGAGCATCAAGCCGAAGGCGGGGGACAAGAACCTGCTGGTCATCCGCATCGGGCGGGCGGTGCTGGGCACGGTGACGCGGCGGGATGCGGCGGCGCTGGGGCTGGAGGAGGGTGCCAGCGGGGTGGAGGCCGATGAGGGGCTGATCAGCGCGATTGCCGATGCCGATGAGTACGTCCGCTGCCGCGGGTTTCTGGTGCGGGCGATCAACAAAGCTCCGCTGACGCGGGCGGTGGCGGAGAAGCGGGCGGCGGACAAAGGGTTTTCGCACGGGTTGATTCAGCGGCTGCTCGGCGAGTTTGGCAAGTTGGGGCTGATCAACGATGAGCAGGTGGCCCGTGCCGCGGCCGCGGGCGAACTGGCCCGCAAGCCGGCGGGCACGGGGCTGGTGCGGGACAAGCTGCTTCGCCGCGGGGTGGAGGAGGACCTGGCCGAAACGGTGGCCCAGGAGGCGACGGCGGGGCGTGACCTGCTGGCCGATGCGATCGCACTGTGCCGCCAGCGAGTGGGCAGGGCGAGCATGCAGCGTGATGCCATAGCGGCGCGGCGGCGGCTGTTCGGGCTGCTGGGGCGGCGGGGCTTTGAGTTGGAGGTGGCGGAGCGGGCGATTGAGGCGGTGCTGGGGCCGGCACCGGAGGGCGGGACGGAGGAGGTGGAGGAAGAGGACGGCGAGTTTGATGGGGGCCGATACGAGAGTTGAGGCCTTCTTGAACGTTTTGGGCGCTGCGGGGCCTGGGTGCGGGAGGCCACACTGGCAGAGCGGCGGCTCGTATCATGCGGACTATGACCGCCGCACCTGTTGCACGTAACGCCAATGCTGCCTCTGACCTGCTGCCCGCCTGCCTGGGGGGCACTCCGGCGGTGACGCTGGACCAGAAGGAGGCCAACCGCTGGCCGATCATTACGGCTGACGATGAGGCGTCGGTGCTGCGGGTGCTGCGGACGGGCGAGCTTTCCAGCGGGCACCTGCCCAAGGCGATGGGCGGCTATCCGTGCCCGCATCCGGAGGTGCTGGCGCTGGAGTGCGAGTGGGCGACGTGGATGGGCCTGCCGGTGATGGATGTGGGCGAGCTGGTTCCGGCGCTGGCGGGCTTTAAGTTTGCCCCCAATGTGCTGAGCTGCAACAACGGCACGGCGGCGATTCTGGCCGGCCTGCACGCGATGGGCGTTGGCCCGGGCGATGAGGTGATTGTGCCCAGCACGACGTGGTGGTCCAGCGTGCTGACGATCCTGCACTGCGGCGGCGTGCCGGTGTTTGCTGAGACGGACCTGCAGACGCTGGCACTGGACCCGGAGGATGTGGCCAAGCGGATCACGCCGAAGACCAAGGCGATTGTGGTGACGCACCTGTTTGGCATCCCGGCGAAGATGGACGAGCTGATGGACATTGCCAACCGGCACGGCATCAAGGTGATGGAGGATGCCAGCCACGCGCACGGGGCGACATACAAGGGTGCGAAGATCGGCACGATCGGCCACTGCGCGGTGTTCAGCCTGCAGGTCAACAAGCTGCTGCCCTCGGCCGAGGGCGGGCTGCTGGTCTCGAACGATCCGGAGCTGATCATTGATGCGGCGCGGCTGGGCCAGTACGAGCGGCTGGTGCCGCTGAAGGCGATCGACCATCCGTATGCGCGGTTTGCCGCCACGGGCTTTGGGTACAAGTTCCGCATGTCGCCGCTCTCGGCGGCGGTGGCGCGGCCGCAGCTGACGAAGATGGACGAGCGGACGGCCAGGCGGACGGCCAACTGCGTGCGGCTGAGCAAGCGGCTGGAGACGCTGGGGCTGGACACGTTCATGAGCAAGCCCGGCAGCGGGACCGAGCGGGTGTACTTCGAGTTCCTGATCCGCTACGACGCGGCGAAGTATGCCGCGGCGTGCGGCGGGACCGCACCGAGCACCAAGGCGGTGGCCAAGGCACTGGTGGCTGAGGGGTGTGATGTCTCGGCCCCGCGGTATCCGCTGCTGCACCAGCAGCCGGTGTTCACCGAGGCGGACGGGCACTGGAAGAAGCTGGCGCGGCTGGAGCACATGAGCGGGCTGCCGACGTATGACCCGGCGGCGCTGCCGCGGACGACGGCGGGCAACGGCACGCTGATCAAGCTGCCGAGCTTCCCCTCGGCGAGTGATGAGTTGCTCGATCAGTACGCGACGGCGTTTGAGAAGGTGTTTGGGAGCCTGGCGAAGCTGCCGAAGGAGTGAGTGGTGGGGCTCGGGCCCTCATGCGGGCGGACTGAGTTACGCATAACTGTGAGTTGACGTCAAGCGGCACCTCGTTGACGAGGTGCCGCTTTTCTGTTTTGCCTGATGACGTTGGGCTCGGTCTGAAGTGCGAAGACAGGTCATCTGGGCAACACGCGGGGACGAGGGAGTATGGCGAAGTTGAGCCAGCCGGCGACGGCAGAATCGTCCTATCGGACCCGTGATCGGCGTGCAAAACCACCTGTTTGGGGGCTTTTTCGCTGCGAGAACGCAAACTGTTTTCTTGCCGGAACTTACCGGCGACAGTCGGCCGGGTGCAGTGGGCACCGGGTGGGGGCAACTCGACATCGAGTCTGCTTGCTGGACTGACCTGACGGACACAACGCTTTAGAGCAGAGAGATTCCTATGAACAAGATTCGTTCCTCCGGCCTTCTGATTGCCTCCATCGTCCTTGCCTGCGGCACATCCGCAGCGATGGCCGATGTGGTCACCATCGCTTCGGGCACCGCCAGCGGTTCGGGCGTGCGCGTCATCACCGCGGCCAACACCGCCGGCAGCATCCAGCACAACTATGGCGACGGCAACAGCTGGCAGTTCGCGACCTTCACGAACACCACGTTCACCGCCGCCCAGAATGGCTCGGTCACGCAGGTTCTGCCCGCTGGCCAGCCCGGCACCTGGAACAACCCCGGCAACACGCCGACGGGCTGGACCGGCACCAACAGCGCGGCGATGGACAACGCCGGCGCTCGCTGGATCAACTACAGCGCGAACAGCAACCCCACGCCGGTAACCAGCGCCCTGTACGCGATTCCCTTTGCCGTGGGCAACAACACGCTGGCGACGATCACGCTGACGTTTGTGACTGACAACGGCCTGGGCAGCACCAACGGTGCCAACAACCAGGCGACGCCCGCCGGCTACCAGAACGGTGGCCTGTTCCTCAACGGCTCGGCCGCTCAGGTCAGCTACAGCCCCGCGGGCACCGGCCCCAACGGCGTCAACGGCGGGAATCCCCGCGAGTTCCTCAACTCGCAGGTTCAGCAGCTGACGTTCACCAACGTTTCGCTGCTGGCCAACCAGACGAACTGGCTGTACATACACCAGTTCAACTGGGGCAGCTTCGGCGGCACGGCCTTCGTGGCCAACATCACGATGGTCCCGCTGCCGGCCCCGGTCTTCGGTGGCATCGCCGGTCTGGCTGGCGTGGGTGGGCTGGTGGCGGTCCGCCGCCGCCGGATGGCCTGAGGCCGGGTTTGTAGTAACTGAGATCTGAAACACGGCGGCACCCCTTGCGGGTGCCGCTGTTTGTTTTGGGGGTACGCTTGCGCCCCATGGCCACACCGCGAAATGCTGCTGACACTGCCGCCGAGATGAAGAACGCCGCCAAGGCGAAGAGGGCTGCGGCCGCCAAAGGTGCGGCGGCGCCCGATGATGACCGGGACGAAGTGGAGGCACCTGCGGCGCAGGAGAGCAGCCTGCCGCGGCTGCCGCGCGTGACGGGCGTGTGCTCGTGGTCTTTGCAGCCCAAGGGGATTGATGACCTGATTGCCAAGGTGCGGGCGTGCGGCGTCTCGGCGGTGCAGCTGGCGATGGAGCCGATCCGCGGGCGGCAGGTGGGGTGGGGCACGCCCGATGAGGTGTTCGGCAAGCTGGCTGAGGCCAAGATCCGCGTGGTCTCGGGCATGTTCGAGCCGATCGGCGAGGATTACAGCACGCTGGAGAGCATCGCCTACACCGGTGGGCTGCGGCAGACCAAGAACTGGGAGGCCAACCTCAAGCGGGCGCGCGAGGTGGCCAAGATCGCCAGTGATGCGGGGCTGTCGCTGGTGACCTTTCACGCGGGCTTCTTGCCCGAGGACCCGCGCGACCGGCTGCACAAGACGATGATCGAGCGGATTGAGAAGGTGGCGCAGGAGTTCTCCAGCCGCGATGTGCTGCTGGGGCTGGAGACCGGCCAGGAGCGGGCCGAGACGCTGCTGGAGACGCTCGACGGAATTGATGAGCCGCTGCTGGGGATCAACTTTGACCCGGCGAACATGATCCTCTACGGCATGGGCAACCCCAACGAGGCGCTGGAGGAACTGGCCGACTACGTGCTGCAGGTGCACATTAAGGATGCCACGGCATCGAGCACGCCGGGCCAGTGGGGCGCGGAGGTGCCGGCGGGCAAGGGTGAAACCGACTGGCCGCGGCTGTTTAAGTTCGTCAACGCCACACTGCCAGAGGTGAACCTGGTCATTGAGCGCGAGGCGGGTGATGCCCGCGTGGCGGATGTGGTGACGGCAAGGAAGCTGGTTGAGAAGCACACGAAGTAAGGTGTGCGGGCGGGCCAGGCTGGGCGACTCGGCCCGGCCCAATGCCCCCCTGCTCCCTCACTTCTGGCCGGGTTTATTTAGCTGCCGCGGCCGAAGATGTAGTAGATGATCAGGCCGCCGAGCGGGAAGAGGAAGATGACCAGCAGCCAGAGGATCTTGTGCAGCAGGGGCTTGCCGCCGGCGAGGATCTCAAAGGCGGCGATGAGGAACAGGATGAGGTGCAGCAGGCCGAGGAGTGAGAGAAACATGGTGTTTGAGCTGACCTTGGAGGTGGGCGGGTGATCGGGGGTAGGAGCAGGAGCGTACGGGCGGAGCGTGTTTGGTGCCGCGGGGGAGGGTTGCTTGGAGCCGGGATCGCTGGCCAGCCCGTTGCGACGGGCCAACACTTCGGGCGTGCGGTACATGGCGATTGATCTTGGCGACAAGCGGACGGGGCTGGCCGTGGGCGACACGGTGACGGGGATGGTCTTTCCGGCGGGCACGCTGGAGGTGCCCATCAAGGCCAATGCGGGCGAGCAACTGGTGCGGGCACTGGTCAAGGCGGTGGCGGAGCAGAACCCCGGGTCGCTGGTGATCGGCCTGCCGCTGAACATGAACGGCACGGAGGGCCCGCGGAGCCGGATGGTGCGGGAGTTTGCCCAGCGGGTGTGCAACGCGACGATGCTGCCGGTGGAGTTTCAAGATGAGCGGCTGACGACTGCCGCGGCGGACTGGAGCATGGCGCGGTCGGGCATGAGCCGGGGTGAGAAGAAGGGGCTGCGCGACCAGTTGGCGGCCAAGATCCTGCTGGAGGACTTTTTGAAGGCCAAGCGGGAGGGGGCGAGCGCCGGTGCGGCCGGGCCGGGGGGTGCCGGTGAGCCGGGGCCTGGGTCGCCGGCCGAGGGGCCGGAGGGCCGATAGCCCCGAACTCGTGGCGGGCGGGCGGCTGAGGCATATTCTGGCCCATGCCCCAGACCAGCAGTCCATTCTCACCGGTGACCGAGGTGCTTGAGGATCTCAAGGCCGGCAAGATGGTGATTCTCACCGACGATGAGGACCGCGAGAACGAGGGCGACCTGGTCATGCCCGCGCAGTTCATGACGCCCGAGGCGATCACGTTCATGCTCACGGTGGCCCGCGGCTACCTGTGCCTGTCGATGACCGAGGCGGACTGTGACCGGCTGGAGCTGCACCCGCAGGCCAGCGTGAACACCTCCATGCGGGGCACGGCGTTTACGGTGTCGATTGACCTGCACCCCAAGTACGGCGCGACGACCGGCGTGAGCGCCAAGGAGCGTGCCCGGTGCATTCAGATGGCCATTGACCCGCGCTACACCGCGGCGGACTTTGTGCGGCCCGGGCACATCAACCCGCTGCGGGCACGCGATGGCGGCGTGCTGGTGCGCACGGGGCAGACTGAGGGCTCCGTGGACCTGTGCCGCCTAGCGGGGCTGTACCCGGCGGCGGCGATCATTGAAGTGATGCGCGATGATGGTGAGATGGCCCGCCTGCCCGACCTGATCGAGCTGTCGCGCAAGCACGGCATCAAGATCTGCTCGGTGGCGCAGACGATTCAGCACCGGCTGCAGCGCGAGTCGCTGGTGCGCCGGCTGGAGCCGGTGTCGGGCACGCCGCTGCGCACGGCGTTTGGCGAGTTCACGGTGATCGCCTACGACAGCATCGTGGATCCGCAGCCGCACATGGCGCTGGTTAAAGGGGACATCGGCACGCTGGACCACGCCGGGCAGCCGGTGCAGCATGATGATGCGGTACTGGTGCGGATGCACCGCCGCAATGTGCTGGGCGACTTGTTCTTTGATGTGACAAGCTCCACCAGCGGGCCGAGCGGGGCGATGCTGCACGAGGCGATGCGGCAGATTGAGCAGGCCGGACGCGGGGCGGTGGTGTACCTCCGCGGCGGCGGGGACGCAACATCGGCCTATCTGCACGAGCGCCTGCAGGCCCACCGCGGGGCGGGCCACATCGCCAAGGGCTCCGACACGCCGGACCTGGCCGACCAGTCGCACGCGGCCATGGCCAGTCAGGGCCTGCCCAAGCACATGCGCGACCTGGGCATCGGCTGTCAGATCCTGCGTGATCTGGGCATCCGCAAGATGAACCTGCTGACCAACCAGCTCACGGACATGCCGAACCTTGATGCCTTTGGCCTGGAGGTGGCGGGGCGGACGGGGCTGAGGGTGTGAAGTGAGCCAGGCGGGCACAAGCACGTACCGGATCGAGTCATCATCTCTATATGCAATTTCCCGAAACATCATGACACGCGAGTCGTGAGGTCGGTGCGCGCCGTGGTCGCCGCACGCTGGTTTCAGCCCAACTCGCTGCCGGGATCAGGGAAATGTCCGATCCTGCGCCGTAAAGTCGGCCCTGTTTCAAGCGGAGTTTGAGGGGGAGGGCTGATCGCTGCTTCGGAGTTCACTCCCGAAAGGTCCCCATGCTCGAGTACATCGCTCTGGGAATGCTGCTGCTGTCGGTGACGGCTATCTTCTATCTGTTCATCTTCATCCACGACATCCCCGCCCGGATCGCGCATTCACGCAATCACCCGCATGAAGAAGCGATCCACTACGCGTGCTGGCTGAGCCTGTTCACGCTGCATGCGATCTGGCCCATCGTGTTTATCTGGGCCGTTTCGCACAAGAAGGGTGCGGCCCCGCTGACGCTGCCCGGCAGCGATGCCGGCCTGCAGAATGAAATCGCCAACCTCAAGTCCCGACTCGCCGCGCTGGAGTCCAAGCTCAACACCGAAGGGAAGGTTCACTAACCATGGTCGAAATGCTCCTTGGTGTTTACGGGCTGATCCTCTGGCTGATCTTTAAGAAGTTCAAGCTGCTGCCGATCAACCTGTGGACGGTGGTGACGTCCATTTTCATCCTGATCGCCGTGTTGTCGTTCGGATTTCTCTTCCTGACCCGGTACCAGCCGGCGACGAGTTTCGCACGCACGTACGTGGCCACGACGCCGATCATCGCGGAGGTGTCCGGCCGCGTGACTGCGGTGACGGCTGAGGGCGGCAAGCCGCTGCGCAAGGGCGATGTGCTCTTTGAGATTGAGTCCGAGCCGTACAAGGCCCGCGTGGACTCGCTGGCTGCGCAGCTGAAGCTTGCGGAGACCAAGCTCGCCCAGGAGCAGCGGCTGATGGCCGACAAGGCCGGCAACCAGAACGACCTGGACAAGGCGCAGTCCGATGTTGACCGGCTGACGGCCGACATCCGTGCGGCGCGGTACCAGCTTGAGGCGACGGTCGTCCGCGCCCCTGCCGATGGCTACGTCTCGCAGGTGACGATCCGTCCGGGCCAGATTGTCATGCCCATGGCGTTCTCGCAGGTGATGGTCTTTGTTCACGGCGGGACGCCACGCCTTGTGGCCGCCTTCTCGCAGACGCAGATCGAGTTCATCGACCCTGACGATGAGGCCGAGGTCGCCTTTGACGCCCTGCCCGGCAAGGTCTTCCAGGGCAAGGTCGTCGCCCTGCAACCGCTGCTGGCTGAGGGCACAGTTTCCGCCGCCGGTCAACTGCGCACGCTGGACGATGCATGGAAGCGCGGCCGCATCCCGGTGCTGATTACGGTGGACTCCGACCTGTCGGCGTACAACCTGCCCGCCGGCTCCAACGCCATGGTCGCGGTGTACACCGGCGAGAAGCACCACCTGAACCTGCTGCGGAAGATCATCCTGCGGATCAAGTCGTGGGAGAACTGGCTGCCGTTCCACTAAGTCATTGAGCACCATCTGAAATCCGCTGCCGCACGGTGGTTCTGCCGCTTGCCCCAAGCACGCTCTGGCTCAGGCCGGAGCAAGGCCTGATGAACCGCCTCACCGGCCGCAAAGCCTGACAGGTCACCATGAAGAAAACCCTCCTTCTGCTTGCCGCCGCTTCCTGTTCCCTGGCCGCCTCGTGCGCGACCAAGGAGCCGCCCAGCGCCGGTGAGAACACGGCCAAGGCACTGCCCAACGCGCAGGTTCCCGCGAGCTTCACCGCGGCCGGCGGTGCCGGCACCGCCCAGGTGCAAAGCGCGTGGCTGCAGACGTTCAACGATCCGACGCTTGATGCGCTGGTGGCCGAGGCCCTGACGTACAACCTGGATCTGCGGGCGTCCAAAGCCCGGCTTGATGCTGCCGCCGCTTCGGCCCAGGCGGCTGGCGCCACGCTCAAGCCCGTGGTTTCTGCAAGTGGCTCGGGCCTGACGCAGGCGAATGCCGAGGGCACCCGCGCGACCGGCCGCGGCGCAGGGCTGAACATTTCCTGGGAACTGGACGTGTGGGGCCGGCTGCGGCAGCAGACCGGTGCGGCCGAGGCCAAGTACGAAGGCGCCGCCCTGGACTACGAGTACGCCAGGCAGTCGGTCGCGGCCGCAAC
The DNA here is from genome assembly GCA_903834785.1 of uncultured bacterium. Classification (GTDB taxonomy): domain Bacteria; phylum Planctomycetota; class Phycisphaerae; order Phycisphaerales; family UBA1924; genus CAILKP01. The sequence continues at coordinate 22,481 of CAILKP010000040.1, forward strand.
GGCGAAGGCGTACTTCCTGACCAGCGAAACCCTGCAGCAGCAGATGCTGGCTGAGGAACAGGTTGGCAGTTACACGGAGATGGCCCGCATCATCACCAGCCGAAAAGAAGCGGGCAAGCTTGGCGAGCAGGATGTGCGGCTGGTGAAAGCCGACCTTGCCGCGGCGCAGGACCGGCTGGCCAGTGCCCAGGCCGCCCACAAGCAGTCGACCCGCGCGCTGGAGGCCATCCTGGGGCGGTACCCCAGTGCCGAGTTGGCCGCCGCACCCGCGCTGCCTGCGATGCCGGGCCCGGTGCCGGCGGGGATTCCGTCGGAGGTTCTGGAGCGCCGACCCGATGTTGCCGCCTCCGAGCGGCGCGTGAACGCCGCGTTCCGCAACGTGGAAGCCAAGAAGCTGGCCCGGCTGCCATCGATCGGCCTGACCGCCAGCGCGGGTGCCAGCAGCGGGCTGGCCTCACTGACGGGCAACGGCGGGTTCTTCAACATCGGCGGGAACTTCCTGGCGCCCATCTTTGACGGCGGCAAGCGGCAGGCGGATGTAAAGATCGCCACGGCCGATCAGGAGCAGGCACTGGCCGCGTACGGACAGACCGCCCTTCGTGCGCTCAAGGAAGTCGAGGATGCACTCACGGCCGATACGACGCTGGAACGGCGCGAGACGCTGCAGCAGTCGGCGGTTTCCGATACGCAGGAGGCACTCCGCCTGCGCCAGATTGAGGCCGATGCTGGCAAGGCCGACACGCTGAGTGTGCTCCAGCTCAAGGCCAAGCTGGACCTGGCCAAGTCGGGGCTGATCACGCTGCGGCAGTCCCGCCGGGCTGAGCGTGTGAACCTGCACCTTGCCCTTGGCGGCAGCTTTGAAGCCGCGAAGTAGTTTGCAGGCTTCGACGACAGATCTCCCCTACTTGCCTTGGCCATCGGCCGTCGTGGCCTTGCGTGCCGCGGCGGTGGCAGCGCGGACGGCCTTGTCGGCATCGGGGCCGGCGGCGTTGCAGCAGATGAGGATGGCGCGGCCTGCCGCACGGTCGAGCACGACCTGGCAGAGCCACATGGTGTTGCTGCCGGAATGAACGAGCAGGCCGGGCTTGCCGGGGCCCTGGGCGGAGAAGGCCCAGCCCATGGCGTAACCGCCGGTTGCCGCGGCGGTGTCGTCCTTGTCACGCACGGGTGTGTGGAGCTTGACGAAATCCTCGGCCAGCAGCACCTGGCGCGTGCCCACGGTCCAGCCCTGCTGCTCACCACGCAGGTGCAGTGCGGCGAAGCGGGACCAGTCGGCCAGTGACATGTGCGCGGTGCCGGCGGGGGCGATGGCCTGCGGGTTGTCACTGCCCGGGCCCGGCGGCACGGGGCGGTACTTGCCCTTGGCACGGCGATTGTGGCCGCGGGGCTGGTCGGGCGCGGTGGCGGGCTTGGTGCCGGCGACGGGCTCTTCGGCGCCATCGGCCGCGGCAGCGGCTGCGGCAGTTGCGGCGGGGGGCACGGCGCCCGGAGCACCGAAGCCGGCGGTGGTGATACCCAGCGGCGCGAACAACTCGCGCTGGATGAGGGTTTCGTAGTCGGTGGCGGTGACGGTCTCGGCCATCAGGCCCGCCAGGGCGATGCCGGCGTTGGAGTACTCAAACGTGGTGCCGGGCGTGTGGGCCGGCGGGCGGGCGAGCAGGCCCTGGGCCAGCAGCACGCGGCCCTCACGCGGGGTGCCCTTGTGGTTCCACAAGCGGCCCCAGAGGCCGCCGGCATCGAGGTTGGTCGGTGCGCCGCCGCGGTGGACGAGCAACTGCTCGAGCGTGACGGAGCGCCAGGCGGGGTCCATGGCTTCACGGAGGTCGGGAAGTGTCTCACCCAGCGTGCTGGACCAACTGAGCTTGCCCTGGCGGACCAGCACGGCGCAGAGCGTGCCGGTCATGGCCTTGGTGCAGGAGCCGAGGTGCCAGCGGTCGGCCAGTGTTGCGGCGGCGGTGCCGGCTGCGGCATCGTCATCGGCCGCGGCCTGCCGCAGACCGGTGACGCCCTGTGCCAGCACGGTGCCGGAGGCATCGACGACCATCGCGGCGAGTGCGGGGACCTTGTGCTCGGCGAGGATGGCGGCGAGGGACTCGGTCAGGTCAACCGGGGTGGCGGCGGGGGTGGGTGTGGCGGAGGGTGCGGGAGCTGAAGGAGCAGCGGGAGGCGTGGCAGGAGCGGCGCTAAGTGGTGCGGCGGTACCGGCAAAGACTGAGACTAGAAGGGCGAGCCGGATGGTGGAGCGATGGACCATGTGGGCATCATTGGGAGTGTGTGGCGGCTGCTTGCCGTGGGCGGGTCACACCCGGAGCCCTACGCTGGGACGGAGCAAGACACACCATGGCAGCACCGGCAGGATCAGGAAACGGACAACCCGACGCCGCGGCGAGCAAAGGCACCGAGCCGCTCTCTGCCGCACAGGTGGCCAAGCTGGCCAAGCTGGCGCGGCTGTCGCCCGATGCGGCGCAGCTGGAGCGGTACCGGCACGATCTGGCCGCGGTGCTGCACTATGTCGAGCGTCTGGGCGAGTTGAAGCTTGACGGGGTGGAGCCGATGTACTCACCGCTGGAGGTGGACGCACCGCTGCGGGCGGATGTGCCGGAGGCCGGGCTGCCCAACGCGGCGCTGATGGCCATGGCCCCGCAGAGCGTGCCGCCGTTTGTGAAGGTGCCGAAGGTGATCGGGGAGAGTCAGTAAGTCGCGAGTGGTGAGACGCGAGATGCGAGGGAAGGCGGAGGCGAAAGAGACAAGATGAAAGATGAAAGATGAAAGATGAAAGGGGAAGGCAGGGAGGCAGGAAGGCGGGGCATTAGGAAAGAAGCGGTGCCGCTTCAGCGTCCGGCCTGCACGGTGCGGCAGCGGAGGGTGAGCACGCCATCGGCCGAAGCCACATCATCGACCAGCACCTGGCGGCCGTCGGGCAGGCGGAGTTCGGCCGGGCCGATGGGAACGGCGCCCAGGACGAGCTGGCTGACTGAGAGATTGCGTTCGGAGAGGACCGCATCGGCCGCGGCGAGGGCCTTGATGCCGCGGCTGCCGATGGCGGCCCGCACGATGCGCTCTTCCGGGCCGGAGGCCTCATGGTTGGGGTCGAGTGCCATGGCCAGCGACTGACTGGTGACGGGGACGTGCAGGCGGCCGATGGAGACGCCCGTGACCGTGAGGTAGAGCTGGCGATCCACCACGCGGGCGTGAAACCAGAGCGTGAACCAGCGGCCCTCGCCGCGGGGCGAGTCATCGGCCGTGCCGCGGCGGAGTTCCAGCAGCAGGCCGATGCGGTCATCCTCAAATCGCACGGCCATTGCGCCCAGCTGCGGGGGCAGGCGCGTCATGGTGGTGCGGCTGAGCAGCCAGGGCTCCAGCCGCGTGCACAGCCATGCGGTGGCGTCGCGCTCCTTGAGGGCCATGGACCAGGTAGCGTGCCGGGCGGCGGGGTCGTTGGGGCGGGCCTGGCTGAGCAGGGTTGAGGAGCCATCCTCGATGGCGCGGCCGATGCGCTCGGCCTCGGGGTCGCCAGGCACCATCACCACCACGCCGGCGGGCCGCGCCTCGGCGGCGAGCCATGCCCAGAGGATGCCGCCGGTCACGATTGCAGCCAGCGCCACCAGTGCGGCGGCGATCACCTTCCTGCGGCGACGCGGCAGCAGACGTGCGGTGCGGGATGGACCGTGGTGCGACATGTGCGAACCAGACGGGAGAGGCTCTGTGCCGGCACCAGCTTCATGGCTGGCGACGGCGACGGCGGACGACCCCGCACCCACTTGCTGCTGTGTTCCCGATCCTGAAGGCAATGCTGCGCCGGGTCCGGGCCCCGGGACTGATCCGGCCTGTTCATCCCCCGGTGCGGTCAATCCGGCACCGTGGCGCCGGCGGCACCGGCTTTGATCGCCGCGGGCGTGGTGCCCGAGAGCTTGAGCATGCGCTCCAAGGCCAGCAGCGACTGCGTGCGGGCCTCGGGGTGCACGGTGATTCGGTTGACGACCTTGCCCGCGGCGAGATTGTCGAGCACCCAGAGCATGTGGGCCTGATCGATGCGGTACATGGTGGTGCAGAGGCACTGGCAGTCCGAAAGGATGCGGACTGACACGCCGCGGGAGCGGGCGTCGGCCGCGCAGCGCTGGACGAGGTTGGTCTCGGTGCCGACGGCGAACTTGGCGCCGGCCGGGGCCTTGCGGATGGTGCTGATGATGTACTCCGTCGAGCCGGACAGGTCGGCCAGGTCGACGACTTCCTTGCTGCACTCGGGGTGAACGAGCACGGTGGTGCGCTCGTGCGGCGGCCGGTCGCGCTCGCCGGCGCGGAGCATGTGCACGTGCTCGGCCCGGAAGAGCTTGTGGACCGAGCAGTGGCCGGCCCACAGCAGCACGCTGGCGGCCTTGAGCTGCTCGGGGCTCATGCCGCCGAGCGGCTCGCCCTTGGCGGCGCGGCGGGGGTCGTAGAGCGCGGTGCCGGTGACGGTGTCAATGCCCATCGCCGCGGCGGAGTTGCGGCCCAGGTGCTGGTCGGGCAGGAAGAGGACTTTGATCTGCTCACCGGATGCCGGGGGCTGGTCACCACCGGCCAAGGCCCACTTGAGGATGGCTACGGCGTTGCTGGAAGTGCAGACTGCGCCGCCGCGCTGGCCGACGAAAGCCTTGATGGCCGCCGAGGAGTTGATGTACGTGACCGGGACGATGCGGACCTTCTGGCGGGCCTTTTTCAGGGCGGCGGTCAGGGCGTCCCACGCGGTGACGGCTTCCTCGTAGCCGGCCATGTCGGCCATGGAGCAGCCGGCGGAGAGATCGGGCAGGATCACGGCCACATCGTCGGGCGTGAGCATGTCGGCCGTCTCGGCCATGAAGTGCACGCCGCAGAACATGACGAATTTGGAGCCGGCCTTGGCGATGTGCGAGGCGGCGGTCTGTGCGAGCTTCAGCGAGTCACCGGTAAAGTCGGCGTGGCGGATGACGCGGTCGGTCTGGTAGTGGTGGCCGAGGATGACGAGTTTGGACCCGAGCTCCTGCCGGCGCGCGGTGATCGCCGCCGCCAACTCGTCGTCGGTGGCCTTGATGTAGCGTTCGTCAAGGGCTGGTTGCCAGAGCATCGCCGAATGATACGCGGAGCCGCTGGGCGGCGAAAGCCGGGAAGAACTGGGGTTCTCAGCAGTTTCGGGCGGGGCGGACGGGGAATGGTGCCCCGGCGGCGTGCCGCCGCAGAGTCTTGGGGCGGGGACGGCTCAGTCCTTGAGACTAAACGGCGTGAACTTGGTGTTCACGTCGAAGTAGTCTTCGTTCTCGGCCTTTTTGAGCCAGTTGCAGATGAGGTACGTCGCGGGGGTCATGACGACTTCAACACCGACCTTGAAGATCCAGTTGAAGATGACGATCTTGATGAGTTGGTCCGTCTCCCAGATGCCGTAGAAGGCAAAGGGGTAGAAGATCACGCTGTCAGCGAACTGGCCGACGAAGGTTGAGCCGATGGTGCGGGTCCACAGGTACCGCCCCTTGGTCATGACCTTGAGCTTGGCCATGACGTAGGAGTTCAGGAAGTCGCCGACCCAGAAGGCGATCATGGAGCCCAGCACAATGCGCCAGGCGTTGCCGAAGACGGTCTCAATCGCCGGCTGGATGACCTTGTTGTACGGCTCGTTGGGGTTGACGGGCAGATGGATGACCACCTGCGACATCAGCGTGGCGAAGATCATGGCGGCGAAGCCGACCCAGATGACCTTGCGTGTGCGGGCGTAGCCGTAGACCTCGGTGAGGATGTCACCGAAGATGTAACTGATGGGGAAGAAGATGTTGCCGGCACCGAAGGCGAGCAAGGACGTGAAGAACAGCCCCTTGTCCATGGTGAAGTCCGGCACCAGCGGCACGCCGATGTCGAAGGCGCAGGCCTTCCCCGGACCGATGAGGTTGGAGCAGAGCAGCACCACGACGAAGGCCGTCATGACCACGCCGTAGTGCTTGTAGTGCCTGCCCTGGACGGGAGCTCGCAACGGAGCATCAGGCGAAATGCCGGGAGCGACGTTGGACACGGGGAGGGTCCTTTGCGGCGGAAGGGGAGGGGGCGGGAGGGGGCGGAGGGGGGCGGAGGGGCACAGAGGAACGGGGGCGGCCGAGCAGATCCGGAGGAGAGCGTATTCGGCCCGAGGTGGCCGCCCGGACGCTAGATTGCCCATGATTGCACACCGCCGACGGCCTGGGCGATGAAGGGCGGTTCGGCGGCGGAGCCCCCCACTGCCGCCCGGAGACGGGCGGTCAGTTCTGCCGCGGCATTGGGGCGGCAGAGCGTGACGGTGCAGCCGCCGAAGCCGCCACCGGTGAGGCGGGAGCCGAAGACACCGGGCGTGCCTGCCGCCGCGGCGACCATGGTGTCGAGCTCCGGGCACGATACGCGATAGAGATCGCGCAGGGAAGCGTGCGAAGCGAGCATGAGCCGTCCGGCGGAATGAAGATCGCTGGCGGCCAGGGCTTGGATGAACTCCAGCACGCGGGCGTTCTCGGTGATGACGTGCCGGGCGCAGGCGGTGTCGTGCTCGCTGAGCTTTGCGGCGGCAGAAGCGAGGTCCGCGAGCGTCGCATCACGCAGTGCGGGAACACCCATCGCTGCGGCGGCACGGCGGCATGACTCGCGCCGGGCGGCATACTGGCCGCCCGCCAGCGCGTGCCGCACGCCGCTGTGGGCGATGACGATGACGACTTGCTCCGCCGATGGCAGGGCAACTGGCCGCTGGCTGGCATCGCGGCAGTCGATGAGCATGGCCTGGCCGGGCTGCGCACAGGCGGCGATGTCCTGATCCATGATGCCGCAGGGCACACCGGCGAAGGTGCGCTCGGCATGGCGTGCCGCGGCGGCGAGGGCGGCTGGCGGGAGGTTCCGCCCGAGCAGGCGGCTGGCCAGCGCGGCGGTGGCGACGGTGGACGCGGCCGATGAGGCCAGGCCGGAGCCCAGCGGCACGGTGGAGGCGACGACGATGTCCAGCGGGGTGATGGAGGGTGCGGAGTGCGGCGCCGCACCGCCAGCCGGAACTGCATCAAGCACCGACCAGACGGCCCCGACGAGGTAGCGTGGCCAGGCGCCGGCCTCGAAGGCGGACACGTCACGCTGCGATGGATCAAACTCGACAGCCTGGTCCAGGTTCTCGGTGTAGATGCGGCTGCGGGCATGTGCCGGATCATGCAAGCGCACACGCCCGACCGCCACACACCAGCGGTTGATGGCCACCGGCAGCACGAAGCCGTCGTTGTAATCGGTGTGCTCGCCGATGAGGTTCACACGCCCCGGTGCGGCGGCGACTGCAGAAGCCGGCACGCCAGCGCGAGCCAGATACCGCTCAAGGGCGGCGCGGACCTGCCCACCCAACTGCGGCGAGATGTCACCTGGAAGGAGCATCGGGCACGACCAACGTAGGTGCCAAGCCCGTTCGGCCCCGCCCTTCCGCCCCCACCGCATCCCGGCCCACCCCGGCCACCCCGCCAAAACGAAATCAGCCCCCGCATCACGCAGGGGCTGTTTCAGAAGCGGAGAGGGGGAGATTCGAACTCCCGTAAGACCGAGGCCTTAACTAGTTTTCGAGACTAGCCCATTCAACCGCTCTGGCACCTCTCCGTGCAGCGGGAGGGAGTATATCGCTCCAACGTGCCCGGCGGTGCAGTCGCATTGTCAACTCGGGCCCGGCCGCGGGCCGGAGGGGTCACAAGTCCCCCACTCACCCGGCCTTGGGAGGCACGAAATCAGCCGCGTAACCACCCTTGGGCCCGCCACTTCCGAATAAAATCCAACCAAATGAAACTCTCAGCATCCGCAGGCCCGGCTTTGGCGAACCCGCAGCCCCGGGGACCACACGTTGAGAAACCGGGGGGTGGTACATCCCAGAGCATTTTATACACGCTCGCTTGGCGGCCAAACCCCGCCCGGGCCGTTCCCCCAGTCCCGCAGTCTCTCGCAAGGAGGATCGAACCATGACCCTGATGTCCCGCACCCGCCGCCCCCGTCTGCTCACCGCCGCCCTGGCCCTTTCGCTGGTCGCCGGCTCCACCGCCACGCTGGCCCAGAACGGGGCCAAGGCCGACCCCGCCAAGCCGGCAGCCGCGGCAGCCCCTGCCCGCGCCACCGTGCTGACGCTGGATGCCGACTTCACCCGCATCCTGGTTGATGAGAAGGACGCCAACCTCAAGAAGGCCCTGGCCATGCTGCCCGCCCGCGTGCGCGAGCTGCGGGATGAGATCCCGAACGCCGACTCGGCCCCGCCGGAGCTGTTTGACCTGGCCGCCTGGATGCTCGGCAAGCCCGTCCGCGTCGGCATCGAGTACAACCAGGCCAACACCAAGGGCAGCCGCTTTGGAGTCGGTGCGGTTCTGTCCTTCGGCGGCTCAGCTGCTGAGATCGCCGCGGCTGATGATCTGGTCAAGAAGCTCGCCGCCACCACCGGCGCACCGTTCGAGCCCAGCAAGGCCGATGCGGGCATGAGCGAACTGAACACCCCCGCGGGCATGCTCCGCCTGGGCACCCGCGACTCGGCCAACGCCGGCAAGCGGTTTGAGGTTCAGTTCGGTTCGGTCACCTCGGCCGACAGCATCTTCAAGACCATCGCCCCCGTCGGCGTTGCCGCCGGCGCCAAGGACAAGCCCTTCATCAGCGGCTATCTGGACCTGGCCCCGCTGACCCCGCTGCTGGGCGGCCTGAACATGTTCCTGGCGGCCAACCCGAGCACCGCTGACCTGCTGCCCGGCCTGCAGCGCGGCGGCTTTGTCGGTACTGAGGCCATCACCTTCGAGGTGGCCAACGGTCACCTGGCTGACCGCGCGTACTCCACCACCCGCATGGTGGGCTACAAGAAGTTCGCCAAGGAAGGAGGCTACGACCTGCCCGCGCTGACTGCCGCGGAACTCAAGATCATCCCGGCCGATGCGCACTCCGGCCAGATCACCAAGACCTCCTCGGCATCGATCATCGCCCAGATCAAGGCCGCCATGTCCAGCGATCCTTCCGTCGCTGAGGGCCTGGAGATGATCGAGAGCCACACCGGCATCAACATCACCAGCGATCTGATCGATCAGCTCGGCGATGTCGGCGGCTACTACATGGCTGATTCCACCGGCGGCGGCTCGCTGGCCTCGCTGGTCATCTTCGTGCAGGTCAAGGACCCCGCCAAGATGAAGGCCACCATCACGCGCTTTGCATCGGCGGTCAACAAGGAAGTCTCCAAGGGCGAGCTGGCCCGCGGCTACATCGGCGTGCGTGAGTCGGCCGTCGGTGCCGCCAGCATCACCGGCCTTCGCTTCCCCGGCCTGCCGATTCCGCTGGAGCCCACGCTGGCGGTCGAAGGCAACTTCCTGCTCGTCGGCCTGACGCCCCAGGCGGCGGTTGCCGCGGCAGACCAGATCGCCGGCCGCGGTGACGGTGGCATCACCACCAACGAGTCCATCAGCTCACTGCTGCCCAAGAGCAAGGAGCTCTACAAGCTCACCTTCGTTGATGCCCGCAAGACCATCCCCTCGGGCTACGGCCTGATGAGCATGGGCGGCTCGGCGCTGTCCAACCTCGTCCGCAGCCGCGCTGATGAGTCCGGCAAGCTGGCCAAGGACGCCCGCGAGCCCGGGCTGATCGTGCCGACCTACAGCGTGCTGATCCGCAACGCCCGCAGCCAGGTCACCACCACCTACTTCTCCGGTGAGGACCTGCTGACCGAGTGGCAGGGCGACCTCTCCCTGCTGGTCAACCTGACCTCCAGCATCGGCGCTCTGACGCCCTTCGCCCCCGTGGTCGCCGCGGCGGCAGCGGCTGCCGGCATCGCTGCCAACGAGCAGCGCGGCGGCATGAGCCCCTTCGGCGGCTTCGGCCCCGGTGGCGGCGATGAGCCCGCCGATGATGAGCCGATGGACCCCATGGGTGGCGATGAGCCCGTGGCACCGGCCAAGCCCGGCGAGAAGCCCAAGTTCTGATCCCCCCCACCCTCGTCGCTCCGCGGCTGGACGGCCAGCGGCCCGGCGGCAGGTGACAACTCCACAACCACATCGGCAAGTCCGGGCACATTCCCGGACTTGCCTTGTTTTTGGCCCATGCCGGGCCATTTCACCCCGGGCAAAGCGGCTCAAAACCCTGCCGCCGCGTCTATCCTTCCCCCTATGGCCAAGGGTCGCTCACGCTCAGTTCCAAACCCCTCCTACCCCTCCGACCCCTCCCCCGCTGCTGAGGGCACGGTCGCCTTTGTCTCCCTTGGCTGCCCCAAGAACCTGGTTGACAGCGAGAAGATGCTCGGCCTGCTGGTCGAGGACGGGGTTATCCCCGTTGCCTACGACGCCGTCGAGCAGGGCGAGCACGTCGATGCCGTGGTCGTCAACACCTGCGGCTTCCTGGAGGCCAGCAAGGACGAGTCGCTCCAGGTCATCCACGATGCCATCCGCATGAAGGAGGCCGGACAGATCGGCCGCGTGGTCGTCGCCGGCTGCCTGGTGCAGCGCCACCGCGCCAAGATGCTGGAGTGGGCACCGGGCATCGACGCCATGATCGGCGTGTTTGACCGCGACCGCGTCGTCACCGCCGTCCGCGGCGAGGAAGTCCGCAAGAAAGCCGCCGGCGCCGCGGCAGACCAGCCCAAGTACTGGATCGCTGCCAACGCACTGGTCGCCGCTGATGAGCGCGGCATGGACACCGTCGGCCTGACCGTCAACGGCAAGGACGGCAAGGGCATCGGCTACTTTGAGGATGACCGCACCCGCCTGCGGCTGACGCCGCGGCACTACGCCTACCTGCGCATCAGCGAGGGCTGCAACCAGAACTGCGCGTTCTGCACCATCCCCTCCATCCGCGGCAAGATGCGCTCCAAGCCGCTGGACTCGATCAAGGAAGAAGCCAAGGAACTCATCGCCGACGGCTGCTTTGAGCTTCACCTCATCGGTCAGGACACCACCAGCTTCGGCGATGACATCGGCCAGGGCCTGGCCAGCGCGGCAAACGGCAAGGCCGGCGGCCTGCCGCTGATGCTCAAGACTGTGAGCTCGGCCTTTGATGAGCTGGGCGTCAAGGACGGGTGGATCCGCCTGATGTACGCGTACCCGAGCAACTTCAGCGACGCGTGCATTGATGCGATCGCCAGCACGCCGCGGGTGCTGCCATACATCGACATCCCGCTGCAGCACGCCAGCACGCGGATGCTCAAGGCGATGAACCGCCACATTACGCGTGAGCAGACCGAGGACCTGATGCACCGCCTGCGCCGCCGCGTGCCGGGCATCACCGTTCGCACCACGTTCATCTCGGGCTTCCCCGGCGAGACGGAGCAGGACCACCAGGAGCTGCTGGACTTTGTCCGCCAGCAGAACTTCGAGGCCGTCGGCGTCTTTGAGTACTCGCGTGAGCCCGGTACCGTTGCCGGCACCATGGAACTTGATGAGAAGCTCGCCGTTCCGGCCGAGGTCAAGGCCCGCCGCCGCGGCGAGGTGATGGCCCTGCAGCAGGAACTGGCCTTCGCCCGGCAGGCGAAGCTGGCCGCACAGTTTGATGAGAAAAACCCGCTCAAGGGTGGCGTGAAGGTCGATGTGCTCATCGATGCATCGCTGGCGACCTCCGGCCGCCAGACCACCGGCGTGAGCAAGGGCGGCAAGCTCTACCAGGGCCGCACCGCAGCACAGGCACCGCAGATTGACTCGGTCACGTACGTGCAGAGCAAGAAGAAGCTCTCACCGGGCGAGCTCGTCCAGTGCGTGATCGTCGGCAGCGACGGGTACGACTTGGTTGCCAAGCCGCTGGAAGAACTCGAGAAGCGGGTGTCGCTCGAGATCCTGCACCGGCACTGAGTGAAGTCCGACACGGGCTCACGCAGAGCAGCTTCTCAAACAGGAGCCCGAGCGGAAGCGAAGGGACCGTGCGCACGCACGCTGCAAGCAACCGAAGACATCGCACGAAGGTGCGAGTGTTCTTCTTCGCGCTGGCTCTTCTTCGCTTGAAGCACAAGCACCATCGTGCACGCCATCGCTGGCCTGAAGACGTCACCCCTCCCTGTCCCTTCGCTTCCGCTCGGGCTCTTACAAGGCAACGGAAAAGAAAAAAGGCCGCGCCTTGCGGCGAGGCCTTTGTACTTGACGTGTCTTGAGAGACTCGACTCGCCGATCAGGCGTTCTCGGCCGGGGCGGCTGCCGCGGGGGCGGCGGTTGCCGTCTCGATGGGCTGGGCCTTGAGGTTGGCCTCGATGGTCAGGTCCAGCTGGGCGTCGGCGTTGAGCATTTCCTCGCGGCTGAGGTGATCAGCGCGGGTGATGAGATAACGCAGCAGGTGCTCGGACAGGGTGAAGTGACGCTCCATCGCGGCGAGCTTGTCGGTCGTCACGCTGAAGTAGCACAGGATGTACACACCGCGCTTCTGCTTCTTGATGGGGTACGTCAGCGGGCGGTCGCCCCACTTCTTCAGGGCGATGATCTCGGCGCCGGCCTTGGCCAGCGGGTCCTTGATCTGGGCCACGGCTGACTTGAGGTCAGCCAGGGCGGCCTGGGGGAACAGGAACATGGCTTCGTAGTTGGCAGTCTTCGGCGTACGCATGGGTGCAGAACCTTTCTGCGATATGGTCCCGGCTCAAAGGGCAGCTCGGGCATGTGGGGAGGGAGACAACCGGCGGCACACGCCGCCGGAAAAGGGAACCGTGTCAGATCAGCCGCCGGCCTTCGGGGGCACGCCTGGGGCTGACTTGGGGGGGATGATGTTAGCTGAAGAACCCCCGGAAGTCTGCCCGCCGGAGTGAGAACTCCCACCCGAAGCCGACCCTCCGGTCGGGTTCTGGGAGGGGCCTGAGGCGTTCTGCGCGGAGTTATTGGTCGGTTGCTTGAACCGCTGGTTGAACTTGTTCATCGCCGGCGTGATGCCCTCGGCCACGAACAGCTCCACGGCCTTGACGGTCTGGTCCAGCCCGGCGACCAGTTGGCCCAGTTCAGCATCGGTAAACCGGCCCAGCACCCAGTTGGCCGGGTCGTCGTAGCCCGGCGGCGGGGCATCAATGCCGATCCGCAGCCGGTTGTACGCCGTCGTTGCCATCGCACGCTGAATGTCAGACAGCCCGTTGTGCCCGCCGGCTGAGCCCTCGCTGCGGAGGCGGATCGCCCCCAGCGGCAGGGCGTAGTCATCGACCAGCACCAGCACATCGGCCGCCAGGTCAAGCTTGAAGAAGCCGACCGCTTCGGCCACCGAGGAGCCCGAGCAGTTCATGAACCGCAGCGGCTTGAGCAGCAGCACCTTCTGCTCGCCGATGGTGCACTCGGCGCACGCGCCGCTGAAGCGCTGACGCACGATGCCGCCGGCGGCGTGGCGGGCGATGAGCCGGTCGATGGCCATGAAGCCCGCGTTGTGACGCGTCTTCTCGTACTGCGGACCGGGGTTGCCAAGGCCGACGATGAGCTTCATGTGCAGGACTTTCTAACGCACCAGCATCAAACCAGGGTCGAAGCGCCAGTGCGGCCGTCAGGCCGCACTGGCGAGGGGAAACAGGGAACAAGTCGTAATCGATCCGAGCCCGAACGGCTCGGAACAGGCGATTACTTCTTGGCAGCGGGCTTGGCAGCCGCCGCACCGGCGGCGGGCTTCGCACCAGCGGCGGGCTTGGCACCGGCAGCGCCGGCAGCGGGCTTGGCGCCAGCGGCAGGAGCGGCGGCCTTGGCGCCGGCAGCGGCCTCGGGGGCAGCGGCATCGGTACCAACGGTCGCGGCCTCAGCCGTGACGACTTCGCGCTGCTCGACGATCTGCGCCACGATGGCGTGGCCGTCGGTGATCAGCTTCATGTCCGCCAGCGGCAGCTTGACCTTGTCGGCGGTGATGGACTGATCGACGTCGAGGCTGGTCACATCAACGTTGATGTACTCGGGGATGTCCCGCACCTTACACTCGATGACGATCTCGCTGACCGGGTGGATCAGGATCGCACCGGCGGCCTTGAGGCCGACGGCCTCGCCGGTCAGGTGGATCGCCACGCGGGTGCGGATGACTTCGTTGAGATCCACGCGGGCCATGTCGGCGTGAACGATGCCGTTGCCCAGGAAGTCAAACTGCAGTTCCTTGAGCAGGACCATCTGCATCTCGTCCTTGTTGTGCTGGCCGGGGAAGTCCAGACGGAACACCTTCTCGCCGGCGGAGAAGTGATCGGTCGCTTCCTTGAAGTCCAGCATGATGGCCACCGGCTCGGCCTTGTGGCCGTAGATGACGGCGGGCAGCTTGCCCTCGTCGCGCATGCGACGGGCGTAACGGCTGCCGAGCTTCTCGCGGGTGAAGGCCTTGAGGATGGGGGCTGATTCGTGCATAGCAATCTCCTGAAAATGGGGTTAGTGTCAGATTGAAAGAAACAGAACGGACGGGAAGGAAACACGCCGCACCGGCAGCACCGGGCGGAGGAAACGTTGACTCAGCGCTTCACCCCCGCGGTGTTCTTAAACAGCGCGGAGATGGACTTGTTCTCGTGGATGTTGTTGATCGCGTCGCCCAGCAGCTGCGAGACGCACAGCTCGGTCAGGCGCGGGCGGATGGCGTCCAGCCGCGGGCCGCCGGGGATGGTGTTGGTGGTGACGATCTGGCTGATGCCGCTGCGGGCCATCTTCTCCACGGCCTTGCCGGCAAAGACGCCGTGCGTGGCCGCGACGAGCACCTGGCGTGCGCCCATGCGCAGGACCAGCTCGGCCGCCTCGCACACCGTGCCGCCGGTGGCGATCATGTCGTCAACCATCAGCACCGTCTTGTTGGTGACGTTGCCGATGATGTGATCGGTGATGACCTCGCTTCCGCTGATGCGCCGCTTGTTGATGATCGCCAGCTCGCCGCCCAGCAGGTTGGCAAAGCTCTCGGCCACCTTGACGTTGCCCACATCCGGGCTGACCAGGCACAGGTCCGGCAGCTGTTCGCGGATGGACTGGAAGTGCTTGTAGAACACCGGCGTCGCCGAGAGGTGGTCCACCGGCAGGTCAAAGAAGCCCTGCAGCTGCGCCGCGTGCAGGTCAATGGCCAGCACACGGTCCGCACCGGCGGCGGTGATCAGGTTGGCCACCAGCTTGGCGGTAATCGGCACGCGGCCTTCGTCCTTGCGGTCCTGACGGGCGTAGCCGAAGTACGGGATCACGCACGTCACACGGTCGGCCGAGGCGCGGCGGAGGCAGTCGATATAAACCAGCAGCTCCATGAGATGCTCGTTGACCGGCTGGCTCGTTGAGCAGATCACAAAGCAGTCGCGCCCGCGCACATCCTCTTCAAGCTTGACGATCAGCTCGCCGTCAGGAAACGGCGTCGTCACGGCCCTCGCACGCTCCAGCTTCAGGTGGCGGCAGACCCGGTCGGTCAGCTCATCACTGGAGCGGGCACCGAAGATCTTGAGTTCAGTACCGTTCACCGTGCACCCGCCTTTCCGTGGTTTGCCCCGCCGCGGGCGCGGTAGATCGCGTCAACCTCCGCCAGCTGCTCGGGCGTGTTGATCGACAGCACATCCTCCGGCGGCACCGCATCGATGACCTCCACCGTGCGGCCTTGCTTCATCAGCATGCTGGGCACATCGGTGATGTAGTACTCGCCGGACTGCGGGTTGCGCTGCACCTGCTTGAGGGCCGCGAAGAGCTCGGCCAGATCGAAGCAGTAATAGCTCGGGTTGACCTCGCGGAGAGCCAACTGCTCGGGCGTGCACTCCTTGTGCTCGACAATGCCCGCCAGCCGTCCGCTGCTGTCACGCACGATGCGGCCGTAGCCCGTCGGGTCGGCGATCACGCTGGTGGCCAGGCTGGCCGAAGCGTGGCGGCTGCGGTGGCGGTCCAGCAGCATGGTCAGCGTCTCGGCCCGGATCAGCGGGCCGTCACCGGCCAGCACGATGCAGGGTGTGCCCGCCGCGGCGCCGCTGGCCAGGTCCTTTTCAAAGTTGCCCCGGGCGCTCTGCACCGCGTGGCCCGTGCCAAGCTGCTCGGCCTGCACGGCGTACTCAAGGCCGCGGTTCCAGGCGTCACCCTGCTGGGCCATCAGCTCCCGCACCACTTCCTGCTTGTAACCGACGACCAGCACCACGCGGGCGCACCCGGCCTGGCGGCAGGCATCCACCACGTTGCACACCATCGGCCGGCCACCGATCGGGTGCACCACCTTGGGCAGGTCCGAACGCATGCGCGTTCCCTTGCCGGCGGCAAGGATGATCGCAACGGGAGCTTGATTGGCCTGGGCAGGGGCGGTCATATTTTGACCGCGAAGCGAACGATCCGCACAGCTGGCCCGGGTACCGCTGCCGCAGCATGCCGCGGCAGCAACCCGGAGACAAAAGGGGGGGAAAGAGAAGGCGAACTAGCCGACTTGGATTCGAACCAAGACAAGCAGAACCAAAATCTGCTGTGCTACCATTACACCATCGGCCAAGGAAAATCAGCGTTTTTATCGGTCGCTGACTTGGTCATTGTCTGTTTCTGTATCGGCAAGTTCGATGCCAGACGCAGGAACGGATGACCGCATCAAAGATGGTTGCAGGGGAGCCGGGCAAGCCGCGGGTCGTTCGATTTCGCGAGCATCTCCGTTGCTGGGGCGCCAGCCAGAGAGCGAAGGTGAGGCACCTGCCGCTCCGGACGGACGCCGGGACCTGAAGCCGCCGGCCAACGTGGCAGACGGGTGCGGCTCCAGTGTCCTTCTCGCTCATGGGCCGGTGGGGCTCAGGCGAAGCAGGGCGGAATGCCGCGGCATGGCAGGCACAAACGGCTGAGGAAACACCGGTTTTCCGCCTGAAATGACGCGTTTGGCGTCACCGAAGGCAGCACCGATGCAGGCCCAGCACCTGCACGGGAACGAGACGGCTGTTGCCGCGTTGGCGGCCGCCCCTGACCACGCCTCGGACGCTCTGGCGGTTCCCGGTTTGGGTTCCATCAGGGTCTTCCGTCGTGGTCGGTTCCGAGGCAGTATAGGCGGGGAGGAGGGAGGGGATTGGGGCGTGGTCTGGCCTCAGCCGGTCCGGGTGATCGTCGCCCGGTCGTTGATATCTTTCAGCAGGGTAATTATTCGGACCACGTCATCATCACTAAAGACGCCGTCCACCCCGGTGGGGCCGAAGTCGGTGAAGGGCTGCTCGTAGAGCCGTTCGGGCGGCATCACGCCGCTGGCGGTGAGCTGGTTGATGATGAAGTTGATGAACCGGACCTGCTCGGGGTTGTACTTCGAGCCGTCGAGGTACACCCCGAAGGCACGCTTGGCCGCCTCGCGGTCCAGGCCCACCATCTGGCGGAGGAAGAGGCCGAGGCTCTCGGTCTTGCCGTAGGCCCGCTCGAACTGCTCCCGGCTGCCGATGTCCGGGGCGCTGAAGAGCAGGCGTTCCAGTTCCGCCAGGTCGGTCGGTGTCAGCGGCTCATCGTTGCGGAGCTTGTGGATGGTGGTGTGAGTGCGGTGGCGGTCGATGAACTGCTCAACCTTCTTCTTGTACGCCGTGGTGTCAAAGGCCGCGGTAATACCGCCAAGGCTGATCAGGGTGCCCGGGCCGATCTGATCGGCAAAGTCGGTGTACACGATGCGCCGCTCGCTCTTGTCAATGAACTTGACCAGGTCACGGAGCTTCACGCGAACGCCTTCGAGCATCGGCAGCGTCACGTTGGTCCACCAGTCATCGCTTTGAATGTCGATGATCAAGGCCATCTGCTGGCTGACCATCGGCACATCCTTCTTCTCCTGTAACTTGGAGGCGATCTCCATCAACTGATCCCGGAACTTGTCGAAGCTCACGTGATGCTCCAGCACCGCGAGCTGAATGCGCAGGATCAACAGGTCGAAGCGCTTGGCGGTCTCATCCTCGGCGGGCAACTCGCTGGGCAGGCCAGCAACATCACGCACGAGATCGGCGTATTGCTCGGGGCCAAGGTTCTCCCAGGCCTTACGGTCCTTGAACTGCTCCACGGTGCGGCGTCTGGGGCGGATCAGGAAGTTCTCGACATTCATCGCCGCGACTTCGGTGTGCAGCGTGTCGGCGATGTCGGCTATCAGTTTGGCCTCATCCGGCTGCGGCTCGTGGGCGGCCTTGAGTCCGGCGTGCAGGTCCAGCCGCCGCTCGAAGAGCATCTGGGTCAGGGACTTCTGCGCGGTGCCATCAACACCGGCGGGGTTCTGGCTGAAGAACTCGAGGTTCTGGCAGAAGTCAAAGACGTAGAACTCCTTCTTGTCGAGCCCGGGGCCGAACAAGCCCTCGCAGAGTCGCGTGCCGCGGCCGAGCATCTGGAAGAACTTCGTCTTTGACCGCACGAGCTTGAAAAAGACAAGGTTCACGACCTCGGGCACATCCACGCCCGTGTCGAGCATGTCCACCGAGATGGCGATGTGCGGGTCGTTATTAACAACGGAGAAGTCTGTGAGCGTGCTTGCGGCGTACGGCTCTTGCCCGAACCGGTGGCCATCACCAGCAGGCCCTTGCGGTGGTTGCTTTGCAGGTGCTTACCGATCTCGCGCAAGGCCTCGACCTGGTAGTACCGCCCCGCAATCGCCGCGTTGATGTCTGCGGTGCCGGGATC
>CAILKP010000041.1 GCA_903834785.1 uncultured bacterium
GCGGGCATTACGACATACTCGCCGCTGAAGAAGTGGGGTGCGGGCAAGGGCAAGAAGGTTGGCGTGGTGGGGCTTGGCGGGCTGGGGCACATGGGCGTGAAGTTTGCCCACGCGATGGGTGCGCACACGGTGCTGTTTACGACCTCCGAGAGCAAGGTGGCCGACGGCAAGCGGCTGGGTGCTGATGAGGTTGTGATCTCAAAGGATGCCGCGGCGATGGGCAAGCATGCCGCGAGCTTTGACATGATCCTGGACACGGTGTCGGCGGATCATGACCTCAACGCGTACCTGGCGCTGCTGAAGCTGGACGCGACGATGGTGCTGGTGGGTGTGCCGCCGAACCCGCAGCCGGTGCACGCGTTCAGCCTGCTGATGCCGCGGCGGAACCTGGCGGGCTCGCTGATCGGCGGCATTGGCGAGACGCAGGAGATGCTGGACTTCTGCGGGAAGCACAACCTGGTGTGCGACATTGAGTTGATCAAGATGCAGCAGATCAACGAGGCGTACGAGCGGATGCTGCGGAGCGACGTGAAGTACCGGTTTGTGATTGATATGGGGAGTTTGAAGGGGGGGTGAAGGAGAACTGGTCAAATGGGGAAATGGTCAGTGGGCCAAATGGTCAAATTTGGAAATGGTCAAATGGTCAAATTCGGAAAGGGGGGGGTGGGTGAGGGGGGCCCAAGTGACCGAGGGGCCAAATGGCCAAATTGCCAAAGGCGGTGGCGAGGGGGCGTTGGTTGGGCTGGGGGCGGGGTGGTGGGGGGCGCGGTGGGGGTGGCGGGGTGAGTTGGTTGACTAAACCCGAACTTTGATCGCCGCGGGGGGGTTGAACCCGATAATCTTGCGCACCGCGGTGACGTGGCGGCCGTTCGGATTTCGGACGGTTGGCCGTGGCGGCGGGACTACTAGCTGAAGGAGAACTGCCCTGGCACTCTGGATGGACAGCATTTTCAAGCACTTCTCGAAGGACCTGGGGATCGACCTTGGCACCTGCAACACGCTTGTGGCGGTGCGGGGTCATGGGATCGTGCTCAACGAGCCGTCGGTGGTTGCGGTGCGCAAGGGGACAAATCAGGTGCTGCGCATTGCCGGCGGCGAGGCGGTGGGTGTTGCGGCCAAGGAGATGCTGGGCAAGACGCCCGGCGCGATCTCGGCGATTCGACCGCTGAAGGACGGTGTGATCAGCGACTTTGAGATCACCGAGGCGATGCTGAGCTACTTCATCAAGAAGGCCGTTCGCGCGACGGGTAAGTTCGGGATGGTGGGGCCGCGCGTGGTGATCAGCGTTCCGTCGGGCATCACGGCCGTTGAGAAGCGTGCGGTGTTTGACTCGGCCGAGCGGGCGGGCGCACGGTCTGTCCACCTGTGTGATGAGCCGCTGGCGGCGGCGGTGGGTGCGGGGCTGCCGTGGAGCGAGCCGCAGGCGAGCATGATCGTGGACATCGGCGGCGGTACCTCTGAGGTGGCCGTGCTGTCGCTGGGTGATATTGCCGTGTGCGAGTCGCTGCGTGTGGCCGGTGACGACCTGGATGAGGCGATCATCAACCACATGAAGAAGACGTACTCGCTGACGATCGGCGAGCAGACTGCCGAGCGGATCAAGATCGAGATCGGCTCGACGTATCCGACGGAGGATGACCGTCCGCCGGATCGCATGGAGGTGCGCGGGCGTGACATGATCTCCGGCCTGCCACGGCAGGTGGTGGTGACCAGCGAGGAGATCCGCGAGGCGCTGCAGGAGCCGGTGATGGCGATTGCCGAGTGCGTCAAGCGGGTGCTGGAGAAGACGGATCCGGAACTTTCGGCGGACTTGTACATCAACGGCCTGACGGTTGCCGGCGGCGGTGCGCTGCTGCGTGGCATCCGTGAGCTGCTGGAGGTGCAGACGGGGCTGAAGGTGAAGATTGCGGCGGACCCGCTGACGTGCGTGGCACGCGGGACGGCCAAGTTCCTGGACAACCTGGACCTGCTTAAGGAAATGCTGGAGAACGACCAGAACGCCTGAGCGGCGGCGTGGCCGCGCGGGTGAGCAGCATCGGCGGGAATCATCGGACGTGCGTCGAACCTTCTCCATTTCGGGCAACCCGCGGGGCACGATGGCGATGGCCGTGTGCGTCCTGCTGGTGCTTGCGCTGCTGCCGAGCCGGTACTCGGGCTGGACGAACTGGTTCGGCAATGTCGCGGACTTCATCATTGCGCCGGTGCAGTGGCCGCTGAACCTGGTGGTGGGCGTGTTCAAGCGGTCGGGTGAGGCGGCGGTGTCGCGCGACCCGGTTGTTGCCGCACTGGAGCAGGAGCGGGACAAGTTCAAGGATGCGTACTTCAGGACTTTGTCGGAGCTGGACCAGGCCAGAGCGCAGGCGGCGGCGCTGACGCGGGGCTTGCAGCTCAACAGCCAGTTACCGTTTAAGCTGCTGCCAGCACCGGTGATCGGCTCGGTGTTTGATGGGGCATCGCAGCTGCTGCGGGTGCGGGCGGGTGCGAAGAACGGGGTGACGGAGGGTGCGGTGGCGGCGGTGGAGGGTGTGGACCTGCTGGGGCGGATCCCGATCGGGGGCGTGGCGGACAGAATCAGCAAGGTGCTGCCGATTACGGACAGGGCGGCGCGGCCGCTGAGCGTGCTGATTTTCCCGGGGGAGATTGGTGAGGACGGAACGACGGTCCCGGGGCTGGAGCCGGGTGCGGCGATTGCGGCGCAGCTGACGGCGACGGGGCAGGGGACGCTGATGGGGCCAGTTGAGGTGCCGCGGGCGCGGGCGGACGGTGCGGTGGTGCGGCCGGCGGTGGGGATGATTGTGAGACTGCGTGATGCGCGGTGGCCGGGATCGGCCCAGATGCTGATTGTGGGGCGGATCACGCGGATTGAGACGCAGCCGAACGGGCGGGAGAACATCACGGTGACGCCGCGGTATGTGCTGCCGGTGGCCGAGGTGCTGCTGCGGATCAGCCCGGATGATGACGGCGGTGCTGCCGCGGGCGGGGGGCGGCCATGAACCCGGTAGCAGTTGCGGTTGCGGCGTATGTGTTTCTGGGGCTAGAGGCGGCGCTGCGCGGGCCGCTGGCGCTTGGGAACACGGCGGCGACGCCGAGTTTCATGATGATACTGGCGGTCTTCCTGGCGGTGCACGGCCCGGCGCGGTCGGTGCCGTGGGTGTGCATGCTGATGGGGCTGCTGCTGGATCTGATCGGCTCGAGGCCGATTGCGGGCGGTGAGGCGCTGACGACGATCATCGGGCCGAATGCGCTGGGGTTCTTTGCCGCGGCGCATGCGGTGCTGGCGCTGCGTGGCGTGATGATGCGGCGGAACCCGGTGGCGTTTTTGTTCCTGTGCACGGCCGCGACGATGCTGGCGCACCTGGTGGTGGTGTTTGTGCTGACGGGGCGGAGCTGGGTGGATTCGTCACTGGCATGGTCGCCGCTGGCGGAACTCCTGGCGCGGATGGGCGGTAGCCTGTACACGGGCCTTGCCTCACTGGTGGTGGGGCCGCTGCTGCACATGGCCACGGGGCTGTTTGGGTTTGCGGATGGGTACTCGCGGCGACCGGGGCGGCGGTGAGGGCTGGGTGTGCGTGGATGGTGGGAAGAGAACGCGGAGTTCGCGGAGGGGGAAAGGCAAGGAACGCGAAGGGAGGCGCGGGGGTGTAGTGCAATACCCTTTTTCATGAGCCTGACGATGCGCCAGAAAATCGGATCGGTCGCTGCGATGTTGGTGTTGGCGGGCTGCTCGAGCGAGCCGGTCAGCCGTTTGTCGCCCGAGGAGCGGCAGCAAGTCATTGCGATGGGCCAGGAGATCGATTCGTCCATGCTGCCGGCTGGTGTGCGGACGGAAGTCGGTTCGGTCAAGGACGTGAGGGTGCCGTGGGCTTCGGGCACGGTGTTGTGCCGCGTGTACCGGCCGGTGAAGCCGGCGAGTGCCGGCACGGTGCTCCTGGTTCACGGTGGTGCGTGGATTGCGGGCTCGGTGGACTCGCACGACAACATGGCCCGGCTGATCTGCTCGGTGAGCCAGGCGAATGTCGTTTCAGTCGATTACTCTCGCTCGCCGGGAGCGATGTATCCGACGCAGTTGGAGCAGATTCGCGCTGTGTTGGGCTGGGTCGGTGGTGAGGGGCGCCGCGAGGGGCTGGCTTCGAGGCCGCTGGCCATCTGCGGAGACAGTGCTGGCGGCAACATGTCGGCTGTGATTTCGCGCGAGTACGGCTCGAACGCGGTGGCACTGGCCGTGCTGATCAACCCGGTTGTTGACACGTCGCTGCGGACCATCAAGGACCCCGAGGTTCGTGGCTTCTCGGAGATCATGCTCAAGGCGTATGTGCCCCAAAACGTCGACGTGTCGGGGCCACGGATTGCGCCGTTGCTGCATCCCGTGCCAGAAGACCATCCGCCGACGTTTATCGCGATCGGAGATACTGACCCGTGGCGGGCAGAGCAGGACTTGTACGCCGAGATGCTTCGGGTTGCGGGTGTGAAGGTGCAGGTGTTTCGAGCGGCGACTGGGCACTTGGGGCCTGACGGCGCAGCAGCCAGCCCGGTGGCGGTTCCGACGCTGAAGGCGGCAGCGCAGGCAATTGCAGCGGCCTTTGCTGGGCGGTAAGTTGTCGTGCCAGGTCGGCTAGCGAGTGGTGTGGAGGCGCGTGAGGAGTGAGTCGTCGCGGAGGAGGGAGAGGGTGGAGAGTGATGAGATGCTGGCGGGACGGAGGAAGTTGAGTGTGCGCTGGGTGGCTACCGGCGTGGAGAGCGGGGCTGGGGCGGTGATGGATGCGGTGGTGCTGAATGAGTCTGGTGGTGATGCCTGCGTTGTGGTGGCGGAGGGCGCGGTGGTCAACTGGCGCGGGGCGGGGGCGGCATCGGCGGTTGGTGTGGCTGCGGAAGCGGCGGAGATTGAGGCGAGGAGCGGTGCTGGGGTTGCGAGTGTGACATGGATGCGGAGGGTGAGCGGGAGGGTGCTGTCGAGCGTGCCATCGGTAGCGAGGATGGTGATGGCGGACTGCCAGCCGGCGGCGGTGGCGGGCGTCCAGTACCAGGTGGAGCCGGGGGTGAGGACGGTGCCGGGGCGGGTGGCGGCGCCGAGGCCTGGGGCGGTGCGGAGGATGCCGGAGGTGATGCTGGCCAGGCGGAAGGAGACGGAGTCACCATCGGGATCGGAGGTTGTTGCCGCGGCGGAGAGGGTGCTGAAGGTGATGGCGATGGAGCGGCCAGCAATGGCGCCGGTGAGGGGCGTGAGGGCCGTGAGGGTGGGGGCGCGGTGGACGCGGCCGCCGCTGGCGGCGACGAGGTCGGTGATGGCCTGGGCCAGGGCGAGGGCATCGGCACGGCGGTAGGAGGCGTGGCTGTGGGAGACGTTGTCGTCTTCATCATCACCATCGACGATGGTGGTGGCGGAGGAGGTCAGGAGCGAGCGGAACTCGGCCGTGGTGAGGCGGCGGCCGAGCTGCTGGGTGGCGAGCTGCTGGGCGAGGACGGCCAGGCCGGCGATTTGCGGGGTGGCCTGGGATGTGCCGCTGAGTGTGGTGGTTGCGGCACCTGCGGCGGGGCCGGCACCGGTGAGCTTCTCGCCGGGGGCGAAGATGTCCATGCCGGTCCAGCGCTGGGAGAAGGGGGCGATGCGGTCGGGTGCGGAGGTGTTGGCCGCGGCACCATCGGCGAAGCGTGTGGAGCCGAGGTCGCGGTCGATGACGGCGCCGACGGAAATGACGGAGGGATCTGCCGCGGGATAGGCGATGCCGGTGATGGCGCCCAGGGAGTAGTAGTTGTTGCCGGCGGCGGCGACGACGATGATGCCGATCTGGGAGAGTGCGGCGAGCTCATCGGAGATGCCGTAGAGCTGCGTGTGGGCGGTGAAGGCGTTGCCGTCGCCCAGGGAGAGGTTGACGGAGGCGATGTTGTAGCGGTCGGCGTTGGTGATGACCCACTGGAGGGCGGACTCGATGGCACCGAAGCCGCCGGTGCCTCGGTCAGAGAAGACTTTCAGGGCGATGACGTTGGCTTCGGGGGCGATGCCGGGAAGGGCAGCATCGGACGAGGCGAGGAGGCCGGCGATGTTGGAGCCGTGGCCGTTGCGGTCGGTGGCATCGGGGTCGTTGTCGGCGAAGTCGTACTGGTAGACGATGCGGTCGGCGATGCCGTCGGCGTTGCGGTCGGGCCCGAAGAAGGAGTGGGCGGGGTTGATGCCGGTATCGAGGATGACGGAGGAGAAGCCGCGGCCGGTGAGGTTTGTGAAGCGCGAGTCGGCGCGGAGGGCATCGAGACGGAGGAGGGAGTGGGCGGGCTGGTTGGTGGATGAGGAGGAGGAAGTGGAGCCGGACCAGCGGGGGCCGAGGGTGGAGGCGGGGGCGACGAGTGTGGCGGGGGCGGTGCTGGCGGTGGTGGTGACGCCCAGGGAGGCCAGGAGCTGGGAGGCATCGGGGGCGGCGGAGAGGAGGGTGCGGGGCTCGAGGGCCTCGAGGAAGGCGGGGGGGCAGGTGGAGGGGCTGGTGGAGGGGTGGGCGGGAGATGGGCGAGATGCTGCCGCGGCGGGCAGGGGCCAGCCGGGAACCCGGGCGCGGGTGTGGACGGGTCTGATCTCTCTTTCTTCCACGAGAGCAGCATGCCACAGAGCGGGGCGCGTGCCAGCGGGGCGGGGGCGGGGCGGCGTTTCCCTGGTGTTGCAGACCGCGCAGGGTGCCCAGACGGTACAGGCGGCACGGGTGGTGCAGGCGGCAGGGGCGGCGCAGCCGGAATAAACGGACCAGGCGGACCAGATGGTGTGGGCGTTGCAGATGTTGCGGGTGGAACAGGCGGCAGAGACGGTGCAGACGGCAAGGTTGACTGGAGCTGGGGGCGGCGAAGGTGCGTTGCGGCAGCGGCGGGAGCGTGGAAAGGGCGATAGGTGCGGCGATGGGTTACACTGCTGGTATGTCGCGTCTTTCTGAGCGTTTGCGTCCGTTCGGCACGAACATCTTCACGCGGATTACTGCGCTGGCCAATCAGCACAAGGCGGTGAACCTGTCGCAGGGGTTCCCGGACTTTGACGGGCCGGAGTTCATCAAGGATGCGGCATCGGAGGCGATGCGGGTGCATCACAATCAGTATGCGCCGATGGCGGGCGTGCCGGAGCTGCGGCGGGCGATTGCCGAGCGGTTCACGCGGCGGACGGGCCTGGCGTGTAACGCGGATACGGATGTCACGGTGACGTGCGGGTGCACGGAGGCGATTCCGGCGACGGTGATGGGGATGTGCAACCCGGGGGATGAGGTGATTTTGTTTGAGCCGTTCTTTGACATTCACCGCTCGGCGATTGTGCTGGCGGGGTGTGTGCCGGTGGCGGTGACGCTGCGGCCGCCGGCTGCCGCACCGGGTGAGCAGACGGACCGGCCGTGGACGTTTGACGAGGCCGCGCTGCGGGCGGCGTTTACAGGCAAAACGAAAGCGATTGTGATCAACACGCCGCACAACCCGACGGGGAAGGTGTTCAGCCGTCAGGAGCTGGGGCTGATTGCCGAGCTGTGCATCAAGCACGATGTGGTGGCGATCTGTGATGATGTGTATGAGCGGCTGATCTTTGAGGATGACATGCCGCACGTGGCGCTGGCGACGCTGCCGGGGATGGCGGAGCGGACGGTGACGCTGTCATCGATGGGCAAGGCGTTTTCGTACACGGGGTGGAAGATCGGCTGGGCGGTGGCGCCGGCGGAGCTGACGGCGTGCGTGCGGGCGGCACACCAGTTTCTGACGTTCTCTGTCGCCACGCCGCTGCAGTACGGCACGGTGGCTGGCTTGCAGCGCGAGGAGGAGGCGGTTGGGCCGCTGGTGGCGATGCTGCGGGCGAACCGGGATCTGCTGGCGCCGGTGCTGCGGGAGCTGGGGATGACGGTGTACTTTCCGCCGTCGGGGTATTTCATCATGACGGACATCAGCGGGATGAACCGCGGGGATGATGTGGCGTTTGTGCAAAAGCTGATTGAAGAGGTGGGGGTGGCGGCGATTCCGTGCTCGGCGTTTTACACGGTGCCGGAGCGCGGGCGGACGCAGGTGCGGTTTGCGTTCTGCAAGAAGCCGGAGACGGTGGTGGCGGGGATTGAGCGGCTTCGGGCGGGGCTGGGGAGGCGGTAGGGGTGCGGGGGGCGGTGTTCGTAGCAGTACGTGGGGGCGTGAGGTTGGCAACCGGCGGGGTGTGCGGCCGTACGCTTTGGCATGAAGCTGCGAACTGGAGCGGTGATGTGGCTGGTTGCGGGCGTGCTGGCGGCTGCCGCACCGTTGGTGGGGGCGGTGCGGGAGCCGGAGGGGCAGGCGAAGCAGCAGCAGAGTGCGGTGCCGGATGTGACGCCGAAGGTGCCTGCGGGGCAATCGCTGCCGACGGCGGGGTTGCCGGCTGGGTGGAGAATCACGACCAAGGGGTACAGCGGGCGGCTGGTGGAGGGCGCGAAGGCGGGCGCGGTGGCGATTGAGTTTTCGAGGGACTTGGCCAAGCCGGAGGAAAAAGGTGGGAAGGCCAAGGCGGAGGCGGGCGGCGGGGCGGATGAGGGTGACGGGACGGGTGTAGTGCTGATCTCGGTACCTGGTGGTGCGCTGGCGGGCAAGAAGGTGCAGCTCGCGGCGGAGGTGCGGGTGAATGAAGCGGCCACGCGTGGGCAGTTGTGGGTGCGGGCGGATCGCAAGGGTGGCCAGGCGGGGTTCTTTGACAACATGAACGACCGGCCGGTGCGGCCGGGCGGGTGGAAGAAGGTGGGCATCACCGGCGTGATTGATGCGGATGCGGAGTGGGTGACGTTGGGGGTGGTGCTGACCGGCGGCGCGGGCGCGACGGTGCAGGTGAGCGGGCTGCGGCTGCAGCCGGTGGGGCAGGAGGGTGATGGCAACGTGCCGCCGCGGATGATGAGTGAAGTGGGGCGAGCCAACGTGGCGGCGGCGGGGAAGCTGGTGTCGCTGCTGCGGTACTTTCATGCAGACAGCCGGAGCCGGGGGATGGATGCGTCGGACTGGGACGCGGTGATGATCGCGGCGGTGGAGCGGGCGGAGCCAGCGGAAAGTGCGGCGGCACTGGCGGAGGTGCTGCGGGGGATTGCAGCGGAGCTCGGCAGTGGCGTGAGCGTGGTGGAGGACAACGCGGCGGCAGGGGGTGTGGAAGCAACGCGGCCGGAGTGGGCGACGCACAATGCGGGCTGGCAGCACTATGGCGTGGGGACGGGGATGCCGCGGAGCATTTACTGGTCGCGGCGGGTGGTGGAGCACCGGAGCACGCCGGCGGAGCGGTCGAAGTTGGCGAAGGTGGAGAAGGGGGCGGAGAAGGGTGAGGCGGTGCCGGTGCATCGGGCGGAACTTGGCCGCGGGCTGGTGGCGGTTGTGCCGCTGGTGGTGTGGTGTGACTCGAGCGGATCGACCTTGGGGCCGGGCGGAAAAGAGGCACCGGGGCGGACGCTCGTGCCCGCGCGGCCGGAGTACTGGATGCCGAGCGATGGCGATCGCTCAACGCGTGTGGCCGGGGTGCTGCATGCCTGGAACACACTGGAGATGTTCTATCCGTACTTTGGGGACCGGCCGCTGGACTGGAACGCGGCGCTGGGGCCGGCGCTGGAGGGTGCGGCGACGGCGAAGGACTGGCTGGAGTACCTCGCCGTGCTGCGGCGGCTGGTGGCGAAGCTGGAGGATGGGCATGGGTACGTCACTGGGCCGCGGCGAGAGGTGGAAACGCTGCTGCCGCTGCCACTGCGGTGGGCCGAGGGCAAGGTGGTGATTTCGCAGAAGGTGGCGATGCGGCCGGAGTCGCTGCGGGCGGGTGATCTGCTGGTGGCGATCGAGGGCACGCGGGTGGATGAACTGGTGGCGAAGTACGGGCAGGAGACATCCGGTGCGACCAAGGGCCATATCGAGCACGCGGTGCTCTCGCGGCTGGTGCAGATGCCGACGCCCAAGCGGGCGACGCTGACGGTGAAGCGGGGGGATGCGGAGCTGGAGGTGCGGATCACCCGGATCGGGCCGGGGCCCGGCGATGCCAGGGGCGATGAGGAGGGAGAGGCGGCCGGACCGACGGTGATGCCCGAGGCGATCGCGCGACCGGAATCGGGCAAGGAGATCGCCGATGGCGTGATGTACTTAAACCTGGTGGGGCTGAAGGTGCAGCAGCTTGGGCCGCTGCTGGAGCAGTTGGCGGCGGCCAAGGGCGTGGTGGTGGATGTGCGGGGGTATCCGGATTCGGCGGGGGTGGAGCTTTTGAACCATCTGGTGCGGCGGCCGATGCGGTCGCTGAACATGGAGGTGCCGCTGCGGACCCGGCCGGGGAGTTCGGTGGGTGGGGGCAAGCCGGCAGCGGGCGATGAGCTCAGCAAGGTGTCGCAGTGGGAGCTGCGGCCCAAGACGCCGCGGATCAGGGGGAAAGTGGTGTTTCTGACCGATGCTTCGGCGATCAGTTACGCCGAAAGCTGCATGAGCGTGGTGGAGTCACTGAAGCTGGGTGAGATCGTGGGGCAGACGACGGCGGGGACGAACGGGAACATCAACCAGCTCACGCTGCCGGGCGGGTACACGGTGATCTTCACCGGCATGCGCGTGACGAAGGATGATGGCAG
The DNA here is from genome assembly GCA_903834785.1 of uncultured bacterium. GTDB lineage: Bacteria > Planctomycetota > Phycisphaerae > Phycisphaerales > UBA1924 > CAILKP01. Next base: position 10,545 of record CAILKP010000041.1, read on the forward strand.
CGTGTACCACGGTGTGGGCGTGACGCCGCAGCACGTGGTGGAGCCGACGATCGCGGGCATCAAGGCTGGGCGCGATGAGCAGCTGGACAAGGCCGTGGAGCTGGCTACACCGAAGCCGTGAGTACGGGCTGCGACTTAGAGCCGCGTGCAGAGCAGCAGGCCGTTGCCGATGGGCACGAGCGTGGAGATGAAGCGTGGATCGACCGCCATGGCGCGGTTGAGCGTGTCCATGGGGTCGGCGGGTTCGCCGGGGGCGTAGGGATCGGGGATGAAGCGTTTGGCGGAGATGGTGTTGTCGATAGCCAGGATGCCGCCGGGGCGGAGGAGCGTGTGGGCGGTGTGGACCAGTGCGGGGTACTCGCTGCGCTCGGCATCAAAGAGAATGAGGTCTGCAGCGGCGGGGCCGAACTGGGTGAGCAGGCGGGGGAGAACCTCGGAGCCCTTGCCCTGGTGGATGGTGACGCGGTCGGCCACGTTGCAGCGGGCGAGGTTGGCTTGGGCGATGGTGATGTGGGCGAGCTCGAGCTCGATGCTGTGGAGCATACCGCCGGGGGCGAGGCCCTGGGCCAGCCAGGTGGCGGAGTAGCCGGCGAGGGTGCCGATCTCGATGGCCAGCGTGGCGCCGGTGCCCTGGCGGCCGAGGGAGCGGAGCAGGACGGCCAGGAAGCGGCCGGTCTCGGGGCCGACTTCGATCGGCCGCAGGCCGGCGGCGATGGCCGCGGGCATGATGGCCGCCTGCTGGGGCGATTCGACAGCGAACAGCGAGCGGATGTAGGCCTGGGTGCGGGCGTGGCGCTCGGCGGTGAGGGGGAACTCGTCCATGGCGTAGCTGGGTTACCAGTTCTTCATCGGCACGCGCACGCCGCGTTCATCGGCGGCTTTGTGCGCTTCGGGATAGCCTGCATCGGCGTGGCGGAAGACGCCCATGGCCGGGTCGTTGGTCAGGACACGCTCCAGGCGTTTGGCGGCCTCGGGTGTGCCATCGGCCACGATGACCTGGCCGGCGTGCTGGCTGAAGCCGATGCCGACGCCGCCGCCGTGGTGGAAGCTGACCCAGCTTGCGCCGCTGGCGATGTTGACGGCGTAGTTGAGGATGGCCCAGTCGCTGACGGCATCGGTGCCGTCCTTCATGGCCTCGGTTTCGCGGTTGGGGCTGGCGACGCTGCCGCAGTCGAGGTGGTCGCGGCCGATGACGATGGGGGCCTTGACCTTGCCGGTGCGGACGAGCTCGTTGAAGATGAGGCCGGCCTTGGCACGCTCGCCGTAGCCGAGCCAGCAGATGCGGGCGGGCAGGCCCTGGAAGGCGATGCGCTCGCGGGCCATCTTCAGCCAGCGGTGCAGGCCGGCGTGGTTGGGGAACGCGGCCATGAGGGCTTCATCGGTGGTGTGGATGTCCGACGCCTCGCCGGAGAGGGCGGCCCAGCGGAAGGGCCCGCGGCCTTCGCAGAACTGCGGGCGGATGTACGCGGGCACGAAGCCGGGGAAGGCGAAGGCATCGGCAAAGCCGTTGTCGCGGGCCCGCTGGCGGATGTTGTTGCCGTAGTCGAAGGTCTTGGCGCCGGCGTGCATGTGCCGCACCATGAGCTCGACGTGGCGGGTCATGGTGTCGACCGAGAGCTTCTCGTACGTGGCGGGGTCGGCCAGACGAAGCGCATCGGCCTGGGCCAGCGTCATGCCCGCGGGGGTGTAGGCGAGCTTGTCGTGGGCGCTGGTCTGGTCGGTCAGGCAGTCGACGGTCACCTTGCGGTCAAGCAGGCGCTGGAGCATGTCGACGGCGTTGACGCACACGCCGATAGACAGGCCGAGCTGCTTGGCCTTGCACTCGATGGCGCGGTCGATGGCCTTGTCCAGGTCGGTGAAGACCTCATCGAGGTAGCGGTCCTTCTGGCGTCGCTGGAGGGCGACCAGGTCGGTATCGGCGATGAGGCAGGTGCCGCCGTTCATGGTGATGGCCAGGGGCTGCGCGCCGCCCATGCCGCCGCAGCCGGCGGTGACGCACAGGCGACCGGCGAGCGTGCCGCCGAAGTGCTGGCGGGCGGCTTCGGCGAAGGTCTCGTACGTGCCCTGGACGATGCCCTGGGTGCCGATGTAGATCCAGCTGCCGGCGGTCATCTGGCCGTACATGATCAGGCCCTTGGCGGCGAGTTCATCAAAGTGCTGCTGGGTGGCCCAGTGGGGGACGAGGTTGGAGTTAGCGATCAGCACGCGCGGGGCATCGGTGTGGGTCTTGATGATCCCCACGGGCTTGCCGGACTGCACGAGCAGCGTCTCATCGGCCTCGAGCTTGCGGAGGCAGTCGACGATGGCATCGAAGCACTCCCAGCTGCGGGCGGCGGTGCCGCGGCCGCCGTAGACCACCAGCGTGCCGGGCTTCTCGGCCACCTCGGGGTCCAGGTTGTTCATCAGCATGCGCAGCGCGGCCTCGGCGGCCCAGGTCTTGCACGTCATGGCCGTGCCGCGAGCGGCGCGGACGGTGCGGCGCGGCGTGAGGTCAACGCCGGGGAAGGCGGAGGGGGGGGAGGCGGGCTTGGCCGAGGGGGTCGAGGGTTCGGTGATGGTTGCACGCATGGGGAAGGGTAAGCCGAAAAGGTCAAATCAACAAATGGTCAAATGGTCAAATTCAAGGCCAAAAGGCAGCGGCCCCCGTGTGGTGCACACGGGGGCCGCGTTCTTTGACCATTTGACAATTTGCCTATTTGACCATTTGCCCTACGCCGCCAGCTTCATCACACCCGCTCCCGCCACACTCAGCCCGGCCCCATCGGCACCGAACTGCACGGTGATGGCATCGCTGGGCTCACCGGCGCGGGTGCCTCTAAAACCCTGGACGATGTACTGGGCCCCCGCGCTGGCGGCGGAGGCGGGGACGGTGCTGTCGGTGAAGCTGCAGCGGCGGCTCTCGGCGGTGGAGCCCGGCGCGCCGCCGATGCCGACAAACGCCCCTCCCGCTTGCCCGGGCAGCTTGCGCGAGACGGTGAAGAACGCGCCCAGGCTCGCCGCGCTGTCGGTGGCCGTCCACGAGAGCGTGACGCTGCCATCGCTCTCTAGCGTCACGGCAAAGTCGGCGGGCTTGCCGGGCGCGGGGGCGGGCACGGGCGCAGCGGGCGGAGGAATCTGCGCGGCGGAGTACACGGTGCCGGGCACGGCCTGCAGCTCGGCGAAGGCCTTGATCTGCCGCACCAGATCGGCGACCTGCGAGCGCATCACCGCGGCATCGGTGCGCAGCTTGGTCGTGGCGGCCTTGCTGGCCTGCCGCGCGATCTGCGCATCGTTGAACGACTTTCGCGCGGTGCCGGTGGCCGTCGTCA
>CAILKP010000042.1 GCA_903834785.1 uncultured bacterium
ACCGCTGTCCTGGTTGAACGGAGCCAGTCCGGCCAGAGACGCGACGGCCTGACGGGAGAGCTGGCCGAGTTCGGGCATGTGACCGATCAGGATCGCGGCGGTGACGGGACCGACGCCGGGCACCGAGGTGATGATCTCGTAGGTGCGCTCGAGCTCGCGGTGCTGTTCGATGACTTTGCGGGACTCCGCGTCGAGTTCCTCGATCTGCTTGTCGAAGACCTTGATCATGTGCATGATCATTCGCTTGAGCCAGGCGTCATCGGCTTGTTTGAGGCGGTTATTTTCAGCGGTTCTGAACTCGATGAGCTGTGAACGCCGGGTCTGCAGAAGACCCATCTTTTCCTGGGCCTTTGAGGGCAACGGACGGTGCTGCGGTTCGATGGCGGCGCCGAAGCGGACCAGGACCCGGGCGTCGATGGCGTCTGTCTTGGCCAGCACGCCGGTTGCTCTGGCAAAGTCTCGGACCTGACGGGGATTGACCCGAATGGCGGGCAGCTGACGGTCGTTGAGGTGAAGGAGGATCTTCTTTTCGTAGCCTCCGGTGGCCTCGAGCACGATGCGTGATGGAGGCTGTTTGGCGAGCACGCGTGACAGGGCGCGGTGACCCTTGGGCTCGTTGGGGAATGTCTGGACGGGCTCACCGAGCCCGAAGGCCACGTCCAGGGACGCCTTGGAGACGTCGATACCGACCACTGATGATAAATCCAGCATGGCAATGTCCAATCTTGCGGATGCGGGCTTGACGGCCGGGAGAGGCGGCAGCGGCCCATGCGACTGTTCGGACGAACCCATGACAAAGGCCGTTCGGGATCATGCTTTCCTACGGTCGTAAAGACCAAGAGAAAAACGATCACGCGTCCGGCCGCGTACCGCCCCGTCGACCCACGACTGCCAGCGATGGGCCGACGGGGCGGTACGCTCGATTGAAGGTGCTGGTGAGATCATACAAGGAGAGGCAGAAAGGCAGGAAGGCAGGAAGGCAGGAAGGCAGGAAGGCAGGAAGTCGGGCTCACGCAGAGGACCAGAGCACCGGAGGAAGGCAGGAGGAAGAAGACGGGAACATGGATGGGCAGGATGGACAGGGTGGGGCCGGCTGGAGTGAGTTGGTCGGGTGGTCTGGTGGCGGGATGGGGCAGAGAATGGGGTGGTCGGATGCGGTGTGTGGCGGCGTTGGCGGTGAGCAGGTTGGGGGTGAGGTGAGCCGGGAGGATTGAACCTTGAGCGATAGAGCAGCGTTTGATATCGGGCCGAGCGTGCCAAGAGCGTGGCGGTCGCCGGGTGTGCGAGAGGTTGACCTCTCGGTGATGGCGGTGTCGGTGGTGCTGCCGCTGATCCTTGCGGGGATGTTCGTGATGATGAACCGGGCGGGGATTGCCGGGGAGACGGCGAGCCGGGTTGAGATGGTGGCGATGGGCGCGAACGCGTGGGAGTTGACAACGCGGGGTGAGTGGTGGCGGTTGGTTGTGTCGAGTCTCGTGGATGTCAATGGCATGCTGCTGTGGCTGAGCATGGTGATGCTTGCACTGCTCGGTGGGAAGGTGCAGATGCTGTTCGGCCAGCGGCTGTTCTGCATCATTGTGCTTGGGGGGATACTCAGCGGTGCGCTGGCGACAGTGTGGGTGGTTCGGGACGCTGTGGGTTTCGGGGCGGGGGCGATTGTGCTGGCGCTGGCCGGGGCGGTGATTGGCTGGAAGCTGAGGCACTGGGACCGGGGGATGCTGGCCACGCTTTGGTCTTTGGTTAAGTGGCTGGGGATGACGCTCGTGATGGCGGTATTCATGCTTATTCGCGGAGAGGGGGTGAACAACGCTGGGCTGCTGGCGGGGCTGGTGTTTGGGGTGGTGGCGGGCTGCTGCCTTGCGCCGCCGCGTGATCGCGATCTGGCGGGCGGGTGGATCCCGTGGGCGGCAGCGCTTGGGATGGCGGTGATCTGTGCGGGGACGCTGGTGGCGGTTGTGACGGTGCCGCGGTCTGAGGTGGATTTGGAAGCTCGTTACCGGTTCATGGCGGCGCGGGCGAAGCTTGGGCAGCAGGCGACCGAGGTCTGGCGGTATCTCGCCGACACAAACAAGCTGTACAAGAACCGGATTGTGGAGGTGGGTGTGTCGGTGGCGGAGATTCGGGGGACTGCGATCCCGGCATGGGACGAAGCGTTCGGCAAGGTGTTGTCGCCGGCGATTTCGTCGAAGGATGAGTGGGGCGTGAGGGCGCAGGCGGAGCTTGCCGAGGTTCATCAGGCGGGGCGGAAGTACATGGAAGCGCTCGCGGTGAAGATGACGGCGGACGGGCCGGCACCGCGGGCTGACGAGTACACCATTGAGTCGCTGAAGAAGATGCTGGAGCCGAATGAGGTGGACATGCTGGGCATTCAAGTCGGCCACAAGCTTGCGGAGCTTCGGGAGGCGGAGGATCCGTATAAGCGGCCGGTGGTACAGCGGAGGCGCTGAAAAGACTGGTGGCGTGGGGAAGTTGGTTGTCTGGCGTCGGAAGGGTGCAGAGAATCGGGTGATGCGTGCGTGTTGTGTGGCGGCGTTGTGTCGACGGTGTTGAGAAGCCGAGGGCGTGGTGAGCCGGGAGGATTGAGCCGTGGATGATGCGAATGAAGTTGCGGCGGTGCGGCGGGCGGCGCGGGATGAGCTTCTGCCGGGGAAATGGAACCCGTTGTGGATCGTGCTGCTGCCGATTCTGATCGGCGTGGCGGTGTTGGCGACTTCCGTGGCGGTGGGGCTGGTGAGCTTTGGCGGGGAGGAGCCGAGCCTGGCGAAGCTGATTGACAGTGGTGCGAGTTCGTGGGAGGTGACGACCAACGGGCAATGGTGGCGACTGTTGACCAGCGGGATCGTGCGTGCGGCGGGGCTGGAGACGCTGTCGCTCGCGTTCATGTTGCTCAGTGCCAAAGTACTGATGCAGTTCGGGAGGCGGATGTACGTCGTGATTCTGCTGGGCGGGCTGCTGGCGGGGTCGGTCAGCTCGCTCTGGGTCAGCCGCGAAGGGCTGAGCATGGGGGGCATGGGGATGGTGATGGGGCTTTTGGGCGCGGTGATCGGGTGGAAGCTGCGGCATCGGCGGGATGAACCGAAGAAGGTGATGCAATCTTCTGCGTTGTGGATACTGCTGACGATGCTTGAAGCCAACGCGGCGGTGCGGAGTGACCTGGTTAGCTGGACGAGTCTGATGGCCAGCGGGCTGGTGGGGCTGTTGCTGGGGGTGTGCCTGGCCCCGCCGCTGGAGGAGCGGAAGTCGCGGGTGTGGCTGGCGTGGGCACCGGTGGTGGGGCTGGTGGTGATTGGTGCGGCGACGTGGGGTGCGACGGTGACGCTGCCGCGGTCGGATATCGACATCAACGCGCGGCATCAGTTCATGGCGGCGCAGATTCGCGCTGGTGATGAGGTGCTGCGGATGTGGCGGTTTAAGGAGAACTCGCGCGAGATGGCGCAGCGTGGAATGTTCAGCTGGGCGCGGGCGAGCGGAGAGGTTCGGGAGTTTGCGTTGCCGGCGGTGGACGCCGCGCTGGCGAAGGTGGTGGCACTGCCGCTGACACCGAGCGATGTGAAGTATTGCCAGCAGCAGGTTGACCTGCGGGTGCTGCAGCAGAAGGTGCGGCAGCACTTAGAGGACCTGGCGGCGGTGATGGAGCAGCTCGGTGCGGAGGTGGCGGCCGGGGCTGGTGTGCCTGCGGAGCCCACGACGGCCAAGGGTGAGGAGGCGTGGGCGCGGCTGAAGGGGCTGAAGGAACAGAGTGCGCAGCTGCAGAAGCGGCTGGAGCAGCTGAGGGATGGACCGGATCCGTTTGCGCCGAGACGGCGGAGCAGGTGAGGCGCGTGACGGGGTTGGTGGACTGTCATCTGGGTGATGTGCGTGACCGGAGAAGCTGATGGTGGAAGATCAACGAGTGATGGGCCGGGAACCGGCGGCGGGCCGGTCAGCGGCTGACAAGGGTGGCAGAGGGGGCAAGCGGCTGGAGCCGGCGCACTACGTGGTTGCGGCGATTGTGCCGCTGGCCAGTGTGGTGCTGTTCTTTGCATCGAGTTCGCCTGATGCGCGGCGCGTCAGGAGCCGGGTCGAGCTGCTGGAACTGGGAGCCAATGCCTGGGAGGTGACCAGCAGGGGCCAGTGGTGGCGGCTGGTTGCGTGCAACTTCGTTGAGCTGCACATCACGCTTGCGTTGTTTCAGGCGGTGCTGCTGGGGCTGCTGGGGCTGACGGTGCAGCTCGTTTTCGGCCGGTGGTTGTACGCCGTTCTTCTGCTGGGCGGGATGCTGGGCGGGTCGCTGACATCGCTGTGGATCACCCGCGGGAGCTTTAGTGTCGGGGCGGGCGCGATGGTGCTGGGACTGGCTGGAGCGGTGATTGGGTGCCAGGTGCGGCGGATGATCAGCGGGGCGGCCGTCAGCTTCTCTGCAACTGCGGCTGGGGTGGTGCTGGGCGGGCTGACGGCGGCGATGCTGTTTGTGCCGATGGGGTATGTGAACAACATCGGACATGCTGGCGGTCTGGCGGCGGGGCTGGTGCTGGGCGGCCTGCTGGCCCCGCCCGGTGATGCAGCGCGGGCGGCTGCGTGGAAGCTGCCGGCGGCGGTGGCCGCGCTGTGCGCGATGGTGCTGATCACGTGGCTTGCGATTGCGGCGAGTCCGCGATCAACGATTGATCTGGAGGCCCGGTACAGTTTCATGGTGGGTCGGGTCGGGCTGGGCAGCGACGGGATCGTGGTGTGGCGTCAGGCCGATGATGTGAACTCGGAAGTCTTGCACCGCCGGATCACGGCAGCCGAGGGCGGCGAGCGGTATCGTCGCACGGTGATTCCGGAATGGAAGAAGGTGTTTGAACAGGTGCTGGACGTACGGCTGGGTGCCGGTGATGCGGAGTTTCTTGCCGCACAACGGGAGCTTGAGGGCTTGTACCGGCTGGGGCTGGGCAAGCTGGAACGGGAGGCTGCAGCACTGGACAACCGCGATGGGAGTTCGCAGGTCAAGGAGCTGCTCGGGGCGATCGGGCAGGTGTTGACGCGAGATGGGGGTGACGACTCAAAGTTTCGGGTGATCACGCAGTTGAGTTCGCTGAAGCGGGAGGATGATCCGACGAGTCGGCCGCGGATGGAGCGGTGAGCGGGAAAGGCTGACTGAACAGGGCGGCGGCCGGCAGCGGCGGTTGGAGCAGTCGCGGGATAAGTTGTACGGGCGGACCGCGAGCCAGGTGATTCGTGTGACCGGAGAAACTGATGGCTGAAGATGAAGGAGTGATGGACCGGGAATCGGCGACGGAGACCCGGTCAGAGGCGGCCATGGTGTTGAGGCCGCTGGGGCCTGTGGACTATGTGTTAGCGGCGCTGCCGCCGCTCGTATGCGTTGTGATGTTTCTCGCCGGGGGTGTGCCGGGACGTCGAAGAGCGCGGAGCCGGGTCGAGTTGCTGGAGCAGGGTGCAAACGCCTGGGAAGTGACGACGAACGGTGAGTGGTGGCGGCTGATTGCGTCCAACTTCGTTCATGCGCAGTTCATGGTGATGGCGGTGCCAGCACTCGTTATGGTCGTCCTGGCGCTGGTCGTGCAATCGGGATTTGGCCGCCGGTTGTATCTGGTTCTTCTGCTCGGTGGGATGCTGAGCGGCTCGCTTACGGCTCTGTGGATCAGCCGCGGGAGCTTCAATGCCGGGGCTGGGGGAATGGCGCTCGCGCTCGCGGGGGCGATTCTCGGCCAGCAGTTGCGGCGACTCGCGGCCGGCGAGCGATTGAGCTTCTTGTGGCTGGGAGGCTATGTCACGCTTGGCGGGTTTTGTGTGCTGCCCATCGTCGTTCCGGTGGGCCATGTGAACAACACTGCACAGCTGGCGAGTCTGGTGGTAGGGTTCATTCTGGGCCTGCTGCTGGCACCCCCGAGCGATCCGGACAGGGCGAGGGTGTGGAAGCTCCCGGCAGTGGTCGCGGGGCTGATCATGATTACTGCCGGTAGTTGGATCTCGATTGCGATGCTCCCGAGATCGACGGTTGATCTTGGCGCCCGGTACCGATTCATGGTTGCCCGGATTGCCCTCGGCAACGATGGGCTGCATGTCTGGCGCTATGTGGCTGACACACTCTCGCTGGTCAATCGAGGGATCAATACGGGCACGCAGGGTGCGGATGAGCTGTTGGGTACGGCAGTTCCGGCGTGGAAGAAGGCGTTTGAGGGCGTGATGGCAGTACAACTTGGTGCCGGTGACTTTGAGTTTCGCGGCGAGCAGGAGGAGCTCGCGAAGCTTCGGCAAGCGGGGTTGGAGCTTCTGGAGCGACGGGCAGTCGTGATGCAACGGCTCGCGAGAATGCCGCGGGATCCAAATGACCCGCTCGGTAAGTTGCAGTACGACCTTGTGGCGGATGGACTCCGTGCGTTCGACACGGACATTACGTTGCCACTGGCCGCGATGAACACCAAGGATGACCCGTCCCAGCAGCCGAGAGTGGGCAGCCGGCGATCGTGGTAAGGCTGCTTTTGCCGGTGACGGCTGGTCGATGCGTGCGCCTGAGCAGGGGCCCGGCTGGGTATGGACTCACGGTTGGATACGGAGAGGTGAAAGAACCGGGCCGCCGCAGAAATCCGGTGGTCTGTGTTATTGGATGGGGAGGGGTGGTGGCCGATCAAGGTCGACTCGGCGGGCGAGGCGGGATTACTTCTTGAGCTTGTCGAGCCGGTCCTGGGCCATGCGTTTGAGGTCGGCGGGGGCGGCGGGGTTGCTGAGGAGGAGTTTGAACCAGCTGCGTGCCTTGGCGTCGTCCTTCGAGGGGTTCTTGTCACTAGAGAGGTAGGCACCGAGGTTGTACTGAGACTTGGCATGTCCCTGTTCGGCGGCGGCTGTGAACCAGCGGAGCGACTCGGATTCGTTCCTGGCGGTACCTTCGCCGGTCATGTATTGCACGGCGAGAGAGAACTGTGCTTCGGCATACCCCTGCTGGGCGGCCTTGGAGTACCAGCGGAACGCCTTGGTGTTGTCCTTGGCGACCCCCTCGCCTTTGGAGCAGAGGAAGCCCATGTTGTATTGGGCGGCTGCGTGCCCATTTTCGGCGGCCTTGGCGAACCACTCGACGGCTTTGGCCATGTCCTTCGGAACGCCCTGGCCGTTCATGTGGCAGATCCCGAGATTGAACTGGGCATCCGCGTGGCCCTGTTCTGCGGCTTTGGTAAACCAGCGAATCGCTTCCGACGCGTTGACCTCGGTTCCCTTGCCCGCCAGGTAGCAGGCACCCAGATTGGACTGGCCGAGGGGATCGCCCTGCTGTGCTGAACGGGTGAGCCAACGGATCGCCTCCTGGCCATTGGCGGTGACGCCTGCACCGGTCGCGTAGCAGATGCCGACTTTGGCTTGCGCGGTCGCATTTCCCTGATCGGCGGCTTTGCTCAACCAGCGGAAGGCAGCCTGATCATCGCGGGCGACGCCGCGGCCGTCGGTGTAGTACGCGCCGAGTTTGAGCTGCGACTGGGCATCGCCCTCGAGCGCCTTGGCGTGGGTGGTGCGGACGGTACGAACGAGCTCGACTTCGCTGTCCAGACCGGCTGCGGTGAGCTCGGCCATGACTTCGGCGAGCGACTTGATGTCGCTGTGGTTCGGGGCCAGGCGCTGGATGGCCTCAAGGGCCTGAGCGGCCATCATCCGGTCCGGCTCGAGGCGGCCGAGCTTGCCGGCCAGACGCCAGACTTCGAGGTCGTCCTGCTTGAGGTCGCTGATCAGCGGGAGCAGCCGGGTGCGCGCGGAGATGATGTGCTTGCGGGCTTTCTCGGCCGAGCCGAGGTCGGTCATTGCGGAACCAATGGCGATGTCGCCTTCGATGTTCTGCAGCGTGCTCGTCATTTCCGCCGAGCGCGTCGAGGAGGGAACAGCCTGGGAGTTGGCAAGAGGGACGGTGCGGGCCGGCAGTGTCTGTGCGGTGCAGAGGGTCGTGGTCACGGCCAGTGGCAGAGCCGCGATGAGGCGGAGGGTGGTGCTGCGCGGAATTTTCATGGGGTGGTCCTTTCCGTCTCGGCGTGCCTGGGCTGATCAAAGCGAGCGCGCGTGGGATGGCTGCAACTGGCTGGGCGGTTGGTGCGAGAGGGCTGTTGCGGTGCCCCCGCCCGGCTGCCGTGATGGGGCCAGGGACGCACGAACGCGTCGCTGGCTGCACCGGGGCATGATAGGGGAGGCGGACCAGACCGCTGTGTGGCGGCGGCTGGAGCACGAAGGCGAAAAAGGAAGCGGTGGGGAGGAGATTCGAACTCCTGGTACCCTTGCGAGTACGCCGCATTTCAAGTGCGGTGCTTTCGACCACTCAGCCACCCCACCGGGGGTGTTGGGGGGCAGGATATGGCCGGTTGGGGCGGGTCGGCGGCCGTATCCTGCGGGCATGGGAGCACGCGCAGCAGGCAAGGTGACACGGCGGAAGACTGTGGTTGATGTTGGGGCCGGGGCCGGCAAGGGGCCGTCGGGGCATCAGGCCAAGCAGCAGGGCAAGATCCGGCGGCTGCTGGTGATGCTGAGTCTGCTGAAATCAGCCGAGGCGATGACGCCCGCACTGCTGGCTGGGCGGCTGAGGGTGAACACCAGGCAGATCACGCGGGACCTCAAAGAGCTGACGCAGCTGGGGTTCAAGATCGAGTATGACCGGGCGGCGCGGCGGTACAACATCAGCGGGGGGATATTCATGCCGCCGCTGGAGCTGGAGGCGGAGGAGGCCTTTGCGCTGGTGCTGCTGGCCGAGCAGGTGGCGGGCAAGCACCAGGTGGACCACCTTGGGCCGGCGGCGACGGCGATTGCCAAGATCACCTCGACGCTGCCGGACTCGGTGCGGAAGGAAGTGGAAAGCAGCCGCGGAAAGGTGCAGATCCGGGCGACGATGGGCGGGGAGGAGGGCCCGCACGATCTGTACGACGGGTTCCGGCGGGCGGTGGCGGAGGGGACGGCGATGCAGTGCCGGTACGACTCGGCCCGGGGGATGCAGGAGCAGAAGCCGGGTGAGGAGTTTGTGCTGCGGCCGTATGCGCTGCTGTTTCACTTGCGGGCGTGGTACGTGGTGGGGCACAACCAGGAGCGCGGGCAGGTGCGGATGTACAAGATCTCGCGGTTTCGCAAGGCGGCGGCGACCAAGGAGCGGTACACGATTCCGGCGGACTTCTCGCTGGACAAGTACCTGGGCAACGCGTGGCGGGTGATTACGGACAAACAGGACCACGAGGTGGAGCTGCTGTTTAGCAAGGAGATGGCGCCGACGATCACCGAGACGCGGTGGCACAAGACCGAGGAGACGCAGGAGAACGCCGACGGCACGGTGACGTACCGGTTCACGGTGTCGGGGCTGACGGAGATTTCGTGGTGGATCCTGGGCTATGGGCCGATGGTGAAGGTGGTGCGGCCGAAGGAACTGGCGGAGCTGGTGGCGAAGCAGGCGCGGAGGGCGGCGGAGCAGTATGGGTAGCGGAGGAGGGGTGGGAGGCGGTGGGGCGCGGATGAGGTTGTGCGCGGCGGCGGGGATCGGTGTGGGACTGGTTTCGGGCGGCTCGGGGTTACCGGTCACGGCACTGGGGACGTGACGGTGTAGGTGATGCGGACGGCGACGATCTGGTGGAGTTCGCTGCCGAAGCTCTGGAGGTTGGCGCTGAGCCAGTAGACGTTGGAACCGTTGCCGATGCCGAAGCCAACGAGATCGACACCGGCGACGCGGATGCCGGCGGCCTGACCGCTGCTGCTGACTGAGGTGATGGTCGAGACGACACCGGTGGTGGTGGAGGTACGACCGAAGGTGAGGGTGAAGTCGGTGGGGCGGGTATCGGCGTAGGTGAGGTCGATGCGCTGGACCTGGCAGCCGTCGGGCAGTTCAACGGGGGCGACGAAAACGCCGTTGCCGATGCCGTAGCCGCGGACGCCGAGCACGTCGTAGTAGCCGAAGCCACCGGTGCCGGTATCGCGGCCGGCGATGTCGGGCATGAACGCCGCCCCGTGGATGGACTTGACGCGGAAGGTGGGGACCATGCCGATCTGACCGTTGACAAAGAGCTTGCGTGTGCCGTCCGGGACAGCACCGATGCCGACACTGCCGTTCTCGTGAACGATCAGGCCGCGCTGGAACTGGAAGGTGCCGTTGTCGGCATCGGTGATCTGCAGGAAATCACCGCCGAACGAGGAGCGAGTGTGGATCATCCACTCCCGGTTCAACACACCGGCGATGATGTCGCCGTCGGCGACGTGCAGGCGAGCGCCGGGTGCAGCGGTGGCGATGCCGACGTTGCCTGTGTTGGTGACGTTGACTACAGCCGAGCCGGTGCCGTCGGGGCGAACGAGCGCGGTGGCGACGGTTGCGGAGTCGGCGGTTGTTGCGGCGAGCGCTGAGGTGGCGCGGGGTGCGGCGGTGATCTGCTGGCGCGGCGCAAGCACGGTGAAGCCGGCGAGGTTATTGCAGGCCAGGATTGTGTCGCGGCGGACTTCGATTTCGAGGAAGCGGAGCTGTGTACCAGCGAACTGGGCACCGAAATCAAGGGCTGCCGAGAAGCGGCCGTCGGTGACGTTGACATTATCCAGGCAGATGGTGGGGCCAAGCTGGGTCGCGCTGGATGTGCTGTCGTAGAGCCGGAAGCGCAGGTCATGCAGGCCGCTGGCCGGGACGCCCGAGGAGGTAAGCTGGCCTTGATAGGTGAAGGCGGTAGGCAGGGCGATGGGCTGGGCCACGGCCTGGGCGGCAAGACACAGCGCGATGATTGTGGCGAGGACTCTCATTTGGATGCCTCCTTGGCTTGAAGTGGGATGGAACCGTAGACAGAGGGCAGACCGGAACTTACGCCGGAGGGACCCGAATGCGAGACGGTGAAAGGTGATGGAGATGCCGCGCGGGCTGCGCTGACAGCCCAGATTGCCCAGGTTCACAGTTTTGGTTGAGACGCGGGCGCGGAGGAGAGTGCTTGTGGGTGTGCTTGCGCTTGTGGCGCGGTTGTTTGGGTCTTGCGGGTTTTCGGAATCCTCTGCCCCTGCCGGGGCAGATTGGAGCGGTGCACGCTTCCACGGGTTGCGCATCGGCGGGCTGCGCCGCGCCGATGCTTCACCCGTGGCTCCATTCCGGCGTCCCGTTGGGACGCGAAGGCACGAAGGCGCGAAGAAATACAGACACACAGGCGCGAAGGCAGGGCCGGCGCGTCGCGGTGGTCGTGGCGGTGGCGATGCTCGCGCTCGGCCTTAGCGGACGATCCAGACGTGGCTGACTTTTTCGGCCATCACCTCGTAGACCAGGGCGATGTCGGCGGCGAGCATGCGGACGCAGCCCATGGACATCTGCTTGCCGATGCTGTCGGGCTGGATGGTGCCGTGCATGCCGTACGCGGCGAAGGTGCGGGTTTTTTCTTCGGTGCCTTCGAGGCCGATCCAGTGTTCGCCGATGGGGTTGGCCGGGTCGTTTGCCGCGAAGCGGGTGCGGTCGCGCGGGTTGATCCACTCGGGGTTGATCAGCTTGCTGCTGGGGCGGACGCCGAAGAGGCCCTCGGGCGTGCCGTTGCTTTCACCCAGGCCGACGGCGAAGGAACGGATGTAGGTCCATCCGGTGAGGCGGGCCTCGATGGGCTGGGCATCGGAGATGGTGGCATCGGGCGGGAGCGGCGGGCCCATGTACAGATCGGCCCGGAACGAATCCTTGTGGACGATGAGGTGGAAGGGCTGGCGCGGGACCTTGATCTTGCGGCCGACGGAGAGCTTGTTGACATCGGCCATGTTGTTGATGCGGCCGAGGAAGAGGCGATCAACAAACGGGGCCTGCGAGCGCATGATCTTGGTGATGTTGTCACCGGGCAGGACGGTGTAGGTGCCAAAGAGCGGGTCGCCCGGGGCCAGCCCGGGGGCGAAGACCAGCGACTCGTTGAGTGAGGCGATCTGGCGGCGGAGGGCCTCACGCTCCGGGGCGGGGAGGCGCCGGTCGAGCAGGGCGGTGTTGAGTTTGGTGCGGGCCTCGAGCAGGTTGCCCTGGCCCTGGAGGGTGGCGCCGGCGCGGATGAGGTCGGTCAGGTCGGAGGGGAGGCCGGAGGAGGCATCGAGCGGGGTGGCGGGCGGGAGCGCGGGTGCCGCGGCGGTGGGGGTTGTGGGCGCGGCGGGCGTGGTGGAACCGGGCGTGATTGACGGCGTGCCGCCGGGGATGACGGTGTCCCTGGGCGCGGGTGCCTGGGGTGCGGGGACGGCGGCGACGGGGCGCTGTGGCTCGGCGAGAACGGGCGGGGTTGCTGCGGGGCTTGCCGCGGGGGCAGGGGTTGCTGCGGGCGCGGGCTGGGGGTTCGCGGCGAGGGTGCCTGCGGGGCGGGCGGCGGCATCGGATGCGGGCGTGGCGGCAGGGGTGCCGGCGACGGGCTCGACCGGGGCTGCGCCGGAGCGGCTGATCAGGAGGACGACCAGCGAGGTGCCACCGGCGAGGACGGCCAGTGCGGCGACGGCGGTGATGACGGTTTTGCGCTGGTTGCGGGTGGAGCCGCCACGGAAGTTGGTGCCGCGGGGGGCCTGGGAGGCGAGTGCCATGGGTGGAGCGTCCTTGCTGGGAGGCGTGGAGGAGTTGGAGGGGGCGGGGGGCGGAGGGGTAGGGAGACGTGGGTGCGGCGAATCCGTGCCACAGGGGGAGACGGGTGATTATTGCATGGTTAGCAGCGGTTGTGGGCGTGGAAGTGCGGTCGTACGGGCGGTTTGGCTGTCTGGTTCGGCTATCTGGTTTGACTATCTTGGTTGATCGATGCGCTGCGACGGGAGTTTGCCCGGCGGGGGTGGGAGCCGTTTGCCTTTCAGAAGGCGACGTGGGACGCGTATGGGCGGGGAGAGAGCGGGCTGGTGCAGGCGCAGACGGGCACGGGCAAGACGCTGGCGGCGTGGGGCGGGATGCTGATTGAGGAGTGCGGGCGGCGGGAGGCGGGGGAGGGCGTGAGGGGGAAGGCGGGCGGGAAGACGGGGATCCGCTACTTGTGGCTGACGCCGATGCGGGCGCTGGCGGGGGACACGCACAAGTCGCTGGTGGAGGCGGCGGGGTGGGTGGGGCTGGGAGCGGAGGGAGGGGAGGCGTTTGGGATTGAGCTGCGGACGGGGGACACGAGCAGCGCGATGAAGGTGCGGCAGCGGGACAAGCCGCCGGCGGTGCTGATTACCACGCCGGAGTCGCTGTCGGTGATGCTGAGCTATCCGGTGATGCGGGAGCACCTGGCGGCGGTGCGGGGCGTGGTGGTCGATGAGTGGCACGAACTGCTGGGGACCAAGCGCGGGGTGCAGACGGAGCTGTGCCTGGCGGCGGTGCGCGGGCTGGCGGCGGGTGGTGCGGGCGGCGCGGATGGCGCAGCGATGCGGGTGTGGGGGTTGAGCGCGACGGTGGGCAACACGGGCCAGGCGCTGGATGCGCTGCTGGGCAGCGGGCCGCAGCGGGAGCGGGCGAGACTGGTGACGAGCGATGTGGGCAAGGAGTACCGCTTTGAGGTGCTGATTCCTGAGGCGATCGAGCGGTTTCCGTGGGCGGGGCACCTGGGGATTCGCATGCTGGAGCCGGTGCTGGCGCGGATTGAGAGCGCGGCGAGCACGCTGGTATTTACCAACACGCGGAGCCAGAGTGAGATCTGGTTTCAGTCGATTCTGCGGGCGCGGCCGGACCTGATCGGGCAGGTGGCGATCCATCATGGCTCACTGGACCGGGATGTGCGCACGCGGGTGGAGGAGATGGTCAAGGGCGGGAAGCTGCGGGCGGTGGTGTGCACGAGCTCGCTGGACCTGGGGGTGGACTTTCCGCCGGTGGATCAGGTGATTCAGATCGGCAGCCCCAAGGGTGTGGCGCGGCTGGTGCAGCGGGCGGGCCGCAGCGGGCACCAGCCGGGGCGGGTGAGCAGCATTGTGTGCGTGCCGACCAATGCGCTGGAGCTGGTGGAGTTTGCCGCGGCGCGGGACGCGGTGATGTCGCGGGAGATTGAGACGCGTGAGGCGCTGACGATGTCGCTGGATGTGCTGTGCCAGCACATTCTGACGACGGCGTGCGGGAGCGGGCCGGAGGGGATGTCGGCCGAGGCGCTGCGGGATGAGGTGCGGACGACGCATGCGTTTGCGGGGATGAGTGATGAGCAGTTCGGCTGGGCGATGGACTTTGCGAGGCAGGGCGGGCAGGCGCTGACGGCGTACGGGCGGTTTGCGCGGCTGGTGGAGCGGGTGGATGAGCAGACCGGGGAGGTGCGGTATGTGGTGGCGAACCAGCCGCTGGTGAAGCTGCACCGGCTGGGGATCGGGACGATTACCAGTGACCCGGCGATGAAGGTGACCACGCGCGGCGGGGCGGTGTTGGGGACGATTGAGGAAGGGTTTATTGCCAAGCTGTCACCGGGTGATGTGTTTGTGTTCTCGGGACGGCGGCTGCGGCTGGTGAAGGTGCACCAGATGACGGCGATTACGGAGCCAGCGCTGAATGTGAAAAGCGGGATGGTGCCGGCGTGGGCGGGGACGCGGATGCCGCTGAGCCATGAGTTGGCGGAGGCGGTGAAGGTGAAGCTGGCGGCGGCGGATGGTGGTGATTTTGCGAGCGCGGAGATGGCGGCGGTGCGGCCGCTGCTGGAGCTGCAGCAGGCGTGGTCGGCGCTGCCGAAGCCGGGGACACTGGTGATTGAGCGGCTGCGGTCGCGCGAGGGGTATCACGCGTTTGTGTATCCGCTGGCGGGGCGGCTGGTGCATGAGGGGCTGGTGGCGCTGGCGGCGTACCGGATTGCGGCCAGGTCGCCGCACACGTTCTCGATGTCGGCCAGTGATTATGGGTTTGAACTGCTGTCACAGACGCCGTTTGACCTGGATGCGGGGGCGTGGCGAGAGGTGTTGGCGGCCGAGCGGCTGACGGAGGACCTGCTTGGGTGTGTGAACCAGGCGGAGCTGGCGCGGCGGCAGTTTCGGGAGATTGCGCGGATTGCGGGGCTGATTGTGCCGAGCTATCCGGGGCAGGCGCGGTCGGCGCGGAGTCTGCAGGCCAGCAGCGAGCTGTTCTTTGACGTGTTCAGCGAGTTTGACCCGCAGAACATGCTGCTGGGCCAGGCGCGGCGCGAGGTGATGGAGCGGCAGCTTGAGTTTGGGCGGATGAAGCGTGCGCTGGAGGCGATTGGCCGGATGGAGATTGTGATCAAAGCGGTGCCAAAGTTGACGCCGTTTGCGTTCCCGCTGTGGGTGGACCGGCTGCGGTCGCAGCTGAGCAGTGAGAAGGTGGAGGACCGGATTGCGCGGATGATCGGCCACCTGGAGGATGCGGCGGGGACGGTGGCGGAGCCGGAGTTTGCTGACTTGCAAGACGCGGGGGAGCTGCCGAGCAAGGCGAGGCGGGGGCGGCGGGCGGATGGGAAGACGAAGGCGAAGGTGCCGTGGCGGCGGCCGCGGTTGTGAGGGGGCTGGTGCGGGCGGCGGATCAGCCCAGGCGGTCGCGCACGGACCAGAGGTCGGGGTAGAGCTTGGCCTCGAGGGTCTGGCGGAGGTATTTGGCGCCGCTGCTGCCGCCGGTGCCGGAACCGAAGCCGATCATGCGCTCGACCATTTTGACGTGGTGGAAGCGCCAGATGGCGAGTTTTTCTTCCATCTGCAGGAGGTGCTCGGCGACGATGAACTGGGGCCAGTAGCGTTCGTTGACGGCGAGGGATTTGTCGTAGGGGGCGCGGTAGAGGGTGACCAGTGAGGTGACCAGGTCCTCGGAGAGCTCGTGGGGCTTGGAGGTGTCGCGTTTGAGGGCGGCGGCGGGGATGTTGAAGCGGCCGTGGTCCTCGCGGGCGAGGTGGGCGATGAAGTGGTCGTAGGGTGTGGACTTGGAGAGGTAGGTGGTCATCTCGTCGCGGGCGGACTGGTCATCACCGACGAGGTCGAGGATGCGCGGGTTTTTGGCGCCGAGGAGGAACTCGACTTTGCGGAACTGGACGGACTGGAAGCCGCTGGCGGGGCGGAGGTTGTCGCGGAAGCGGGCGAAGTCGGTGGAGAACATGGTCTCGAGCAGGGGGATCTGCTCGATTAAGAGGTTCTGGATTTTGTGGACGCGGTCGAGGAGCTGCGCGGCTTTGAGGGGCTCATCGGCATCGAGGTGGCCGCAGACGCCGTGGAGGTCGTGGAGCATCTGGCGGAACCAGAGCTCGTAGACCTGGTGGCTGATGATGAAGAGCATCTCATCGTGGTGCGGCGGCACGGAGAGCGGCTGCTGGAGCGTGAGGAGCTCGGCGACTTTGAGGTAGCTGCCGTAGGTGAGGTTGGTGTGGCGCACGGCGGGCATGTCGCCGGGCTTGAGGTGGGGGTTGAGATTGGGGTTGGCACCGCCGGTGGAGCCGGAGGAAGCGGGATCGGGGGCGGAGTGTGCGAAGGGGCAGGCCATAGGAGGTGATGTTAGTAAACCAATACCGGCTGTACTGTCCGGATAACTCAGGGGCGTCGGGAGTGGGTGCGTCGGCGCCGACGGAACCGGGGGTGTGGTGTACCCTTCAGAAGCCCAGACGAATCCGAATATGTGGAACCCCGCCGCGGAGTGCTGCGGATTGATGGCCCACAGGAGAGAACGATTTATGCGCACCAAGAGCCTGACCGCCCTGACCGTGGCCACCCTGGCCGGCCTGATGAGTGTGACTGCCAGCCATGGCCAGTCGCTGGACCTGGGAGACCTGCAGACCGTTGCGAGCACGGGGCTGTCGAGCGTGGTGTGGGTGGGCAACGCGCCGGGCGATGCCACGTCGCGGCTGTATGTGCTGGAGCAGGCGGGGCGGGTGCGGGTGATCAACGGGACGACGCTGCAGACAACGTCGGTGCTGGACATTGTCGCGCTGGTGCTGGCCTCGGGCACGAACCCGGAGTTCAGCCTTCAGGGCTTCAGCGAGCAGGGGCTGCTGGGCATCGCGTTTCACCCGGACTTCCAGACCAACCGGTACTTTTACGTGTACTACACCGAGCCGCGCGGCAGCACGTACGTGTCGAGCGGGCTGACGTACGACAACGGCCGCACGGTGCTGGCGCGGTACACGATGAACCCGATTGTGGCGGGGCAGAACATCACGGCCAACCCGGCATCGGCGCAGATTGTGATGAAGTTTGACCAGCCGTTTGTGAACCACAACGGCGGCAACATGATGTTCGGCACCGACGGGATGCTGTACATCGGCACGGGTGACGGCGGCAGCGGCGGCGACCCGAACAACGCAGCACTGAACCCCAACAGCCTGCTGGGCAAGATGCTGCGGATCGACATCAACGGCGATGCGTTCCCGGCTGATACGCAGAAGAACTACCAGATTCCGGCGGGGAACCCGACGACGTGGCCGACGGGGGCGGGCGGGACGCAGACCGGCCTGCCGGAGCTGTGGGCCATCGGCCTGCGGAACCCGTGGCGGTGGAGCTTCGACCGGCTGACCAATGAGCTGTACATCGCCGATGTGGGCCAGGATGTGTGGGAGGAGATCAACGTCGTCAACGGCTCGACGCCGAGGCTGAACTATGGCTGGCGGCGGTTTGAGGGTGTGGCCAGCTATACGACGAACATCGGCTCGTTCTCGGTTGCTGGCAGCGTGGTGCCGGCGTATGTGTATCCGCACACGGCGCGGACGGGGTACACCAGCACGATGGTCGGCTCGTCGATCACCGGCGGGTTTGTGTATCGCGGCAGCGCGATTCCCGGGTGGCGCGGGCGGTACTTCTTTGGTGATTACACGGCCAGCCGCATCTGGTCGATCCGCGTGGTCAATGGCGTGGCGACGGACTTCCAGGACCACACGGCGCACTTCACCAACGGCACGGCGGGCCCGGCGGGCCTGACGAGCTTTGGTCAGGACAACGACGGTGAGCTGTACACGGTGCACTTCTCCGGCGTGCGGATCCGCAAGATGGTGCCGTCGGCACTGAGCAATTCGCTGTCGCCGGCGGACATTGTCCAGGGCGGCGGTGAGCCGGGACCGGACGGCACGGTTGACGGTTCGGACTTCATCGCGTTCATCAATGCGTTTGCCATTGGTGACTGGCCGGCGGACATCGCCGGTGGCGGCGCGAACGCCGATCGGCCGGATGGGACGGTGGATGGCTCGGACTTCATCGCGTTTATCAATGCGTTTGCGATCGGCGGGTGAGGGAAAGGGGGAGGCCGCCCGGCGGGTGACGCAGCGTGCGAAGATGATGCGCCGCCCCGGGATGCAACAAAGTCCAAACGTCGCGGAACCCGAGTGGGTGCCGGCGGTTGGCTTTTTGCTTCAAATACTTGTTGGAAGCGAGAACATCGGGTACCTTGAGTTTGGCCGGGGGAGACCACTGGAGATCCCCGATGGGCATCAGACTATCCCGTATTGTCGCGTGCATTGCTGCTGTGTTGCTCTCGCTGGTGTGTGCCGGTCGTGTGGCGGCCGGGCCGACGTCGTTTGTGTATCAGGGGCGGCTGGAGGAGGGCGGGCAGCCGGCGACGGGGACGTTTGACATGCGGTTCGGGCTGTTTGCGACCTCGACCGGCGGGCCGGTGATCGGGTCGTACCAGTGCGTTGACAACGTGGTGGTGACCAACGGGTTGTTCTCGATGGAGCTGGACCTGGTGGCGCCGAGCTCGGGCGCGGACACGTTCTTGCAGGTTGAGACGCGGGCGGACACCGGGCTGACGTGCGGGAACACGTCGGGGCTGGTGGCGCTGACGCCTCGGGTGAAGCTGGGGGCAAGCCCGAAGGCGGTCTACTCGCTGGCGGTGCCGGCCAACTCGCCGACGATGCCGGGGGCGATCCGGTTTGATCCGACGCTGAGGCAGTTTCAGGGGTATGACGGGGCGTTCTGGTATCCGCTGACGTACGGGGCGGCGGTGGTTCCGACGAACTCGCCGCAGTACACAACGCCGGGCGTTTCGGCGTTTGTGGTACCTGCTGGTGTGACGCGGCTTGGCGTGGACATCTGGGGAGCTGGCGGTGGCGGCGGCGGTTCGGGCGCGGGTGCAGCGGCACCGACGACGGGGGCTTGCACGGCGGGGACGGGGGGCTACGGCGCGGGCGGCGGTGGTGGAGGTGGCGGTGGTGCGGGGCGGTTCATCATTGATGTGACGCCGGGTGAGACGCTGCTGCTGGACATTGGAGCCGGTGGTGCGGCGGGGGCTGCGGGGCAGCCGGGTGCATCGGGCGGGGTGACACGGGTTCGCCGCGGCGGCGTTGCGCTGATCACAGCGGCCTCGGGCTCGCCGGGAGCGGCGGGAACGATGGTGGTCATGGGTTCGGGCTCGTGCAACGGGAGTCCTGGTGGCGCGGGTGGGGCTCCGGGGTCGCAGCCGACGCTGGCGGGAACGACGACGCTCACTGAGGCAAGTTTGCCTGGCCTGGGCAGTGGTGGCGGGACGGGGCCGTCGTGTACGTCGACATTCCCGAACCCCACGGTGTGGTGCCCGGCGAGCGGCGGGCAGGGCGGCGGCGCGCGGAGTCTCTCCGCGCCGCTGGCCGTGGACAACTCTGGTGCTGGCGGGAGCGGCGGGCGGCCGGGGCTTGCGGCGACGAGCGGGTCGGCGGGTCGGATCCGGTTGTTCTGGTACTGAGCGTGGCGCGGAATCTGGGATTTGGATCGGGGAGCGGGGAAGGGGTGAATGCCGGAGTGCCCCGGGGCGGTGTGGGCCGGTACCCTGCGGGTATGGCCAAGAAGACCAAGAGTGCGTCGGGTTCCGCATCTGCCGCCAGCGCGGTTGCCAGCAAGCCACTGCCGTCACCGTTTGCTGTGGGCGGAGCGGGCAAGGGCGAGGCGGCTGACGACCCGGCGATGGCGATGCTCACAAGTATTCCGCAGGCGGAGTACGCGGCGCGGCGGGCGGAGGTGCTGAAGCAACTCAACGGCGCGATCGGCGTGATCTTCTCTGGCGAGGGTGCGGACCCGCGGCACGGGACGTGGGCGCCGGACCCGTTCTTTTACTACCTCACGGGTATCACCGGTGAGCAGCAGGCGGCGGTGCTGTTTGACCCTTCGCACGAGGACCCGACCAAGCGGATTGTGCTGTTTTTGCGGCCGCTGAACCCGGAGTCGGACCGCTGGGATGCGTTCCGTGACGGGATCGGCAAGTCGATACGTGAGCGGCTGGGCTTCGGGACGGTGATGCGGACGGGGCACCTGCCGGACATGCTGACGGGCGCGGCGCGGCGGGCGCGGAAGATGGCGTGCCTGCACCCGTTTGGCAACTACAACGCGCCGGTGAGCGGTGACCTGTTGACGTTCCGCAAGGTGCAAGAGCGGATCCCTGGTGTGAGCATTGACGACCGGACGGAGATTCTGCGGCAGATGCGCTCGAGGAAGTCGCCGGCGGAGATCGCGATGGTGCGGCACGCCATTGAGATCACTGCCGCGGGGCTGGAGGCCGCGCTGCGGGTGCTGCAGCCGGGCTCGGGCGAGGCGCCGGTGGCGGGGGCTATTGAGAACACGTATCGCCAGCACGGGGCGCACGGCCCGTCGGGCGGGGTGACGGCGTATAACACGATCGCCGGCTCGGGTGCGCGGGGCACGCTGCTGCACTACCGCGCCAACGACGGGCCGACGGATGATGGCGACTTGATGGTCATTGACACGGGCGCGCAGTTTGCCGGTTACGCGGCGGACATCACGCGGACGTATCCGGTGAACGGCGTGTTCAGCAGTGAGCAGCGGGACTTGTACGAGCTGGTGCTGACGGCGCAGGCGGCGAGCATTAAAGCGGCGCGGCCGGGGGCGACGATGACGGATGTGAACAACGCCAGCCGCGAGGTGTTTGACAAGCGCGGGATGCTGGATCACTTCTGGCACGGCATCGGCCACCACCTGGGGCTGCAGGTGCACGACACGGACCCGGGCACGCCGCTGCAGCCGGGGCACCTGATCACGATCGAGCCGGGGCTGTACATTCCGGAGCGGAAGATCGGCATCCGGATTGAGGATGACATCCTGATCACGCGCGGGGGCAATGAGAATCTTTCGGTGCAGATCCCCAAGACGATCAAGGAGATTGAGGCGGCGATGAAGGGGTGAGGTGAGGGGCGGTGCGCGGAATGTGAAGGCACACCGGGCGGAAGCCCGGTGGCACGGGAAAGCGGTGCCGCGCGTGGCACCGCCCTTCTGGGCGGTGGGTTGCGCTTCAGCCGCACGACAACGCGTGATCGACGTGGGCCGCGGAAAGCAAAGGCACACCGGGCGGAAGCCCGGTGCCACGGAGGTGGGGCAACGTAACTGCACGAGGCGGCCCGGTCACTTGGCAGACGGCGGCAGGTACGGATTCTCTGGCGTGGGAACGACCCAGAGCCTGTCCTCAAAGAGGTAGACCCAGTACCGGCCTTGTGCCACGAAGCCCATGAGCGAACTCCACTCGGCGTCATAGTCCTTGAGGCCCGCCGTACCGACAAGCTGCGTGACACCGAGCGAACGCCACTGGTCGTTCTGCTTGGTCATGAACTCGACGCACAGGTCATCCTTACGCGAGTAGGGCTGACGCAGCGTGCCGCAAAATGCAGCAACTTGAGCCGCGGCGCTCGCGTTGTAGATGAAACTGGTCTGAATCCGGGAGGGAATCCGCCGTAGATTCTGACCCTCCGGCCACTCCCACGGCGGCGGGTACGTTTTGAGCGTGGAATCGTACCCGGCTCCAAGCGTGGACATCCATGGCGCACCCTTGTCAGCAGGATGCCGGAGGCCGCCAATTGTGAACGACATTCGCTCGCCGGCGGCGTGCCACTGCTCACGCGAGATCAGCTCGTTCTCACCGGTCAGGGGGTTGAGCTTCCAGAACTGCACACCTTGGCTCGGCGTGTCTCGTAACGCATAGGGCGCATCCGCACGTAGCCGGTCAATCTGTCTGACGTCAATCTTCACATCCCAAACATCGCTGATGACCCCAAGGAAGATGTCAGCATCGACGGTCTTTGTCGCGATGCCAAAGCTGGTGATCTCAACTCGTCGGTCGAGTGCGGAGCGGTCCCAGTTCACGAGCGTGAACGGCTTCACTTGAGTCGTATCTGCCTCGATCCGGCCCGTCCACGTCGGCCGCGGCGGGCGAGGAACAGAAGCCCCCGGGATGCCGGGTACGGTGATGCAGCCAGCGACAAGTGAACATGCCACCAGCAGCGTTCCGAGAACGGGTTTCATAGTTTTCCTCCGCATCGCACTCCCTTTTCAACTACCAAGTCCCACTGAGCGGAACGGTATCCACCGCCCACCGGGCCTGGGTGGTAGTGCCTTTCGGGACGATGGGAGGCGTTTCAATCGCGTGGCGAGGCGTGACCGCTCGGGGCGGAGGAAAGCAAAGGCACACCGGGCAGAAGCCCGGTGCCACAGTGGTGGCGTCACGTTGTTGGCGCTGCGGGGCTTTACTTGCTTTGTTCGCGGACGAGCCTGTCGAGGAGTTCCTTCTCGGCCTGCTGGTAGCTGGCGAAGGCTTCGGTGAGGCGCTGGCGGAGTTCGGCAGCGCGGGCGGCATCGACGGGGCGGCCGGCGGCGGTGGAGGTTGCCGAGATGCTCTCGAGGCTCGCGGTCACGCCGCGGAGCTCGCTGACGGCATCGGCGTAGTTGCGGCTGGCCATGAAGAGCAGGTCCTGCTGGAGCTCTTTGCGGCTGGGCTGGTAGAGGAGCTTCCAGGGGTTGCGGCGGACCTCGGCGAGGGTGAGCTTGAGCTGGTCGCTGGCTAGGCGGGCGGAGGCGACCATGAGGCGGAGCTCGGGGAGGGTTTCATCGGCGAAGGTGCCGGCCTTGCCCATGAGCGTGTCGGCGTTTTTGCTGGCGGTTTCGAAGCTGGCCAGGGCGGCGCGGCCCTGCTCGACGGTGTCGGTGACCTGCTTGTAAAGCTTGCCGGAGTCGGGGTTGAGTGTGCCGACGAAGGCACGGGTATCAGCCAGGGTCTGGGTGATGTTGTCGCGCCACTGGGGCATAGTGGCTTCGACATCGGCGACGATGCGCCGGGCGGAGTCCATGGTGTCGTTGAAGTTCTTGACGGCACCGGGCGCGGCGGAGATGGTGGCGCGGATGTCGGGGCGGTTCTCGTCGATGGTGGCCTCGACCTTTTCGACGATGTTACTGACGCGCTTGACACTGTCGCGGACATCGGTGCGGACGGCTTCGTAGTCGCTGTTGAGTTTGGCCGCGAGTTCCTGGGCCTCGCCGAAGGCGGCCTTGAGGCGGTCGATGGCAGCCTTGTCGAGGCCGGCCTGTGCGAGGAGCCCGGGGGCGAGCACGCCACGGATGCGGCCGTTGTCGGCCAGGGTGCTTTCGGGCGGGAGCGGGTTGGTCTTATCGAGCTTGGGCCAGCCGACGGAGACGACGTTGAGAACGGAGCCGGAGCCGAGGATGGGCTGCTCGAGGCGGAGTTCCAGCGGGCGGCCGCGGGGGTCGAAGCCGGCGGGGATGTCACGCGGGGCACCAATGGGCTTGGCCACCATGGCGGAGAGGTCGGGGTCTTTGTAGAGGCGGATGTTCTTGGGCAGGGAGAACTCGACGAAGACCTTGGTGGGGAAGGCGGGGTCGTCGAAGCTGATGCGCTCGACGCGGCCCTGGTCCTGGCCGCCGACGCGCACGGGCGAGCCGGGCTTGAGGCCGGCGGCGCCTTCCATGAGCTCGAACTCGGCCTGGTAGGTGTTCTTGGGGCGGAAGGCGTCGAGCTGGTTGCCGATGGTGGCGAAGATGCCCACAGCACCGGCGAGGCCAGCGAGCATCCACAGGGCCGCGGTTACGTATTGCTTGGTGGATCGTGTCGCCATGGCGAAGTGTTCCGAGGCATTGCCGAGCACCGGCACCGGCCCGAGCGTGGTACGATGTTAGCGATGACAAACCCCCGCGGGAGCGGGAAAGTGTCAGCCGATGATCAAACGTGGAATGCGGTGTGGCCCTTCCCCTTCCGTTCCCCCCTCCCTGTGCCCCCCCACTGTTTTCATGTGACTTGACCTCCGGTGAATCAACCTCCCCCGTGCCGCAGGTTTGCCGGGACTCAGCAAGGATCGCGATGAGCAACATCAGCAGCGGGGTCACCCTGGTCACCGGCGCAGCCGGGTTCATCGGCTCGCACCTGTGCGAGGCGCTGCTGGCGCGGGGCGGGCGGGTGGTGGGCGTGGACAACTTTGATCCGTACTACGACCCGGCGATCAAGCGGCGGAACCTGCAGGTTGTTTCCAATGGGGCCCCGGCCGGAGCGTTTGAGTTTGAGGAGCTGGATCTTGGGGCCGACGCGGCGGTGGCCGAACTGCTGGCCAAGGTGCGGCCGGCGACGGTCATTCACCTGGCGGCCAAGGCGGGCGTGCGGCCGAGTATTGCCGACCCGGTGGCATGGATGCACGCCAACGTGATGGTGACGCAGACGCTGCTGACTGAGGCCCACAAGGCGGGGGTGGCCCGGGTGGTGGCGGCGAGTTCAAGCTCGGTGTACGGCAACTGCAAGGTCGCGCCGTTTCGCGAGGATGCGGATGTTTCGGAGCCGATCAGCCCGTATGCCGCCAGCAAGCGGGCGTGCGAGCTGCTGGCGTTCACGCACCATCACTTGCACCGGCAGCCGGTGGCGATGCTGAGGTTTTTCACGGTGTTCGGGCCGCGGCAGCGTCCGGACCTGGCGATCAGCATGTTCATGCGGAAGATCCACTCGGGCACACCGATCGATGTGTTCGGCGATCTTGGGACGGCGCGGGATTACACCTACGTGGCTGACACGGTGGCGGGGATCATCGCGGCGGCGGAGAACGTGGATCGATTCGGGTACCGCATCTGGAACCTGGGGCATGACCATCCGGTGTCGCTGGGGGAGATGATCGGGGCGATCGGGGTGACGGTGGGTCGCGAGGCGGTGATGAACCGGCAGCCCCAGCGGCCGGGCGATGTGGACCGGACGTGGGCGGACCTGACCCGGGCGAAGGCGGAGCTGGGATACGCGCCGACGACGAGCTTTGAGGCGGGGCTGGCGCGGCAGTGGCAGTGGCTGCAGAGCCAGTGACGCGGGGGCGGGGCGTGGGCGGGGCGGGGTCGATATGATTTGATCAGCATGAACTGCCGCCCTGTAACACGTGTTTCGGCCGCTCGCCTGCGCTCTGCCGGGGGATTTGCGTTGGGCGCAGTGCTGGCGGTGGGTGTTTTGGCCGGGCTGGGCGGCTGCGGCACGCTCAATGAGTCGACGCGGATGGGATCCGTTGAGCTTGAGTCGTTCAAATCTTCGCGTGTGAACACGGTCGAGCCGATCAACTTTGCTGCCGGTGGTGACGGGCCGAGCATTGACTCGCTGCAGCGCGACGGGTGGGCGCAGGTGGGCGATTCGACGGGGTTTGCCCCGGTGCAGCACTATCCGACGTACACGCTTGGCGGGGCGCAGCCGCGGTATCTGCGGACGACGGTGCGGCAGCGGTCGGCGTTTCCGACGGCGGTGAGCGCGACGCAGACGTGGGCGGAGGACCAACACCTGATGGCCGCGGCTGAAGGTGCAGCGGGACCGTTCTGGGCGGCCAGTGACCTGGTGCTGATGATCCCGCGGATGTTCTTTGCAGCGCCGTGGGAAGTGACGACGAGCCCGGCGGGTCCGCGGCAGCGGTCGCCCCGGAATCTGATGCCGGTCCGCCCGACGGGTGAGGCCACGGTTCCAGGGCGGAGCGGCTCGGGTGCGGCGGAGGCGCCGGATCGGATCACGGTTCCGCAGCCAGCGATTGCACCGTGATGGTGCGACTGGTTTTGCACTGACTTGATTTTGAAGGAAGCACAAGATGGAAGCAGGCGGTGGACATGCCAAACCCGGCCTTGACCAGCACGGCCTGCCCGTGGGGTATCCGTTCCAGTCGGAGTGGGAAGTCACGCCGCGGCAGACGGCCGAGGCGATGAAGCCGGCGGCGGGTGTGAGCCCCCCACTGCTGCTGGATTGCCGGCGGCCGGAGGAGTGGCAGCACTGCCGCATCGAGGGGGCGACACTGTTTCCGATGCAGACGGTGGCGCAGCAGGCCGATGAAGTGGAGGAAGCGGCCGGCGGGAAGGACCGGCCGATCATCGTGTACTGCCACCACGGCCAGCGGTCGCTGCGAGTGACGGCGGCGCTGCGGGGAATGGGCTTTACGGATGTGCGATCGATGGCGGGCGGGATTGACTTGTGGTCGGTGGATATAGATGCGACAGTTCCCCGTTATTAGGCCGCTGGAGCCGGGTGGAGAGCCCCCGGCGGAAGGCACGAAACCCGCGGGGTCGCGTGACGAATGAAGATGGTGCCAAGGCGGCTTGCCGCGGCAGAACAAGGAGATGGCAACATGGTTGACTGGTGGAAAAAACTGACTGGCGAACTGATCGACATTGTCGAGGCACCGGCGGAATCCCGCGGGACGCTGGTCAGCAAGTTCGAGCGGTACCAGAACGAGATCAAGAACGGCGCACAGCTGATTGTGCGCGAGGGTCAGGTTGCCGTGTTCGTGGATCAGGGCCGGCTGGCGGACGTGTTCCAGCCGGGTCGGCACGTGCTGAGCACGAGCAACCTGCCGATTCTCTCGACGCTGCGCGGCTGGAAGTACGGCTTTGAGTCGCCGTTTAAGGCCGAGGTGTACTTCGTCACCACGACGCAGTTCACGGACATGAAGTGGGGCACGATGAACCCCATCATGCGGCGCGATCCGGAGTTCGGCCCGGTGCGGCTGCGTGCCTTCGGCACGTACGCGTTCCGCGTGACGGATGCGGGCTCGCTGATCAAGGAGATCGTTGGTCCCTCGGCACACTTCACGACCGACGGGATCATGGAGCAGCTGCGGAACATCATTGTCTCGCGGTTCAGCGACAAGCTGGGCGAGGCGTCGATCCCCATGCTGGACCTGGCCGGGAAGTACGACGAGCTGGCCGAGACGATTGCCGCGAAGATCAAGCCGGAGTTCCAGGGCTATGGCCTTGAGATCACCAAGCTGCTGATTGAGAACGTCTCGCTGCCGCCGGAAGTGGAGACGGCGCTGGACCGCCGGAGCAGCATGGGGATTGTGGGCAACCTGCAGGGCTACACGCAGATGGCGGCGGCCGATGCGCTGCTGGCTGCGGCGAAGAACCCGGGTGCCGCGGGGCAGACGATGGGTGTGGGCCTTGGTGTGCTGATGGGCCAGCAGGTGGGCGGTGCGGCGATTGCCGCCGGCGGGATGGCTCCGCCGCCACCGCTGCCGACGGCGGCGGGCTTTTATGTCGCGGTCAATGGTGCGCAGGCAGGGCCGTTTGATGCCACGGGGCTGGCGGGCCTGGCGCGTGAAGGCAAGCTTGGCCGCGACACGCTGGTGTGGCGCCAGGGCATGGCCGGCTGGGCCGCAGCTGGTACGGTGAGCGACCTTGGCGGCGTGCTGGGTGCAACCCCCCCACCGCTGCCGTGATGCGGCCGGGTGTGGATGAGTTGCGTACGGGTCGCTGACGTTGTCGCTGTGCTTTTGGCTATCGCATGGACGCAAACCGTTCCGGACAATCTGGTGCTCGGGCTGGTGGTCGGGCCGATGCTCGGGCCGGTGCTCGGCAGGCCGCAGAATCTCCCGCCGTGCCCGCGACGGCGGGGAACTTTCCGTGCAAGGGCTGCGGCGGTACGCTGAGCTTCGAGCCGGGGACGGAGTCGCTGAAGTGCCCGTTCTGCGGCGTTGAGAACGAGATTGCGCGTGGCGAGGAGAGCATTGATGAGCACGACTTGCTCTCGGCGATTGAGACGCTCAGCAGCCAGGCGCAGGGTGAGGCGGACGACAAGATCCTGGTCAAGTGCACCGCGTGCGGAGCACAGGCGGAACTGCCGGAGAATGTGACCAGCGGGACGTGCCCGTTCTGCGGGACGCCACAGGTTGCGGTGCGCGAGTCGCGGAAGCTGATCAAGCCGGGGTCGGTGCTGCCGTTTGCGGTTGAGGCCGGCAAGGGGCGGGAGCTGTTTCGCGGGTGGCTGGCGGGGCGGTGGTTTGCACCGTCGGACCTGATGCGGGCAGCGGCGATGGATGGTGTGCTGCAGGGCTGGTACATCCCGTACTGGACGTATGACAGTCGCGTGGAGACGGACTACACCGGGTATCGCGGTGATGACTACTACGTGCCGGTGACGCGAACGGTGTTTGTGAACGGCAAGGCGCAGACACGGACGGTGATGGAGCGGCGGACGAGGTGGTCGTACGCCTCCGGCCGGGTGCGCAACGCGTTTGACGATGTGCAGGTGCCCGCATCGAACTCGCTGCCGGCCAAGCACATCGAGACGATCAGTGAGGGTTCCGGGTGGGATGTGAAGAACCTGGTGCCGTACAAGGACGAGTACCTTGCGGGGCTGCGGGCGGAGAGCTACACCGTTGATCTGCGGCAGGGCTTTGAGGTGGCCAAGGGCAAGATGATGGAGACGGTGCGGGTCACGGTTCGACGCGACATCGGCGGTGACCACCAGCGGATCACATCGATGAACCCGCGGTTTTCTGATCTGACGTACAAGCACCTGCTGGTACCGATCTGGCTGGCGGCGTACCGGTACGGGGGCACGAGCTATCGCTTCCTGATCAATGCCAGGACGGGGGCGGTCTCGGGCGATCGGCCGTACTCGGCCTGGAAGATCACGGGCTTTGTGCTGGCGATGCTGGCACTGGCGGGTGTGATTGCCCTGGTGGTGATGCTGAGCAAGGCCCGCTGAGCCGAATGGTTGCGCAATGAAAAACGGCCCGCACACCGGAGCCAGGGTGCACAGGCCGTCTGTGTCATGATGTGCTGCGGGGTGCGATCAGGCGGTTTTCTCGCGTCGGTGCCGCATGCCGAGTGCGGCGACGCCGACGCCGAAGAGCAGTGCGGAGGCCGGTGCCGGGATGGCGCTGATGGCAAAGACCATGTCGTTGTAGTCGCCGATGTTCTCGATGCCGGTGTTGGCGCGGGCGAGGTCCTCGACACCGATGAAGTAGTTCTGAGAACCGGGCAGGAGCGAGCTGCCGAAGATGGCGAAGTGCTGGATCTGCTTGTCGGTTTCGCTGCCGGTGCGGTTGCGGAAGCTCTCGGTAAAGAAGATCTGACCGGTGGCGTTCTTGAGGTAGAGGCCGAAGTCACCGGTGATGTCGAAGCTTGCTGAAGCCCCGGCGGAGTCAGGGCCGCGGAAGATCGGGTTGAGCAGCTCCTGGCCGATGGGGCTGCCGAGGCGATACCAGCCGAGCTCGTTGCGGTTGGCGTAACCGGCAACCTCGAGGCGGAGCTGACTGCGGACGGTGCCGCTGGCGCTGAAGCTCAGCGAGGTGTCCATCGCCGAAGTACCCGATGACGGACCCTCAGCCACGGGGCCGCCCCACCAGCTCGGGCGGATGTTGGGACTGGGCAGGGCGCTGGAAGAAATTCCGCCCGTGTAGGTGCCCGAGAGGTAGGAACCGATGTTGCGGCTGCCGGAACCGTCCATGGATCTGTTGTCCCAGAACGGGCGGCTGGCCGAGGCGTTGCTGCCTCCGGTGATGGTTGTCGGGAAGGTCTGCCAGCTGAAGGCCTCGGAACCGTTGAGGATGAGGTCGGCGCTTGCTGTGCCGGCTAGGGTGGCGATGCTGAGCGTGGAGGCCAAGATGATGCGGGACGGGGTGGACACTACTGTGACTCCTTGCGTTCTGATATGCTGTCTGCCGGGTGTGGGACGGCGTTTCGTCCGGGGGCACCAGCCCTGCACAACCAAGTTGCGATTCAGTACTGGGGATTGCCGGTTGCCCTGGCGGGTTTGGCGGCTCCGGAGTCTTTCCTACACCGCACGATCTGCACAGCTTGCCATCATCAACCCGGCGGCAGGGCCGGAGCGGGTTGCCGCGAGATCGCCGGATTCGACGGCGTCCGAGAAGCAGGCCTGCGAGCGGCTCTACACTGGACCGATGAGCATTCCCGGTGTGATGCAAGCCAGAGCGATGATGGACCGCCGCGAGCTGACCAGTTCGGAGCTGGTGGAGCGGTGTCTGGCGCGGATCGGTGAGCGCAATGGCGAGCTCAATGCGTTTGTGCAGGTGTTTGGTGATGAGGCGCGGGAGGATGCGCGGGCGAGTGATGAGCGTGTGGCGGCGGGTGCGGCGCGGGGTGTGCTGGAGGGCATCCCGGTTGCGCTGAAGGACAACATCGCGACGGTGCGTGGCCGGACGACGTGTGCGAGCCGGCACCTGGAGCAGTACCGCTCGCCGTTTGATGCGGCGGTGGTGGAGAAGCTCAAGGCGTCGGGGGCGATCATCATCGGCAAGACGAACCTCGATGAGTTTGCGATGGGCGGCTCGGGCGAGCACTCGGCATTCGGGCCGACGCGGAATCCATTTGATGCGACGCGTGTGCCGGGCGGTTCATCCTCGGGCTCTGCCGCGGCGGTGGGCGCGGGGATGGTGCCGGCGGCACTGGGCAGTGACACTGGCGGGTCGATCCGGCAGCCCGCGGGCTGGTGCGGCATCGCCGGCTGCAAGCCGACGTACGGCCGGGTGTCACGGTTTGGTCTGGTGGCGTACGCGAGTTCGCTGGATCAGATCGGCACGATGGCGCCGCGGGCTGCGGATGCGGCGGCGGTGCTGGGGGTGATCAGCGGCCATGATCCACGCGACAGCACGAGCGGGCCGTGGGATGGCGGCGAGATTGCGGCTGCGGCGGGATCGCTGGCGGGTGTGCGGATCGGCATTCCGGTGCAGGCTGCCGATGGCAACAGCCAGGGCGTGAGCAAGGCGATGGCGGCGGCGGAGGATGTCCTGACTGCGGCGGGGGCGAAGTGTGAGCATGTTGAGCTGCCGCACGCGGGTGCGGCGATTGCGGCGTACTACATCATCGCGACGGCGGAGGCGTCGAGCAACTTGGCCCGGTTTGACGGGGTGCGGTACGGACGGCGCGCCGAGCTGCGGCCGGGTGAGGGGCTGATGGAGCTGTTCTGCCGCTCGCGGAGCGAGGGACTGGGTGCCGAGGTGCAGAAGCGGATCATGCTGGGGACGCATGTGCTCAGCAGCGGGTACTACGACGCGTATTACCTGACGGCGCTGAAAGCGCGGCGGCTGATTCGCGAGGATTACGAGGCATGCTTTGCACGCGGCATCAGCGCGATCATGATGCCGACGAGCCCGGGGCCGGCCTTTGTGCTTGGTGCCAAGAGCGATCCGCTGTCGCTGTATCTTGAGGATGTGTACACGGTGGGTGTGAACCTGGCGGGGCTGCCGGCGGTGGCCGTGGGCTGCGGCAGGGAGACGATGGATGAGCGGGAGTTGCCTGTGGGCATCCAGTTCATCGGGCCGATGCGAAGTGAAAGTCGGCTGTTTGGTCTGGCTGGTGCGGTGGAGCGGCCCGCCGTTGCGGGATGATTGTGTCTGCCTAGGAGTACAGAGATGAGCACGCTGCAGGGACGTATCGCTGTTGTGACGGGCGCTTCGGCGGGCATTGGCCTGGCGACGGCTGAGCATCTGTTCAAGCTTGGCGCTGGTGTGGTCATCAACGCGCGGCGAGCCGACAAGCTTGCAGCGGTGGCGCGGCAGATTGATCCCTCGGGCAAGCGGGTGATTCCTGTTGCTGGGGATGCGGGCAGTTCGGAGGCGATTGCGGCGATGCTCGCCGCGGCGCGGACATCGCTCGGCGGTGTTGCGGATCTGGTGGTCGTGAACGCGGGGCGCGGGCTGAAAGGGAGCGTGACGGATTCGGACCAGAGCCAGTGGGAGGAGATGATCCGCACGAACGTGCTGGGTGCGGCCAAGCTGATGCGGGAGGCCGGGCTGGGCATGGCCGCCGCGGCGACGGCGCAGGGTGGTGCGTGGGTCTCAAGCCCGCGCGACCTGGTGGTGATCGGATCGGTGGTCGGGCGGCATGTGTCGCCGTTCTCATCGATGTACGGTGGCACGAAGTTCGCCGTCAGCGGGATGGTTGAGGGTGTGCGGCGGGAACTTGGACCCAAGGGCGTGCGGGTGACGCTGGTGGAGCCGGGCTTTGTGACCAGCGAGTTCCAGGGTGTTGCCGGGTACGACCCGGCGTGGTACCAGGGCGTGGTCGACCGCATCGGCCCGGTGCTGATGCCCGAGGATGTGGCCCGTGTGATTGGCGTTGTTGCCCAGCAGCCGGCGCACGTTCATCTCAGCAACGTACTGGTTCGGCCGACGCGGCAGGATTATCCGTAAGCGGAGATGGAGACGGGATCAGCAGCCGATCGCAAAGGCGTTGATGAACTCGATGAAGTCGGAACCGTCGATGGTGCCGTCGTTGTTCACATCGGCCGCGGCATCGACGATGGGGTCGCCGATTCCAAACGAGTTGATGAAGCTGATGAAGTCAGTGCCGTCGACGGTGCCATCGGCGTTGATATCAGCCGCTGAGCAGGCGGCTGGCGTGATGGTTGCGGTGAACAGGATGCTGATTGCCGGCGAATCACCGTTGCTGGAGAGCGTGAAGGCACGCATGAAGCTGCCGGCCGTTGACGGCGCCGTAAAGTTGAGCGTGTGTGTGCGGGCCGAGAACACCTGGGCGGCGGGCAGCGCGGGCTGGTTGAGTGGGGCGAGGACGAATGGACCGTTACCGCCGGTCAGCGAGAGTTCTGGCGGCAGGCCGGTGAAGCTGTAGTTCAGCGACTCGATACCGGCGGTTGCCGCGGTGGTCGGGTTGCGTGCGAAGGTGCGAACATCGGTGTTGTTGGTGACGGTCAGCGTGGCGGTTGTCTGCGTTCCGGCGGTGATGGAGCCGAGGTTGACGACCGTCGGTGTGGTGACCCGAGGGGGAACGCGCAGATCGAGGTAGACGGGCAGGTGACCGGTGGACAATGCGCTGGCAGCCAGTGCCTGAGCGATGACCGGGCCCACCATGCTGTTGCCGGTGATGCGCATGTCGCCGTTGCAGATGAAGCCGTCGTTGCCCCAGGAGCGGTAGGAGTGCTGCGGGTTGTCCCAAGTGTTGTTGGCCGCGCACCAGGCGTTGTAGTTGGCGGTGGTGTCGCCGATGTAGTCGAGCCCGCCACCGTTCTTGAGTGCATCGGAGATGAGCAGGAAGTCGAGCCGGTCGTCGATACCGCCTGAGGAGGACACGGCGGGGTCCTGCGTGAAGACCCACTTAAACGAGCAGTTGTTGTTCCAGGAGCCGGGCGTGTTGATCGGATCGAAGAATCGGCCGATCAGCGCACCGCCGATGAGGTTCTGGTACGCCGTCTGGCCGGAGGACTGGATATTGAAGTCGCCACCGAGAATGAAGTTGGCGTTGGCAGGGAGTGCGTTGGTGTCATTCCGCAGTCGGACGGACTCCGGGGTTCGGCGGGCCTGGTCGGCGGTTGTGCTGCCGGCCTTCATGTGGGCCGAGTACAGGTACAGCTCCGGTCCGGTGCCGGGCACAGAAGGCGCGTTGTAGCCGGTGAGGCGGACAAGGTATCTGTCGTTGTCCCGGGGCGGGCAGGTGGCGCAGCTACCGGTGCCCGTGGAGAGTGTGACGACAGGACCGACCAGCTGCACGCGGCTGGTGCGGTAGAACATCGCGTTCTCTGTAGCACCGGAGTTCGGGGCCATCGCGTAGTCGCGCGGGCCGGGACCGCGGGCGTCCGAGTACGTGTTGAGCAAGTTGCGGAAGTTCGTCGCGGCGGTGGTGCCTTGCATTTCCTGGGCGATGATGACATCGGGCCAGAACTGGAGACCGTTTGGAGCTTGCGCGAAGAACGCGGTCTGGAACTCGGCGATGCGGCCCGAGCTGTACGTGGTGACATTCCAGGTGGCGACTCGCACCTGGGCCGATGCCACGGGGGCGATAGCGGACAGCGCGAGAGCGGCGGCGGTGCAGTTGAGTGTGCGGTTCATGCGTGAGAGTCCGGCTGCCGGGTTGTGGGCTCGCACCGGAAGGACAGCATACCCCACGCCCCGGGCGTGGCAAAGCCGCTGGGCTAACGTTGCCGAACTTCGCGTTATCGGCCCGGGAAACCCATGAAACACCTCACCGTCATTGCCGCCATCATTGCTTACTCGGGCACCACGTTGGCTCAGGTGCCTGGTGGTGTGATCCCCCCCACTGCTGCTGGCGGTTTCGGGGTCGCGACGGACCACGAACTGGCGACGAAGGCTGCCGAGGCGATGCTGCAGCGCGGCGGCAACGCCGTGGATGCCGCGGTTGCCGCGAGCTTCACGCTGTCGGTGGTGCGGCCCTTTGCGTGTGGCATAGGTGGCGGCGGCTTCATGGTCATCTACCTTCCGGGGACGGCGGGGGTGGTACAGACCGCCGTGAACTATCGTGAAACTTGCCCGGCGGCGATCAAGCCAGACACCTTCAGCGAGCCTGGGCTGCCGGCACGCGCCAGCGAGTTCGGCGGTCTGGCAGTTGCCACCCCCGGCACCGTGAAGGGGCTGTTATACGTTCTGGAGAAATATGGGACCTTGCCGCGGGATGTGGTTTTCGCTCCCGCGATCGCGGCAGCGGAGGATGGGTTTGTGGCCGATGCCGCCTATATACGATCAAAGACCGAACTCTTGGAGCAGTTCAGTCCGGCGAGTGGTGGCAGGGAAAAGTTTGGATTTGTATGGACGACGCTGCTGGGCAAGGGCGAGCTGGCGAGTGGCGACCGGATTCGAAACCTCGGCCATGGCAAGGCGCTTCGGCTGATTGCATCTGAGGGTGCGGACGTGTTCTATGGCGGAGAGATCGCCGCGGCAATCGTAAGTTCGGTTCAGCGGACGGGTGGGCGACTGAGCCGCGAGGATCTCGCATTGTACAAAGTGAGTGAGACCCCCCCACTGCTCGGGTCAGCCTTTGGCCGCACGGTGTTGACGATGCCGCCGCCGAGCTCCGGTGGTGTGGCGCTGCTGCAGATCTTGGGGATGATGGAGCGGTCATCGATCAAGCCGCAGGAGTTGAAGTCGTCCGATCCGGCGTACCTGTTCAGTCTCGTTGAGGCGATGAAGTTCGCGTTCGCGGATCGGGCGTTTTACATGGCGGATCCGGCGTTTGTGCCCGTGCCGACGGAGCGGTTGCTTTCCGCGGCATACATCGA
This sequence comes from uncultured bacterium, assembly GCA_903834785.1. GTDB lineage: Bacteria > Planctomycetota > Phycisphaerae > Phycisphaerales > UBA1924 > CAILKP01. The sequence goes on from CAILKP010000042.1 coordinate 34,793, forward strand.
CTCGCGGATGAAGATCATGCCGAAGGGCCGCACCGAGGGGATCGGGTACTACACCATCAATGAGAACGGCGAACAGCTTGTTCCGGACGGAGGGACCAGCCACATCTCTGTCGTTGATTCGCGAGGCGGGGCGGTTGCGTGCACCGAGACGATTAACCTGGCGTTCGGCAGTCTGGTTGAGGCGGAGGGTTTCGGTTTCATCCTCAACAACCAGATGGACGACTTCACCACGTCGGCAGCACCGAATGCGTTCGGACTGACGCAGTCCAAGCGGAATGCTCCGGAGGGTGGCAAGCGGCCGCTCTCGAGCATGACCCCCACTGTTGTGCTGAAATCCGGGTCAGTGGAGATGGTTTCGGGCGGGGCCGGTGGCCCTCGCATCATCAGCGGGACGGTGCAGACGGTGCTGAACCGGCTGATCTTTGATATGCGGGCAGGAGAATGCGTGGCAAGTCCGCGTGTGCACCACCAGTGGAAGCCAAGTGAACTGCAGGTTGAAGATCGGTTGATGAAGCGGTATAACGGCTTGCCCGTATCCCAGTGGCTGGAGAAGTTTGGCCACCGGGTCAAGCGGACATCCGCTGTGGCAGGGGTGAATGTGGTAGTTGTGTCTCAAGACACGGTTGAGGCTGCCGCGGATGATCGCCGCGGCGGGGTGGCAACCCCCCACTTACGCCGGAACCAGGAAGCTCAGCCTCCGAAAGAACTGAAGTAATGCTCCAGATTGAAGGCCAACTTCGCAGTCGTCCCGGGCTTGGTCACCTGCTCTTGCGGCTGGTAATCATCGTCGTCCTCGTCGAACTGGCATTCCTGACGGTCCTCTTGGCACTTGGATTGGCGATCATCGCCATCCCCCTGGCGCTTGTGGCTGGCGTGGTGATCGCGATTCGACGGGCCCTCCGTCGGCGTCCCGAAGTCACTGAGCGCGTTAACGTCCGCGTCAGGGGGTAGCGTGCCGCGCGGCACGCAAAAGTCGTAACGTGCTGGCAGGCTTGAACTTCGCCCGTTCCAACGCAGTCAGTGGCACCCATTCGAAGCCGATGTGATCCTCCAGTGAGGCCACTTCGCGCATCTTCGTGCCACGCGGCACAATCTCAAACCGGTACACAAGGTTCACTTCGTGTCTCGACTTCATGGCCCCATCACGGCCGGGCTGCTCGAATCGGCACTCGTCTACGAACAGAAGGTTGCCAACTTTGATCTTCTCGCCAGCTTCTTCGATGAGCTCGCGTGACAATGCGGTCGCAGAGTCCTCGCCGAACTCGACATGGCCGCCGGGCAGATAGCAGTAGCCCCCGGCTAGGTTCTTGCACACCAAAAGATGATTTTCTCGAATGCACACGCCGCGGGCGATGATCTCGATGTGTTTGGCCATACCATGCAACGATAGCGCAGGAGAACACGCCATGTCAGATGCGAACGCGACGAACAAGCCACGCAAACTCGGCCGCGGCCTGAGCAGTCTGCTCGGTGCACCGGTCAGCGTGATTCCGCCCGCCGAACCCGTGCCCGCGCCGGATGTAGCCCCGGCCGCACCGGTTGAGGAGCTTGGCAAGCGCGTTGTGATGATTGACGTTGATTCAATCGTCCCAAGCCCGTACCAGCCTCGCCAGGTCTTCGACGATGCAACTCTCGCATCACTCGCTGACTCGATCCGTCAGAGCGGGGTGATGCAGCCGCTGCTTGTTCGCCGCGGCAGTGGTGGGGGCCAGAGCTACGAGCTCATCGCCGGCGAGCGGCGCCTTCGCGCAGCCCAGCGGGCGGGATTGAAACTCGTCCCCTGCCTCGTGACCGCGATCAGCGACCAAGAGGCAGCTGAGTGGTCACTAACAGAAAACTTACAACGTGAGGATCTTAACCCACTCGATAAGGGCATGGCGTTCAAACGCCTCAGTGAGCAGTTCGGGCTCACTCAATCGCAGATCGCAGAACGTTTGGGTATTGATCGGTATACCGTCACGAACCACATTCGAATCACCGAACTGGAGACTGAGATCCAGGAGATGGTCCGTTCCGGCCAGCTCGGCTTCGCCCACGCTCGCGCGCTGCTCGCTGCACCGGCCGCCCATGCCACAGGGGATCCCTCGCGGTCTCGCGTTGCGCTGGCCAAGCGAGCTGCCGCCGAAGGGTGGACGGTCCGCAAGATCGATCACTTCGCCGCGGCATCGTCGATCGATAGCGGCGAGGTAGCCAGCGACACATCCGTGCTTCAGGATCTCGCCAACCAGTCCGGGCTCACGGCCAAGGCTCGTGAGCTTGCTCGCGAGGAGCTTGAGAAGCAGCTGAGCACCGCGCTCGGCACGCTCGTCACGGTCCGCGGCAGCACCGGCCGAAATGCCAAGGGCCGGATCACCATCGAGTTTTATTCGCTCGATCAGTTTGACGGCTTGCTCAAGCGCATGGGTGTCAACATCTCGCTTTGACGCCTGTGCCACCCGAGTCAGCGTGATGGCAGTGGGGGGGTCACAGCCGGCGATGGCGCCGACACCGCGCGGAATGACAGCAGCAGCAGCGAGTGGCCAACCACCAGCAACGTGCCACCCTCGTGACCGAGCACGCCAGCCCACAGCGGCAGCGGATGCTTCAGCCAGCTGCCGACGACCGTGGTGATCGCCATGATCAGGATGGCCGAGAGCGCAAAAACGATGTTGATCTTGACCGTCCGGTCCGCCCGCCGCGCCAGCCGCACTGCCCAGGGAATGAGCGCCGGCTGATCACGGATCAGCACGATGTCGGCCGATTCCATGGCCGCCTGGCTGCCGATCGATCCGATGGCCAGTGAAACGTCGGCCGCCGCCAACGCGGGCGCATCGTTCACGCCGTCGCCAACGAGTCCCACCTTCACACCGCTCGCCTTCATCTCCTGGAGGTGCGTAACTTTGTCCTGCGGCTGCAACTCCGCCTTGAACGCATCGAGCCCGGCCCGCTTAGCGATCACCGCGGCCGTGTGCTGGTTGTCGCCCGTGAGCATCACGATTGGCTTGATCCCGAGTGCTCGGAGTTCGACAATCGCTTCCGCGATGCCCTTGCGTTCGGTATCACCAAGAATGAACACCGCCGCACCGCGACCCGTCGCAAGGGCAACGGCGATGTGGCCTTGCTGCTGCGCCTCGGCCAGCGCTGCCTGCACCCTGGTGCGTGCCGCGTCGTTGATCAGTTCGGCGATGAACGCCGCCGAGCCGATCCGCACCAGTTGACCGTCCAGCATGCCGCGGATGCCCTTGCCCGTGACCACTTCGGCATCAGTAATCTGGGCCAGGACAATCGAACCCTTCGTCGCAGCTTCCATGATCGCGGTTGCAACAGGATGTGTTGAGTGTTGCTCCAATGCCGCGGCAACGGCCAGTGCTCCATCGGGGTCCAGTGTGCCACCCCCTGAATCCATCGGCAGCACAGCGATCAGCCGCGGCCGGCCCTCGGTGATCGTCCCTGTCTTGTCCATCGCCAGCGCTCTCATGGCTGCCAGGCGTGTCATGGCCTGTCCGCCTTTAAACAGCACACCGGCCCGCGCCGCGCGGGCAATCGCTGCCAGGGCAGCAGTGGGGGTGGCGATGATCAAGGCGCACGGCGAAGCCACGATCAGCAGGGTAATCGCTGTGAATATGGAGTCGTACCACGGGCGGTCGAGGGCAAAGCGGAAGACGCCAAGGGCGATCAGTGAAAGAACCATGACACCGATGGAGTACGGCTGTGAAAGCTTGTCGATGATCTGCTGCGCCGGTTGACGCTGCTGCTGCGCCTGAGTCACCAGGAAGATCACACGCTGCAGCGCTGAGTCTGCCGGCTTGTGTGTCACCTTCAGCAGAAGCGTCGTGCCAGCGTTGATCGTGCCGGAGTAGAGCGCCTCGCCTCGCACTGCATCGCGCAGCACGGACTCGCCTGTCAGCGAGGCCTGATCCAGCGCGGCCGCCTCACTGAGCAGTTCGCCGTCGGCAGCGATGGACTCGCCGTTGACCACACGAAGCACGTCGCCCTCGGTCAGTTGCTCGGGCGGCACTTCCTGCCAGTTCTCGCGAGAATCCGCGTCCGGCGTCCCGGTGCCCGAGAACTTAAACACGCGCGAGGGCATGAGCTTGCTCAGCGCCGTCACGGCCGAGTTTGTCCGCATCTCAGCGAGATCCTCGAGCGCACCGGAAAGCACAAAGAGAAACAGCAGCAGTGCACCATCGCGGAACTCGCTGAGTCCTGCCGCGGCCAGCGCTCCGACCACCATCAGTACATCAATATCAAACTTCTTTTCGCGAATAGACTCAATCGCCGCGCCCATGCCGTAGTACAGGCCGATCGCCAGCGCCGCAATCGCCACCGCGGTCGCGGCCACAGTACCCGCGCCGGTCCACATCAGCATCGCGGATGCCAGCGTCAGCACGCCTGAGAGCAGGGCGGCAAAAAACCTGACTTTCGGCGCTTCGAGTCGTTGGATCAGCGTGATGCTCGGTTGTTCTTCCACCTCTAAACTTAGTGGTCTGATTGTGGCCGGTAAAGGTGAGTCTTCGTCTCAGTTGCCGATCCGAGGATCTGTGCCTTATTACATTTCAACGACTCAAACACTCTAAGATGACGGCTACTATCAATGAGTTGAGATGTATGTTGCATTTTCAAATGTCCACGTGCAAGGAGTTTACAGATGGCTAAGAATCCGTCACGCGGGCGGGATGGGATTGAGAGTCTTTCGATTTCCGAGCTGCAGGCAGAGATCAACCGTCGTGCCAAGGGCCTTAACAAGCTCCTCCGCCGGCGTCAGACCCTGATCAACAAGCTCGCGGCGCTCGATCAGGCCATCGTTGCCTCGGGCGGGTCCCCGGGTTCGCGTGGCGGCCGCGCTTCCGGTGGCGGCCTCCGCGACACGATCGCCAAGGTGCTGTCCGGCAAGACGATGTCGGTTTCGGAGATCGCCGAAGCCGTCGTCAAGAGCGGTTACGTCACGACCTCGCCCAACTTCAAGGTCATGGTCAACCAGCAGCTCATCGCCAACAAGAAGCTGTTCAAGCGTGTCGGCCGCGGTCAGTACTCGGCCAGCTAAGCCCCGCCGGGTTCAGTTTCGCTCGCAAGATCCACCAAAGAACAAACCCACCGAACTAGGTGGGTTTGTTTGTTTTAGCTTTCAGTTGAATCGACCCAGACGGTTCAGCGGACCGGCTCGGGGGTCAGACGCGACGGACGGTCGGTCAGGAACAGGCGGCCGACATCGCTGCGGAACGCACGCCAGTTGGTGTCGAACACCCCCGTTGTCGTGTTGATGACATCGTCCTCGCGGGCGTTGAGCGTGCCGAGTTCCGGAGTCGGATCGAGCACGGTGGCGAACCGCTGGGAGTCCTGCTTGGAGCAGCCGGACAGGAGGGCCAGAGCGGCCAGGGAGCACAGGATGGTCGTACGGGCGTTACGCAAGGCGAACTCCTTGGAAAATTCAGAGCAGAGGGGTAGCCGGTCTGCCGGTGCGGATCAAGTCCGAGTGTAGCGAACCCTCGGTTCCCGCGACCCGTCCAATTTGCTGTTAGTGTTTTGAAAGGTCCGCCTCGCTCGAAATCCACTGCTGGAGCGTGTGCACCCGCCCGGCAAACGCCGCGGCTGCCTCGTGTGCGCCCGTCGGCACTGCGATCGTCGCTCCGCAGACGAGACCCCACCATGCCGCCAGCGGTCCGGTGACCTGCTGATCCAGCGAGACGGCCCGGCACCCGCCCATCGCGCAGGCCGCCGCCGACAGGTGCCCCAGCACCGCACCGGGCAGTGGGGGGGTCTCGCTCTTTCGCATGTCGGCGGCAATTCCCGGCAGCAGCGCCAGTGCCGGTCCAGCGTCGCCCCCGGTCAGCCTCGCCCGCACGAACTGCCTTGTGGCATAGGAAACGGCAGCTTTGGCCAGCAAAGTGTCCAGCGCCGCGTCATCGGTCCTGCCGTGCCGGGCGTAGGCCGCCGCGTAGACCGCGCGGGTGCAGTCGAGCATCTTGCGGAAGTCGCCGCTGCGACTTTGCGGCCGGATGCAGTAGTTGGCTACCACCGTCTCGGTGCGGTGCCAGCTGCAACCCAACTGCCCGAGCTTTAGGAACCAGTCAGTGTCCTCAATGACCCGTAGATTTCGATCAAACGGTACCTGTCTGGCCAGTGCCGTCGGCGTCAGCACCGCGTGCACGGCAAAGAACACGCTTGTCAGCAGCTCCCGAATGGTGACGACGGGGTGCCGGCCGATCTGAAGCAGCAGGGGGGTGCCGGCCGGATCGGTCATCACAAAGTCGCCGTAGCTTCCCGCCCGGTTGTCCGCCGCCGCTTCGGCTCGCTTGACCATCGCGGCAAGCCCACCCGGCCGCAGCGTGTCATCGGCATCCAGGAGCAGGGTGTACTTGCCCTGGGCCTGCTCCAAGCCCAGGTTTCGTGCCGCGGCTACGCCCTGATTGGACTGAGTCACCACCTGCACGCGCCGGTCGCCGGCGGCAAGGCCTTCGGCTACCTGCCGGGTTCGGTCCGTCGAGCCGTCATCGATCACAACCGCCTGCCAGCAGTCAAAGTCCTGGCGTTGCAATGACTCCACCGCCGCGGCGATCGTCGCCTCAGCGTTGAACGCCGGAATGATCACGCTGACCAGGGTGATCGGGGGCTGATTGCGGTTATCACGAGTCAAAGTCCCCTCGTCATCGGTCCGCACCCCCCCGGTTGTGTGAACCTACTTTCTGTGAAGAACCTGTGGATGGGGTGAACGCCCCGCGGGAGTGGGGGGCCTGGGGGTCAAGCGAGCATCCAACCCGGTCGAAACCAAGAACGTGAACTTTCCCTTACCCGCCCAGTCCCGCGCCGCCACCCCTGCCGACCGCCGCCGCCATCCGCGGCAGGCGCTGGCCAAGGCCGCCAAAGTCACTGACGGGCAGGGCATCAGGTTCTGGTCGGCCGAGACCGTGGATGTTTCAGACTCCGGCCTTTTGCTGGCCATCCGTGGCGAGGACGGCAGCCCCGGGCCCCTCCCAGGCAGTTGGATCCGCGTGGGTGTGGCGTGGGGCGGTCAAGGTTTCCTCCGAGAGTCTGATATGAGCTCCGCGAAGGTGATCCGCGCCCTCCGTGGTCCCGACGGCACCATCAATGTCGCCGTTGAGCTCAAAACCGCGCAGGCTGTCGCCCGCCGCGCTGCCTGAGCGAATCATCGTTCAACATCTTGATGCTTCGCTCGCACCGCCCCGTGCAACTTCGCGGCCACCCCGCTGTACCGAAAGGGCTGACGTTCGGTGCCCAAGCTTGTCATTTTCGCCATGCACCCGCGTGTCTCGGCCATTCTGTCACTTCGTGCACTTACCGCCGCCGCGGCGGTGGTGCCGTTGTCCGTGCTGGCCCTGCTGTCCGTTGCCTCGGTATCCGCCGATCCCACCTCCACGCCCTCCCCCTCCCCCGCGCCAGCCGGTGGGTCTGATCCGCTCGCTGATGAACTGAACCGGCGTCTTGCCAGCGAGGTCGCGCCGCTGCTTGCAACCTATTGCCTGAACTGTCACACCGGAGCGGACGCCAAGGCAGACCTGCCGCTGGATGCCATGCAGTCCATGAAGCAGGTTCTGGCGGGTGAACCCGATATCCGGCTGCTCCGGGAAATGGTGGCCACGGGAGAGATGCCGCCGAAGAACAAGCCGCAGCCGACTGAGCACGAACGCCTGATCATCACCCAGTGGGCTGAGGCCGCACTCAACTATGTGCCGCCGGATGCTGCGATCGATCCGGGCTGGTTCACGATTCACCGACTCAACCGGGCTGAGTATCGGGCCACGATGCGAGATCTTCTTGGCATCGACCCGCGCAAGGTCGATCTGGCCGATCGGCTCCCGCGCGACGACACCGGCTACGGCTTTGACAACATCGCCGATGTGCTCTCGACCTCGCCATTGGCAGTCGAGCAGTACCTCGATGCCGCCGAGCGTGCCATTGAGCTTGCACTCGGCCCCATAGTCGAGTTCAGCTCAAAGCCGGCGGCACTACGACCGATTACGGGTTCCAGCGGCAATCCGCTGCCCGCCGGCGGCTTCTTCCTGTACTCCAACGGTGCGGCCAAGGCCGAGTTTGCCGCACCTGTGACCGGCGAGTATCTCATCCGCGTGGTTGCCTGGGAGACACGCGCCGGAGATGAGCACGCAAACTTGAGTCTGCGGCTGGGCAAGAAGACACTCAAGGACTTCGCCGTTGCCGGCCAGCGTGGAGCGCCACAGTCGTTTGAGCACCGCGTCCGCATTGATGCCGGCAAGCACATCATCGCCGCCAACTTCACCAACGACTACTACGTCAAGGACGCTGGTGACCGCAACCTGGGTGTCGAGTCCATCTCCGTCGCAGGCCCGCTCGATGAAGCATCGGTCGAGCGTCCGGCGACGTGGTCCAAAGTGTTCGCCCCCGCGGCGGCTGTCAATGGGGACACGCCTCGCGCCCGCGCGGTGATCGCTGCCTTCGCGGCACGTGCCTACCGCCGCCCCGCGACCGATGCGCAGGTTGCCTCGCTGATGAAGGTCTACTCCGCGCAGCGCAGCGCCGGGGCTGCGTGGGAACCCGCCGTTCGCACCGCACTGACCGCGACACTCGTCTCGCCCAACTTTCTGTTCCGGTCGCTGTCCGCACCGGCCAAGGCTGTCGCCTCCGCAGATGGCCGTTACACACTCGACGGCTACGAACTGGCCAGCCGGTTGTCGTACTTCCTGTTCAGCAGCATGCCCGATGAACCGCTGATGGCCGCCGCGGCGGACGGCTCGCTGCTGACTGATGAGGGGCTCAAGGCTCAGGTGCGGCGGATGCTCGCCGACCCGCGCTCGAGCGCATTTGTCGAGAACTTTGCCGGCCAGTGGCTGCAGCTTCGCACGCTCGACACGCTGGCGATTGATCGAACCACGTTCCCCGAGTACACCGACGAGCTTCGTACCGCGCTGAGCACCGAGGCCACGCTGTTCTTTGCCGATGTGCTGCGTTCGGATCGCTCTGTCCTGGAGTTCATCGACAGCCGCGACACGTTCGTCAACGGGAAGCTGGCCAGCTTTTATGGCTTGCCCGAGGTCAAGGGCACCGAGTTCCGGCGCGTCACGCTGCCGGCGGAGTCGCACCGCGGGGGCGTGCTGACGATGGGTGCAGTGCTGACACTGACAAGCAACACAACGCGCACCAGCCCGGTCAAGCGCGGGCTGTTCGTGCTGGATCAGATTCTCGGTGCGCCGCCACCACCGCCGCCGGCGGATATCCCGCCGCTGGAGCAGTCCGCCGCATCCAAGCCGGATGCCACCGTTCGCGAGCAACTGGCAGCGCATGTGGCCAACCCAACCTGTGCCTCGTGCCACAACCGGCTTGATCCGCTCGGCCTGGCCTTTGAGAACTTCGATGCCATCGGCCGCTGGCGCACCACAGAGAACGGCCGCCCGGTTGATGCCTCCGGCACGCTGCCCGGCGGCACTGCCATCAACGGTGCCGCGGAGCTCAAGGCGATTCTGCTTTCGCGGGCGGATCAGTTCGTCGAGGCACTCTCATCAAAGGTCCTCACCTACGCCGTCGGGCGCGGGCCCGAGCCGTTTGATCGACCGGCGATCCGCCGCATCGCCACGCGTACCCGTGCCAGCAACGATCGCTTCTCCGCGCTCATCGAGTCCGTTGTACTGAGCGATACCTTCCGTACCTGCCGCCCAAGGAAGACAAGCCGTGACTAGCCGCCACCTCTCTCGCCGCACCGTGCTTCGTGGCTTAGGCGTAACCATGGCCCTTCCGCTGCTGGACATCATGGATACGCCGCCGCTGCGGGCGCTGGCCAGCCGAGCTGCCGCGGCAGAGACACTGGCTGCGGGTGCGCCACCGGTTCGACTGGCGTTTGTGTTCATGCCCAACGGTGTGAACTACGACGCCTGGCAGGTCAAGGGCGAGGGGCGAGACTTCGCGCTCTCGCCGACGCTCGAGCCGCTGTCTCCGGTGCGCGACCACGTCAACGTGCTGACCGGTCTGACGCTTTCGAAAGCGCGTGCCAATGGCGACGGACCGGGTGATCACGCCCGCAGTTCCGCCTCGTTCCTGACCGGTAATCAGGCACGCAAGACAGCCGGCAACGACATCCGCAACGGCATTTCGGTCGATCAGGTGGCGGCCAGAGCCATCGGCAACCGGACACGCCTGCCCTCGCTGGAGCTGGGCTGCGAGCACTCGCAGTCAGCCGGCAACTGTGACTCGGGCTACTCGTGTGCGTACACGTCCAACATCTCGTGGCGTGATGAGTCAACGCCCATGGCCAAGGCCATCGACCCCGCCGTCGCGTTCGAGCGGCTGTTCGGTGATGCCAGTCAGGCCGCCGCGGCAAAGGAGAGGCTCAGCCGCCGGCAGAGCATCCTGGACTTCGTGCTCGAGGACTCTAAGAGTCTCGAGAATCGTCTCGGTGCATCGGATCGTCGGAAGCTCGATCAGTTCCAGACTTCCGTCCGCGAGATCGAGCTGCGCATCGACCGCGCCCGCAAGGAGCAGAGCCCGGTCAAGGTCCCTGACTATCCGGTGCCCGCAGGCATCCCGCAGAAGTTCAGCGAGCACATCGATCTGATGTACGACATGCTGCTGCTGGCGTTCCAGACCGACTCGACGCGCATCAGCACCCTCATGCTCGCCGTTGATGGCAGCAACCGCGCGTTCCCAGAGATTGACATCAAGGACGGCCACCACCACCTCTCGCACCATCAGAACAACCACGAGATGATCGAGAAGATCCGCCGCATTGACCGGTTCTACGTCGAGCGATTCGCCCGCTTCATCAAGCAAATGGGTGAAACCGCCGAAGGCGGCGGCACGCTGCTGGACCACTCGCTGGTTCTCCTTGGCGGCGGTATCAGCGACGGCAACCGGCATAACCACGAGAACCTGCCGATTATCCTCGCCGGCCGCGGCGGCAACTCGGTCCAGACCGGTCGCATCATCAACAGCCCGGTCGAAACGCCACTGTGCAACCTGTATCTGTCGATGCTCGAGCGTGCCGGCTGCCCGCAGCCGAGCTTCTCCGACAGCACCGGCCCGCTGGCGCTGTGAGTACGCGGGGAACGTGAGAGCCAGCGTTTCCCCGTCACACGGCCGACGCGTTACCGTCGCCCATGTCCTACACCATCACCCTCGATCCCGCCCGCCAGGAGCTCGACCGCATCCACGCGCTGCTTGCCAGCACCTACTGGTCGCCGGGCATCCGCAAGGAGGTGGTGGCCCGGGCGCTGGCCAGCAGCCTGACCGCCCTGGCTATCGAGGACGGGTCAGGACAGATCGTGGGTGTGGCCCGAGTGGTGACCGACTACGCCACCTTCGCCTGGCTGTGCGACGTCTTTGTCGATCCTGAGCACCGGTCCCGCGGCCTGTCCAAACGCATGCTGGCGGCCCTTGAGGCCGATCCGCGGCTGGCCACCCTTCGCCGCTGGTGCCTGGCCACGCGGGATGCCCACGGGCTCTACACCCAGTTTGGCTACCAGCCCGTCCGCCCCGGGGTGTGGATGGAGAAGCGCCTGCCCGACGCCAACTGGCAGCAGATGCCGCCCGGCTGAGCCCGGCACCCCTCCCGCACCCCTCCCGCACCCCTCACACACCCCTCCGGCCAGCCCGCCACCCGGCAATTTCCAGACTTTTCCAGACCATGGAACGGTTTGCATGACCGCCTTTGACGTGCTTGCGTCCTAAACTATCGGTCTGTCCTTCTCTAGGAACGCCGCCCGCGTGCCCCGGCGTCCATTTACCGAACGCTTTCCAAACCTTCCGGGCATTGCAGTTCCATCGCACAGAGGCCTTCATTTATGTCGACTCTTTCCACCAAGTCCGCCGCCAACGGCAGCCCCCGCATCACCGGCAAGGCCACGCCGTCCAAGCTGCAGGCCAACAAGATGGTCTTCTACTTCGGCAAGTCCCGGACGGAGGGCAACGCCACGCAGAAGCAGCTCCTGGGCGGCAAGGGTGCCAACCTGGCTGACATGTGCTCCATCGGCCTGCCGGTGCCCCCCGGCTTCACCATCACCACCGAGACCTGCGCCCGCTACTACCAGGCCGGCCAGCGTCTGCCCGTCGGCCTGATGAACGAGGTCCACAAGTACGTCAACACCCTGGAGAAGGAGACCGGCAAGCAGTTCGGCTCCCCCGAGAACCCGCTGCTGGTCTCGGTCCGCTCCGGCGCCGCCGTCTCCATGCCCGGCATGATGGACACCATCCTCAACCTGGGTCTGACCGATCAGGCCGTTGAGGGTCTGGCCCGCATGACCGGCAACCGCCGCTTCGCCTACGACAGCTACCGCCGCCTGATCAACATGTTCGGCGATGTGGTCATGGGCGTGCCGCACGAGATGTTCGAGGACGCCTTCGCCAAGATCAAGAACAAGTACAAGGCCGATGTCGACACCGACGTTCCCGAAGAGGGCATCGTCGAGCTGTGCGAGGCGTACAAGGAAGTCTTCCGCAAGCGTGTCGGCGAGATGTTCCCGCAGAACCCCTTCAAGCAGCTGGAACTGGCCATCGAGGCCGTGTTTAAGAGCTGGAACGGCGAGCGTGCCATCTCCTACCGCCGCCTCCAGGGCATCAGCGGTCTGCAGGGCACCGCGGTCAACATCCAGTGCATGGTGTTCGGCAACATGGGCGATGACTCGGGCACGGGCGTGGCCTTCACCCGCTCCAACACCACCGGCGAGAACAAGTTCACCGGCGAGTTCCTGATCAACGCTCAGGGCGAGGACGTCGTCGCCGGCATCCGCACGCCGCGTCCGACCGACGAGATCGCCAAGTGGGACAAGAAGGTCTACGACCAGCTGCTGAAGATCAAGACCAAGCTTGAGAAGCACTACAAGGACATGCAGGACATCGAGTTCACCATCGAGCGTGGTGAGCTGTTCATGCTCCAGACCCGCAACGGCAAGCGTACCGGCATGGCCGCGGTGAAGATCGCCTGCGACATGGTCAAGGAGAAGCTGATCACCGAGAAGGAAGGCGTGCTCCGCATTCCCGCCGGCGACCTGTACCAGCTGCTGCTGCCCAGCTTCGACATGACCAAGCGCAAGAACGCCGACGTCATCGCCGAGGGCATCCCGGCCTCGCCGGGCGCCGCGGTGGGCAAGCCCGCCTTCACGGCCAACGAGGCCAAGGAGCGGGCAGCCAAGGGTGAGAAGGTCATCCTCTGCCGCACCTTCACCAGCCCCGAGGACGTCGAAGGCATGCACTCGGCCGCTGGCATTCTGACCAGCACCGGTGGTCGCACCAGCCACGCGGCTGTCGTCGCCGCCGGCTGGGGCAAGTGCTGCGTCGTGGGCGCCAGCGAAGTGAACATCGATGAGAAGAAGGGCCTGATGACCGTCGGCAAGCGGCAGTTCGGCCGTGACGATGTGCTCTCGCTCGACGGCACCACCGGCCAGGTCATGGTCGGCTCCGTGCCGACCGTTGAACCCAAGCTCTCGGCTGACTTCGCCACCGTGATGCGCTGGGCCGACAAGTACCGCACGCTGCAGGTCCGCACCAACGCCGACACCCCGGCTGACGCCAAGCGTGCCCGCGAGTTCGGCGCTCAGGGCATCGGCCTGTGCCGCACTGAGCACATGTTCTTCGATAAGGGCCGCATCACCGCGATGCGCGAGATGATCCTGGCTGACACCACCGAGGCCCGCGAGAAGGCTCTGGAGAAGCTCCTGCCCTTCCAGCGCGACGACTTCTACGGCCTGTTCAAGGAGATGAAGGGCCTGCCGGTCACCATCCGCCTGATTGACCCGCCCCTGCACGAGTTCCTCCCGCACGACGATGCCGGCCAGAACGAGGTCGCCAAGGCCCTGAAGGTTCCCGTCGAGAAGGTCAAGACCCGCGTCAAGCAGCTCCACGAGAACAACCCGATGATGGGCCACCGCGGCTGCCGCCTGTGCGTGACGTACCCCGAGATCCTGCGCATGCAGATCCGGGCCATCGTTGAGGCCTACCTCGACTGCGTTGCCAACGGCATCAAGGCCCAGCCCGAGATCATGCACCCGCTGGTGGGCACCAAGAAGGAGCTCGCCTGGCTGCGTCAGATCACGCTGGAGACCATCGAGCAGGTCAAGAAGGACAAGGAGTGGACCAAGCGCATCGAGATCCCGATCGGCACCATGATCGAGGTTCCCCGCGCTGCGGTCACCGCCGACCAGATCGCTGAGCACGCCGACTTCTTCAGCTTCGGTACCAACGACCTCACCCAGCTGACCTTCGGTTACAGCCGCGACGATGTCAACAGCTTCATGCCCGAGTACCTCCACCGCGAGCTGCTCGAGACCGATCCGTTCATCTCGCTGGACACCTCGGGTGTCGGCCAGCTGGTGGAGATGGGCGTCAAGGGTGGTCGCAAGACCAACTCCAAGCTCAAGGTCGGCATCTGCGGCGAGCACGGTGGCGATCCCAAGAGCGTCCACTTCTGCCACACCGCGGGTCTGGACTACGTCTCGTGCAGCCCGTACCGCGTGCCGATCGCCCGCCTGGCCGCCGCTCAGGCCGCCATCATGGCCGATGCCGCCGAGAAGAAGAGCAAGTAAGCCGCAGGGCCGGTAGTGCCCACGCCGCTTGCCTCGATCTGAACTGACCCAAGGCCGCCCGGACTCATCCGGGCGGCCTTTTTCGTTGCGGTTCCAGCGACGCGGTCGCAGTTCGCCCCACCTCCAGCCTTACCAAACAAATAGGCGGCCTGGTTTTCACCAAGGCCGCCCGGAGGGAGAAAGAGAGATTGTTCAGCGGGCCCCTGCCGGCCCAGCACTCGTTCAGTTTCAGGTCGTCAGCATCGCGCTGACGGTCGCCACGTGCTCGGGCAGCTTGGCGCGGATGCCGTCGATATCCTCGGCGCTGAGCTTGAGCTCATCGAGCACATCCTGGTTGATCTCCGGGTAGGCGACGTCGAGCTTGAAGCCGCCTTCCTTGAGCTCGTAGGCCAGACGGTCGGCCACGTACACCATCGCAGGCAGCGTGCGGCTGTCCTCGGGCAGTTCCAGCGGTCGGTGGTGGTAGCCCGTGACCAGCGCAAAGGCGCGGGGGAACTTCCACTTCTCGCACAGCGCCGCACCGAAGTCCTGGTGCGTGGCGCCGAAGATCGCGATCTCGTTGGCCATCATGTCCGCGTTGGGGCCTCCTTCGGCCGTCTTGTTGACGACCTCGACGAGCTTGTTGCGGTCAAACTGCAGCATGACCATCACGCCGATGTCGTGGAGCAGACCCGAGAGGAACGCCTCATCGGACAGGCCCAGCTTCAGCTTGTCGGCCTGCAGCTTCGTCGCCGAGGCCACGGCCACCGAGTGCAGCCACAGATCGCGAGCCGAGAAGTTCGGCGTCAGGTTGCCGCCCTTGAAGAGCTTGGCCAGCGATGCGGCGATGGCGATGTTCTTGACGGCGTTGAGCCCCAGCAGCACGATGGCGCGATTGATCGAACCGATCTGCCCCGGCAGGCCGTAGAACGCCGAGTTGACCACCTTGAGGATGCGCGTGCACAGCGCCGGGTCCTTGGCAATCACGTTGTGAAGATCCTGCGCCGTGGAGGTAGGATCCTCGACGAGCTGAATGATCTTCAGCGTGATCTCGGGAAGCGTCGCGATGTGCGCGATTTCCTTGATTGCCGAAGCGACCACCGCGTCACGTTGTGCTGTATCAACGGCCATAAGAGCTCCAACTCCAGAGTGTGGCGGCAAGGACTCGCCGCAGTACTTGTCCTATCGGCAGGAAGCTGCGCTAACTTCGGCACGTTCAAAAAGGGAAAGTCCGAGAACACCCGTTGCTGTAAAAATTTGCATTTCAAACAAGTGATTCGTGGTATGTCATCGCGACGGTGGTACTTTGTACGTTCTATGACACGCACGAACCACGGTCGGACTGAGAGTTTTCGGGTTCTGTTCCCTATGACCGCCTTCGCGCCGGCATTCCTGCTGGCTGCCGCGGGGTTGCTGGCCAGCGGGCCGGCGGCCATGGCCCAGTGGACGAACGACACCAGCACGAACCTGGTCATCAATAACAACTCGGGCGACCAGGTGCAGCCCAAGGTGGTCTGCACCTCCAGCGGACGCACGCTGATCGCGTTCTTTGATAACAGTCCTCCGGGCGGGTATGACGTCCGGCTGCAGTCGCTTGATGCGGCGGGCAACCCGGAATGGGCGATCGGCGGCATCCTGATCGCCGACCGCGCCGTCTCCTCCACGGTGGACTACGACCTTGCGGTCGATGCGCAGGGCAACGCGTACGTCACCTACAACGACGATGGTGGTGTCGGCGGCACGTCCCAGCAGATCGCCGTGCAGAAGGTCAGCCCTGCGGGCCAGAAGCTCTGGGGTGATCGGGGCGTCACGCTCACCAGCGGCACGACCGCCAAGAACAACCCCAAGGTCACCGTGCTCAGCGGTGACGGCACGGTTGTCGTGGGCTGGATCGGCCAGAACAACTTCAGCGTGCGCACACTCACGTCCGAGGGTGTGCCCGCCGCGACGAGCATCACCGTCAATGACGGCACGCTGTACGTGGCCCTGTCGGACCTCAAGGCCGTCAGCCCGACGGAGTACATGGCGCTGTACATCCGCGGCACCACGGCCAGTGCGATCACGTCGGCCAAGGCGCTATACAGCCAGAAGTTCAACGCCGCCGGTGTGGCGCAGTGGAACGGCGGCGCACCGGTGATCATCTTCAACACCTCCAGCGTCCAGAACGGCTATTTCCCCAGCCTGGTGCCCGACGGCTCCGGCGGCGGAATCGTGGGCTTCTACGAGAACGGCGGCAGCCGCAACAGCTACGTGCAGCATGTGCTGTCGAGCGGCACACGCCGCTTCGCGACACCGGTCGCTACAACCGGGGCTACCGCGAATCTCATCCGCATCTCCTGCTCCGTCGCCTACGACGTGGCCACCGATCAGTACTACACCGTGTCGGAGCAAAGCTCCTCACCGACACAGGGCTCGTACTCGGTCATCGCGCAGAAGATAGACGGCAATGGCCAGCGCATGTGGGGCGATGGCGGTATCGTCCTTCAGTCGCCCGGCACGCGACAGCCCAGCTTCACCCAGGCCCGGCTCCGCGCTGGCGGCATGTACGCCTTCGGTTTCCTGCTGAGCTCGGCAACGACCGCCGATGTTGTCTCCTGGGGCATCGACGACGATGCCAACATCGCCTTCTCGACTCCGATCAACACCACATTCTCCGGCAAGAGCCGTCTGGCATCCGCCGTGCATCCCAGCGGGTATGCCGTGCTGGCCTTCGGCAGTGGCAGCTCAGGTAACACCGATCTGCTGGCCCAGAACCTCAACGCCAATGGCACGCTTGGCCTGCCCGCGGCACCCGCCTGCCTGGCGGATACCAACGGCGACGGCTCGGTTGACGGTGGTGATTTCATCGCCTTCATCAACTCGTTTGCCATCGGCGATGCTTCGGTGGATCCGCTGGCCGATGTGATCGTTGATGGTACGATCGACGGCAGCGACTTCATCGCGTTTATCAACGCATTTGGGGCGGGCTGCTGATCGCGGCCTGAGCTCCGCCCGACAACTTGACGTGGTACACCAGAACGAGGGTGTCAATCGAGAACCGGCTCTGGCCGGCGACGGTTCCGTTCATCATCACCTTCGGCGTCTTAAAGTCATTGTCTGAGCCGACGAACAGATACGCGTCGTCCGGCTCGGGTGTGTCTAGTGCGGGCACGAGCATCAGCCCTTCAAACTTTTCGCTCAGCGCGCCGGCATCCACCGTGCCGGAACCCATGACCCGCAGGCCGAACTTGGCGAGCTGGGCCTCATCGAGCAGGTCAACCGCTGGCTGTGAGGCGGCGGCTGTAACTGCCTGCGGCAGCGGGCCGGTGCCGAAGCCTACGGCCTTGCGGGGCTCGGAGCCGCCCTTGGGCTCCAGCGGTGAGCCGCTCCAGGTGGTACCCAGCAGATTCGTTGCGCCCGCCAGATCGATGACGTTGACGCGCTTGTACGCCGGCTTTTCCTCATCATCGGCTCCCTGGCCCAGGTTGTCCCGCTCCAGCGCGAGCAGTTGCGTTGCGCTGAGTGCAAGCAACTCGCTGCAGGGGGCCGACTTCTTCTTGCCCTTCTTGCCGATCTCATAAACCGGCAGTGCGGTGACGTACTCGCCGGTCAGTGCGCCGAAGTCCGGCGAGCCCGGCTTGATACTCCACGTGTAGATCCGTGTGTAGACCGCTGACCCCTCCTCGCCGCCGTCCTGCATCAGCGGGCTCTGCATCATGCCCACCAGCACTTCGCCGCCGGGCAACTGGGTCAGCGATTCCATTCCGCGGTTGCTTCGACGTCCAAACTCCGGGTTGCTCCGCGTGCCGAAGAACGGACGCCACCCCGCGCTGGCAGGGTTCGGATCCCGATCCAGCGGAAGAGCGTTCCGCGGCCGCTCGAGTACGCTCGTCACCTTTCCTGACGGCGAGAACTGATACACACTCGGCCCGTACTCCTCGCTGATGAACAGCGAACTGAACGTGCCCGGCTTGCCGCTGTCGGCGACGAGGACGACACCCTCGGGATCAATGAACGGCAGCACCACCGGCTGAGGCCAGCCTCTGGCCCACTCGGCTGCAAACGGCCCGGTCCCCGGATCGGCGCCAAGAAAATCCACCCACTTTGCCTGCGGCCCGGCGGCAGTCTTGAGCAAGTCGTCGCCGTCGGGCCGCTGCAGCAGCACGGTGCGTGTGAGTTCAATCTTCAGTTGATCCTGAGCCAGCGGAGCAGCGCCGGCAGCAGCGCGTGATCCGGACGGCCCATGGGCGGGCAGCAACTTGAACTTCGCTGTGTGGAACCGGGGGTTGTACGGCACGATGCCATCGGCAAAGCCGCGGTCCGGCAGCAAGACAAGCTCGCCGACGATCGCTCCGCCCTCCAATCTCACGGTGCCGGGCACCAGCGCCATCGCCGAGAACATCCCGCCGAGACTCTCGAGTGGCTCTCCCTTGCCGCCGGTGTGCAGGTCCATCGCATCGTGGGGGATGCGGCACACACCGACCAGCCCAAGATTCGTTACCGCTGGCCCGGCTCCGCCCGCCGCACCGTTTACATCTCCCCACGCCACTGTCGACAGCACCGTTCCCGCACAGAGCGCGGCCACAAGGGGATTCGCCATCTCCAAGTCTAAACCGCGGCAGGATCGATGCCACGGCTCACAGCAAAACCGCGGATTGTGCCCGGCGTCTTTGCGCTTCGATTACATTCGGAATGGTTCTTGTTTGGGCGCGTGCCGCGAGCTGAGTGTTCGCAGGCCGCGGCATTAGTGCGTCGGCGGCTCGGGGGCCCGGAAAGCCACGCCGATCTGAAAGCACGGCACGGGATAGGCCATGCGCAGCCGATACACGCGGAACTCATCGGGTGAGCGGCCGATCTGCCCGCAGATCCGCTGGATCATCTTGGCGTAGTTGGGGACTTCCGGAACGGAGAAGCGTTCCACGGAATCGGGGATGAAGCTGACCGACTCGGTCACCGCCACGCGGTCGATGTCGCGCGCACGGTCGTTGGGGTTGGCCGGGCCGCGTGATCCGGGGTTGTACACCAGCAGTTCGGGTTCGCTTCCGGGGAACACATCGCGGTGCAGGATGGCGTCACAGATGAGCATCCGCACGGGAGTGTCAACGAACAGAGAAACGCCCCGCCGCACAGACTCACCGACGGCGTATCGCCGCGAACCGCGGTCGGTGTGGCTCACCGCCAGCATGTCCGTCAGCGCGTCCTTGCCGATGCGATCGTCTGCCAGCTGATGGCGAACCTGTCCGCCGCTGACGGCAACGTCCAGCTTGGCCGGCTCGTTGGTGTAGAACTCCTGAAGCGAGATCGGACTTTGCGACGGCCCGGGCTCTGCGCTCTGGTCGCGGAACGGGCTGCCGAAGGTGAAGTACACGGGTGTGTCCGGCCGCAGCCGGCGCATCCCCAGCGCGCCCTGAATCGTCGTGACGGCGATGAACTCGGGGTCCACCGCTGAGGGCACGAAGAACATCGACGTCAGCCAGGTGTTCGCTTCAAGGCCAAGGATCTGCCGCAGCCCGCTGAACACGTCCGATCGTGCCGATTGGTCAACCCGGGCCCGCAGACTGCTGGACTGCCCGCCGATGGCCGCGTGCAGCGCGGCTCGCGTCCCGAACCGGCTGCGGATCAGCAAGTCGAATCGTTCGATCGCCCTTCCACCGGTCTCGATGAGCGCCGGATCCGCTCCAAGCCGTGCCGCCGCCGCTACAAAGTCACGCAGCGAGTCGGGGCCGGGGATGCGCTCGAGCACATCAAACGGTGTGGACTGTTCCACCGCCCCCATCAGTTTGCTCATCGTCACCCGGCTGAGCTCAAGCTTCCGCGACAGGGTCGTCGGAGAGTGCGGCCCATCGGGGATCGCCGCCAGAATCGCCCGGATCGACTCCGTCAGCAGCTGCGAAGTCTCTTCCACATCAGGATGCACGGCCGGTGCCAGGTCTGTCATGCCCGCCATTCTAGCTGACAAAGTCCCCTGAATCGGGTATGTCCGGAGTCGAGCTCTCTGGCGCGGCGGCGCTTGCCGAAGCGGTGATAGAGGCCTCTGCGGAGATCAATCCTGCCTCCTCGCTGCTCCCATAGGGTCATCGTGTCATGACCCAGCCGAGCGTCAACAGCCTGTTGCCGCGGCTCCAGCAGTGGTACCACTCGCAGTGTGGCGGCACGTGGGAACACGCCGGTGGCGTCCGCATTCAGACACTCGACAACCCCGGTTGGTCGCTGGTCGTCGACCTTCGCGGCATCAAACTGGCGGGACGTTCGTTCACCCCGATCAATCGCTTGGCCCCGATCAAGGGGCCTTTGACCGAGTGGCTGGTCTGCTCCGTAATCAACGGCCAGTTTCAGGCCTTCGGCGGACCGGACAAACCGGCCGAGATGATCGCAGTGTTCCTGAACTGGGCCGACGAGAAACCCGCCGCTCCAGCGCGGTGAAACCGCAGTAACGCAGCAGTTTCGGGGACGCCCGAGCCGGTCAGTTACCCGCCCACAACCTTGCCGGCTTCATCCAGAAGCTTCTCGGCCGTCCGCGCATCGGGTGCTTCGGCAATCAGCCGCATGATCGGTTCGGTGTTGCTCGCCCGCACGTGCAGCCATGCACGCTGGCTCTCGATGGCGATGCGCACACCGTCCTGCCGATCCACCTCGTGGCTGGCAAAGTGCTTGGCAAGGCGATCGAGGCCGGGCTTGGCGGCATCCTTGCTGGCCAGGTCCACCTTGCGCTTGACGATCGCGTAGGTCGGAATCTCGTCGACGATCTCGCTGAGCGGCTGCTCGCGCAGGGCCATGAGGCCCAGCACCAGAGCCATGCCCGAGAGCGAGTCGCGGATGAAGGTCATCGCCGGCCAGATGACGCCGCCGTTGCCCTCACCGCCGAACGGTGAGTCCAGGTGCTTCATCGCGGCCACCACGTTGGCCTCACCTACGGCGCTGCGGACCACGTGGGCACCGGCGGAGTTGGCCACATCTTCCAGCATGCGGCTGGTTGACAGGTTCACCACCAGCTTGTCACCCTTGTTGATCAGCCCCAGCTCGATGAGCGCCATGGCGCACAGCACCAGCGTGTATTCCTCGCCGATGTAGCGGCCGTTCTCATCGATCACGGCCAGACGGTCGGCATCGGGGTCCTGGGCCAGGCCGACGTGGGCCTTGTTCTTGCGGATCTGCTTGCACACGTCGGCCAGGTTCTCGCGCGTCGGCTCAGGGGTGTGGGGGAAGAGGCCGGTGGTGTCGCTGCCAAGGTGCGTCAGCTTCACGCCCAGCACATCCATCATCATGGCGCTCAGGCCAACGCCCGAGGCGTTGACCGAGTCGACCACAGCGCGGAACTTGGCCTTCTCGATCTTCTTCTTGAGCTTGAGATCCTTGAGCAGCTCGGTGAGCTTGACGCCGTGGAAGCCCACCAGCTCGGGGGCCTCGGTCACGGTGCCCAGCTCGTTCCACGGGTTGCACCCGGCGCTGCCGGTTGAACCGAAGGCCTTGATGATCGCATCTGCCGCACCCTTGTCCGGCGCGCTGGCGCACGAGCCCCAGGCGCCCGGCGCCGTCAGTTTGACGATCGGCTTGATGCCGTTCCACTGCTGCGGGTTGTGGCTGGCGGTCAGCACCAGGCCGGCGGCACCGATCTCATCGGCCAGCACGCCCACCGTCGGGGTCATCGCCACGCCCACATCCAGCACATCGCAGCCGGCACCCAGCAGGCCCGCCACCGCCGCGTGCTTGACCATTTCCCCGCCGGCGCGCCCGTCGCGACCGACGACTACGAGCGGCCGGCCGCCGGCATCCGCCTGTGCGTTCTTGCCCGCCTTCTTACCCGCTTTGGCCTTCTTGCCCGCACCGCTCGCCTGGGCTGCGGTCACATACCGCCCCACCGCACCGGCGAAACGACTCGCCACCTCAGGAGTCAGCGAAGTTCCCACCACACCGCGGCAGCCGGAAATCGAGAGCATCAGCGCATCGGACATAACTCAACTCCTTGCATCAACTACAAACTCATCACTCTCTCGCGGCGGCACGCTCCACGTGCCGCCCGTTGGTTCATCCCCATCCCGCCCCGGCGGTTACTTCAGCCCATCGGTCAGCTTGCCGTGCACCAGCTTCAGTTCCTCGGCCTTGCTCCGCGGCATCACCAGCGTCGCATCGGGCGTGTGCACCACAATCAGGTCGTCGCAGCCCAGCAGCGCCACCGTGTGCTTGGGGTCGCTGGAGACCACCAGCGAGTTCTTCGTGTTCACCAGCAGCGACGTCGCCTCGGTGCTCTCGCCGCCCAGGCTGTTGCCAGCGGCGTCCTTGGTCAGCGTTTCGCCGTAGCTGGGCCACGAGCCGACATCCAGCCAGTGCACATCCGCCAGCACCGTGCACACCTGCACCGTTTTGTCGGTGCTCGCTGGTTCCATCACGGCGTAGTCCACGCTGATCTTCGGCAGCGTGGGATAGATCTCGCCGAGCACCTTGGCCTGATTCGGTGTGCCCCAGGCCGCCTGAATCTTCATCAGCCCCTCGTAGCTCTCGGGCTTGAACCGCTTGATGCAGTCCAGCACGGTCGCCGCACTCCAGACGAACATGCCCGCGTTCCACGAGTACAAGCCCGACTGCACGTAGGCCTGCGCCCGCTCGATGTTGGGCTTCTCGACATACCGCGCCACGCGGTACGCCAGGCCCTTGGCTCCTGGCACGGCGGAGATCTCGGCCCCGCGCTCGATATAGCCAAAGCCCGTCGCCGGATATGTCGGCTTGATCGAGAACGTCACCAGCCGCGTCGGGTCGGCCTCTACCAGCCGGAACCCAAGCTCCATCCGCTGGCGGAACACATCCGCCGGCTCGATGACGTGGTCTGCGGTCAGCACCGCGAACACCGCCTGCGGGTCCAGCTTGGCCAGCACCGCCGCGGTGAAGCCCACCGCGTTGACCGTGTCCCGTGCCGCGGGCTCACCGAGGATCTGCGCATCACCAAACTGCGGCAGCACACTTCGGATCGGCTCGCGATACCCCTCACCGGTGCAGATGTAACGCCGATCCTGAGGCACCAGACCATCCAACCGGCTGGCGGCCAGCTCGATCAGACTGACCACCTTGCCATCGCGCGGGATCAGCGGCAGCAGCTGCTTGGGCTTGGCGTTGCGGCTCATCGGCCACAGTCGAGTACCGGCGCCGCCGGCCATGATCATCGCGTATCGCATCGGGCCGAGGGTATCGGACGTTTGCCCCCCAGAATTGACCGAGCGACCCTGAAATCAACTGGTCTGGAGGCCACCCCGCAACAACACCCCCCGCGAACCGGGCCGGTGATGGCGGCGAACGGCCGAAGTGGGGCCCGCAATGGGCTGAAACCTGAGTTTGGAGGGGTACGGGTCGGGAGTCGTCCAAAATACCCAACCGTTGTTCTCGGTCCCGGTACACTTCCCGCCCCGGTTCAGGGGTGCACCCAGCGGGAGATTCGTGGGCCGCAGGTGCGATCGTTCCCGGATTGCTTGGAGTAACCATGTCGCAGACTGTCCGCTTTGCCGCACCGTGGCTTGCGATGGCCTTGGCCGTCGCCGCCGGTTCCACCGTGTCCCTTGGTCAGGATGGCGGGCCGCCGGGCGGGCCGCCGGGTGCGCCCAAGCAGGATTTCCCTCCCTTTGCCGAGGTGATCAAGGACTTCACCAAGGTGGTCTCCACCACCGACGGCGAGCAGCCCCTGTACACGCTGTACATCCGCGAGAAGGACCAGCAGCTCCTCCTGGAGCTCCCGCGTGAGTTTGCCCGCCAGAAGTACCTCTTTGCCATGACCGTCAGCACGGGCGAGGCCTTCGCCGGCCTCCAGGGCCCGGACCTGTACGTGTACTGGAAGCGCTTCGACAAGCGCCTGGCCCTGATTGAGCCCCAGATCACCGTCCGCTCCACCGGCGATGCCGAGAGCAAGACCGGCGTCGACCGCGTCTTTACCGACCGCGTCCTGCTGGATGTGCCGATCGTCTGCATCGGCCCCGGTGGCGGCCCGGTCATCGATGCCGATGCCCTGTTTGCCCAGCAGGCCGGCCGGTTCTTCGGTGCCGCCGCGGCAGGTGCCAACCCCACGCTCTCGGTCATCAAGAAGGCCAAGGCTTTCCCGCGCAACGCCGAGATCGCCTTTGAGATGCCCACCGGCGGCGGCGCACTCAAGACCTTCTACTACTCGCTGAACCTCGTCCCTGATTCCTCAGGCTACCAGCCCCGCGTGGCCGACGAGCGCGTCGGCTACTTCCAGACCTGGTTCCGCGACCTTGGTAAGTTCAAGGACGAGGAGAAGTGGGTCCGCTACATCAACCGCTGGCACGTGGAAAAGGCCGAGCCCAAGCTCAAGCTCAGCCCGCCGAAGAACCCGATCGTGTTCTACGTCGAGCACACCGTCCCCGTCCGCTACCGCCGCTTCGTCCGCGACGGCGCGCTCTACTGGAACAAGGCCTTTGAGAAGGTCGGCGTCACCGACGCCATCGAGGTCTACTTCCAGGACAAGGCCACCGGCTCGCACATGGACAAGGACCCCGAGGATGCGCGGTACAACTTCCTGCGCTGGGTCACCAACGACATCGCCACCGCCATCGGCCCCTCCCGCGCTCACCCGCTGACGGGCCAGATTCTCGATGCCGACGTCGTCCTGACCGACGGCTGGATCCGCGCCTTCTGGTTCCAGAGCAACGAGATCATCCCCGACATCGTCACCCGCGGCATGAGCGATGCCGAGGTCTCATGGATGAACCGCAACCCGCAGTGGGACCCGCGCGTCCGCCTGGCACCCGCCGAGCAGCGCGAGATCGTCGCCATGGCCAACCTCCGCCAGGAGGCCGAGAAGCTGCAGCGCGGCGTCGCCCGCTTCGGCGGCTGGCCCGCCGGCAGCCAGCCCGGCAACTCCGCATCAGACAACACCACCCGTGAGGCCAACCTGCTGACGCTGGGCCACACGCCCGGCCGCCGCATGACCGCCTGGGACTGCATGGCGGCCCAGGGCAAGGCCTTTGACATGTCCGTCAGCCGCATGTACTTCGAGCTCGCCGAGATCATGAACGATGCCGAGCAGCCCGACGAGCCGGCTGACAAGGCCGATGACAAGAAGTCCGACGACAAGAAGGACGCCAAGAAGGAGAAGCCCGATCTCCTCGACGGCATCCCCGAGTGGTTCATCTCTCAGGCCCTGGCTGATCTGACCGCCCACGAAGTCGGCCACACCCTCGGCCTGCGCCACAACTTCAAGGCCTCGGCCGCCTACACCTCCAAGCAGGTCAACAGCGAGGACTTCAAGGGCAAGAAGCCCTTTGCCACCAGCGTCATGGACTACAACCCCATCAACGTCAACTTTGACAGGGGGCTCGTCCAGGGCGACTACAACATGCTCAACATCGGTGCCTACGACATGTGGGCCATCGAGTACGGCTACGGCTTCGGTGACCCCAAGAAGGTCGCCAGCCGCGCCGCCGAGCCCGAGCTGCAGTTCGGCTCCGACGAGGACGCCGGCGGCATCGATGCCTCCATCCGCCGCTACGACCTGTTCACCGATCCCATCGAGTACGCCCGCAACCGCTACGAACTGGCCAAGTTCGCCCGCGGTCGCATCCTCGACAAGTTCGTCAAGGAAGGCCAGTCCTGGGCCAAGGCTCGCCGCGGCTACGCGACGACCCTGAACATGCAGAACGACGCCGTGTCGATCATGACCAACTGGGTCGGCTCGGCCTACATCCGCCGTGATCGCAAGGGCGACCCCGCCGGCCGCCCGCCACTGGAAGTCGTCCCCGCCGAGCAGCAGCGTGCCGCGCTGAAGTTCGTCATGGAGACGGCCTTCAAGGACGAGTCGTACGGCCTGACCCCCGAACTGCTCAAGTACCTGACCATCGACCGCTTCGAGGACCCCGGCGCAGGCCGCGGCAACCCCGACTGGCCGATTCACGATCAGATCGGCGGCGTCCAGGCCGGCACCCTCTCCGGCCTGATCAACCCCGTCCGCCTCGCCCGCGTCTACGACAACGAGATGCGTGTCCCGGCCGATCAGGACGCCCTGACCGTCACCGAGATGCTCGACAGCGTGACTGACTTCATCTTCAGCGAGCTCAAGGACCTCTCCGGCGGCACGCCCCGCAAGCCCTCCATCACCTCGCTCCGCCGCGGCCTGCAGCGCGAGCTCATCGAGCGTCTGATCGACCTGACCGTCAGCAAGACGCCCGGTGAGGCCGGCAAGCTCATCAGCACGCTGGCCAGCGCCAAGCTCAAGGACCTGCGGACCCGTATGGACGGCTACCTCAAGGCCGGCAACATCGACACCTACACCAAGGCCCACCTGGCCGAGGCCGCCAAGCGCATCGATAAGGCGCTCGACGGCACCTACATCTACAACCAGCCCGCCGGCGGCCTGGGCGGCTTCCCCTTCGGCATGCTCTTCGGCGCCGACGGCCGTCCGATCGCTCCGGCCTCCTCGCCCTCGCCATCCGGCACCGGCACCGGCCGCAGCGGTGACAACGACCCGGGCCAGGCCATCCCCGGCGAGCCCTCGATGCGCTGAGTCGTAGTGACTCCGCACATCCGGGCAGGACGGTCGCCATCCTGCCTGACAACGTGATAGCAACTGCAACCCCTCGGGCCGCCCCGAGGGGTTGTTGTTTCTGCCTTCATCTTCCGAGTGCGGGCCTCGTGCTGCCCGGCCGTGTTACCGCCGGTCGGCCCGCATGGCTGCGGGTTCCGCACCGCGTGCCGCATCGGCCACCGCAGCGTTGTCGGCACCGTCGATCACTCCGTCGCGGTTTGCATCGCGCGGTCGGATCAGCGAGGTGCTCGCACCCACCACCACGCCGCGGGTCTGGATGTACACATCCTCGATGTCGATGCGACCGTCGTTGTTGCAGTCGGCATCGGCGCCCGCGCTGCGGTCGGTCATCGCTGCGTGCAGGATCATCTGGTCGTCGTAGTTCACCACGCCGTCGCCGTTGAGGTCCCACAGATTCAGCAGCGTGCCAGCAGCGGGGGGGCTGGCCGGTGCCGGGTTGAAGGGGTTGCCTCCGGTATAGCACGCCACCAGCCGCGCCAGATCGCGCCCATCGACCACGCCATCCTCACCAAACTTAAACCGCCGGAACTCGGCGATCAGCATCGTCTGGTCGGCCGCATCGATGAAACCTGAGCCGTCGAGGTCGTACCGCGCGGTGGCCGTCTGCACCGCAATCGGCATTCCCGGCGGGTTGGCCGTGGCCAGCAGGCTGCTCATCAGTGCCAGGTCGCGAGCATCGATGTATCCGTCGCGGTTGATGTCTCCCCGCTGCGGCACGGCCACCGTGTCAATCCACGTCCGCAGCATCGTCAGCATCGACGGGTTGGCGATGAACGTGTTGGCCTCGAACCACGAGAAGTCCTCGATGCCGCGTGCCCGCGCCGCGTTGAGCTGGGCCGTCACGGTCGGCCGCGTGCCGCTGGTCAGGTTCGCCAGCCCGGCGATAAGCCGCCGCCCGGGTACGGCCACCTGACCGCGCTGCAGATCCGTCGTGATCGCCGAAGCCGTCGAGAAGTACGACATCACAAAGAAGTGGTCCGTCCCGCTCTGGCGTCCCCAGTTCGGCAGGTCGATCATCTTGCTCGTGTGCGTGCTGCCCGACCAGTCGGCAAAGGCAACTGCCGCCATCGGCATCGTCGGCGATGTCCCGCGCACGGCCTCGCGCAGCTGCCGCAGCGCCTCAGTCACGTTGCCGCGGTTCCACGTCAGCCAGCGCGTCGGCGGGCTCGCGCCGCCGGCACCCACCTCCGTGATCGGGTCCACACCGTACTGCGTCTGGTACGCGGTGCGTGCCCAGGTGTCAAAGCTCCATGGTGCCACGCCGCCACCAGCCAGCGGGAAGAAGTGGTAGTCCGCCTGAATGCTCTCCAGCCCGGGGTAGCGCTGGGCGAGTGCACCGAAGTAGGTGTTCAGCACGCTGCGCACGCCCGGGTTGCCGAGGTTCACAAACCGCTGATCGGCGATGTCGCCGGTGGAGGTGTTCGCCGCATCGCGGTGCTTGACGACAAAGCCCGGGTTCGCCGCCAGCAGGGCCGACGGGCTGGTTCCGTAGTCCAAATATCCCGTCTCGCACCAGGCGTGCACCCGCACGCCGTACTTGGCCGCCACCGGGATGGCCTGCGCCAGATAGTCATAGCCAAAACGGCTCGGCATCGCGCCGGTCAGGCCAGTGTCGCGACCCCAGTACAGCGTCTCTAAGTACAGGTCCTGAATGCCCGCCGCGGCGATCTGCGCGACAATCGTCTCCAGTGCGGCAATCGTGCTCGGCGGCCGCAGCCACGCCCCGCGGATCGGCCGCGTCACGCGGTCAGGAATCGCGGTGTTGATCCGGATGCCCAAGTTCGTCGACACCGGCCGGAACGAGCCATCCGACGGGCGGTTCTGCTGAATCGTGCCCGAATCGTTCTGGTACACAAAGCTTGTCGAGCCGCCACCGTCGAGGTTGATCGCGCGGTAGCACCCGCGGGCGATCAGTTGGTCGGCCACTTCCGGCAGCGTCATGCCCACGCTCCAGCCGGTCTGCCGCCCGTCGATGACGAAGATGAACATCGTCGTCCCGCTGCGGTTGATGCCGATCGCCGTGCGCGGGTTGCGCACCAGCGGGTCCACCCGCGCCGTCGCGCCGGTGTTCACACCGTCAGTCACCAGCAGTGTTCCCGGGTCGGTGTCAGTCGTGCTCGGCCCCACGCCCGCAATCGCGGTCCGCACGCCGGCAAGCTGCGTCGCAGCGATGTTGCCGACCCGCGCGCCGCGCCAGGCATCAAACACAATCGCCGGGTCCGGTGCACCGTTGAACGTCCGCACCCCCGACACCACCGTGCCGCCAGAGACCACCAGACCCACTGCATCAGCGGCGGTGCCGCCAAGGGTCGAGAAAAAGTTCGCGTTAATCGCCAGCCGCGAGCCCGTCGCCGTCCGGAACGCAGTCGTCGTCGTCAGCACCGAGTCACCGGCCGACCCCGCCGGCGGCGGGCCCGTCACCACAAGCTCAACCGCCGGATCCTGCAGCGACACCGACGCCAAGAAGCCCCGCGCCGTGCCGCCGGGTGTGGTGATCGTCAGCGTCTCAACCACCACCGGCTGAGCGATGGCCGTGCCCGCGGCGGCGCACAGAACCATCGCGCCGAGCGCCGGCATCGAGTGTGCAATGGCAAGAATGACGCATCGGATTGGGCGTGTGGGCGAGTGCATGCAGAGGTTATAGAAGTTTGCCACACTGCCGGGATTTGACCAGCAAAGTCGCGGTTTTTGCCGTCCTACCGCGTGCTGGCCGCCTCGTCCCACAACTCGGCACCGCCCGCCTGTTCGTGCCGCAGCAGCCAGCGTTTTGCCGCCAGCCCCCCCGCGTACCCGCCGATGCTGCCGCAGGCCGTGACAACCCGGTGGCACGGCACAATAACTCCGATCGGGTTCGCCCCGTTGGCCTGGCCAACGGCCCGCGCCAGTGTGCTTGCCCGCCCCGCATCCACCGCGGCGGCAACGTCCGCATAGCTGCGCGTCTGCCCGCACGGAATGGTCCGCAGGACTGCCCAGACGGCCATCTGAAACACCGTGCCCTCAGCCGCCAGCGGCAGGTCAAAGTCCTTGCGATGCCCTGAGAAGTACTCGGCCAGCTGCCGCTCAGCGCGGTCAGCAACCTCCACATCCTCGCCGGCTCCGTCGCCGCAATCCACTTCCGCCGGATCGATCGGTGAGCCCATGGTCAGCCGCGTAACGGCTCCGCCCTGGACTTCCAGCAGCAGGGGACCGATCGGTGATGGCAGGGTGCGTCGCACCCTCGCGGCAGTGTGCATGGTCAGTACTCGCCGGACAACTGTGGCGGCCACCAGCAGGATCTCGACTGGTGCCGAAGTGAAAGTCGGCACCAGACGCCGGGCCACGGTGCAGAGCCGTGATGCGGTATCTGGTGCCGACTCACCATTGCCCCCTCGCCTGCACGTCAGATCTCCACGATCACGGCCACCGCGTTGCCGCCGCCCAGGCACAGGGCGGCCAGGCCGCGCTTGCCGCCGGTGCGATGCAACTGGTGGATCAGCGTGGTCAGCACGCGAGCGCCCGAGCCGCCGATCGGGTGGCCCAGGGCGATGCCGCCGCCGCAGATGTTCAGGTTGCTCTCGCTGATGCCCAGCGCCTTGATGTTGCACAGCACCTGTGCGGCAAAGGCCTCGTTGATCTCAAAGAGGTCGATGTCCTTGACCGTGAGCTTGGCCTTGTCCAGGCACTGCTGGATGCCGGTGATGGGCGCCGCGAAGATGTCCTTGGGCGCCACGCCGCCGGTGGCGTACGCCACGATCTTGGCGATCGGCTTGATGCCGAGCTGCTCGGCCTTGGCCAGCGAGCTGACAACCAGGGCCGCCGCACCGTCGGAGATCTGGCTGGCGTTGGCCGCGGTGATCGTCTCGTGGCCGGGCAGTGCACGCAGCTTGGCCAGGCCGTCGATGCTCGAATCGGCGCGGATGCCTTCATCAGCGCTCACGCCGGGGCTCTTCTTGTCCATGCACTGCTCGCCGGTCAGCGCCGCGATCTCGTTCTTGAACCAGCCCTGCTTGGTGGCCTCGGCCGCACGGTGGTGGCTCTGCACGCTGAAGCGGTCCTGCTCGGCGCGGGAGATCTCGTACTTCTTGGCGATGTGGTCGGCGCCGCTGGTCATGGCCCAGCACTCAAAGGCGCAGCGCAGGCCGTCGTAGGCCATGTGGTCTTCCATCTGGGCCGGGCCGTACTTCACGCCTTCGCGAATGCGGGCAAAGTGGGGGGCCCCGGTCATGTTCTCAAAGCCGCCGGCGACCACCAGCTGGTTGTCGCCGGCCTTGATCGACTGCGCGGCGAGCATCACGGCCTGCAGACCGCTGCCGCAGACCTTGTTGATGGTCTGGGCGTTGAGTGTCTCGGGCAGCCCGGCCTTGAGACCGGCCTGACGCGAGGGGTTCTGGCCCAGGCCCGCCTGCAGCACGCAGCCCATGATGCACTCATCGATCGCGCCGGCATGCTTCTCAACGCCGCCGATTTCGCCCAAGGCGGCCTTGATGGCGTACGAGCCCAGAACCGGCGAATGCACCTTGCTCAGCCCGCCGAAGAACTTGCCGATCGGGGTGCGCTTGGCGGCCAGAATGACGGGAGTATGGGCAGCGGACATGGTCAAAGCTCCAAAGGGCGAAGTTGGCAGATCGGTGCTCGGGGATCTTGGATTCCGGCCGAGTGAAAGCGGTTACGGACGCTCCCGCATCATAACCGCCGCGGGGCCAAAAGCGAGCCCCTCTTCTCCCCGCTCAACCCGCCGCAGCACCGCCAAGTCTCGCTTCGGCCGCCTTTGGCCGAACCCTTACCGAAACGGCGCGACCAGGCTCCCCCGCAGCAGCTCCGAAAACCGACTCTCGATCGCACCCCGCCGCCAATCCCCACGCAATACCCCCGCCGCATGACCGTTGAAACCCGGCCCAGCCTCACACCAAGGAGCTTCTCGTGGGATCAACTCGCTCACTTTCACTGCTCGCCCCCGCCGCCGCACTGTTGCTCCAGTCAGCAGCTATGGGCTTCTCCACACCCTACGACTTCGCTCCGGTCACCGCGCTGGCCGAAGGCGCACTGGTGGGTCAGAACGTCGCCGATCCCGTCCCCGGCTTCGAGCTCCGGCTCATGCACCGCGGCCGCGTGGTCTATCACCAGTCCTTCGGCAACTGGTCGCTCGACCGCGTCGCCAACTGCGACAGCTCGACAAAGACCCTCTCCGGCGGCGTCATCGCCGCAGTCATAGACGCTTCGCCCGCGCTCCCTCGCCCCTTCACGCTCGATTCGCGCCTCAGCGACTTCATCCCCGCCTTCAACGTCCTGATCAAGCGCAACATCACCATCCGCCAGTCCTTCAGCCACACCGCCGGCATGGCCACCGGCAGCACCGCCGTCTCCAGCCGCACCCTCACACTGCAGCAGGCCGCCGTCCAGATCGCCGGTGAGCCACTCGAGTTCCTCCCCGGCTCCACCTTCTCCTACGGCGGGGTGAGCATGCACGCCGCCGGTGCCGCGGCAGAAGCCGCCGCCGGAATCCCCTGGAACACCCTTTTCCAGCAGCGCATCGCCGGCCCGCTCGGCTTGCAGATCACCCAATACACGCTGACGACGCCGCAGAACCCCCGCATCGCCGGCGGGGCCGAGTCCAACGCCCAGGAGTTCTCGCGCTTCATGGAAATGCTCCGCCTCGGCGGCATCCACAACGGGCCCTCCGGCCCCGTGCGGGTCCTCTCCCAGCAGTCAGTCAATCAGATCTTCACCCGCCAAAGCCCCCTGGGCATCCCCATCGCCAACACGCCCCTGACCGGGGTGAGCGACTACGGCGTCGGTGTCTGGCTCGACCAGCGCAGCGCCTCGGGCAACCTCATCGGCGCCATCGCCGGCGGAGCCCGCGGCTTCTGCTCGTGGGTGGATTTCGACGACGAAATGGTCGGCTGCATCTCCACCGACACCACCAGCTTCAGCAACATCGAGACGCTGCAGTACCTCATCCGCGCCGCCGCCGAGCAGGCCATCCGCAACCCCGCATGCCTGGCCGATCTGGTCGCCGACGGTGCCCCCGGCCGCGACGGAACCGTCGACGGCTCTGACTTCATCGCCTTCATCAACAGCTTCGCCATCGGTGATGCCGACATCGACCCCGCCGCCGACATCTGCGACGCCGGCGGCACACCCCCGGGTGATGGCACCATCGATGGGGCCGACTTCGTCGCCTTCATCAACGCATTCGCCGCAGGGTGCTGATTCAAACCGCCGTTCTGGGGAAAGCCCGGTGCCGCACCCGACTGGCCCGCTGACGGCAACATCTACTACCCTTCCCGCATGGGAACATCCGCCGCCGCCGTTGTGTGCCTGCTCGCCCTCGCCCAGCCCGGCCAACCGGCCAAACCTGCCCCCGCCCCGGCACCTGCCGCCGCTCCGGCAGCGGCACAAGCACCTACCGCGCCGAGCCCGTCCACGCCCTCTGCCCGCGCCGCGGCAATCGCCGACCGCGCCATCGCCTACCTGCTCAGCAAGCAGGATGCCGCCACCGGTGGCTGGACCGTGCCCAAAGCCGGTGAGCAGCGGCCGCACCTGCCCGCGATCACCGCACTGGCCCTGACCGGCATGGCCATGGATCCCAAGGCCGCCGCGCACAAGGCCGCTATTGACAGCGCCGCCAAGTACATCCTCTCCCACCGCAAGGCCGACGGCGGCATCTACGACGCCATCCTGCCCTCGTACAACACCGCCATCTCGCTCTCAGCTCTGGCCAAGGTCGACAGCCCCGAGGCCAAGGCCGCCATCGAGCCGGCCCAGAACTTCCTCAAGCGCTCCCAGTGGGGCACGACTGAGCCAGTCGGCGTCGGTGGCGCCGGCGGCAAGGAAGCCCCAAAGCCCGCCGCCGAGATAACGCCCGATCACCCCTTCTACGGCGGCGTGGGCTACGGCAACCGCGGCAGGCCCGATCTGTCCAACCTCGCCTTCACCCTCCAGGCCTGGCACGACACCGGCCTCAGCGTTGACGATGAGGCCTACAAGCGTGCGATCATCTTCATCCAGCGCTGCCAGATGCTCCCGGTCGACTCCGCCGGCAAGCCCGTCAATGACCAGCCGTACGCCAAGGATTCCAAGCAGCTCGGCTTCATCTACGCCACCGCTGAGAACGACCAGACCATCGGCCAGGGCCAGAGCTTCGCCGGCACCATCGAGGAAACCCTCGACAACGGCCAGAAGGTCTCCAAGCTCCGCGCCTACGGCTCCATGACCTACGCCGGCTTTAAGAGCTACCTCTACGCCGGCCTTACCCCCCAGGACCCGCGCGTGGTCGCCGCCGTGGACTGGGCCCGCACCCAATGGACGCTGCAGGAGAACCCCGCTACCGGCAGTGACGGCTATTACTACTTCCTGGTCATGTTCGCACGCGCCATGGAGGCACGCAACGAGCCGACGCTGGCCGTCACCGCAGGCGCTCCGTACCGCTCCAGCGCACTGCTGACCGGCGTCTCCGCCTCCGCCACGCCCGAATCGATCAAGACCGCCATCAGCAGTCAGGCCGGTTCGCCCAAGCTCACGACCGTGATCATGCTGCCCGGCACCCGCCGTGCGGTGGTGTACGTGGAGAAAGAGGATCAGATGGATGCTCTGGAAAGTGCGTTTGCAGGGGTGCTGGTGGGCAATCCCGGCGCTCCGCTGTTCACCGGATACGCCAAGGCGGAGCCGGTGGCGAAGGGAGCAGCCCCGCTGGACTGGCGGACGGCACTCATCGACCGGCTGGAGGCCATGCAGAACCCCGACGGCTCGTTTGTGACAATCGATGATCGGTGGATGGAAAACAACCCCGCGCTGACCACCGCCTACGCCCTGGTCGCTCTCCAGCACGCCCGCAAGACGATGAAGTAAGCCGCTATGGCGGCGAGGTTTGCATCGAAACGCAATCCACGTTCGAATCACCGCCCTGCCACAAACTCCACCACCGCCTGCACCGCCGCCGGATCCATCGTCTGCTCAATGCTCGCATACTCATCCGGTGCACCCGTACGCGCCGGCTGCAGTAGGTGATTCAGCTTCGGCAGCACCCGCACCGTCACCTCGGCCTTGCCCGAGGCCGTCAGTGCCGCGACAATCGGCGGCACGTTCTCCGCGGCAACCACCTGCGTGTCCAGCCCGCCCTGCAGCACCAGCACGCGACCGCGGACCTTCATCAGGTACTCCCGCGGCTCAAGCGCCAGCCACCGCTGCATCCATGGTGCCAGCATCGCCTTGGCCTGCGCATCCAGTGAGGCCATCAGTGCTTCCTTCTGCTTGGCCCGCAGTTGGTCCATGCCCGTCAGCCCCATCTGCGCCATCGCCAGCTTTTCAATCGCCGGCCTGATCTTCTCCGTCTCCTTATCCCGGGCCAGCCGCAGCAGCTCGGCCTGCAGCGCGCCGACCTGCTCGACGTAGCTCATCGGTGCCCCGCCGGCGATCGCCAGCGCACGCATCTGCTGCTTGAGCACCGCCTCACCGTTGGTTCCCTGCCCGGCCATCATGACCACAAACGCCACGCTCCCCGGCTGCTCCGCCGCCGCCATCGCCGCGGCAAGCGCACCCTCAGAATGGCCCAGCAGCCCGATCCGCTTGCTGTCAATCTCCGCGTTGCCGGCAAGCATCGACACGCCGGCCAGTGCATCCCGCGCAAAGTCATCCGTCGTCGACAGCTGTCCAAGCGGGTCCGATGCGATGTTCCCGCTCCCGCCCACGCCGCGGTCATCGCACCGCACACTCGCCACACCCGCCCGCGCCAGCGCATCGGCCAGCACCGCAAACGGCCTGTGATCAAAGATCGTCTCGTCGCGATCCTGTGGCCCCGACCCGGTAATGAACACCACCGCCGGATACGGCGGCTTGAACTTCGCCGCTTCCGGCAGCGTCAGCGTGCCCGCCAGCTTCACGGCGCTCTCACCGCTGCCGCTGCTCACAACTATCTCGCTGGTGCGATACGGCAGCGGTTCCTTCGGAGTTTGCGGCCGCTTGGGGCCGATGGCCACCTCCTCGCCCGGCTGGATCCGCGCCAGCTCAACCGGATACACCACGCCATTCTGCAGCACCGAACCCGAGGCCGAGTCCGGGTCAAAGTCGCGCACCAGCGAAGTGAACACCGCCCCCAGTGCCTCGGGCGCCCCGTCAGGAACAAACGTGAAGTTCATCGCCTTGTCGTGCACGCTCAGCTTGCTGAGCTTGCCGTCGCGCACGTTCTGTGACGGAATCGTGATCGTCCCGCGCTTGTCCGCCAGGCCGCCGGTGAACTGCACCACAAAGTCAAAGTAGTCGTTGGCCCCCTCGCCGGTCTGCACCCGCCCGCGCCAGCGATCCACCGCCGCCTTGGGCTGTGCCGCCGGCTGCCCCTGGTTCGCGCCCGCCTGCTCCGGCTTGGCGGCCGTGGGTGCCGTTGGTTGCACAGCAGCGGGGGGGGTGGGGGTGGCCGCCGCTGGTGCCGGGGTCAGACCCTCGGCCCACGCCGCCGCGCCAATACCGGCCAGCAGGATGCTCACTGTCACGATGGCCATCGTCTGTCCGAAGCCGCGCTGGGTCCGCATAATCAGGGGTCCTTCTTCCGGCAAGCATGTTTCGCCATCGCCCGTGCAACGGCACATGATTGGCCCTGCTCCGGCCGACAGTGAACCTGTCGCCCGGCATCCGGCTCGACTTTGGGCAATATCACCCGCTCCGGGACGTTATGCCTCGGAGGTTTCGCTCTCGCCATTGCAGGTCAGGAGTTCACTATGTCATCCACACGCCGCCCGTTCGCCGCCGCTGTCCTTCTTACCGCCGCTGGCGTGATGGCATGCTCCATCATCAGCCCTCCGCTCGCCTGGGCAGCATCCGCCAAGCCCGCCGCACCGGCCGCACCCGCCCGCGATCCCGCACTCTCCGGCCCGCGCGTGACCGATCGGGAAGCGCCCGCCGTCAACAACACCTTCGACGGCGGCAGCCGCCCGCGCGACTACGGCCGCGAGATTCCGATGAACGTCTACGGCGACCTGCTCAAGTCCACGCTCGGCCCCGAGGCCCCCGAGAACGTCCGCGCCAGCGAAGATCAGAGCAAGCAGATCCGCCAGATCATCGAGGAGTTCACCCGCACCCAGCGCGAGTTCGGCCGCAAGAACCGTGAGCAGCTTGAAGCCCTCCGCAAGCAGGCCGGCGAGCAGGGATCAGGCCCCGGCAACGCCCCCGGCCGTCCGGGCGCCAACCGGCCGCAGCCCGGCCAGCCCGGTCAGCCGCCCAAGCCACCCGCCGGCGGCGATGAGCCCATGATGGGCGAGCCGGCCCCTGCGTCTGCCCCTGCCCCCGCCCCGGCCGACGAAGCCAAGCGCAACGAGGCCCGTGCCAAACTCGAGGAACTCCGCTCGCAGATGCCTAAGCCCGGCGATGCCCAGACCAAAGTCTGGGACCTGCTCTCTGAACCCCAGCGCGAGGCCATGCGGCTCTCAATCGAGAACTGGAAGCAGACCGAGCAGGAAAGCTCCAACCGCCGCTACCTGCAGCAGCAGCGAGAACAGCGCGAAAGAGCCGCCCGTGCTGCAGGCAAGGAGCCGGCACCAGAGCCCGCCAAAGCACCCGGCAACGAGGTCGCTCCGCCGGCGAATCCTCCCCAGCCCAAGCCGCCCGCTCCGGCCCAGCGCCCCGCTCGCCCGCAGAACGCCGGGCCGCAATCCGGCCCCAACGCCGCACCAGGTGCCAACCTGCCCCCCCAGGTTCGAGATCGCGCCCTTCGCCTCTTGGAGCGCCTCACGCCCGAGGAGCGCGAGGAACTCTTCCGCCGCGTTGAAGAACGCCTGCGCGATCGTGGAGACAACCGCCCCGCCCCCCGCGGCGGCGACCGCCCCGGTCAACCCGCTGGCGGCCAGCCCAAGCCACCGTCCATGGACGATGTCCGCGTGCCCCCGCCACCTCCTCCCGCCCCAATCGCCCCGCCCGAGCGACAGCCGCGGTGAGCCGCTGAGAGCGATCTCAGCTTCAGAAACCGGATTGGCACAACTCGTGGGCAGTCTGGGGACGAGGGAGAACCGGCTGCTGATAAACCAATCAAAGACCGTACTAACTGTCAAAATGGGTAATCTGCGCGGTAAAGCGAAGATTTTTTGATCACTTTTTGCACATCCTGAACGGATTATGCGTACAACTTGGTGTGAAGATTGTGAAAGCAGGCCATCTCGGCAGCTTTGACAAGTCAAGAAAGGCCACCACTTCCGCACCCCAGCTGGGGTGAATACCCGGGAAATGACTTCCCCGCAAGTAGGTGAGTGAGTTGTTCCGAAACCGATTACACGTTCACGTCATTTAACGCTGAACGGTTGCTCAGACCAGTCCTCGGACGAAACGAACGTTTTGCGGGTGATTTGACACAAAGTTCCTTTCGCGATCGTCCGACAATAACCAGATCTCTCTCTCCTCCAGCGGGGCGCCGTCAAACGATGGCGCCCTGCTTTGTTTTTGAACTGCCTTTTCCCATCGCCAGCGGACCCCGCACACCCGCCCCCACCCCGTGGCCGCCTCTCCACCAGTGCCAGACTTCCATGAACCGGGGAGGTCGGCTCCACTCCTCAAAAGGCGGCGTGCCGCCTTGTGGACAAACACTCAAATCGTTCAGGCTTACCAAAGTTTCTTCGGGTTTTCCTGTAAACTTAAAAATCTTGAGGTATAATAACTTAGCGGGGGCCTTACTTTGATCTCTCTCTCCTCCAGCGGGGCGTCGTTTAAGTACGACGCCCTGCTTGTTTTTTGCTTGAAAACAAGCATATTTCCTCGGTTTGCCACCCGTTCATCGCGTCCCTCCGCACACCGGTTGATTTGGACGACTCCAATTTAGTTGTTTAAACAACTGTCGATGCTTCAGCAGCGTAGAGTGCTCTGACCCGACAGGGCACACAACCCTGCACGGAGGTTTTCCACATCCGCCCATCCATCGTTCCAACCCCTGAGACCTGCCCATGGACGCTGTTGCTGAGAAGTTTCTGATCGGTGCCCTCGTCCCCGGTGCTGCCGCGACGGTCATGTTCGGTCTGACCTGGCTCGGCACACCTCGCCGCGGCACGCCGCAGCCGCCGCTCAGTGGTGTCAGCCCCGAGCAGGTTCTGCCTGACGATGCCACCTCCGGCTTTGACTGGCGCTCACTCGTGCCGCCGGTTGTGCTCACTGGTGCTCTGGCCTTCGCCATGATCGCCATCACCGGCGGCTTCTCGCTGGCACCGACTGACTCGTTCGGCCGCCTCACCTTCGTCGTGCTGGCCGCGGGGTTGTCGGGCCTGCTCGCCGCCGCGGCGCCGGGTCCGGTCGCGCGCGGGGTCGTGGCTGCCCTGCTCACCGCCGGCACCGCGGCACTGGCCGGTGCCATGCTCAAGCTGGGCGTTCTGGAATCCGCACTCCTGGCCGCGACCTCCGTTGCAGTACTCGCGGGCCTGACGCTCTCGCTGCACGGCCGCGGCGTGCTGTCACCGTTGTTCGTCTGGGTACTTGGTGTCTCAGCATCGCAGGTGCTGCTGCTTGGCTTTGGCTCGCTGCGGTTGGGGTTGCTGCTGCATTGCATTGCCGCGGCGGCGGGCGGGGCCATCGTCGTTTCGCTGCTCTGGCCGCGGCTCAAGCTCGGCATCGGTGCGGCAGTCGTGCTCGCCGGCATCCTCCCGGCCATCTTTCTTCAGGCCTTGCGATTCGGTGGAGAGGACGCGCCCCTGTGGGTCCGCATCACCGCCATGTCGCTGCTGGGTCTGACTCCACTGGTCTTCGGACTTGCCCGCAAGGCCATCCGCCCCAAGTCTGAGCTTCTCGCCGGGACGCTCGCCCTCGTCGTCGGCGGCATCCCCGCCGCCACCGCACTGGGGCTGTGCCTCTGGGCCTGGCTGCAGATCTCCGGTGACGTCTAAGCACCCCATCGCCTCCTTCGGCGACGTTCCGTGGCCCAACCTCCACGAAGCTCCCGGCGTGTCAACGATGCTGGCAATGAGTCTCCCGGAGTCGGGCACCATCCTGTCGATCGCCACCGATGCGCTGCGGCAGGAGCAGCAGCGTCTCGAGCTTGAGCAGGCGGTCGCCAACATCGACTCGCTGCGAGAGATCGGCCTGCACCCCATCCTCGAGTCCGGGTTCTTCGATGCCGGCCTCGGCGTCCTGCGCGAGCGTCCGTACCCGGGCACGTGGATGCACAGGCCGGGCAAACGCTCGATCGTGCCCACACTCACCGAGCGTGACCGCTGCGACATCGTGCTGACAGATCGCCCCGGCCAGAGCATCGCCGATGAGCCCACCCAGCGCCGCGCCGGGCTGGAAGATGATCTGCTCAGCAAGAACACGCTCTTTGCCGATCCGGCCCACCGCGTCGCGCCAGCCGCCAAGCGTCGCACGCGAGCCGCTCGCAAACCTGCCGCCGCCGATCCCGCAGTGACGGCACCCGCCGCCGACCTCGTCGCCCCCGACGATGCCTATTGGCTCGAGGTCAAGCTCGTCGGGCAGTTCTGCACGTCCCGCGGCATCCCGGGGCCCAACCGCTCGTACGGGGTTGAACTCACCAGCGCGGTCTATGAAGACTGCCAGAAACTCGCGGCCGATCCCGTCATCCTCCGCGGCGGCCTGCTCTTGGTCGTCTACGCCCAGGACCAGCGCACCGCCGAGCACGACCTGCTCGCCGGTGTCCACGGTGCCTGGTCGCGCGGGGCCAGTTCGCGATCTCCGATGCTCGACGGCTTCCGCCTGACCGACCGCATCGGCAACCAGTGGTGCTGCGTGGGCCTTATCGAACGTCAAGCAGGAGCAAGCCGATGAACACTCAGAACCTCTCGGCAACAAGCACCGCCGTCCCCGTCGCCACCGCCGCAGCCCCCACAGATGCCACTTCCGCGCTGGCTTCTGCCCGCACCAG
This sequence comes from uncultured bacterium, assembly GCA_903834785.1. Taxonomy (GTDB): domain Bacteria; phylum Planctomycetota; class Phycisphaerae; order Phycisphaerales; family UBA1924; genus CAILKP01. The sequence goes on from CAILKP010000042.1 coordinate 75,591, forward strand.
CACCGGGCAAACGGTTGCTGAGCTTTCCATGGCCGCCCCGGTGCTGCTGGTGTTCCTCCGCCACTTCGGCTGCACCTTCTGCCGCGAGGCCATGAGCGATCTGGCCGTGCAGCGAGCTGCAATCACCGCCCGCGGCGTGAACATTGTGCTGGTCCACATGATCGATGCCACCACCGCCGTCGAGTACCTCGCGCGCTACGGCCTCGGCGGCCTGGCCACCGTCAGTGATCCGCGCAAGGAGCTCTACCGCGCCATGGGCCTCCGCCGCGGCACGCTGTGGCAGCTCTTTGGCATCAAGTCCTTTGTCCGCGGCTTTGTCGCGGGCATCCTGCGCGGTCACCTCGGCGGCCGGCTGGTGGGCGACGGCTTCCAGATGCCCGGCGTCTTCCTGATCGACCGCGGTCAGGTGACCCGTACCTACCGCCACGAGTCCGCGGCCGATCGCCCCGACTACGTGCTGCAGTGCGTGCCGCACAACGCGTGAGCCGCCGCTCGCTCCGCTAAAAAACAACCCGGCTCATCGCCGGGTTGAGAAGAGTCAATCCAATAACCGTCACGCTCACCGCTCAGCGCGAATGCCCGCATCGGCCAGCTGGCGCTCGTACTTCTCCCTGTTGCCCTTGTGATCCATGAGGATCTCGATCTTGCGGTTCAGCGCGGTGCCCAGCTTCTTGAACAACTCGTCGCGCACCTGCGTCAGGTTGGTCCGCCGGCTGATGTGAATCACCACCACGTGCTGATTCTCACCGACGCGGATCCACTCGCAAAACTGCTTGACGTGCAGGTGCTTGCCCACATCGGCGCGGTCCTGGTTCTCATCTTCAAAGAAGGTGCACTCGCCGATGAGGATCTGCGCCTTGCGGACGTCATCACGGATCAGGTTCGGGCACGCGCCCGTGTCGGTGATGTACGCCACCAGCGGCACTTCCATCGTGTTGGTGATCTCCTGGCCCTTGGCCTTGAGCTCCATCAGCTTTTCCTGGGGCAGGCCGCTCAGCTCGCTCTTGAGCTTGCTGCGGCGCTCGTACACGCTGCAGCCGTGCGTCGGCGCGCCGTGCTCCAGCGGAAAAATCCGCATGTAGATGTTGCTCTTGATCTGCAGCGGCTCGTCGTTGTCCAGCGCGATGATCTTGTACGGCGTCTTCTGCCGCTCAAGCTCCACGTAGCCCTCCATCATCTTGGCGATCGACGGGGCGATCTCCTTGGAGCAGACGATATTGCCCACACCCATGCCCTGGAAATGGCGCTGGCTGCACCAGTACGCCAGACCGCCGATGTGGTCCATGTGCCCGTGCGAGATGAATGCGTACTTTGCTGGCAGCATCGCCCGCGGGCACACGCCAAGGTCAAAGCACAGGTCCAGTTCAGGGATCATCACGCTCGTCGCCTCGCCGGCGATCGACGTGCCCACAACTCGAAACGGCGGCAGATACAGGAACCCGACGGACGGCTCGCGTGGTGGCGGCTTGGGAAGCATCGACAAACTCCGGTCTCGCACGCCGTCTCGGCCCGCGAGCAGAACTGGGGGACTTGGCCATCGGCGACCCTGCGGGGTCGCGGAACTCAGGATGATAGCCGAATCAGACTCGTCTGAGACACCACTGGCTGCAAAGTGAGTGTTCATGCGTGCGCGTACCCGCCCGTCCCTCCACTACAGTCGCGGCGCATGACCTCCCGCGCCACCGTCTCGCGACCTGTTCCTGTGCGGCACGCCGCATCGCCGGCTGTGGTTTCCCCTGATCTGCCCGCCTCCGTGGCGATCCCGCGCCTGCTCGATGTGCACGGTCCCCGCATCTTCTCACTCGGTCTGCGGCTCTGCGGCAACCGTGACGATGCCCAGGACATGGTCCAGGACACCTTCCTGCAGGCTTTCCGGCGCTGGGACACCTTCCGCGGCCAGGCCGACGCGGGCACCTGGCTTTACACAATCGCCGCCCGCTCCTGCAAAGCCCGCATGCGCCGCAAGGGTGGCACGGATCGTCGCATGCCCGCCGTCTCCCAGCTCATGCCCTGGAAGGAGACGACGATCATGGAAGTCGCCGCGGCAGCGGAGGGTCAGGAGGACCCGGCTGAGCACCGCGAGGCGCTGGCCCGCGTCCAGCGAGAAATCGCCCGCCTGCCCGAACACCTGCGCGTCGTCATTGTGCTTAAGGAGATTGCCGGGCTCAGTGTGGAGGATGTCGCCTCCGCCCTCGGGCTTGCCGAGGGCACCGTCAAGACCCGCCTGCACCGAGGCCGCCTGGCCCTGCGCAAGGCCATGACCGCCCGCGCCGCCAGCACGCCCGCCCCCGCACCGATTTACGAGAAGCAGGTCTGCCTCGACTTGCTCAAGACCAAGCTCAACGCCATGGACCGCGGAGACGCCGCCGGCCGCAAGGTCCCTCAGGCTGAGGTCTGCGCCCGCTGCCGCGCCGTGTTCCGCGAACTCGATTTAGTGCAGGACGCCTGCACCCAGATGGCCGAGGGCCAGATGCCGCCCCAGGTCAGAACCCGCATCCTCAAGATGATCGCCGAGCGCGACGCCAGCCAGTACTCAGCCGTCACACGCCCCGCCCGCGGCCGCCGCCCGGTGGCACGCTCGCGATAGCCCCGCCCGGCTCAGCCCTTTGCCGGTGTGCTGGCCTGACGGCAGCGGCTCTGGTGGAACGACAGGTGCCCCCGCTTGACCTCTCAGTGTGCAACGGGATGCAGCTCAAAGTGCTTCAGCGCCGCGGCAACCACCGTGGTGTACGTGTAGCTGGGCCCGCCGCCCATCATCACCGCAACACCGGCGGCCTCCATCACCTGCTGCTGGGTCGCGCCTGCCTTCAGGCACTTCTCCACGTGGGCATAGATGCACGGTTCACACCGCACCGCAACGCCGATGCCCAGAGCAATCAGTTCCTTGTACATGACCGACAGCCCACCCTCGCCGCCATCCTTCATCACGCCCTGAAACATCGCGCCAAAGGCCCGGCCGATGTCGGGGTTGAGCGCCTTGGTGGCGTTCATGGTCTCAGGCCAGGACTCATAGAACTTTGTTGCATCGCCAAGCATCGTGTGTCTCCTGGGTTTCGAATCAACTCCCAACGGGATCTGCATCACTTGGTTCCGCAAGCACCAGTACCACATGCACCAGTGCCGCAGCTCGCCGAAGCCGCCCCACTCCGGTTCCAAGGCAGCATTCCAACCAGCGTCGCCAGGGCGCAGGTTCCGCTTGCTCCGGCAAAGATCAGTCCAGCGCCAAAGAACGCTGACAGACCGACAAACCCCGGGTGCACGAACCATGCCAGCAACGCGCCGCTCAGCACACCCGAACCGATAATCATCTGCACCTGCCGCATCACCGAGATACGGGATACCTGCTTGTTCTCGATCACAGCCAGGCCATCGCGCTTCCACGCCTCAATCCCGCCGGTCAGGCTCACCACCTCAACACCCCACGGCGCACATGCGGCGGCAAGTCGTGCCGCCTCCAGTGACCGCTTGCCGCCCTTGCAGTGCAGCACCAGCCGCTGACCGGGCATCACCTGGCCCATCGCCAGCGCGGGATCAAACCGTGACAGGGGCACAAGCCGTGCACCGTCAATCCGCTCGCGGCTGTGCTCATCGGGCTCGCGAACATCCACCAGCACCGCGTGGCCGGCTCGCAGCCAGCCATCAACCTGTGCGGCCGTCGCTTCATGAAACCCCCGTGACCCCGCTTCACGCTCCTGCTGCTGGGGTTGCGGCCGGCTCGTCGCGTTGGACTGGCTTGATTGATCAGTTGCTGTTGTCATCGGTTGTCACCTGCTCGGTCGCGCTGCACTCCAGCGTGCACATGCCCGGTCGGTCGCTCGCCGCCGCGGCATGGCCCGCACATCACCTTGGAGGCCGGCCCAGCCAGCAGGGTTCCAAATCGGCATTCAGTTTTCGCCGTTTCCCCCGCCGCGGCCTCCCAACCAGCCGCCACCGCCACCATCCACCCCCAACGGGGGTGCCACGCCGATAATCAAGCAGGATCTGGCCCTGGTCAGCTCCAAAGCCCCCGCCTGCCGAGGACGCCGTTTAGTGCTGGACCTGGGCCGTCCCGGTCACCTGCACCGGTGCCGCGGCAACCTGCCCGTTGGCGCTCGCTGCCGCCGCCTTGGCCGCCGCTCGCTCGGCGCGGGTCTTCACCCGCGGCTCGGTGCCCTTGGTCATTCTCACCAGGTTGCTGCGGTGACGCCACACAACCAGCACGCCCATGAACAGCGCCACGACCAGGTACGGCCACAGGCGGATGATCTCGCCTTCCTTGGCCTCACCCTGGAACAGACCGATGAACCGGCCGATCGCCGGTGTGCCCAGCGCCCACGGCAGCAGGCTCAACCCGGCAACGCACGAGGAAAAGCCGATGTACCGCGTGATCATCACCGAGGCACCCCAGGTGGCGATCGACAGCACAGCCGGAATGGTCAGGATCGGGTACATGGCCAGCACAGCGCCAAACCCGGTGGCCACGCCCTTGCCCCCGCGGAACTTCAGGTACGGCGAATAGGTATGCCCCAGCACGCTGGCCACGCCGAAGGACAGCCACGGCCAGGTCTTCTCCGGCGGCAGGTCCAGCGTGTTGATTGTGCCGAGCACAAAGCCCGCGATCAGCACCGGCAGGAAGCCCTTGAGCATGTCCAGCGAGAACGTGATGATCCCGTACTTGCGTCCGATGGTCCGCCCCACGTTCGATGCGCCGATGTTCTTGCTGCCGTGCAGGCGAACATCAACCCCCTTACTCAGGCCGATCAGCAGTCCGAACGGCACGCCGCCGAGCAGATACGTCCCCAGCAGTCCCAGGAGCCAATATGTCAGCCAGGCAGTATCCATGAGGTGCGATCATCAGGCAGCGTCGAGGCCAGCAGCGGATTGCTGAAAACCCCGATGGCAAGGTCGGGAGTCTATCTCCCCAAACAGGCACACAGGCAGTACTTGGTAACCCTGCCCGCCCGGTTGCCGGCCCCGGGGCTTGCCTTCCGGCAGCCCCACCCAGGGCAAAAACAACCCCGGCCGACGCAGGGTCGGCCGGGGGTACTGGGTAAATCGATGTTCACGCGTCAATCTGACGCGCCGGGCTCAGGCGTGGATCACGCGGCCCTCAGCCGCCAGAGCCGCCTCATGCAGCGCCTCGTGCATCGTCGGGTGGGCGTGCACCGTGGCGATGATCTCCTCGGTGGTGGCCTCCAGCCGGCGGGCCAGGGTCATCTCGGCGATCAGCTCGGTGGCCTGGTCGCCCAGGATGTGCGCACCGAGGATCTCGCCCCGCGGCAGCCCGCGGATGATCTTGACCAGACCATCAGTGTGCGCCGCCGCGATCGCCTTGCCGTGGCTGGCAAACCGGTACGTGCCCGTGTCGTAGTCCTTGCCCTTGACCTTGCCCTGGGCAATCAGCGCCTGCTCGGTGGAGCCCACGCTGGCCACCTGCGGGATGCAGTACGTGCAGCCCGGGATGGTGGTGTAGTCCATCGGGTAGGGCTCATGGTGCGTCTTGCCCAGCTTCAGCGCGATCCGCTCGACGCAGATGATGGCCTCCTCGCTGGCCACGTGGGCCAGCCACGGCGGACCGATGACATCGCCCACGGCGTACACGCCCGGCAGGTTCGTCTTGTAGTCGATAGCCTGGTTGGTCGTCTTGCCCGGCTGGTAGTCCGTGACAATGTGGTCCTTCTCGATCTTCAGCCCCAGCGACGGATCGCAGAGCCCATCGGTGCGACCCTTCACGCCGATGGCCAGCAGCACCTTGTCGGCCTCGAGCACCTTCTTGGCGCTCTCGTCGGGCTTGCCGTCCTTCATCGGGGCAACCGTCACCTTCACGCCCGTGGCCGTCTTCTCGATGGCCGTCGTGCCGTGCGACGTCAGCAGCGTCATGCCGTGCTTGGTGTAAATCTTCTCCAGCGCCGTCGAAATGTCCTGGTCCTCAACGGGCAGGATCCGCGGCAGCATCTCAATGACCGTCACCTGCGTGCCCATGGAGTTGTAGAAGTACGCGAACTCCATGCCGATGGCGCCGGCACCGACAACGATCAGGCTCTTGGGCTTGGACTTGTTGTACATCGCCTCACGGGCGCCCCAGATCTTGTCGCCGTCAAACTTGGCAAACGGCAGGTCCCGGGCCACCGAACCCGTCGCGACAACCACGTTGTCGGCGGTGATCGTGCGGATCGCCTTGCCCGGCGTCGCCGGTGCGCTGGTCAGTTCCTCCTGCACGGCGCACTCCTGCACCTCGATCCGGCACTTGTTGCCGTTGGCCGGAGTCGCCGCACCCACCAGCTTGGCGTTGCCGATGATGTGCTCGATCTTGTTCTTCTTGAGCAGGAAGCCGATGCCGCCGTTGAGCTTGCTGGCAACCTCGCGCGAGCGGCCGATGATCCGGTCCCAGTCCAGCTCAATGCCGCCGGAGATCTTCAGGCCCCAGAACTTCTGGTCCTCCGCCTTGGCCAGCTTCTCAACCAGCTCCGCGTTGGCCAGCAGGCTCTTGCTGGGGATGCAGCCCCAGTTCAGGCACACGCCGCCGAGCTTGGCACGCTCGACGCAGGCAACCTTGAACCCCAGCTGGGCGGCCCGGATGGCGCCGACGTACCCGGCGGGACCGCCGCCGATGACAACGATGTCGAAGTGGTTGGAATCAGCCACGAAAAGCTCCTGAAAAAACCAGACGAAACAGCGGCACCTCCGGCACGCCGCGACGCGGAGTGTCCAGAGGGCCAAAACGCAAACGGCCCAAGCGTAGCGTTGCCGTCACCAGCCTGCCCGAAGCACGCCTAAGTTGTGTTTGAATCGCTATTTACATCACTTCAGCCCCGGGTGCCCGCCCGTCGCCCCGGTGGTCGCACTCACCTCACCCGCCCCAGCAGCACATCCTCCGGCAGCACCACCCGCGCCGGCGTCCCGTCAATCCGACCCAGGATCGGCTCTCGCTTGTCCGGCGTCACCAGCACCGCATCCGTCGCGGTCAGATCATCGACCATGATCCGCGGCACCGGGCTCGTCCGCGAGGCATCATCGTCGATCGCCACCACGTGGTCCCGCCCGGCAACCAGCCGCAGCGCGGCCCGGCCGTTCCGCCCCAGCCCGTAAATCACCAGCCGCCCGCTCGGCCCCATCGTCGCATGCAGCCGCGAGGCCGCCATCGCCAGCTGCTCCGGCCCGCACAGCGCCCGCCGCATCACCACCGACCAGTCAAAGTGCAAGATCCCCGCCGCCAGCTTCGTAATCTGCGGCAGCAGTTCCGCCATGGCCACCTTCATCCCCGGCGGACGCAGATACCCCCGGCACGCCAGCGACCACCGCAGCGGCGAGACAAACGCCTCCGCCGCCTGATCCCCGCCCCGCTCGTCGGGCGGAATATCCGCCGATGCGGCCTGAACCAGATCCGCATCACCCTCAACCAGCGCCTCGGACACCGCACGCCGCAGCATGCTGATGGCCGCCGCACGGATCTCATCATCATCGGCGCCGAACTGCTGGATGATCTGCAGGCCCGACGAAAGGTTCTCCATCACCTGCCGCGATCGCGAGCCGCTCCGCTGGCGATACGCCAGCACCGGTCGGTCCACCACATGGGCCCACCGCACGCCCGCATCATGCGCCACGCGGGCAAAGTGCAGCCACATCGCCCAATCCTCGCTCTGGCAGCCCGTATCGAACATCCGCGGCTCGGCCGTCTCCGCCGCAAGCAGCGCCTGCCGCGTCACCACCACCGCACCGATGATCAGCCGGTTCGCCGTCGAGAGCTTCTGCACCGACCAGTCGCCGTTCTCCGGCAGGTGCGACCAGCACAGGTCCTCCCCGGTCTCATCGATCAGCCGGTATCCGCCTGTCACCGCATCGGCATCCTCGGCCTTGATCGCCCCGACCAACTCAGCCATGCTGTGCGGCTCGGGCAGGTCGTCGGCATCCAGAAAGCACACCAGCCGTCCGGTTGCATGGTGCAGCCCCACCCGTCGCGCCGCCGCCGGCCCCCGCTGCGGGCCCGGGTTGCGCACCACCACCAGCCGCGCATCACCAATCGCCTTGACTGCTCGCACCGTCCCATCCGTGCTCCGATCATCGACAATCACAGCTTCCCAGCTCGGCACCGGCTCGCCGTGGCGCCCGGGCTGCTGGGTCCGCAGGGCGCTCAGCGTCTCGGCGATGAACGCCTCGGCATTGTGCGCAGGGATGATGTACGACAACTCTGGCCGCATCGTGTGCGGGGTTGTAGGCCGCGATGCGCCCAAAAGCGCGCCACCGTCACTTCGACCACGTCGCCATCAGCGTCGCAAAGTCGCCCACCGCCTGGTCAAAGCCCTCCATCACCGCCTCAATCAGCGGCAGCGTATCGGCCGCATCCGTTGCCACACCCGTGGCCTTGGTCAGCTTCCGGGCCTGCTGGGCCAGGTCCATCGGCAGGCTGTGATACCCCGCCACGCCGTGCAGTGCATCGGTGATCGCCGACATCGCCTCCGCCGCCGGCGGCTGGGCCGCCAGCTTCTCAACGAGCTCATCGCCCGCATCGGCCCGCTCGGTCAGCAGCTCATCAAGTTTGCAGTCCGCCGCCAGCGTCTCCATCGCATCCACGCCCCGCAACTGCTCGCGCAGCAGCCACAACGTGCCGATCGTCCGCGCCGCCTCACGCAGCTGCTTGGCCTGCGTCGCCTTGTCCGCCTTCGGGTCAGTCTTCACCGCAGCCCGCAGCTTTTCCGCCGTGCCCACCCGCTGCCGCAGCGGCGTCAGTGCCTTCTGGGCCCAGCCCTCAATCACCGCGGCATGCGCCACCGCCTTCTGGCGGATCTCCGGCGGCAGCTTCTTAAACGCCGTCGGAAAGCTCTTGGCCCCGCGCAGCCCGCCGCCGGGAATGTTCGGGTCCCGCTTCTGCTCCGGCGGCGGCTCCAGGTCCACACGCTTGAGCACCGCCCGGGCCATGTGCAGCGCTGGCGGCACCGGCTTGCCCCGCACCGTCTCGCCCGGCCGCATCAGCCGCTCGGCCCGGTCCAGCGCTTCCTCCGGGTCATCCGTCGCCAGCCCCACGCACAGGTCCACTCCGTGCCGCACCGCCGCAGGGCACGGCTGGTCCTGCCACTTGGGCAGAATGTGCACAAACACCATCTTGTGCCCGTCAAACTCGTACGCCTCCCGCGCCGCCAGCGAACGCGCCATGCGATACTGCTCATCATCCGTGCCCGCCAGCAGCACAATCGGCACCCCCAGCACCCCACCCTTGGTCGCACTGATCTGCGCCGACCCGCTGTTGTGCGCGATGATCCCCATGCTCAGCGCCGGGAACCGCCCGCCGAATACCGTCGCAAACATCCCGCCCTCAGCCAGGCCGTAGTGAATGATCCGCCGGCACGGAATCGTCCGTGTCATCTCCAGAATGAAGTCGCGGTAAATCACAATGTCCGTCGGCCGCGGGGCAAACACCCGCGTGCCGTCATCCCGATCCGTCGTCCCGTCAATCGCCACCGAGATCAGATCATCCCCCAGTGACCCCGGCGGGTAGTTGTCGTGTCCCCACATCACATCCTGCTCGGTGTTGTGGATCAGCGTCACCAGGTCCCGCGGCTTCTCCCGCGAAAATCCCTTCGGCAGCGCCCAGGTGTACCGCAGTCGGTCCCCCGCGTTCGATGCATCCGTCGGCCCCTCGGCCATCGTCCCCTTCACCTTCGACAGGTTCAGATACACCTTTCCCGGCTCGGCATCATCCAGTTTCGTCAGCGGGTCCAGCCGCGGCGGTGGCTGCACTGACACCGGCTGCTTGGCCGGCGCACCAGCAATAGCACCGCCCGCGGCAACCACTCCACCGGCCAGCAGCAACAGGCCCACCACCGCCCCGCGCAACGCCAAACCCGCCACCGTGTGCACTCGTGCCATGGCCTGATCGTTGGCCGCCCGGACACGCCGGGCCAGAAGCAGAACCTATCCCCTCTGGCCGCCCGCCTTGCTGTGTGTGATACTCATGTCATCGCAGCAGGATGCTCCATGTGTCCTGCCCGCTCCGGCCCCAGTGCGGCCCCCGACCGCTGCCGGTGATACCTCTGACAAGGAACAGGATGATTCAAAACAGTCCAGTATCCGCTGCGCCCGCAGGCGCGGCTCCCGGTGATCCCACGGCCCCGCGCAACCTGCCCGCAGCGCGATCCGGCAAAGTCCGCCCCATGATCCTGCTCTGGGCGCTCGGCTTGCCCATCCCCCTCATCTTGCTGCTGCTCCTGCTCCGCAGTTGCATGTAGCGGCCTTCGCCTCCCCGCCGTCCTCTCCTTCCCAGTCCACTCCCACCCACCAACCGCTCTCCACAGCGATAAAGGCAACTTCCCATGCGAACACACATCATCACCACACTCTCACTGGGCACCGTGCTCCTGGCCCTCTCCGCTTGCGACCGCAAGGCCGAGCCAATGCCCGCCAACACCAACCGCACCACCACCGCTCCCGCCACCGTGCCGGATGCCGACAACACCGCACGCAACAAGCTCGACCGTGACGCCGCGGCCAAGACGCCGATGGACCAGTCAAACAGCACCGATGACATCAAGGTCACCGCGGATATCCGCCGCGCGATCATGGAGGACAAGACCTTGAGCACCAACGCCAAGAACTGCAAGATCATCACCGAGAAGGCCGGCACCGTCACCCTCCGCGGCCCGGTTGATTCCCAGGCCGAGAAGGACGCCATCGACGCCAAGGCCAAGTCCATCGCCGGCGTCCGCACCGTCATCAACGAGCTGGAAGTCAAGATCAACTGACCCCGCGATCCGTTCAACCGTTCGGCCGCGCACGCCCGTGCCCGGCCGAACGGCGCGGCTTCCCACTCACCTCCAAACACCACTCACCCTTTCGCTTTTACCCACAGGCACGCCCACGTGTGCCCGCCAACCAGGAGCATCCCCATGCCGACCTCAGTCCTCTGCATCGCACCGACCATCGCAATGGCCAACAACATCGTCTCCGGCCTCAAGCTCGCCGGCTTCAGTGACAACGACATCTCCGTCCTCTTCCCCGACAAGGGCAGCACCCGCGACTTCGCCCACGAGAAGAACACCAAGGCCCCCGAAGGCGCATCCATCGGTGCCGGCACCGGCGGCGTCGTCGGCGGTACGCTCGGCCTGCTCGCCGGCATCGGCCTCCTGGCCATCCCCGGTGTCGGCCCGTTCATCGCTGCCGGGCCCATCATGGCCGCACTCAGCGGCATCGCCGTCGGCGCCGCAGTCGGTGGCATTGCCGGCGGCCTCATCGGCATGGGCATCCCCGAGATCGAAGCCAAGCGCTACGAGGGCAAGGTCAAGGACGGCAACATCCTCATCTCGGTCCACGCCGAGTCCTCCGCCGAAGTAACCCGCGCCAAGGACCTCTTCACCGCCGCCGGCGCGACCGACATCACCTCCACCAGCGAGAAGTCCGCCCCCGGCGCAGATGCACCGACCCCCGTCGTCCGCGCTGGCACCAACGCCTACGAAACCCGGGCACTCTAAGCCGCCAGCCCCACTCCGCCATCATCAAAACGGGCGTGCGCCACCTCCGCGGCTTCAACCGCGGCAGCGCACGCCCGTTCTCCGTTCCACCGCATCCCACTACACAATGAAAAGAGCGGGCCGCATGTCGCGGCCCGCTTTGCATTTCACAGTCAACTCTCCCCCCGCCCGCCTTACAGCTCCACCACTTCCATGTCCGCTTCCTGGCGGGTCTCCACCGTCGCCGGCTTGGCCGCCGTGGCAAAGGCCTGCAGGTCGCTGTGCCGCGCCGCCATCTCCTGCCGCACCATCGCCGCGTTGCTCGTCGGGGCAGCCGCCCCGGTCGCCTCGGCAATCAGCTCTGCCGCGATGTGTCCCTCGGCAAACGCACCGTCGCGCACCGCAATCGCCTGCTCAAAGCACTGGATCAGGCCCTTGTGGTTCGTAAATGTGCCCGCCTTCTCGGCAAACGTCGCACCGCCGATGAGCACATCCGCCCGCTCGGTCAGCGTGCTCGGCAGCGTGTCAATCACCGCCACAAACTTGCTGTCACGGTTGCCCGCCGGGCCGATGGCCGCCATGAACTCCGGCGTGATCCAGTTGCTCGGGTAGTTGCCCGTCACCAGCACGCCGCCGATCTCGCCCGAGCGCAGCTGCGTGACCACCTGCTCAAAGCTCGCCACGTACCCGTTGTGCGCTGTCGGCTTGCTCAGCGCCGTCAGCACGGCCTTCACGCCGCGGCTGTTGGGGCACTTCTCCGCCGAGATCACAAACCCGTCCGCCTTGCCCGGCGGGAAGGTCTTGTCCTGGCCCGAGACCGGGATCGGCCCCATCGCCAGGAACGCCTTGCCGTCAATCGCCTGCACCGCGCGGGCAAGCAGGTACGCCTCCTCGCTCGGCAGCATCGGTGAGATCATCACCGCGATCTTCTTGCCCGCAGCCGCAACCTTCTTCAGGCCCGCGACAATGTCGCCCACAGCACGCGCCAGGTCCGTCGCCACCGGCACGCCGAACTGCTTGCGCACGCACCCGGCCAGCCGGTCCTCGCGGTGAATGAACTTCCAGCCGTACCGCACCTCATCGCTCAGCCACCACTTGTTCACACCCATGTTGGTGCGCGGCTTGATGCGATAGACCCGCCCCTCGTTGTGATGAATCGAGATGTTGTCGCCCGAGGCCGTGATGCCGTCGATGCTCGGTGTTTCCTTCAGGAACCACACGCGCTGGGCAAACAGGAAGTCCTTGTCCAGCAGCGCACCCACCGGGCACAGGTCCGCAACGTTGCCCGAAAGCTCGTTGTCCAGCGGCTGGCCGGGGAACACATCAATCTCTTCGCGGTTGCCGCGACCCGTCACCAGCAGCTCGCTGGTCCCCGTCACCTCACGCGTAAAGCGCACGCACCGCGTGCACATGATGCACCGGTCGCTGTACAGGAAAATGTGCGGGCCAAGGTCCTTCTTGGGCTGCTTGAGCTTGGACTCCTCAAACCGGCTCTTGCCGCGCCCGTACTCGTAGCTGTAATCCTGCAGGAAGCACTCGCCCGCCTGGTCGCACACCGGGCAGTCCAGCGGGTGGTTGATCAGCAGATACTCCATCACCGCACGCTGGTTGGCCACCGCCTTGGGGCTGTCGGAGTACACCACCATCCCGTCCGCCGCCGCCGTCTGGCACGTCGGGAACAGCTTCCCGCCCATCATCGGCTCAAGCTTGTTGTTGTTCCGCGGGTTCGGAGACCACACCTCCGCCAGACAAATGCGGCAGCTCGCCACGATCGACAATCCATCGTGATAGCAGTACTGCGGTACGGCAATGCCGTTGTCGTTGGCGACCTGCAGAATCATCTGGCCGGGCTTGAACTCACAGACGCGGCCGTCAATCGTGATCGTGGGCATAGGCAGTTCCAAACAAAAACCTGCCACCGGGGCACCGGCAGCTGCGTCCGATGGTATCGGGGTGCCCACGCGCCCGCCGGACCCGCACGCACGCAAAAGTGGGGGGCCAGCCCCCTCCGCCCCCTCCGCCCCCTCCATCGCCTCCACCTCGCTCCCAGCCCGTCACGGCTTCCGCACAAACCGCTGCCCGCCAACTGCCAGCTCCGCCGCCTTCCCATTCGGCCCCATCTTCACCTCCACCGGCGTGGCTGCTGTCCATTCAAACAGCGCGACCGTGCCTTGCGCCCCCTCCCTCCCCGGCGCCCCCGCCACCAGGAACGCGTTCGTCCGCAGCCCCGGCCGCCCCGCCCACGTAATCGTCGCCTTCGTTGCCTTCCTTTCCCTCACCACAGTCAGCACATTGCCCTTCTCATCGGTAAAGCTCCCCACCAGCAACTCCGCGGCAGCCGCACCCAGCGGCTCAGGCAGGTCCACCGCCGCCGGTGCGGGCCGATCCTCCGGTGCCAGCACCATCGCCTGCAACGCCGAAACCATCTGGTTCACCGGCGCATCATCCGCATTGGCCAGGATCACCACGCATCCGTCCACATCCGGCAGCCGCACATACTGGCACGCAAAGCCCCGCACCCCGCCACCGTGCGACTGCACCGTCTTTCCATCAGCCGTCTTGCCGATCCGCCACCCCAGCCCATACTCCCCCGGCCCCGCCCGGAACATCTCCGCCTTCGATGCCTCGGTCAGCAACGCCGCATCCCCGCTCGCCGCTAGGGCCCGATCCCACCGCCAGAGGTCCTGCACACTGCTGACAACCCCGCCCATGCCCCGGTACTGCAACCCGTAACTCCCATACGGGTGTTCCAGCGCGGTCCGCGGCTCGCCAAACATTGATCGCCCCGTCGCCACCGTCGCCGCCACCCCCTCCACCGTCGGCGCCTTATCCCCCGTAAAGCACGTCACCTTCAGCCCTGCCGGGCCAAACAGCGACTGCCGCAGATACGTCGTGTAGCTCCGCCCGCTCGCCCGCGCCACAATCTCCGACACAATCGCATAGCCCTGATTCCAGTACTCAAACCGCGTCCCCGGCTTCTGCCGCGGCCCGCCGGCCAGAAACACCGGCAGCACCGCCGCAAGGTCATCGCCGCCGCCGCGCGAGTTCGACCCCGGAATCCCCGATGTGTGCGCCAGCAAGTGCCGGATCGTGATCGCACCGCAGTTCTCCGGCACATCGGGCAGGATCGTGTCAATCGGATCATCCAGCTTCAGTTTGCCCTCCTGCACCAGCCGCAGCACCGCCGCCGCCGTGAACTGCTTGGTGACCGATGCAACCTCAAACAGCGTCGCCGGTGTGTTGGGCTCCTTGCCCGCCAGGTCGCTGCTGCCCACGCCCACCGCCGCCACCACCCGCCCGCCCTTGCCCGCCAGCACCGCCCCGCTGAAGCCGAACGCCTCCGCACGCCGCGCATACCGCACCACCCGCTCGCCCAGTTCACCAGCCGCCACCGTCTCGGTCTCCGCCGTCGCCGCCGCAGTACCCGGCTTCACCGCCGCGTCCGGAGCAACCGGCGCAACCGTCACCGCAGGCTTGCCCCACGCCTCCACCGCCATCAGCCCGATGCAGACTCCAACCGCCAACCTCACAGTGCATGTTCCCATGCCACGATTGTACTGGAAATCCACCCTGAATCCCACTCCGCTCATGCCTCTTCACACAGATGAAAAAGACCCTCCCGGCCAAACGCCGGAAGGGTCCTTGGTTCACACACTCGCAGCCCGGTCCGCCTTACGCCTTCCGCGTAAAGGTGAACCCGTTGCCGTTGTAATCCGCCAGAATCGTCGACCCCGGCTCAAACTCACCGGCCAGCAGCTTGCCCGACAGCGGGTTCTCAATCCGCTGCTGAATCGTCCGCTTCAGCGGCCGCGCGCCGTACGCCGGGTCCCAGCCCTCGGTCGCCAGCTGGTCGCCGGCCTTGGCCGTCAGCTCCAGCGTCAGGTTCCGCTCCGCAAGCCGGGCCTGCAGCCGCTTGAGCTGAATCTCCACGATCCCGCGCAGGTGCTCGCGCTTCAGCGGCTTGAACACCACAACCTCATCAATCCGGTTGAGCATCTCCGGCCGCATCAGCGTCCCCAGCCCCGTCGCCTCAGTCAGCGTCTGCACAACACGCGGCGACAGCCCCGCCGCCTTGCCCGCTTCCTGCAGCGCATCGGCCACCGGCCCGCGACGCAGCATGTGCCGCACCGCCGCATCAATCTCCCAGTCCTCAGCGCCCATGCTCGTGAGTTCCTGGATCTGCTGGCTGCCGTAGTTGCTCGTCAGCACGATGATCGTGTTCTTAAAGTCCACCGTGCGCCCCTGCCCGTCAGTCAGCCGCCCGTCATCAAGCAGCTGCAGCAGCACGTTGAACACGTCCGGGTGCGCCTTCTCGATCTCATCGAGCAGGATCACCGCGTACGGCCGCCGCCGCACCGCCTCGGTCAGCGCGCCGCCCTCCTCATAACCCACATAGCCCGGTGGTGCACCAATCAGACGCGAGACGGAGTGCTTCTCCATGTACTCGCTCATGTCAATCCGCACCATCGCCTCCGGCGTGTCAAACAGGAAGTCCGCCAAAGCGCGGCACGTTTCCGTCTTGCCCACACCCGTCGGCCCCAGGAACAGGAACGATCCGATCGGCCGGTTCGGGTCTCCCAGCCCGGCGCGGGCACGCCGCACCGCATCGGCCACCGCCCGCAGGGCCTCATCCTGGCCCACCACACGCGTGGCCAGCTCGCGCTCCATCCGCAGCAGCTTCGTCTTCTCGCCCTCCACCATCCGCGACACAGGAATCCCCGTCCACGCGGCAACAACCTCGGCCACCGCCTCGGCGTCCACCTGCGTCTTGACCATCGACCCGCCCGCGGCAGTCCGCTTGTCAATGTGCGCTTCAACCTCCGCCAGCTTCGTCTCCAGCTGCCGCAGGTCCCCGTGCTGAATCCGCCCCACCAGCTCAAAGTCGCCGCGCCGCTGTGCCTGCTCCAGTTCCACCTTCTTGCGGTCCAGCTGCTCTTTCAGCTCGCCGACCATCTTCAGGTCCTTGTTCTCCAGCTCCCACCGCGCCGTCAGCGCGGTGTCCTGCTCCTGCAGCCCGGCCAGGTTCCGCTCCAGCGCCTCCAGCGTGCGCTGCACGTCCTTGGCCTCCGGTGAGCCGGGCTTCTCCTTGATCTCCAGCTTCAGCGTCTCACGCTCAAACTTCAGCTGCATGATCTTGCGGCGGAGTTCATCGAGCTCCACCGGCAGCGAGTCAATCTCCAGCCGCACCCGCGAGGCCGCCTCATCAACAAGGTCAATCGCCTTGTCCGGCAGGAACCGCTCGGTGATGTACCGGTTCGACAGGTTCGCCGCCGCCAACAGGGCCGAGTCCAGGATCTTCACGCCATGGTGGCTCTCGTACCGCTCCTTGATGCCGCGCAGGATCGCCACGGTGTCCGTCACCGTCGGCTCGCCCACGTACACCGGCTGGAATCGCCGCTCAAAGGCCGGGTCCTTCTCAATGTGCTTGCGGTACTCATCCAGCGTCGTGGCGCCGATGCACCGCAGCTCACCTCGCGCCAGCGCGGGCTTGAGCAGGTTGCCCGCCGAGACCGATCCCTCACCCGCCCCCGCACCCACAATCGTGTGCAGCTCATCAATGAACAGGATCACATTGCCCTGCCGCGCCTGCACTTCCTTGAGCACGGCCTTGAGCCGCTCTTCAAACTCGCCACGGAACTTGGTGCCCGCCAGCAGCGCACCGACATCCAGGGCCAGAATCCGCTGGCTCCGCATGGACTCGGGGCAGTCGTTCTTGACGATGCGCAGGGCGAGGCCTTCGACGACGGCTGTTTTGCCGACGCCGGGCTCACCGATCAGCACCGGGTTGTTCTTGGTCCGCCGCGACAGCACCTGCATGCACCGCCGCGTTTCATCATCCCGGCCGATCACCGGGTCAATCTTGCCTTCCTCGGCCTTCTGCGTCAGGTCGATGGTGTACTTCTTCAGCGCCTCAAAGCCGCCCTCGGCCGACGGGCTGTTGACCGCCCCGCCGCCCGATGCCGCCCGCAGCTGCTTGATGGCCGCCTCAACCTTCGAGCGCTCCAGGCCCGCAGTCAGCAGCACCGTCTTGCCCGGCCCGCCGGTGTCGAAGATCGACAGCAGCGTGTGCTCCATCGTCACATAGCTGTCGCCCATCTTGCGGGCCAGAATGTCCGCCTTGGCCAGTACATCCACCAGCGGCCGGTCACTTGGCGTGCCGCCACTCGCCCGCGGCAGCTTACTCAGCTCCGTCGCCAGCGCCTGGCCGATGCGTGCCGGATCCGCCCCGGCCTTGGATGCCAGATTGCCGATCAGCCCCGTCTCATGCTCAAGCATGGCCGAGAGCAAATGGCCCGATGTCACCTCCGGATTCCCCGCCTCGCGGGCAAGCTGCTGGGCACCGGTGATGGACTCCTGCATCGGAATGGTGAAGCGGTCAAGTCGCATAGTGAAACCTCCGTATCGGCAAAGAGGCAACCCGCGTGCCAACCTTCCCAGCCCCAAACCCGCCCCGTTCTTGCACCCCGTCCGCCCCCAACCCCCTTCCCAGCCCCGCCAGCACCTCTTCCACAGCCGTCTCCATCCCCTCCCTGCCGAGTTGGCAGGCCACGCCCAGCCCGATTGGAGCCCGAAGCGGAAGCGCCCGGGCCGGTGAAAGAAGCCCACTTACCACAAACTGCCCACTCGCACGAAGGTTGTTGTGCTCCCAGAGCACAACACACCTCCGTGCCCGCGATCAATTCCGCCTCCGCCTCTTCCTTTTCCCTTTGATCTTTTCTCTTTCACCTCTCCCATCTCCCCGCCTTCATCCTGCCCATCCTGTCCATCCCTGTTCCATTCTTCTGTCTCTTGTCTTGCTCCGGTCCTCTGGTGCTCTGCGTGAGCCCCTTCTCCCGCCTTTCCTCTTCCCCTCCGCGATCTCTGCGTTCATCTCTCCCGCCTTCCCCTCGCGACTCACACCACCCTGTTCGCCGGCTCCCCGCCCAGCGCCGCCGTACTCGCGCTCGTGCACACCAGCTCAGTCATCAGTTCCCGGTAATGCCGCTCCGAGCTTCCAATGTGCGGGCTCAGCACCACGTTGTCAAGCGTCAGCAAGTCAGGATGCACCGCCGGCTCGTGCTCAAACACATCCAGCCCCGCACCCCAGATGCGCCCGGCCTTGAGATGTGCCGCCAGCGCGGCTTCATCAATCACCGGCCCACGTGACGTGTTAATCACAATCGCCGTCGGCTTGAGCAGCTTCAGATTCCCCGCATGCAGCAGGTGCCGCGTCTGATCCGTCAGCGGCGTGTGGATGCTCACCACATCAGCCATCGCCAGCCCCTCTTCCAGCGTCACCCGCCTGGCCACCAGCGGGGCAATCTCAAAGTCCAAATGGCGGCTGCGCGCGGTGTACACCACGTTCATGCCAAACGCCCTGGCCCGCCCCGCCACCGCCTTGCCGATCCGCCCCGCACCAACAACATGCAGCGTCTGCCCGCACAGGTGCATGCCCATCCAGCCCCGCGGAAAATCATTCCCGCCCGCGCTGAACGCCCCGGACCGCACAAACGCATCCGCCTGCACCAGCCGCCGCGCCACCGTCAGCACCAGCGCCATCGCCATGTTCGCCGTGCCCTCTGTCACCGCATCCGGCGTGTTGCACACCATCACCCCGCGCCGGCGGCACAGCTCCAGATCAATGTTGTCCGTCCCCACCGCAAACGTGCACACCGCCCGCAGTTGCGGCCCGGCGGCATCCAGAAACTCCGCATCCACCGCCTGATTGAACATGCACACCACCGCATGGCTGCCGGCAATGAACGTCAGCAACTCACCCCGCGGCATGTCGCCCGGCCCGGCCAGTCGCAGCGTCACACGCTCATCCACCAGCGCGCGCGGGTCGCCCGGCAGCTCCCGGGTCACGCTCACAATCGGTTGGCTCACCAGTTTTTTCACAGGGGTGCTCACGCGCGGGCTCGCGGCTACTTGCGGGCAAAGCTGCTCAGCCACAGCCACAAATCAGCCTCGCCGGTGGCCCGGTACGCCGGATCCCACGCGTTATGGTCGGCCTCAGGAAACAGTGTCAGCTTCGGCGCCGGCACAGCCGTTGCCGCACCCGCCCGCCGCTGATTGATCGCCTCCACCATGTTCTGGCTCTGCACCGGCGGCACCACCGTGTCCTTGACGCCGTGGAACGCCCAGATCGGCAGCCCCGTCAGCTTGTCGGCCACCGCGCCAGGGTCGCCATAACCGCAGATCGGCACAATCGCCGCGAACAGCACCGGGTGCTTGGCGGCAATCGCCCATGTTCCCGCCCCGCCCTGCGACAGCCCGGTCAGATAGATCCGCGACCGGTCAATGTTGTGCTCAGCCAGCACCGCGGCAATGCAGGCATCCACGTAGTCATCCTCCTGGCCCCACTGCACCTCAGGTCCCTGCTTCTGCGGCGCGATGATGATCGCCGGCCACCGCGCTGGGCTCAACTGCGCCGCGGCAACCAGTCCCACCGCCGTCTGCTTCGAGCCCTCGGTCCCGCACTCGCCCCGGCCGTGCAGGAACACCACCAGCGGCCACTGCTTGCTGCTGCCAGACTGATAACCCGGCGGGTACCACACCGCCAGGTGCCGCGTCTTGCCGCCGTGCGGCAGCGGCCGGATCACCAGTGTGGGCGTGCTTTCGGGGCTGCTCTGTCCGGCAAATGGAATGGACATGGTCGGAGCTGGTTGGATGGAACGGAGGGATGAGCTGCAAGAAACACAACCCTGCATCACGGCAAGGGTGCCCATCGATAACGGGCCGAAAACGAAGCTTCCCGATGATCGGACCATGGCACATCGTTGCACGGCTGCGCCCGCGGCGACGGGGCAGACCAGGCAAACTCCGCCGGGGGCAATAACGCGGGCCACCCCGTAACCCGGACCGTACCGGCGGCACGATCAACCCGGTTTGACCGACCGGTGCGGATTGAAAGGTCGGATCCCTTGACTGGCCCGGCGGGTGAGCCGATCCGTTCCCGGCAAGGAATGCCAAAGAACGTGCTTGTGGAGATGCCCCGTGGATAAAGCCAGTCTGATCGGCTCAATCTTGATGTTCGTCGCGTGCTTCGTGGTGTTCTGGATGGCCACGCACGGCAACCTTCTGGCGCTCTGGTCTTCCAAGGGCGCGATCATGGTTATCGGTGGAACCATCGCCGTTATTCTCATGGCCATGCCCATGGAGAAGATCACCTGCGCCATGGGCTACGTCAAGGCCTACTACATCCACAAGGGCAAGAGCCCCGCCGAAATCATCAAGGTCATGGGCGATCTGGCTGACAAGGCCCGCCGCGAAGGCATCCTCTCGCTGGAAGGCGAGGTCGGCCGTCTGGACGACCCGTTCCTGCAGTCGGGCATGAAGATGGCCATCGACGGTGTCGCCCCCGAGTCCATCGAGGCCACGCTCCGCATGGAAGTCATGGCCATGCAGGAACGCCACAAGGCCGGCAAGAAGTTCTTCGACCTCATCAAGGTCTACGGCCCCGGCATCGCCTTGACCGCGACGCTCATCGGTCAGATCGGTATGTTCTCCGCCCTCGGTGGCTCCATCGAAATCATGGGACAGATGCTCGCGACGGCCGTCGTGGCCACCATGTACGGAACCGTCATGGCCAACTGCATCGCCGGACCCATGGGCGACAAGCTGGCCATGCGCTCGGCCGAGGAAATCCTCGTCCGTGAAATGGTGCTCCAGGGCATCCTGTCCATCCAGGGTGGTGACAACCCCCGCGTGACCATGGACCGCATGCTCGCCTTCGTCCCCGCCGTCAGCCGCGCCCTGTACCAGAAGGCCGCCTGATCCGCAGCACGCTGACCCCCGCGACCGCACCGGCACCACCCGGAGCCGACACCTATGGCTGACGAACATGCACATGAAGGCGGCCATGGCGAAGAAGGCCACGGCGAAGAAGGCCACAAAAAGGGCCACGGTGGCCACGGTGGTGGTCACGGCAAGCACGAGGAGCACGAAGAAGGTGTGCCCGAGTGGATGATTTCCTTCGCCGACAACGCCCTGCTGCAGATGGGTGTGTTCGTGATCATGTTCGCCATGAACGTCGGCCCCAAGGCCAAGGGCCCCACGGCCGCCGGTGAGCAGGAAACCGTCACCGCCGGCATGGCCGACACCGCCATCGCCATCCGCGAGGCCTTCAACAGCCCCGTCTCGCTCAACAGCAAGGACCCCAACGACCTCCCGCTGATCAAGCGAATGAAGGAGCGGAAGGAAAAGGGCGAGGCCACCGACAACGGCGTCAAGGGTGAGAAGCAGAACGTCCAGGCCCAGCGCGACACCGGCTTTACCAACATCACCGCCACCGTCAACTTCGAGCAAGGCGCTGCAGTCGTCTCCAGTTTCGACCGCACTGTGCTGGCCGATGCTGTCCGCAAGCTCAAGGGCCAGCGTTGGATCATCGAAGTCCGCGGCCACTGCTCATCCATCGAGGCCAGTGACGGCCCGGAAGCCGCCGCCAAGCTCAGCTTCGATCGCGCCATCGCCGCCGCCACAGTGCTCACCGAGCAGGGCATCAAGTGGAACCAGCTCCGCATCAGTTCCGCCGGCGACTCCGACCGCCGCACCGCCCTGGCCTTTGATGCCAAGGCCCACCGCACGAATCAGCGTGCCGAGCTCATCGTCACCAACGATGCACTGCCCGCCGATCCGTACAGCAAGGAACCCGGCAAGCCCTAAGCCCGAAGCACACCGACCCCCGCATCCGGCCAACGCCCCAGCCAAGGTGCGACACGACAGAGTGGAGAGAATAAAGCACCACGTCCGATCGACTCTACGGTCGGACGTGGTGGCTCTCTTTTTGAGGAAATGAAACTCGCCTCCGGCTCAGCCCTGCAGATCAAGATCCCGCAGGATGCCGCTGGCAACCTTGTCGAGCTTCTTGCCATCCAGGTCGTACGTGCCCGAGTCGATCTGGGCCTTGATGCGAGCCACCAGGTCCTGACGAATCGGCTTGGCCTCAGCCACGCCGGCAAGCCGGGCGGCATCGGACAGGTCGAGCTCGTCGATCGTCCGCGGACGCGACAGCGTCGCGCTCGCCTCGGCCGTCTCGGTCGCCTTGCTCGGGCCGGCCTGAACTTTCGTCGGCCGCGTCAAAGCCTGCGACTGGGTAGAAGAAAGGGCCGGTCCCACGGTGTTCTGAGTGAAAAGTGTCATGGATAGACTCCCATACCAACTGGGGACCGAGCGATACCGCAGGCCTGATACAGTGGCCTTTGGCCTCGAGGGAGCGGCTTATCCGTGCCACTCCATCGCGGGGTCCCGGGTGATCACCTTCGATCACCGGAAAAAAGCGTTCGCGTGGGCCGGGCAATCCATTCTGCCGGCACCACATGTATCGTCTGCGAGTCATGGTGAACTTCAGAAGATTGTGTTTTTTGTGAAGGCTATTTAAGTGCAGTTCTTTGCGGTACTTAGATCGTTATTGGACGATCGGGTCATCAAGGTTCCGGATATGCAAAACGGTCAAATCGACAAGCCCTTAGGTGATTCCCCGCGTGAGGTGTTCCGCCCGAATGGTTATGGGGTGTATTTCCCGGATTTTTCTGCGCGTTTTCGAGTTATCGCGACACTCGCACTCGTTGGGTTAGGGGTATTTCCTTTTGGCTGCGCTCAGACTGGGTCATCTTCCTCTGAGCCCGATCGGCTCTCGCGTGATGGCAAGGAGCTCTTTGGCAAGGGTGGTGCGGGAGTCAGCGGGGCCGGCGCGGGCTGGACCGTTGTGCTCGCCGCGTTTCGCGGGGAGACCGCCGCCCAGGACGCCGCGGCGGCGCTGGAGCAGATCCGCTCGCTGTCGGGCTTTGGCGATGCGTTCGTCGAGATCCGGGGCCAGAACCATGTTGTTGGATGGGGCCGGTACGACTCGGTGGCCGATCAGACCGCCAAGGACGCCCTGCAGCGGGCGCGGAGCTTTGCTGATTCCAACGGGCGGCGGCCGTTTGCCGCGGCGATTCTGCTGGCGCCCGACTTCTCGCAGGTGGGATCGTCTGGCGGCAAGCCGGAGTGGAACCTGACGCGGGCCCGCGAGATATTCGGCCGGGAGGCCAAGTACACGCTGCAGATCGGCACGTACGGCGGGGCCCAGCCGGGCCAGGCGGTTGGGGCGGAACTGGCTGAGGCGCGTGCCGCGGCGGAGGCGGCGGTAGCCCAACTGCGGGCCCAAGGCGAACTGGCCTTCTATTACCACAGCCCGCGGATGAGCACGGTGACGGTGGGCCTGTTTGACGATGCGGCCCTGGACAACCCGCTCCACCCCGATCTGGTGGCGATGCGCCGCAAGTACCCCAACCGGCTCCACAACGGAAAGGGCCTGATCACGCGGATCGACAAGAGCAAGGAACAGCTCGAAGACTCCAAGCTGGTCGCGGTTCCGGATCGCTAGAACGGGTTGTGCACAGCCAGGTTTGGTGAGGTGGGGTATCTCAGCAGGTTTTCGGAAGTGACTGGCGCGGTTATGGGGTGCGCAAACTGCTTGAAACAGCGGCGAAACGCACCGAATGTGTACGGATTGTGGAGGAAAACCGCCTCATCTCTATCATGCTCTCTGTTGAAACCTGAACATGAAGAGCACGCGATGAAAGAGACTTTGTTCGACAAGTTTGAATCTGTGTGGCAAACTACTGGGGACAACGGTCGTAGTGATGCTCCCCGCCGCCCCTCTGGAGAGATGGGGCTGCAGCCGGTATGCGGCGGATCAGTCGGGCGTCCGAGCGACTTGTTGGTTGGCAGTGGTCTCATGAAGCATCGCGGTGTGCAACCTTCGTCTATAACGGCTGACATGCTCATGCGTGTCTCCGAAGCGCATCAGGAACACCACGTGGTTCTCTGGTCGGCGGATGCCGATCGGCGGGCTGAGGCGTCGGCGGTTCTGGCGGAACATCTTCGCTCCCTGCCGGAAGTGGAGCTGTTCCACTTCGAGGGCTCGTCGATCCGGTCGCTCAAGGATTTTTGTACCCAGCTCACGGCGATTCGCGCGGCCATTCCGGCCAGCGAGGGTGATGCCGGGGTCAAGGCAACGGTCGATGGGCCGGGCGGGGTGATTGACTCGCTGCGGGAGCGGCAGGGTGAGCTGAGCATCGGTGTGTCTGGCGCCAAGCGCCGGTACTACCTGTGGACGGAGGCTGACACGCTACTGAACAACGACCCGGCCGCGTTCGGCGGGGTGATTGATGCGATGGCGGGCGTGGCCGCGGAGGCCGAGTACGCCAGCGAGGACCTGCTGCTGATCCACCGGGCGATCCTGATCGGCGGACCGGCGCTGGCGGCGTACGCGGGCAATGAGCACGGCCAGTTCCGGTCGTGGCTGCCCGATGCCGCGGGCTCGCCCCCGCTGTGGAAGGTGATCTCGGGCCTGGAGCAGCCGCCGGTGTTTGTGCTGGAGCTGTGAGCGGGCGGGCCTGAGCGGACTTTGAGCATTATCAACAGACGATCAACACCGTGTGGAGAAACTTGGTGAGGTGTGGTGCTGCGCGCGGGGGTTCAGTGGTTCAACGCGGAGGACGCGGAGGGAGAGGAGGAAGACGGACGAAAGGCAGAAGAAGGGGCTCACGCAGAGGACCAGAGCACCGGAGAAAGGCAGGAGAAGGAAGAGGGAAACATGGATAGACAGGATGGGCGGGATGAAGGCGGGGAGACGGGAGAGGTGAAAGAGGAGAGACAAAAGAGAAAAGGAAGAGGCGAGGGCAGACTTGTCCGCGGACACGGGGGTGGATGTGCGCGGAGCGCACAAGCAACTTCGTGCGAGTGGGGAGTTTGGGGAAGGGGCCTTTGTTTCACCGGCCCGGGCGCTTCCGCTTCGGGCTCCAATGGGGCACGGTGTGCTGATGCGGCGCTGTCGCTTGGTTGTCCACGACCTCGGCACGCGTGGTGGACTGGCGCGCGGAAGGGGGCGGTCAGTTGACAGGTGGGCTGTCGGCTGGGCGGGTTCGGGGTGGCTGACGGGGTTGTCTGTTGACAGCAGCCGAGCGCGGGGGCTGTCAAGAGTCAGGAGTGCACATGTTCATCCACCGTCACGCACAGGGGCGCAAGTGACGGAGTGGCGCGGCCTTGCCGCTGGTGGCGCACAGGCAATCCACAAACCGTCAGGCGTATGTATTTCTACTACGAGATGATTTATCTCATTGAAGACAGAAAGAAGCTGACAACGCCAAGGTGTGTGCAAGACTGTGTGTGCCCACCGAACGTGCCTCGCGAGCATCGGGCCTCTGAACTGAAAACTTGAGATGCACAACGCGTGCGAACGCGCTGCGTGGTGGGAGCTGTCAGTTACCGCTGGCAGTTCGTGCAGAAGACCGTGGTGCGCTGGGCGGCCTGGCACTGCTTGAGCGTCGCGGAGCACGTCAGGCAGGGTTGGCCGCCGCGGCCGTAGACGCGGTGTGCGGCGGCGAAGGAGCCGCGGTTGCCATCGGCATCGAGGTAGTCGCGGAGCGTTGAGCCGCCGGCGGTGACGGCGCTGGCGAGCACAGCGCGGATGGCGGCGGCGAGCGACTCGTACTCGGCCCGGGTGACGCGTGTCGCGGCGCGACGGGGCCGGATGTGCGAGGCGTGGAGCGCCTCATCGGCGTAGATGTTGCCGACGCCGGCGAGGACGGCCTGATCCAGCAGCACGGCCTTGATGGCGCGGCGGCTGGTGTGGGCACGCTCGAAGAGATCCTCGCCGGTGATGGCCAGGGCGTCGGGACCGAGCCGGGTGGCAAAGGCGGCGACTGCGGCGGGATCATCGAACCAGCGGAGTTCACCAAAGCGACGCGGGTCGCGGAAGAACAGTTCAGCGGCCGTCGCGGTGGGGCGGGCGGGATCCACAAGTTGCCAACGCATGTGGATATGGTCCGAGCGTTCAGGCTGCTCACCGGGACGGAGCACGGTGCATTGGCCGGTCATGCCCAGGTGGATGCCGATGGCCTGGCCGCTGGCGGCGTGGAGCAGGAGTTGCTTGCCGATGCGGTCGACGCGCTGGAGGATCTGGCCTTGGAGCATGTGTGCGGCCAGGTCGGCCTCTGCCAGGGGCGGCGTGACGATGTCGGTGCGGCCGATGATGACGCGGGCGACCTGGCGGCCGATGAGGTGTGGCAGCAGGGAGCGGCGGACGGATTCGACTTCGGGGAGTTCGGGCAAGAGGGGAGAGTGAAATTGCTAAAGGGCCAAATTACCAAATTGCCAAATTTGGAGGGTGCAGTCCGCGCTGGAGATACCGCTCACTCAAAGAGCTTGCGGGCGCGGGACCAGACGGCGGATTGATCCACGGGTGTGGAAAGGTCGAGGGGAACGTAGACGGCGTTGTCGTGGTCGGTGTTTAAGACGATGCCGCGGGAGCCGACGGGCAGGACGCCGTGCTCGGCCTTTTCGTGGCCGAGGATGAAGAGGCCGACGTTCCAGGCGTCACCGAGGGTGCCCAGGGATTCGTCGGAGTGGTCGCGGCCCCAGACCATGAGGTGGGCCGAGCCGCGGCGGGGGGTGGTGTCGTCCTCGTTCCAGACGCGGTCCAGGACGGTGGTGTCGAAGCGGTCGATGAGGTCGGGGCCGGGGACGCTGTGGGCGCAGAGGACATCGCGGCCGTCGGTGCAGCCGCCGACCCAGCGGACGGCCAGGGGCATGGAGCGGATGAAGTCGTTGATGGCGCGGGTGACATCGGTGGCGCGGGGGCCGAAGAGGTGGTTGACGCCAGCGTTGAAGGCCTTGACGACGTTCATGCCGTTCTTGAGGATGCCGGCGCCGGCGATCTGGGCGAGCTCGTGGTTGGCCAGCAGGGTGTGGACGTGCTCGGGGAAAGCGGCCTTGGCGGCGGCGGCGCGGACGAGGCCGCGGTAGGAGAAGTCCAGGCCCTCCATCTCAAGCTCATCGGGATGGATGAGTTCGTGGAGGAGCAGGTGGGCGGCGAACTCACCGGGCGCGGAAGCGGGCGGGTCGATGGCGGCGAGGTCGAGGACGCGTGCCATGTGCCGCGGGTTGTCGTGGAGGTCGCCGATGGCGATGAGCTCACCGGGCGGGTGGATGACATCGACGGAGCCCTTGCGGCAGGCGGCCTGCAGGTTGGCCCGAGTGCCGGCGATGAGTGCGGCGATCACTGCATCGGGGTCGCGGATGTTGAGTGTGGCGGTGGAGGTGTGGGACACGGGGGCAACGGTACGGGGGCTGTGAGTTGCGAGGGGATAGGAGCCCGAGCGGAAGCGAAAGGACGGTGACTGGTGATGCGTGAGTGGAACTGATCGCAGACAGGGAGGTGTGTGGTGTTTAGAGACCGATGGCATCTTCGTGGAAGTGGGGGGTGTTTGGGGGCGGGCCAGACGTTCACGGTTCCTTCGCTACCGCTCGGGCTGTTCTTGGCATGGGGCGGTTGGTTGGTTCGGCCGGAGTGACGGCACGTTCCATACGCTTGGCGGTGGTGCCCCCCGGGGTGCGTGGCTGTTGTGCTCGTTGTACCGTTCTACTCGTTGCAAGAGGTGCTCCCGTGTCGATCCGTCACCGAACCGTTGCGTGTGTTGCTCTGGCGTGCGGGTTGTGCATGGCGACGGTTGCCAGCGGGCAGGACCTGACCAAGCGGGCCAAGCCGCAGGAGGGGCCGATTGCGCTGGTTAACGCGCGGGTGCATCCGGTCTCCGGCCCGGTGATCGCCGATGGCTACGTGCTGTTTGACGGCGGCAAGATCGTGGAAGTCGGGCCGATGGTGGCCGAGGCTGGCCCCGATGGCGGCAAGGGCGGCAGCAAGGTGTTCATGGCCACGGTGCGGCAGTTGGATGTCAAGGGCAAGCACGTGTACCCGGGGTTCATCGGCAGCTTCACGCAGATGGGACTGGCGGAGATTGCCAGTGTGCGGGCCTCGCGGGACTTCAACGAGACGGGCGAGGTCACGCCCGAGGCCGTGGCCTCGGTGGCGATCAACCCCGACAGCAACCTGATCACGGTGACGCGGAGCAACGGTGTGCTGATCTGCGGCACGTTCCCCAGCGGCGGGCTGGTGCAGGGCCGGGCCAGCGTGATGCAGATGGAGGGCTGGACCAGCGAGGACATGACGCTCAAGCGTGAGGCGGGGCTGGTGGTGGGCTGGCCGTTCATGCGAACAGTCCGTGCGCCGTGGATGGACAAGTCCGAGGACGAGCAGCTCAAGGACATCCGCACCTCGCTGGAGCGGATCCGCGATGTGTTCCGCTCCGCGTCGGGCTATGTCCGCAGCAAGGCGGCCGATGGGGACAAGCAGCCGACGGACCTGCGGTGGGAGGCGATGCGGCCGTACATCACCGGCGCATCGCCGCAGGGGATGGTGTACATCGAGGCGGCGGACTACGACCAGATCATGTCAGCCCTGGCGTTTGCCAAGGAGTTTGAGCTCAAGATCACCCTGGTGGGCGGGCGCGATGCGCCGATGGCCGCCAAGCTGCTCAAGGAGCGCGACATCCCGGTGATTGTGGGCACCACGCACGCGATGCCCAAGCGCGACGATGCGCCGTACGACGAGGTGTACACCATGCCGGCCAAGCTGCACGCCGCGGGTGTGCGGTTTGCGATTGCCTCGGGCGAGGAGACGGCCCACGAGCGCAACTTGCCGTACGTCGCGGCGATGGCCGTGGCCCACGGGTTGCCGTGGGAAGCGGGGCTTCGCTCGATCACGCTGTCAGCCGCGGAGATCCTGGGTGTGGCCGATCGGGTGGGCTCGCTGGACAAGGGCAAGGATGCGACGCTGATCGTCACTGACGGGCCGGCGATGGAAGTGACGACGAACCTGACGATGGCGTTCATCGGCGGGCGCGAGATTGAGCTGCGCAACAAGCAGACGGAGCTTGCGGACAAGTACCGCGAGAAGTACCGCAACGCCAAGCCCGGAGCGGGAGCGCCGGCAGCACCGGCGGCCAAGCCGGTCGATGCGCGCTGAGTGATCAAGCGGCCACGCGGCGTACGGCGTTGCGCTGGAACTCCCCCCCAAAGGGTGTGGCGGGAGGGCTGGAATGCCTCGTCGAAATTGCTATAGTGCAGCGATGTCCCGCCCTGCGGCGGTCCGACGGGCGTGACCTCACGATCCAGGGTCATCGCCATGTCAACGCAAGCAGGACTTCCCAGTACTTCATTCGGCGGCACGCTTCCGCCTCGCCACGCCCACGCCCTGCTGGACAACCCCCTTCGCAACAAGGGGACGGCCTTTACGGAGCTTGAGCGAACGCGGCACGGGCTGCTGGGGTTGCTGCCGCCGCAGGTTGAGACACTCGAGCAGCAGACGCTGCGGGCGTACGGGGCGTTTCAGTCGCGGGCCTCGGCGCTGGACAAGCACATCTTTCTGCGCGCACTGCAGGACACCAATGAGGTGCTGTTCTATCGGCTGCTGCTGGACCACATCGAGGAGATGATGCCGATCGTCTACACGCCGACGGTGGCCAGCGCGTGCGAGCAGTTCAGCCAGATCTATCGGCGGCCGCGTGGGCTGTTTGTCTCGTACCCGCTGCGCGACCGGATCCCGGAACTGCTTGCCAACCGCTACGGCAAGGACATTGATGTGATCGTGGTGACCGATGGCGGGCGGATCCTGGGTATCGGCGATCAGGGTGTGGGCGGGCTGGGCATCCCCATCGGCAAGCTGTCGCTGTACACGCTCATCGGCGGCATCCGGCCCGAGCGCACGCTGCCGATCGTGCTGGATGTGGGCACCAACAACGCCGAACGGCTGGCCGACCCGCTGTACCTGGGCTGGCGGCACGAGCGACTGAGCGGCGATGAGTACTTTGAGTTTGTTGACAAGTTCATCCGCGCCGTCAAGACCGCGATGCCGCACGCGTGCGTGCAGTGGGAGGACTTCCCCAACGCGGTGGCGTACACACTGCTGGACAAGTACCGCGATGAGGTGCTGAGCTTCAACGACGACATCCAGGGCACGGCCTCGGTTGCGCTCGGCGCGATTCTGGGCGCGATCGCTGTGACCGGCCGCCCCCTGCGCGACCAGACGGTGGTGATGCTCGGTGCGGGCAGCGCGGGCATTGGCGTGGCGGACTACCTCTGCCGGGCGATGGTGCAGGACGGCCTGAGTGAGAAGGAGGCGCGCTCGCGGTTCTGGATTGTCAATCGCGGCGGGGTGCTGCACACCGGGCGGCATGACCTTTCGGCGGAGCAGCGGGCGTTTGCCCAGGATGAGGCCCGGCTGGCGGGGCTGCCGCGTTCGGCGGCGGGCATTGTGGGGCTTGATGAGGTCATCAAGTCCAACGCGGCGACGATCCTGATCGGGCTCTCGACGCTGGCGGGTGCGTTCACCGAGCCGCTGGTGCGGGAGATGGCCCGCAAGACGCCGCGGCCGATCATCTTCCCGCTGTCCAACCCGACATCCAAGGCCGAGGCGGTGCCGGCGGACCTGATGGCCTGGACCGAGGGCCGGGCGCTGATTGCCACGGGCTCGCCGTTTGCGCCGGTGAACAACGGGGCCAGGACGATCCCGATCGCCCAGTGCAACAACGTGTACATCTTCCCGGCCATTGGCCTGGCGCTGGCGGCTGGTCACGCCACCAGGGTGTCTGATGCGATGTTGCTTGCCGCGGCGCGGGCACTGGCGGAAAAGTCGCCAGCACTCAAGGACCGCAACGCCTCGCTGTTGCCGAGCCTGCGTGACCTGCGTGCGGTGGCCCGGCACATTGCCGCGGCGGTGGCACTGCAGGCCCAGAAGGAGGGGCTGGCGCCGGCGATGGCCGAGAGCGAGCTGGTGCGGCGGATCGCTGAGCTGCAGTGGGAGCCGGCGTACGCGTGATGACAGGGAGACTGGTCGGCGGTCGAGGACGGAGCACTGGCGACGGGATTCTCGGGGTTGTTTGGGCTCCGAAGCGTTGACTTCCGCCGCGACGCGACCTCTGCTTGCAGGTGAGCGCGTCGAGCCAATCTGTCGGTGCAGCTGAACTCAGCCCCATGCTGCGGCAGGTGGCCGAGGCGCTGGCCGCCGGGACGGTGGTGTGCCGGTATGTTCAGCCGCTGATCCAGCCGGGTGCCGCGGTGCCTGCCAGTGACTGGCAACTGACGAAATCTGATGCCTCGCCGGTGACGATTGCCGACCTGGCGTGCCAGGCGGTGGTGAACACACACCTGCAGCGGGCGGGGCTGATCACCGGACCGGCGAACCCGGGCGCGCCGGGGATGCTGGCTGAAGAGTCAGCCTCGACCCTCCTGGGGCCGGAGAACGAGGGTGTGGCCAGGGCGGTGGCGCGGGTGCTGGCGGCGAGCGGCGCCTGGCCGGGCGAGCCGACAGCCCAGGAGTTGGCGGCGGCGATTGATGCCGCGGATTTGCCGGGGTACAGCAAGGAGCGGCCGCTGCCGGCGCGGTACTGGTCCCTGGACCCGATCGACGGGACCAAGGGGTTCATCAAGGGGCGGGCGTACGCAGTTTGCCTGGCGCTGGTGAGTGATGGGCAGCCGACTGTGTGCGCCCTGAGCTGCCCGAAGCTGGACCCGGATGTGGCGGCGGACCCGGTGGCGGCCCACCCGACGGGGTGTGTGGTGCTGGCTGAACGGGTTGTAAACAGTGCGGGGAAGACGGGTTGGGGACCGCTGTGGACGGTGCCGCTGACAGCAGTGGGAGGGTGCGACTTTGGGGCAGCGCGGGCGGGCGGGGCCGCAGGGGTGGGGCGGGTGCGGCCTGAACTGACGCGGTGGACGGAGGGGCTGGAGCGGTCGCCCAGGGATGTGCGGGTGCTTGATGCGGTGATTGCACGGATCGGCGGGCGGCGGGGTGTGGCGATGGACAGTCAGGCCAAGTACGCGGCGGTGTCGCGGAAGCAGGCGGATGTGTACCTGCGGCCGGCACCCCGGCACTGGGGCATGAAGGTGTGGGACCACGCGGCGGGGATCGGGCTTTGCCAGGCGGCGGGGCGGGTGGCCAGTGATCTCAAGGGCCGGCCGCTGGAGTTTTCCACGGGCTTTGCACTGTCGGGGCAGGGGATTCTGGTCTGCCCGCCGGAGCTTCACCGTCCGATCATCGAGGCGCTGGCGGGTTTGCCCGACGCGTTTGCGGCGGCTGACTATGAACCCTGAAAGGCGGGGCGGATAAATCCGACCAATAGGTGTTCTCCTAACCTCGGCCCCATTGCTCCCTTGCGTTGATGGGGGCGTTTGGGGGGTCGGTGGGTGCCCGCCTCGTTTGAAGCCAAAGCCAACCTCGTTACTTTACTGAAAGGTCTGACATGCGGAAGTTCGCCTCGCTCTCGGTTGCTGCAGTTCTGTCCATGGTCGCCGGCACCGCCATGGCTGTGCCCTCGATCGTTGATCGCGTTCCGGCCGATGCGGCCATCACGATTGCGATCCCGAGCATCGAGAACCTTGAGAAGGACATCCGCTCGGTGGCGACGATCTTCGGTGCGCCGGCGGGGATGATAAACCTGGATTCGATCCTCTCACAGGTGGGCATGGGCGGCGTGGTGGCCAAGAACGGCCCGCTGGCGTTCTTTGTGATCATGCCGGGCGAGGGCGAGATGGAGCCTTCGCAGGGCGTGATCTTCACGACGGCGGACTTCGCCGGTGTGGTCAAGGCGGTGGGCGGCAAGGAAGAAAACGGCATCGCCACCGCGGAGATCGCCGGCGAGCCGGCGTACTTCAAGAAGCTTGATGGCGAGTTCGTCTTCGTCAGCCCGTCGCAGGAGTTCGCCAAGAAGTTCGAGGGCAAGAAGGGCTCGGCTGAGGCAATGAAGACGCTGATCGGGCCGATGGGCGACAAGGCCAGCGACAAGAGCGACCTGTCGATCCTGATCAACTTCGACAAGGTGCGCCCGTTTGTGGAGATGGGCCTGGACCAGGCGATGGCCCAGATGGAGCAGGCTCCGATTCCCGAGGAGCAGCTCGAGCAGATCACGCAGATGATGGAAGTGTTCGGCAGCACGGTGGTCAAGGACGCCAAGGCGATCGTGGCCTCGGTGAACATTGACGCTTCGGGCGTGTCGCTGGACCTGACGACTCGCTTTGCCGATGGCTCCAAGCTGGCTGAGATCACCGCGACGCCGGGCAACGCCCCGTCGCTGCTGGGCAAGGTGCCGGCGATGCCGTACCTGGCTGTGCTGACGGCTGACTTTGCCAACCCGGGCGTGCGGAAGCTGGCGGCGCTGTTCCCGGAGCCCACGCCGGCGAAGGACGCGGGCAAGGACGGGGCGAAGGCCGATGCCAAGAAGCCCGCGGACATGATGGACATGAAGATGATGAAGCAGTCCATGGAGCTCAGCGACGGCTCGGCGACGGTGATCGGCGTTTCGCCGGCCGGCCTGATGGGCGGGCTCCTGACCCGCTCGGTAACCTACACCGCCACCAAGAAGCCCGCGGAACTGCTGAAGCTGACCAAGGACGCGATGAACAAGATGGCCGACAGCGGGCTGGCTGAGGTGACCCTCACCGATGGCGGCGCC
The DNA here is from genome assembly GCA_903834785.1 of uncultured bacterium. Taxonomy (GTDB): domain Bacteria; phylum Planctomycetota; class Phycisphaerae; order Phycisphaerales; family UBA1924; genus CAILKP01. Next base: position 109,324 of record CAILKP010000042.1, read on the forward strand.
GAGGTTGGCGGCAAGAAGGTTGACGTGTACGACGTCCGCCTGAAGCCCGATGGCGAGAACCCGATGGCCGCCCAGATGATGGCCGGCCTGTACGGTATGGCCGGTGGCCCCAACGGGTACATCTCAACGACCGAAGGCGGCATCATCACCACGTTTGCCAAGAGCTCTGAGCTGATGGAGAAGGCCGTCAAGGCCGCCGGCGGCTCCGAGACCCTGGCTGATGACAAGGTGCTGGCCGCGACGGGCAAGAACCTGCCCTCTGGCCGCGTGGCTGAGATTTACGTCGGCATCAAGGGCATCCTGGACTCCGTCGGCGGGTTCCTGGCGATGGCCAACCCCAACTTCAAGCTGGACCTGCCTGAGAATCTGCCCCCGGTTGCACTGTCCATCGCCCCGGGTGGCGGCTCGGTGCAGGCGACCATCTACGCCCCCATGCCGGTGCTGAAGGTGCTGGGCGATGTGGCCAAGCAGATGCGTCAGGGCGGCGAGGAAGGCGAGGAAGCCAAGCCGGCCAACGGTGGCGGCGACAAGGGCAACGAGAAGCCCAAGTTCTAAGCCGGGCCGGGGGTTGTTCTGAGCGTGAACTGAGTCAACATCAACGCACCCCGCAAGCAGTCGTTTGCGGGGTGCGTTGTCTTTTGGCGGGTTGTGTGTGCGGCAGAGGAAGGGGACGGGAGCGTGCGGATTATCCTTGCGGCTATGGTGAAGGTGACCGGCGGCGTGAAAGGCACGTCCGACACAGCGGCTGCGAAGCGGGGAAGCAGGCCGAGTGTTCGGAGTGGTGGCGGAAAGGCGGCCGCGGCTGCGGGGAAGCGGGATCCGCGCATTGATGCGTACATCGAGCGGGCCGCGCCGTTTGCACGGCCGATCCTGCGGCACATGCGCGGGCTGGTCCATCAGGCGTGCCCGGAGGCAGAAGAGACGATCAAGTGGGGGATGCCGGCGTTTGTGCACCACGGGCTGATGTGCTCGATGGCGGCGTTCAAGTCGCATTGCGCGTTTGGGTACTGGCTCGGAGAGCTGGTGCTGCGGGAGGCTGGCGGAATGCCGAGCAGGTCGGGTGAGGCGATGGGCGACTACGGGCGCATCACCGCACTGACGGACCTGCCCAAGGACTCACTAGTGCTGCGGCACATCCGGTATGCGGCGAAGCTCAATGAGCAGGGGGTAAAGCGGAAGGCCGGTGGTGTGCGGGCCGGGGAGGGCAAGGTGGCCGCGGTGGCGGAGAAGAGCCGGACGCTGGAGGTGCCTGCAGCGCTGACCAAGGTGCTCAAGGGCAATGCGAAGGCACGGGCCACGTTTGAGGCATTCTCGTACAGCCACCGCAAGGAGTATGTTGAGTGGATCAGCGAGGCCAAGACGCAGCCGACGCGGGACAAGCGGGTGGCCACGACGGTGCAGTGGCTGGAAGAAGGCAAGTCCAGGAATTGGAAATACAAGGAGGAGCGGCCACGGCCTTACTTCTGCTGATAGCGCATGCCCAGCGAGGAGGTCTGGCCTTTGACGACCAGTGTGAGCTCGGCCTGATCCGTGGCTGAGAGGTTGCGGAAGCGGGCGAGTTGGCCGTCGGTGAAGGTGTGGGAGATGGACGCGCCGGGCTTGAGCCGGGCCACGGTGGTGGTGGTGCCATCCTGCTCGCTGAGGATCTCGACATCGGTCTGGCCGGAGTTGGTGCCGCTGACGGTGTAATCACCGACGCTGCCGCCGCCGAGCAGGAACGTCTGGCCCGGGGGGACCCAGGTGGTGGAGTTCAGGGTGCTGCCGCAGCCGGGGGTGAACGCTGCGAGTGTGAGCAGGGTGGCCGAGAGGGTGGTGGCGGCCAGACGGCGAACGGACGATCTGGACATAACCATGCTCCGGCGGTTGTGGCTGCAAATTGGCGGGAGTTCCGGGGCGGGCGCGTGCCGGCCGCTGAGGGGACCCCCGGGGGAGGTTCGCGTGCCGCGGCGGCGGCGGATGCATGGGCGATGGGCATTTGAAGCTGCGGTCGGACTGGGCATTTCGCCCGGGTCGGGTGGCATCGCCCCGGCCGGCGAACCGATACCATCGGCCATGAGCGATCCCACCTCGAGTTCCGCGGCGACCAACGGCAGCAACGGCAATGCACCCGGTGTGATCACCGCTGAGGCGCAGGCCGCGATCGATCAGGTTCGCTCCGCGTACACGCGGCTGACCGATGAGGTGCACAAGGTCATCGTGGGGCAGGACCAGGTGGTGGATCAGATTCTGGTGTCGATCCTCTGCCGCGGGCACGCGCTGGTGGTGGGTGTGCCGGGGCTGGCCAAGACGCTGCTGATCAGCACGGTGGCGCGGTCGCTGTCGCTGGGCTTTTCGCGGGTGCAGTTCACGCCGGATCTGATGCCCTCGGACATCACCGGTACGGAAGTCATTGAGGAGGACAAGTCGTCGGGCGCGCGGCAGCTGCGGTTTGTCAAGGGGCCGATCTTCGCCAACGTGATCCTGGCTGACGAGATCAACCGCACGCCGCCCAAGACGCAGGCCGCGCTGCTGGAGGCGATGCAGGAGCGCCAGGTGACGGTGGGCGGGGTGCAGCACCAGCTGCCGAACCCGTTCTTTGTGCTGGCGACGCAGAACCCCATTGAGCAGGAAGGCACGTACCCGCTGCCTGAGGCGCAGCTGGACCGGTTCATGTTCATGATCCTCATCGGGTACCCCACGGCCGATGAGGAGATGGCGATTGTCAAGCGCACCACCGGCGGCCAGCGGGCCACAGTGGCGCCGGTGCTGGATGTGGCGCAGATCGAGCAGGTGCAGCAGCTGGTGCGCGCGATGCCCGTGCCGGACCATGTGTACCGCTACGCCCTGCGGCTAGTGCGCTCGACCCGCGTCAAGGAGCCGATGGACGGCGGGTTCACGCGGCCGGCGCTGGTGACCAAGTATGTCGGACTGGGTGCGGGCCCCCGCGCCAGTGAGTACCTGATCCTGGCGGCCAAAGCTCAGGCGATTCTCAGCGGCTCGCCCGCGGTGACCATTGAGCACATCCGGGCCATTGCCAAGCCGGTGCTGCGGCACCGCATTCTGCTGAACTTCAACGCCGAGGCGGATGGAGTCTCGGCGGATAACGTGATCGAGGCGATGATCCGCGACCTGCCGGCGGACAGCGCCAGCGCGCAGGAAAAGAAGATGATGGACAGCGTGCTGCGGTGAAGCTTTCGCGCACCGAGCCAGACCACGGGCGGCGGTTCTGCCGGTCCTGGAGCGGGACGGAAGAGACGGGTGGTCAGCGGCGGAGCGGTTCTTCCCGGGGCGTGGGCTTTGGGTCGCTTACCGCAGGATCGCAGGCCCGGAGCCGGAAGCGGGCCCGGCGACGACCGTCATGACGCAGGGATTGGTCAGAACCACGGACCGTCCTGCCGCGGCGGTTTCGCTGTAGACTCCCGAGCTGATGAACACCTGCCCGTCGGTGCTGCCGCCCTGCACCGCGCCGACGGCCTGTGCCACCCGGTTGAACGGTGCGAAGTACGTTCCGTTGCCGGTACCACCGTACGTTGAGAGGGTCCATTGCCGCGAGGAGCCGACGCTCCACTGCGACACGCGGGATCGCGTGGTCTGGATCACGTTGGCGACATTGGAGATGCTGTCGCCCAGAACGAAGTTCGAGCACCCGAACGGTGTGGTGTAGGTGAGCGCCGGGTTTGAGAAGAAGGGCACACGGGTGCTCGGGCTGCAGGCGTTTTCGTTGTTGCCGTACGCCATGGTGGTGTGCCAGTGGTCGGTGCACGCGACGCGGTTGCAGCTCCAGCGTTTACCGTGCGGTGAAGCGGTCACCGCCGAGGTGCAGCCGGGCTGGGCGGCATCGTGGCAGGCCCCGAAGTTATGCCCGATCTCGTGGGTGAAGGTGTTTGCCTGGTTGCCCTCCGCCGAGACCACCGAGTAGCCGGTGGATGCGGTCGCGCCGTCGAGCGTGCTCGGCCGGTACGCGACACCGAGGATGTTGCCAGCGCCGTCCGGGTTGGGCCACTTTGTTGCGCGAAGCAGAACCACATGATCCGCGCGGACCATGTCTCTCAGGCTTGGTGTTGCGCCGAGGCCATTGCGAGCCAAGGCGAGGTTGGCCAGGTCGTCGTGCCCGGAGGCAGTCTCGCTGTAACCGGTGTTCAGCACGCCCGCGATCCGCATCACCACGCCCGCTCCGGAGTTTGCGGTTGTCAGGTTGAAGTCCGAGACCAGGAGCTGCGAGCGTGCGTTGACCTGGCTATCGACGTTGCCAAACAGTGACCGGAACTGCGGCGTGGTCAGGAACAGCACATCGACGACGTTGGTCGGATCAGCGGCGGACATGATCCCGACGCCACCCCCGCCTCCTTGGCCACCCTCGTCGATTCCTCCGTCGCCTCCGTCACCTGGTGCTGGCGGGGGGAGACTGGCCGCACCCGATCCGGTGCCGCACCAGCCCGCGTCCTGGTTGTCGCCGAGCTGAACCAGAACGCTTCGGTTGGGCTGCTCCGCCGTTGCAGGGGCAAAGCGGACCATGAAGGTCTCCTTGCGGTCGTAGTCGCGCACCTGCAGCACGACGGCATCGTCATACCGCGAGAGGATGAAGTCGCTGGCCGGGATGCCGGCGATCTGGCCGTACCAGACATACCGATTCTCGCCAAAGGTCTCCTTGCGGACGAAGGCGAGTTCACGCATCTGACCGTTGATCAGCGGGAGCGTGCACGAGGTTGTGGTACCGAGATCTACTGCATCAAGCAGAGCCCAGTTGATCTCGACCGCGCGGCCCTGGATTTCGCCATCCTGCAGAGCCTCCGGAGTCTCCATCTGCTGGCCGCTGAACATGACCAGCGGGGCCAGCGGTAGCGTGCTGGGTGCAACGCCCCGGTCATAGTCAATGAACCCGGCTGTGCCCTGGAACCGCATGCCGCCGGGCGGCCGGGGCACCGGCGAGTTCGGCTGGGCGAGTGCGGATCCGGCTGAAGAGGTCAGGATCGCGGCTGCGAGTGCTGCCGCGCTGGTGAATCGGGTGGATGTGATATTCATGGTGCGTCTCCTGATCCGGTTGTTTGCTCGGGGTTACTGCAGGTTGACCAGCACCAGGACCAGTCCGGTGCCTTCATCCAGGCCGGTCATGGCCTTGCCGATGACTGCGCCGGGTCGGCGATCACGATCGACGGCCTTCATCGCGTGACCCGGCAGGTCGCTGGTGGTCAGCAGGTCGCCGGCGCGGATGGCCCCGGCCGCCGCCGTGGCCTTGACGTACACGCGGCCGGTCATGGCGATGGGGGTGTCGCCATCGAGCACGCCCTGATGACCGAGCTTGATGCCGGCGTTGACGCCGCCGGCCCCGGAGACCACACCGGCCACGCGGGTGTCGTACGCCGCGGTGCTGGGGCGGACGGAGCCGGGCCGTTCGGGGTCGATGGACATCAGCGTGCCGGGTTCGGCGGCGATGCCGCCGGTGCAGAAGCCCTCGACGATGTCGGCTCCGCCGATGATTTCCAGTTCACGCGTGCGGGTGCGGCCGTTGACATCCAGCCGGGCCACCGGCGTGCTGGTGCCGATGCCCACGTTGCCGTTGGGCAGGAAGTATGTCGAATAGTTGAGGGTGATGGTGTCGCTGCTGCGGGTGTAACTCATGCCGCGCCAGCCGTCGGGGGTCGTGAAGTACATGCCGCTGCCACCGTCAGCCCCGGTGCCGCCGGCCAGGACCAGGTCTGTGGCTCCGGGATAACCGGGAACCATCCCCATGTGGATGCCCTGGGGCATGGTGTTGTACGCGCTGGTGGTCATGATGGTGCTGACCGACAGCCCGCCCGGTCCGTTGTCAAGACCGATGCTCAGCCGGCCTTGATCGGACAGTTTCATGGCGGCTGTGCCGCCGGCGCCACCGTCAACATACCACGAGTGTGGTGCGTTGCTGGTGACCATGCGCATCCACTGGCCGGGCACCTGCGAGTAGAGACCCAGGTCCGAGGTCGTCGTGACCGGGGTCAACCCGTTCTGGATGACGCCGCTGCGGACGGTCATGCGGCCGTTGACATCAAGCTGCTGGGTTGGCGATGGGGTGCCGATGCCGATGCGACCGAGATAGGACGCCGTTGCCCCAACGACGGTGAAGGGCGAGGCACCGATGGGTCCTTGAACGCCTTGCGGGCCCTGTGGCCCGATCGGGCCGACGCTGCCAGTGGGGCCGGCTGGTCCTGTGGCACCGCTGGGGCCGATATTGCCGATCAGACCCTGTGGTCCCACCGGCCCCACCGGCCCAGCCGGCCCTTGCGGACCGGGCACGCCGGGTGGGGAGTTCAGTGCGTACAGCGCGTAGGGGGTGGCGGAGATCTGCTGCCGCGGCAGGAGCAGTTCGAACCCGGTGCCGTCGGCGCAGTCCAGCGACGCGTCGGAACGGACTTCGATCTCCAGGTATCGGACTTGGCCGTTAAACTGCGGGCCGAAGTCCAGGATGGTGCTGAAGGTACCGTCGCTGAGGCTGACGTTCTCTTTGCACAGCGTCGAGCCAGCCTGCTGACCGCCGGTGGCGGCATCAAACAGGCGGAACCGCAGGTCGACGGTGGCGTTGGAGGAGACGGTTCCGCCGGCCAGCCGGCCCTGGTAGCTGAAGCTGGTTGGCTGGGGTGTCTGGGCAAAGGCCGGTGCTGCGGCAGCCAGAAGCAAGAGCGTGGCGATGCGGCGAGTGTTCATATACTGATCTCCGGTGTTTGGGTGCTGCGAGGCGTGCCGGACCGGCGGGATGGCAACCCCGGCGAGTCGAGCGTCTACTCCCTTCACGCAGAACCGGACCGGAGCATGTCAAGATTCCGGCGGTGCGGTGAGATTTGTTGTCCCAAGGGCCCGAGCCGAAACGGGCTGGCCCTGTCTGATGCCGGACCTGCGATCAAGCCATGGACAAGCAGGAACTCAACTCGCTGGTTGACACGCTGGGCACGCCCGGTAACCGGTCCGCCGAGGCGCTGCTGCCGCTGGTGTACGACGAGCTGCGGCAGATTGCTCGGGGCATCATGGGTTCGGGCAGCGGAAATCAGACCCTGCAGCCGACGGCGCTGGTCAACGAGGCGTGCATGAAGATGCTCGGTTCGCGGCAGCTGAGCTGGAACGACCGTGCCCACTTCATGGCCATCGCGGCGCAGGCGATGCGTCAGGTCCTCATCAGCCATGTGCGCGCCAAGGGTGCGGCCAAGCGGTCGGCATCCGGCCACCGCGTCACGCTCTCGGATGTGGCTGGGCAAAGCGTGGAGGTGGATCCCCAGGACTTGCACGAGGCGCTCGAAGAACTGGCAACGCTAAACCCGCGGCATGCGCGGCTGGTGGAACTGCGGTTCTTCGGCGGGATGAACCTGGAGGAGGCAGCGTTTGTCATGGAGATGTCGGCGAGCGCCGCCAACCGCGACTGGCGAGCAGCGCGGGCGTGGCTGAGCACGCGGCTGCGGCAGGCCGGGGAGCACGGTTCACCATGACCCCGGAGTTGTATCAGCGGGCGTTTGAGATCTTCTCTGCCGCGGCGGACCTGCCGGCGACCCAGCGCGATGCGCGTGTTGAGGCGGAGAGCGGGGGCGATACCGAGCTGCTGCGGACGGTGCGTGAGATGCTTGCCGCGGATGCCGCGCCGCTGGCGCTGACGGGCGGCGATGCGGTGCGTCGGGGCGTGCAGCGGCTGCTGGGTGAGCCGACGATGGAGCCGGGGAGTGCCGGGACGGGGAACCCGGGCGGGGGAGACCGCCCCACGGCGCCGGGTGCGGGTGCATCGTCGTTCCGTATGCCGTCGCGTATCGGACCGTACACCATCACCGGGTTCATCGGCCGCGGCGGCATGGGTGAGGTCTTTGAAGCCCGGCAGGAGAGTCCGTCGCGCACGGTGGCGGTGAAGATCTCGCCGCTGGCGGCGGCATCACCGGCCGCGCTGCGGCGCTTTGAGCGTGAGGTCGAGTTCCTGGCCCGGCTCACACACCCGGGTATTGCGCAGATTTACGATGCGGGCATTGCCGACATGGGCGGCGTGAGCGTGCCGTACTTTGCCATGGAATTGGTGCGCGGAACACCGGTCACGGAGTACGCACGCACAAAGCAGCTGAGCCTGCGGCAACGTGTGGAACTGGTGGCCACCCTGTCTGGTGCGGTGCAGTATGCGCACCAGCAGGGCGTGATTCACCGCGACCTCAAGCCGGACAACATCCTGATTCCATCGGAGGAGTCCGCCCCGGCGGCGACGGGCGGCGGGCGTGTTCCCCTGCCGCGGATTCTGGACTTCGGCATCGCGCGGCTGTCGCAGGACCAGCAGGCGGAGCAGCGGACGATGGCCACTGCGGCAGGCCAGCCGATCGGCACACCGGGCTTTATGGCGCCTGAGCAGATCCGCGGCGAGAATGCGGCGATTGACACGCGGTGTGATGTGTATGCACTGGGGGTGATCGCGTATTTGCTGCTGGGCGGGCGTGCGCCGCACGGGGATGCGAGCTCAAGCGTGTTTGAGCTGACGCGGGCAACGCTGGAGGCTGACCCGGTGCCGCTGGGGGCGGTGAACCGAGCCTGCCGCGGTGATTTGGCGACCGTGGTGGCGATGGCGATGCAGAAGGAGCGGACGCGGCGATATGGCAGTGCGGCGGAGTTTGCCGCGGACCTGCGGCGTGTGCTGGCCAGCGAGCCGGTGACGGCGCGGCCGGCGACGGTGGGGTATGTGCTGCGGCGGTTTGCGGTGCGGCACAAACCGCTGGTGGCGGCGGTAGCCAGCGTGGTGGTGCTGAGTGTTGCTGCGGGCGTAATGGTGCTGGCGGCGTATCAACGCGAGCAGCGCCAGCGGCTGGAGGCCGAGGCGGCCCGGGGCGAGGCCCGGCGCGAGGCACAGTCTCAGCGGGACATCGCGAGCTTTCTGGTCTATGACACTTTCGGCGCGGCTTCACCGTCGCGGCGGGGCACGGCGGTGAAGGCAACGGAACTGATCGATGAAGCGGCGGTGGCGGTTGATACCAGATTCCCGAACGATGCGGTGCTTCGCGGGCGGGTGCGTGCGGTGATTGCCAACATGCTTTACGGCACGGGGCAGTTTGCGCGTGCCGAGCAGGCTGCCCGCAAAGCCGTAGCCGAACTGCGAGCGGCATCCGGGAGCGATCAGGAGGCGTTCTGTGAAGCATTGGGCCTTCATGGGACGATCCTGTCAGGAGACCCCGGAAGTGCTGATGAGGCAGAGGCGGTTCTTCGTGAGGCGATGCTGTGTGGCGATCCGACCAGCCCGCGGATTGTGCAGAATCGTGTAAAGGCGGCGAGGGGATTGGGTGAATTGCTCCAGAAAACGGGCAAGCACGATGAGGCACGACTGATTTTGCGCCGGATTGTTGCCGAGACAGTTCCCAGCGGGCCGCTTGAGCGCGAGGTTGCCGCCGGTGCACGGCTTAGTCTTGCTGCGTCGCTGCAGGCCAAGGGTGTGCAGGAAGGTGTTGAGGATCTGCTGAAAGAGGCGATAGAGCTTACGAGCACTGGCGTTGTTGCGACCGCCCCAGTCGTGCTTGCTTCCCGCAACAATTACGCCGCGTTTTTGGCCAGTCGCGGACGATTCACCGAGGCGACGCCGGTGGTGCAGGACTTGGTGAAGCGGGCGCAGCAGACGTACCCGGCCGATCACCCGAATATGGCGTACCTCATGGCGACGGCGGCCAACGTGCTGGTGGCTGGCAAACGCAGTGATGAGGGGCTGCCGATGATTGGCCGTGCCGTGGAGATTCTCCGCAAGAGTTTTGACGACGGCAACTTTGAAGTTGAGCGTCTCTGCGGGCTGGCGGTGAGTTTGCACGCGAAGGCCGGAGATGCGGCCGGGGCGGTACCGTTTCTGGAACTGCACCTGCGGGCGCGGCTGCTGGCGGCCAACGGGGACGAGCGAGCCGGAGTGGTGGCCCGCCTTGCGGAGTATCGCGATCTGCTGGCACGGATCGATCCCGCGCCGGAACGCGTTGAGGCAGGGCTGATGGCGTATGTGAAGCAGTGCCGCGACGAGATCCCGATGATCATCAATGCGGGTGGGCTGCAGCGGTCTCCGCATGCCGCACGGCTGATGGCCAACCTGGCCCGGGCGGTGCTGGCCCAGCGGCAGCAGCACCCGAGGGTTGCCGCGGAGGCCGGTGCGCTGCTGGAGCTCGCCCGGTCGGCCCTGGCGGCTTCCAAGAATCAGAAGGAAGATGGCGTGCTGATCGAGGCGGTGGCCAAGGAGCTGGCTGCGGCAGGCGCGGGGAACGGTTAGCTTCGGCCCCAGCCGCACTCGGGGCAGGGGCGGTCGGTCAGGCCGGTGCGGTCGTAGCGGCAGGTGGGGCAATAGCGGGCCCGCTGCTGCCAGTGTTGCTGTGAGATGAATCGGCGGATAGTTCGGCGGTAGGCGATGCGGCCGATGCACACCAGCAGGATTGGTATGGCGATCGCGTCGTGGATGATGCCGGCGGGAATCAGACGCGGCGAGTACATGCCGCCGGCGGGCAGGTACTGGGCTCGTTCTGCACCGCCGTAGCGGAAGAGTGCATACGCGTGGAGGATTTTGGTTTGCGTCTCCGGGGATGCCCCGTTCTCATCAGAATTGTCGATCGACCTCCAGTTCAGTAGTGCCACACCGGGCGTCTGCTGCTTCAGTCGCACACACGGCACTAGGAAGCCGGCGAGAATCTCGCTGGGCCTTGGAAGAAGCGTGACACGCTGAGCGGAATCGTGATCTGGTACTTGTTCGAGGAGCTGCTGTGACTGCGTCCTGGTTACCCACTGGCCGTCCAAGAACACGAGGTCCACGATCTGAGAGTCCCGATTCGCGTGGGCACCACGACCGGTGAGCGGGTGGTACTTCATCAGCGACCAGAGCCGATCGGACCAAGTCCGATCGACGCCGTTCTCCACAATGCTCGCGACGATCGTCACATCGATGATGGCGATCACCATCAGCACGGAAGTAAACCGCTTCACCGTGCACCACACAACAAGTCGCTTGAACCTTCGCATTCCGTCCGGCCCTTTGCTTGGTCAGCCAGAATCGATACGAAGCGGCACGTTCGGCGGTTGCCTGAGATCGTGTGATCAAGCCCATCGCCCGGAAGGGCGATGCCACGGGCGGGCTTACTTCAGCAGCCGCTCAAGGAAGTGGATGTCGACGCCGCCCTTGCGGAAGTCGGTGTTCTCCATGAGGCGGAGGTGGAGCGGGACGGTGGTCTTGATGGGCTCGACCTTGTACTCGCGCAGGGCGCGGGCGGTGCGGTTGATGCACAGCTCGCGGGAGTCATCGTGGACGATGAGTTTGGCGACCATCGAGTCGTAGTACTTGGGCACGGTGTAGCCGGTGACCACGTGCGTGTCCATGCGGACGCCGGGGCCGCCCGGGGGCTGCCAGGTGGTGATGGTGCCGGGCTGGGGCATGAAGTTGCGGGCCGGGTCCTCGGCGTTGATGCGGCACTCGATGGCGTGGCCGTGGACCTTGATCTCGTCCTGGCTGTAGGGCAGCTTCTCGCCGGCGCACACGCGGATCATGGTCTTGACGATGTCCACACCGGTGATCATCTCGGTGACGGGGTGCTCGACCTGCACGCGGGTGTTGACCTCCAGCATGTAGAAGTCCTGCTTGCCATCCATCAGGAACTCGCAGGTGGCCGCACCGTGGTACTTGGCCAGCTTGATCAGCCGCACCGCGGCCTCGCAGACCGGCCGGATCTTCTCGCGGGTCAGGCCGGGGCTGGGGGCCTCTTCGATGAGCTTCTGGTGGCGGCGCTGGACCGAGCAGTTGCGCTCCCAGAGGTGGATGGCGTTGCCGTGCTTGTCGCCGATGACCTGGATCTCGACGTGCTGGGCGTGCTCGAGGTATTTCTCGATGAAGACCGCGCCGTTGCCGAAGGCGGCCAGCGCCTCGGTGCTGGCGGCCTTGATGTTGGCCCGTAGCGTCATCTCGTTGTGGCAGACGCGCATGCCGCGGCCGCCGCCGCCGGCTGAGGCCTTGATGATGACCGGGAAGCCGATCTTGTGGGCGACCTTGACGGCCTCTTCTTCATCCTCGATGGCGCCGGGCGAGCCGGGGAAGATGGGCACGCCGGCTTCTTTGGCGGCGTTCTTGCAGGCGACCTTGTCGCCAAGGCGGGCCATCGCCTCGGGCGTGGGGCCGATGAACTCGATGCCGCAGTCGCGGCAGGCCTGGGCGAACTCGGCCCGCTCGGAGAGGAAGCCGTAGCCCGGGTGGATCGCGTCGACATCGGCGATCTCTGCCGCGGCGATGATGCGGGCGATGTTGAGGTAGCTTTCCTTGGCCGCTGCCGGGCCGATGCAGATCGCCCTGTCGCACAGCTTGAGATACGGCGCATCCTTGTCCGCCTCGCTGTAGACGCAGACGGACTCGACCCCCAGCTCGCGGCAGGCGCGGATGATGCGAAGGGCGATCTCACCACGGTTGGCAATCAGGATTCGGTTGAACATAGGCAGGGGAGAGAGTGGGAAGTCGCGAGGGGGAGAAGAGGGAAAAGAGGAAAGAGAAAAGAGGACGGCAAAGGCAAAGGCGAAGCGACTACGGAGAAGCTATCCGAAAGCCGGGAGACTCGGGCAGCGCCGCGTCGGGTTCCTCGCGACTCTCGACTCGGCCCTGGCGACTCTCGCCGCCGCTCCGGCGGCCAGGAGATCAGCTCGGCTTGACCAGGAACAGCTTCTGGCCGAACTCGACGGGCTGGCCGGACTGGACCAGCACGCGCTCGATGGTGCCGTTGCACTCGGCCTTGATCTCGTTGAAGACCTTCATGGCCTCGATGAGGCAGACCGTGGAGTTCTCGTTGACGGCGGCGCCGACGGAGACGAACACGGGGCTGTCGGGGTTCGCGGCGGCGTAGAAGGTGCCCACCATCGGGCTGGTCACGGCCACCAGGCCGGCCTCGCTGGCGGCGGTTGCGGCTGCCGAGGGCTCATCATCATCACCGGCGGCGGCCGGGGCGGCGTGGCCCGCGGCGGCTGCGCCGGGGGCGATCATGATCGGGGCGTGCTGGACGACCGGCGCACCGGCGTAGCCGCGCTTGACGGTCACCGTCTCGGCCTGATCCTGCAGGTTCAGCTCGGTCAGGTCGTTCTCAACCATCAGGCGGACAAGTTCTTTGAGCTTGCGGATATCGATCATGGGCGAAGTCTCACGAGGGTGGCAGGGACGCTGCGGGGAGCCCGGAGCCACCCGTCCGCATCTGCGGCTGGGGGGAACACCGGCCCGCTGAGGCGTGCCGAAAAGCGAGGCACCGGGTTGTGTCGCGACCGCCCGCCCCGTGGCTTGGCGGCCACCAAACGGCCGACAAACGGAGCGACCAGCGTCGCGAGTGAACATCCATGATAACAGGCATCCCTGCTCGATGTCGACTGCTCAGCCGCATCCGTTTGGATTGTGTACGTGCGGCGGAAAAGTGGTGGATCGGCCGCATCGATGCGGCTGGTCACGGCCTGGGCAGCACGCCTGTGGCGCGGAGGTGCTCGACCATGTCCGCCGGGATGCGCTGGGCCTGCGGTGTGCCGAAGACCGAACCGTGCGTCTTGCCGGGGATGATGGTGATGGAGCCCGTGCCGGGCGTTTTCTCCGCCGGCCAGAGGGCATCGAGATCCGCCTTGAGCAGCGCGACGGCCTCATTGAGGAAGAACTCATCGGCATCACCGACGATGAGGTGGATGTTCTTCCGGAAGATCGGGCCGTACTTCGCCGGGTCGGTCCGCAGCTTCAGGCCGATGTCGTACGTGCGGTACTGCTCGGCCACGGCGCGGTCGATGGTGCCGGTGACGGGGTCAAACAACGCCGCGGGGTTGCCGCGGCTGTTGCGCGGGCCAAAGACGGCGAACCAACTGTCCCACTGCTGGCCGCTGGTGTTGTCGGCACCGAGTATGTCCTCGCCTTGGGTTTCCTGCCGCACGCTCATGGTGCCTTTGCCGGCTTTGCGGTAGCTCATGATCAGCGAGCGGCCACCGGCCGGCTCGGCGGCTCCGCCCGGGGTGGCACGGATGCGCTCGGCGGCGGCCTTTTCCGGGGCGGTGTCGTCGGCCGGGACGATGTACATGTTCTTCTGGGTGTAAATGTCAACGGCCTGGAAGCGGCGAAAGTCGACCGGATCGGGCGCACTGGGCCAGGCGGCACCGAAGGTGCTCGGGTAGTTCAGCGCCAGCCACAGCGTGGACCAGCCGCCCGAGCTGTGGCCCCGGAGCAGCCGCGCCTCGGGGCGGGCCAGCAGCGGGTACTTGCGTTCCAGCGCGGGGATGAGCTCCTCGGTCAGGGCCTTGCCGCGCGGGCCGTTGTTGGCCGAATCGGCAAAGAGGGCGTGGCCGTTGTTGCTCTCGGGGTCCAGGACGATCCAGAAGGTGCTTTGGGCCAGCAGCCGGGCAGGGTCCGGCGCGGAAGCTGTGTCGGGTGCGGCGGCCTTGTCTTCGGCACGTTTCCGGCCGCGGGCCACGCCGGCGGCACCGGTGTGGTCGCCGCCGAAGCCGGGCACCTCGTACACCGCGGCGTACTGACGGGGCTTGCCGGCGATCTGCGCGCTCGGGTCGTAGCCCGCCGGCAGGACGACGCCGGCCCGCAGGGTGACCTCGCGACCCAATGCCGCCGAGAGCAGCTCGGACTTCATCTCAAAGAGCTCGACACCGTCGGTCTGCCGCCACTGCCTGGCCTTTGTCGGCTGAGAGAGTTCCAGTTTCACCGGGACCGTGGCGGCCGCTGGTGCGGCGGCGGCCGGGGGGATCTCAAAGCTGGTGACCGGTGAGGTCCAGTTGCCGGCGACGGACTTCCAGCTGCTGGAGATGCGGGTGGCGATCAGGCGTGCGCCGGCCTGATACTGGCCCGGTGCAAGCTTGCTGACCGGGATGCTGTTGTGCTCCCAGGTGTCATCGAGCACCACGGTGTCCCCTGGTTTGAGCCCCGTGACCTCCTTGGCAAACAGTGGCTGCAGGTCATCCCAGAAGGGTGCATCGTGCGGGCTGGTGCCCGGCGGCAGCTTGCTGCCCGGTGCGATGAGCGCGATGACCAGGCGGCCGGAAACCGGCTGCGCTGCCGCCTCGCCGGGAGCGAAGGTGACCGCGATGGCGGCAGGGCCCGAAGCGCGTGACTCGGCGGGCTGGAGAACGCCGGCGGCTGAAATTGCCGCTTCGGGAGCAGTTGGCAAGCCAACCGCGGCGTGGGATGTGAGGGCGACCAGCAGCACAGAGGCCGCGAACCGATCGAGCACTGGCGAGGTCCGCATGGTCATGAATAACTGCCAAGAAGGTGGGAGCACAGGAGCAGGTGCAGGCATCAACCCTGCAATTTGGGGTGCTCTACATAGGAGTTTACCTCATGTGTACCTCGGGAACCACCGAAATCCGAAGCCGGTGATCACTGTCGCTCATGAGAAGGGCTTCGTTCATGCGTTTACCCAGGAACATCCGCGATCGGCTCTTGCTTCTGGGGGTGGTGACAGCGCTGCTGTTTATCGGCGCGATGGTGACGACCAAGCTCCTCGTTGAGCGTGTGAGCATCGGCTCGCCGATGTACAAACAGCTGGTCCGCACGCAGGGGGTTGTGGCTGATGTGATGCCGCCGCCACTGTTTACGGTGGAGATGTACCTGACTGCCGTGCAGATGGAAGAGGGTCTTGACGATCCGGCGCGGATTGACGTGCTCGGCAAGCGGCTGGGCACGCTGATGGCGGATCGTCAGAAGGCGGAGGATCACTGGAAGCAGGCCCTCATCGGCGACTCCGAGGCGGTTCGCCGCGCTGTTGAGGCCGTAAGTCTCTCAAGCCGCCAGTTCGCCGAGGCGGTTGCGTCGGGGTATCTCCCCGCTGTCGCGGCCAAGGATCCCGAGCGGATGCGAGCCGTGCTTCGGCGGGACCTCCGGCCCCTGTTCGAGCGGCACCGCCTGACGGTCGACGAGGCGATCGCGGCGGCGGTCAAGCGGCAGGCCGAGCTGGAGAGTGCGGCAAGCACGGAGGTTGCTCGGAGCTTCATGGTGTCGATGATCGTCAGCGGCAGCGTGCTGGTGGTGTTCGCTGCGGTGGGATGGCTCATCCTGCGGTCGATCATGAAGTCGATCTTCGGCATCAACCGGGCGATCGCCAACCTGGCGATGGGTGACGGCGACCTGGGGCACCGCCTCCACGCCAGCAAGGGTGATGAGTTCTCGGTGCTGGCCCGGTCATTGAACATGTTTGTGGACATGGTCGAGCGGATCGTGCGCAAGGTGCAGCAGACCACCGACGGCGCGGTCAATCAGTGTGCTGAACTGCGCAGTGCGAGCATCCAGATGGGCACGCGCATCTGCGAGAACTCCGAGAAAACCCGCGAAGTTGCCTCCAGTGTCGACGTCATTGGCGAGAGCGTCAGCAGTGTCGCGAGCTCGTCAGAGGCGGCGTGCGAAGCCAACCGTGTGTCCACCGAGACGACGCAGCAGGGCAGCGAGGTGGTTGACAAGGTGATCGCTCAGATCCAGACGCTGCTCGAGCAGGTGGATGTCACGAAGGACTCGATCAGCAAGCTCGGAGAGCAGTCAGCGAAGATCGGCTCGCTGGTCTCGGTGATCAACGACATCGCCGACCAGACGAACCTGCTGGCGCTCAACGCCGCGATCGAGGCGGCGCGGGCGGGCGAGCACGGCCGCGGCTTTGCGGTGGTGGCTGACGAGGTCCGCAAGCTTGCTGAGCGGACCACCAAGGCCACCGAGGAGATCGCCTCGACCATCGGCTTCGTTCAGGACACGACCAGAACCGCCCTGACGCGAATGGACAGCTGCAGCGCGGCTGTCGGCGACGGTGCGGCATCCGCCGGCCTGGCCGGTCAGGCGCTCGGCGAGATCATGACCTCGGCCATGGCGATGACCGGCACCATCGCGGCGATCGCCTATGCGACCAACGCCCAGCGCGAGCAGATGACCACCATGATCACTCGCGTTCATGAGATCGCCGACTCAGCGGGCAACTCCAGCGCCGAGGCCGAGCAGGCCGTGGCGACGCTTGATGAACTCAGTACGACGATGGACGAGCTCAAGTCGCTGGTCGGCAAGTTCAAGCTCAGCGAGTATCAGGCCGCCGCCGCGTCGATTCGCGCCTCGGCGTGCTGACTGCCTGCAGGGGCATGGAAGGATCCTGTTGGCAGGATGCGCTCTCCTCTTGCCCCTGGGTCTCCCCCGTCCGACCCGCTCGGCAGTTTCTGCCTGCTGCGGTTCGGTCTGGGCGGGCGCGGCATCGAAACTTCATCGTCGGTTCCGTTTCGAGTCTTTCAACCGCCATCACTATTCGGCCGACAGTTTGAAACAAGGGTTAGTCCGCACATATCTGTCTCGGGAGGCAGGAATCCAAGTATGTTCTTACCTAGAAAGATCAAGCACCGTCTCGTTCTGCTCATCACCCTGTTTGCCTTCGGGCTCATCGGTGCAGTAGCGACCTCAAGGACGATGCTGTCGCGCGTTTCGATCGGCTCGGAGGGTTACACGGAGATCGTTCAGTCAAAGGACCTGGTGGCGGACATCCTGCCGCCGCCGATGTTCGTTGTCGAGACCTATCTCACAGTGTCGCAGATGGATCGGGCGATCAACGATGATGCCGCCAAGGCGGTCCTGACGGCCCGGCTCGCCAAGCTCTCCAAGGAGTTCGAAGCATCCTTCGAGCGCTGGTCCAAGGACCTTAAGGACGATGCGGAGCTGGGCGGGCCGATGCTCGGTGAGATTGGCACTTCCGGCCGCGCGTTCATGGAGGCGGTCTCGGCGAAGTTTGTTCCGGCGATCGCGGCAAAGGACGGCGCGGCATCGTCGAAGGTCATCAGCGAGACACTGCAGCCGCTGTTCGAGCGGCACCGCTCGTTTGTCGAGAAGACTGTGGGATTGGCCACCCAGCGTCAGGCCAGGCGTGAGACGCGGGCCATGGCCACAGTCCGACGCAGCGATCAGATCAGCATCGCCGTCAGCCTCCTGGCCCTGGCGGTATGCACCGGCATCAGCTGGTTCATCACCAGCTCGGTGATGCGGTCGATCTACGGCATCAACGGCGCGATCGCCAAGCTCGCCAAGGGTGACGGCAACCTGGGCCACCGCCTGCATGGCAGCAAGGGCGACGAGTTCAGTCTGCTGGCACGGTCGCTCAACGAGTTCGTCGAGATGGTCGAGCGCATCGTCCGCAAGGTGCAGGAGAGCACCTCCACCGCGGCCGAAGAGTCCAGCCAGATCAGCAAGTCCAGCGCGGAGATGGTCTGTCGCATCAGCGAGAACGCCAGCCGCACCCGCGAGGTGTCCGACAGTGTCGAGATCATCGCCGACCGCGTCCGCGGTGTCGCCGAATCATCCCGCACGGCGTGCGAGGCGACCCGGCAGGCCACCGCGACAGCGCAGTCCGGCAACGACATCATCAAGCGGACGATCGCCGAGATCCAGACCACGATGCAGGAAGTCGAGCGGACCAAGGGCTCCATCGGCGAGCTCGGCGAGCAGTCCCAGAAGATCGGCTCCCTGGTCACCAGCATCAACGACATCGCCGATCAGACCAATCTGCTGGCGCTCAACGCGGCGATCGAGGCCGCCCGCGCCGGTGAGCAGGGCCGCGGCTTTGCGGTCGTGGCCGACGAGGTCCGCAAGCTCGCCGAGCGCACGACCAAGGCCACCGAGGAAATTGCCGCAACCATCGGCTTTGTCCAGCGGACCACCCAGGTGGCCCTGGAGCAGATGAGCGGCTGCAGCACCTCGGTCAACCGCGGCGCCGCATCGATCAAGGAGGCCGGCGTCTCGCTCCAGCAGATCATGGACTCGGCCATCGGAATGACCGGCACCATCGGGTCGATCGCCAGCTCCACCACCGAGCAGAGCGACGAGATCAAGAGCATCATGGTCCGCGTCCGCGAAATCGCCGAGGTCACCGGGACCACCAACACCGATGCCGAGCACACCGCGGTATCGCTGGACAAGCTCAGCGTGTCCATGCTCGAGCTCCAGCAGCTCGTCGGCAAGTTCAAGCTCAACGACTATCACGCGGCCGCCGAGCGGCTGCGTGCGACGGCCAGCATTGGCTGATCCCGGATCAACCGGGTCCTATCGACCCGGCATTGCGCACACCGCCGCGAGCTTGGGGCCCATCCCTGCCGCGGCCGCGGCCTCGATGCGGGCCTCGTCGTAGAAGACCTCGAACATGCGCGGCGCGGTCAGGCCGGTCTGCCTGACCGCATCGGCAAAGGCCGGCCAGTCGATGTTCCCATCGCCGGGCATGCGGTGGTCATCAAGCTTCTTGTCGTTATCATGGATGTGCAGGTACGCGATGACATCCGCCGCGACCCGGACCGAATCGGCCAGGTTGCCGGTGATGTGGGCGTGCCCGGTGTCCAGGCACATCCGGATCGCCCGCGAGTTGATGCTCCGCACGGCCTGCGCCAGGCGCGCGACATCGTGCCCCAGCGGGCAGTTCAGCGGCTGGTTCTCGATCAGGTACACCACACCCAGCCTCTCGCCGATCTCCGCCAGACGGCGCAGGAAATCATCCAGCAGCGGCCAGCGCGGCGCGCTGGTGGCCTCGATCTGAGCCGGTGTCATCTCCTTGCGGCCGGGGTTCCAGCACGAGGGATGTACCACCACCATCGGCCCGCCCAGATCGCTGGCCAGCTTGCCCTCGGCCTCGTAGGTCGTCAGGCACCTGGCCCGGTGGACGGCATCGGGCGATGACGGGTCGATGTGCTCGCCGAACACGCCGTGGATGGAGTCAAAACGGATCCCGGCTGTTGCCGCGGCGGCAAGGGCCTCGGCCACGGTCGGCGGTTTCTGCTCGTTGCGATAGAACTGTGCGCGGGTGCAGCCCAGCTCTCTCCAGGCGCGCAGGAATCGGACAACCTCGAAACTGAACCCAAATGGGGTGATCACCGCCATCTCGGTCATAGCAACGGTCTCCGGCTGGGCATGGCGGATGGTAGAACCGAGTCCGGAGCTGGCGCGGTCCTGCCGGCGCGGTCTTGACGGTCTTTACGAAGGACTGGCCGATGGCCTAAGGCACGCCCTTTGCTGGTCGATAACAGAACCATGACCCTGCTCCGGCGGACCATTCTGGCGACCTGCAGCGCATGGCTGTGCGCGGCGACGGGCCTTGCCGCGCTCCGCCAGCCCGCGCCGGCCGCCGGTACCCCGGCCGATGGCATGCTCTCGGATCGCCCGGCGACGGCCGGTCGCGTGGTGCGTCGCTTTGACTTCGACGAACGATCCTTCAACACCGAGCGGGTCCCACGCCACTGGTTCCGCGCCCAGAGCCTGCCGACCGATCGCGAGCGCCCGGGCTTCCCCAAGTGGAACGAGGCAGGGTTTGACTCGACCTTCGCCGTCTCCGGCACCACCAGCGTCAAACTGCCCGTCGCCGGCGGCAGTTGTGCGCTGCGGCTGTCGGGCACCCTGCTGCCCATTTTGCCCGATGCGGACCTGGCGGTTTCGGCGATGATCCGCACCGACGGGCTGCGTCACGCCCGCGCGATGATCTCCGTGCAACTGCTGGACCAGACCGGCCAGCTTGTCGGCGGCACACTGCGGCACAGTGGCCCGGTGCTCTCAGAGAACGCCTGGAACCCCGTTGATGTTGAGATGCGGGCCACGCCGCCGGAGGCCGCGTTCCTGCAGATCGAACTGCTGGTCCTTCAGCCCGACCAGATCCCCGGGGCCGCCGCGACAGACGTGCACGCCGTGACGCTCCAGGACCTGCAGGGGGCCGCGTGGTTTGATGATGTCACCGTGCGCCAGCTCCCCCGGCTGACGATCCGCTCGCTCAGCGGGCCGATGGTCAGCTCTGAAGGGCACGCCAAGCTGCGCGTGGAGGTCCGCGATCAGGCCGGCGAGCCGCTGATCGCGACCATGACCGTCATGGACGTGCGCGGCGAGACCGTTGCCCGCCAGACCCGACAGCTGCCCATCGGTGGTGAGGTGTATCAGTGGCCTGTTGAGCTTGCCATCGCGGGCTGGTACCGCGCACGGGTCGATGTCAGCGGCGGCTCTTCCGGGCTTTCGCGGGCGGAGCTGACGCTCGTCCGTGTGCCGGCGGCATCGACGCGCTCGCCGCTGACTCTGGGCGGTCCGATGCGGCTCGGCCTGCTGGCCGAGGATGTGCCGGTTGCTTCCAGCGACACGATCCTGTCATTCGTCCAGCGCGGGGCGTTCTCCGCGGTCAGTCTCTCGGCCAACTCCCTGCTGCTGGACCCCACGTTTGTCTCGCCGCTGCACCAGGTCACCGAAACGCTCATCGCCTCCGGTACGCGTGTGGCCATGGCCTGGAACAGCGTCCCGGCTGATCTGCAGGAGCAACTCAGCGTCCGTGAGCTTGACCCGGCCGGTCTGGCCGACATGGATCCTGAGAAGTGGTTCGTCCGGCTGGAGCCGGTGCTGGACCGTTACGGTCGGCGCATCACAAGCTGGCGCTTCGGCAAGCTGGCTGCCGAGCTGGGTGCCTCGCCGCCGGATATGCCCTCGCTGACGCGGCGCATGAACACGATCACTGAGGTCCTCCGCAAGCATGCCGCAGGCTCACGCGTGGGCGTGCCCTGGCGCAGCGAGTGGAGCGCCCCGCTCGACGGTGTTGCCGCCCGCATGGTGCTGGTCCCTGGCTCGCTTCCGCCCGAGCAGGTGGCCCAATCGGTCCTCAGCAACCGCGACGCCGACCTGCTGGTGATCCAGACGCTCTCGGAGGGCATGAGCGAGGAGAGCCGGTGCATCGATGCTGCCCAGCGGCTCGTTCATGCCTGGCGCGGCGCTTCACCGCAGGCCTCGCTGGCCCGCGGCCTTGTCGCCGAGAGCGTGCTGGCCGTCGAGCGGATGTGGACCGTGCGTCCGGGCGGTCAGCTTGATCCGACGCCCGAGGCCGCCGTGCTCATGGGCCTTGGTCGCAAACTGCTGGGTCGGCGCGTTGTCGCCGGGGTGGTGCAGGATCCCTACACACAGGCCTATCTCTTTGTTCCGACCAATCCCCAGGTCTGGCGCGAGGCGTCGCTGACTGAGCCGAGCCCGACTGACCGCTTCGGTGCGATCGTCGCCTGGTCGGAGGAACCCGGCAAGTTCCTCGCCCGCCACATGGGCACCGGTCGGCTGGCCGCCTACGACATGTTCGGCAACCCGATCGCCCTGCCCGAGCCCGACAGCACCGGCTTCTACCGCATCCCGCTCTCGCCGGCACCGATCCTCATCGAAGGGGTCGATGCCGAGCTTGTCGAGTTTGCCGCCAGCGTGCGGCTGATGCCCTCGTTCATCCCCGCATCCGCGAGCGTTCAGGACGCCCGGCTGACGGTGACCAACCCCTGGCCGATTCGAATCAGCGGCACTGTCCAGATTCTCGTCTCCGAGGCCGATCGCCGCCGCGGCTGGTCGGTCGGCCCGGCTTCTCAGGTCACCTTCCAGCTCCCGCCTGGTGAAACCGCCACGCTGCCGTTCACCGTCACCGTCTCACCGTCGGAAGTCGTCGGTGAGCGTTCATTGACCGCTGTGGTCCGGGTCGAGGGTGAGCGGACCTACGGCCCGATGCGCCTGCCGCTGCCGGTGCAGGTTGGTGTGCCGGGGCTCGATTTCTCGGTGGTGCTCTCACCATCGGGTGAGGATCTCATCGCCACGGTGACGACGAGCAACTCCGGCACCCGGCCGCGGACGCTGCAGCTGGAAGCCGCGGCACCATCCCAGCGTCGCCAGAACCAGTCGATCAGTCAGCTGCAGCCCGGTGACACGGCGGTCCGCCGGTTTGTGATGCCCAATGCCGGAGCGCTCAAGGGCGGACGGATGTGGTTCAGCGGGCTCGATGTCGACAGCGGTGAGCGGCTCAGCAAGATCATCGATGTGCCGTGAGTGCCGGCCGGATCGGTCCGGGCCGACCCCATACCGTTGGCCATGAACCTTGATCTGACCGGCAAAAACGCCCTGGTGTGCGGCTCAACGCAGGGCATCGGCCTGGCCGCGGCGGTTGAACTCGCCGGCATGGGTGCCTCCGTGACGCTCTGTGCCCGCAACTGGAACAAGATCACCAATCTCCTGCCCACCCTGCCCCGCCCCGGTGCCGCCTCCGGGCAGGTCCACGGCGGGCTGATCGCCGACTTTGAGCACCCCATCGAAGCCGCTGCCGCCCTGCAGGCCAAGCTGGCCGAGCCCGGCACCGGCGTGTACCACATTCTGCTCAACAACACCGGCGGCCCGCCGGGTGGCCCCCTGCTGGATGCCACGCTGGCCCAGCTGGCCTTTGCCACCCAGACGCAGCTGCACGCGGCCCACCTGTTCACCCAGCTGGTCGCCCCGGGGATGAAGCAGGCCCGCTACGGACGCATCATCAACGTCATCTCCACGAGCGTCAAACAGCCGATTCCCGGCCTGGGCGTCAGCAACACCGTCCGCGGGGCGGTGGCCAACTGGGCCAAGACGCTCGCCGGTGAGCTCGGGCCGCACGGCATCACCGTCAACAACGTGCTGCCCGGGGCCACACTGACCGAGCGGCACCACAGCATCGTCGCCGGCAAGGTCAAGGCGACGGGGGCCAGTCCGCAGCAGGTCGAGGCCCAGCTTCTGGCAACCATCCCGGCCGGGCGCTTCGGCGAGCCCTCGGAACTGGGCGCCGCCATCGCCTTCCTGGCAAGTCCGGCGGCGGGTTACATCAACGGCATCAACCTCCCGGTCGATGGCGGCCGGACGGCCTGCCTGTAAGGTGGGCTGTTTTTGAAGCGCCGGGCACGTTTTGCTGCCCTTCTGCCGCGTTCAGGCCCCGCACGCGTTGCCCCCTCGGCTGCCTGCACCTAAACTGACTTCCTTATGGCTCACATCATCGCCCAGCCTTGTATCGGGACCAAAGACACAGCGTGCGTGGAGGTTTGTCCCGTCGACTGCATCCACCCGACAAAGAACGAGCCGGAATACGCCGCGGTAGAGCAGTTGTACATAGACCCCGACACCTGCATCGACTGTGGTCTGTGTGTTGACGAGTGCCCCGTCAAGGCCATCTTCCCGGAGGAGGACCTGCCGGGCGAGTGGAAGAAGTACATCCAGATCAACGCGGATCACTTCAAGAAGAAGTAAGCCCCTAGCTCGGTTCGTTGTACGGCTACTCGACGCACGCCACACTCTCTTCCACGCCATGCCTCACATCATCGCTGAACCCTGCACGAACACCAAAGACACCGCCTGTGTTGAGGTCTGCCCGGTGGACTGCATCCACCCGACCCGCAACGAGGCGAAATTTGGTGCGGCCAAGCAGTTGTACATCGATCCGGACACCTGCATCGACTGCGGCCTGTGCGTTGAGCAGTGCCCGGTGCACGCCATCTTCCCGCAGGAGGATCTGCCCGCGGAGTGGAACAAGTACATCCAGATCAATCTCGACTACTTCAAGCCGCCCCGATAAGGCGGCACTGAGGGTGGCCGCCCACCCCCGCTGACCGGGATTCCTTGCCGTACGGTTCATCTGATTCTGTTCGATCCCGGAGGGCTCCGCCCCGTGGAACCGACCCCCGCCGATGCCGCCGCCGGACCGGCCAGCAGCCCCAAAGCTGCGGCCCGCCGCGAGGCCGCCCATCGCATCGCAACCCTCAAAACCGCTGATCGCGCGCAGCACTCTGGCAAGATCTGCAAACATCTCTTTGATGAGCCATCGGTCACCGCCGCCCGGTGCATCATGGCCTTTGCCCCGCTGGCCGATGAGCCCGACATCACACCGCTGCTGACCGTGCTCATCGGCATGGGCATCACCGTCACCGTGCCGGAGGTGAACTGGGCCGCCGGGACCATGCGGGCCGTCGCGATCTCCAGCATCACTGAGGACCTGATCACCGAGCTGACCCACGCCCGGCTGGCCCTGCGCTCGCCACGGCCCGGCCTGCGTGCGGTCCCTGTCGAGCTGATTGACCTGGTGCTGGTCCCCGGCCGCGCGTTCGATGCGTCCGGCCGCCGCCTCGGCCGCGGCAAGGGATTTTATGACCGGTTTCTTCCCGCACTCGGATCAAACGTTGCCACCATCGGCGTTTGTTTCAGCGTGCAGATGATCGAGCGCGTGCCCACCGATGAGCACGACCGACCCGTCGGGGCGGTGGTTACGGAGCTGGGGCTCATAGCCGCACAATCCGCCTAGCGCAGCTGGCCAACCATTGCCCGCATGCCCCTGAGCGCCAGCACACTCCGCGAGAGTCGCCGCCGCACCGGCCGTCGCCTGCTCGTGCTGCTGGGCGTCACGCTGGGCATCGCCGTGGCATGCACCGCCTGGGCCCGCCTGTCACTCGGCCCCGCGGCGATCTTCGGCCGTTTGGATGGTGGCCCGCAGTTCCCCAGCGGCCCGGTCTGGCTCACGGTGCTGCCATCGCCGGAGAATCCCGGCACCCTGGTGGCCCTGCGTCAGGAGCAGGACCGCGATCTCATGGCGAGCCCCCTGTGCCGCGCACTGGTATGGCCGCAGCCTCGCTACGCCGGCCTGCTGGCCCCCAGCGTGCGCGAGTACTTCCACACCATGTACATCTCCAACCCCGGCGGACTGCCGCTTGGTGCCGATGAGCTCAAGGCCGTCCGCATCGCCGTCGCCGCCGCGGTCATGCAGCGGGCGGATCCCATCTGGCTCAAGCATTTCACCGCCGGTGATGGCACCACACACTCCATCTGCTGGCCGGGCATGGCCATGGAGGTCAGCTTGTGGCTGCTCACGCTTGCCGCCGCAGCATCGGTCATCGTCTGGCTTGGCTGGCGCCGCAGCACCGCCCGCCTGCTGGCCTTTGAATCCGGTGCCACCAGCCGCTGCCCCATGTGCCGGTACGACTGCCAGGGCCTGACAACCTGCGCCGAGTGCGGCTTTGTCCTGCCGCCACGCCGCGGCTGATACGCTGGGCATCGACTCGCTCTTTGGTCCATCCAGGTCCTCACGGTCAGGCGGCTCACGCCCCGCGGCAAGCGCCGGCCCCGTCAGCGGGTACTGCGCCGTCGTGCTGCACCGCGGCATCGAGCGCAAGCCCGCACGCAGTGGGGGGGATGGCGGGAGCACGGGCAGTGCCTCCGCCCAGGCCTCCAGCCACCCGCCCGCACCCGACCTGCTGGTCGATACCGCCCTGACCTATGCCATTCCCGCCTCGATGGCGCCCATTACCGGCCCCAACGCACTGGTCATCGGCCGTCTCGTCCGCGTCCCGCTGGGTAAGTCTGACAAGGTCGCCACCGGCGTCGTCGTGGCCGTCGGCGGTGCCGAGCTGCTCGGCACGCTCTCGCCCTCGCGCATCAAGCCGCTTGTTGAGCTGCTCCCCGCCGCCATGGCCCCGAGCATGCTGGAACTCGGCCGCTGGCTGGGCGGGTACTACGTCTGCCCCTTGGGCATGGTGCTGCAGTCCATGCTCCCCGCGGCGGTCAAGCGTGCCGTCGGCCGCAAACTCACGATCTACCTGCAGCCAGTGCCGCCCGGCCCGCACCGCACCGAGGCGGAGGCCAAGCTCACCAGCAAGCAGCGGGCGGCATGGGACGAGGTGCTCAAAATCTCCGCCGATCATTGGCCGCTGCCGGCCAAGGCTGTGGCCCCGCTGACCAAGTCCAGCGGGCCGATGATCAAGAAGCTCACGGCCATGGGCCTGCTGGCGACCATTGAGCACGACGGCTTTGTGGCCCACAGCAGCCCGCACGCCGCGGCACTGCTGGCCGCTGCAGGCCCAGATGCCCCAGAAGGCCCCGACGGGCTTGATGCCATCGGTGCTGCTGCGGCCCCGTCGTCAGCCGGCCAGCCCGCGCTTCGCCCGCGACTCACCGAGCCGCAGCGTCGCGTCGTCGATGCTCTCGCCGGCTCGCTGGGCAGCTTCGGTGTGCACCTGATTCGCGGCGTCACCGGCTCGGGCAAAACGGAGGTCTACCTCTCGCTCATCGAGCGCATGCTCGCGGCCGACAGCAGCCGCACCGCGCTGGTGCTGGTGCCGGAAATCGCCCTGACCCCGCAGACCAGCCGCCGGTTCCTCGGCCGCTTCGGCAGTGATTCTGTCGCCGTGCTGCACTCGGGGCTCACCTCCAGCCAGCGCAGCAGCGAGTGGTCGCGGGCCAGCACCGGCACGGTGAAGCTGGTCGTCGGCGCCCGCTCGGCGGTCTTTGCCCCGCTGCCCAACCTGGGGCTGGTGGTGGTTGATGAGGAGCACGACACCAGTTACAAGCAGGACCAGCTCCCGCGCTACCACGCCCGCGATGTGGCCATCAAGCGTGCCCAGCTTGAGGGCTGCCCGATCGTGCTCGGCTCGGCCACGCCCAGTCTGGAGTCCTGGTACAACGCCATCACCCCGGCTTCCCCCGGTGCCAGGCCGCGGTACACGCTGCACGAACTTGGCACCCGCGCCACCGGCGCACCCATGCCCGATGTGCAGATCGTCGACCTTCGCGAGGAACGCAAGCTCCGCGCCAGCGGGCCCGAGGGCTGGTCGGCCAGTGCGCTGCACCTCATCGGTCCCACGCTGGAAGCGGGCATCGCCCGCACGCTGGCTGCCGGCGGGCAGGTCATGCTGCTGCTCAACCGCCGCGGCTACGCCAACTACATCTGCTGCCCCGATCCCAAGTGCGGCTACGTGCTGCAGTGCGACCACTGCGACGCGACCATGGTCTACCACCGCGCCGGCGTCACCAGCGGCTACGTCCGCTGTCACCACTGCCTGACGGAGCTGCTCCTGCCGACCAAGTGCCCGCTGTGCACCCGCCGACTCAACACCTTCGGCATGGGAACCCAGCGCGTTGAGGAGGAGCTGGAGCGCAAGTTCCTCTCATCGCACGGCATCGTCAGCGGGCAGACGATGCTCCGCGCCGACTCCGACACCATGGCCAGCGGCAACGATTACTTCGATACGCTTGACCGCTTCGCCGCCGGTGAGGTCCGCATCCTGCTGGGCACGCAGATGATCGCCAAAGGCCTGGACTTCCCCAACGTCCAGCTCGTGGGCATCATCAACGCCGATACCGCGCTGGACATGCCCGATTTTCGGGCCAGCGAGCGCACCTTCCAGCTCGTCAGCCAGGTCGCCGGTCGCGCCGGCCGCGGTACCGCGGCGGGGGGCATCACGGCCGCCGGCAAAGTCATCGTCCAGACCATGAGCCCGCAGGCTCCGGCCGTGGTGCTGGCCCAGAAGCACGACTTTGTCACCTTCGCCGCCCAGGAGCTGCTGCTCCGCCAGCGCGTCGGCCTGCCCCCTGTGGGCAAAATGGCCCGCGTCATCTGCCGCGACCTGGTGGAGGCCAAGGCCCGCGACCGCGCCCTGGAGGTCTACAACGAGCTGGAGCGCCATGCCGGCGAGGTCGTGCTGCTCCGCGGCCCGATGGCCTGCGCCATCTCCCGCATCGATGACCACTACCGCTTCGCCGTGGAGCTCACGGCCATGAGCCGCGGCGAGATCCAGCGTGTTCTTGCTGCCGCCCGCGCCGCCGGCCTGCTGGTTTCGGACCATCAGACCGCAGTCGATGTAGACCCGGTCGCGCTGCTGTAGCCCACATCGCGTATGAGTGCCACCCCGTCACATCCCGCCGCCATGTTCACCATCGAGCAGATCGCCGCGTGCGAGCGCGTCCGGATGCTCCGTGCTCGCCGTCCGGCGGAGCAGTTCATGCCGATCGCCGGCGTTCTGGCGTGCAGGTCGAGCGCGGCACCGTGGCTGAACGTTGCCGCGGGGTTGGATCTGCTGCAGCCCGTGTCCGCAGAGGATGTGCTGGCGCTCAAGGAGTTTTTCTCCGGCTGCCCGTTTGATGCGCGTGTCGAGCTGGCCGACCGCGTCCGTCCGTGGCTGCTCGGTGAGCTTTCGCGGGCGGGGTTTCTTCCCCGCCAGTGCGTGGCTGTCCTCGCTCGGCCGCTGGAAGTCTCTTCGCATGAAGCTCCCGCCGCGCTCCCCGGCGGCATCACCATTCGCCGTCTCTATGCTCAGGAGCTGCACTTGGCCGGCCAGTTGGCAGCGCTGCTGACCAACGCATTCACGCCGCCGGATGCTCAGCCGACGCCCCGCGAGATCGCCGTTAACACAGCTGCGCTCTGCCACCCCGAGTCGCACGCGTACATCGCCCTTGATGGTGATGTTCCGGTTGGTGGCGGCCTGTTGGATATCGCCGACGGGGTCGCGAGCCTGTGGGGTGCCGCGGTGTCGCCGGCCTACCGCTGCCGCGGCATCCAGCGCGGGTTGTTTCTGGCCCGCATGGACGCCGCCCGCCAGGCGGGCGCAACCATGGCCTATACCGAGACCGCACCCGGCGGCCCGACGCACCGCAACGCCGCGCGACTCGGGTTCACGCTGGCGTACAACCGCATCGTGCTGAGCTGGAAGCCGCGCAGCGAGTCGCCAGATCACCCCCCTGCCCGGCCACCCGCCAGCGTTCCGCTCACAACTGCTTGGGATCAATCGGGTTCTCCACCATCAGCCGCTGGGCCCAGCCCGCCTGCATCAGGCGTGAGGATGTCGTCTGCGATGGGTCCATTCCAAACTCGTGGTCAATCGGCAGCACCATCGTAAATGTGCTGCCCTTGCCCGGCACGCTCTTGAGCTCCACCGAGCCGTGGTGCAGTTCGGCCACGCGCTTGGCCACCGCCAGGCCCAGACCGGTGCCGCGCAGGCCCTTGGTGGTAAAGAACGGCTCAAAGACCTTGGCCGCCATCTCCGGGGCAATGCCCGGCCCGTTGTCGATCACGGAAATGCGCGCGATGCCCACCGGTGAGGCCGCCTTGTTGCGGTCGGTCGATGGATGAAACTGCGCCCGCACCGTCACGTTGCCCACGTTGGTCTCAACGGCCTCGACGGCGTTGGTCATCAGGTTCATCAGCGCCTGATGCATCTGCCCGGCATCCATGGGAATCGGCGGCAGCTCGGCATCGGCATCAACGATCAGCGTCACGTTGCGGGCCTGGCAGCGGTCTTTCAGCAGCGAGGCGCAGTCCTCCAGCAGCGGTGCCACCTTGACCAGCTCCACCTCCAGCGTGCGCGGGCGCGAGTAGGCCAGCATGTTCATCGTCAGGCCGATGATGCGGTCGAGGTTGCGTTTGAGAATGCCCCACCCGCCGCGGGCAACCTTCAGGTCTTCCTTCTTCAGCCCCATCTCCACCACATCGGCCCCGCCGCGGAGGCCTTGCAGGATGTTCTTGACCGAGTGCGACAGCGAGGCCACGGTCTCGCCCATGGCCGCCAGTCGCTCGGCGTGCAGCTTCTGGGCGTACAGCTCGGCGTTGGCCAGGGCCAGACCGGTGTGCTGGCCCACGGCGTTGAGCAGCGCGAGCTGTTCGGCCGTAAACGAGTAGTTGGCCAGCGACGAGTCGATGTAGATCGCCCCGAACGTGCGGTCGCGGAAGCGAATGGGCGAGCACACCGCCGAGCGGATCGACAGCTGCATGACCGAGTCGCCGGCTTTAAATCCTCCGGAAGAGGCCTTGGCCCCGAAGCCGCCCGCGCCGCCGCCCAGCAGCACGCCTTCACCCTTGATCATCGCGTGCTGCAGGATCGAGCGCGGAATCTCCATCGTCGATTCCTGGTCAGAGAGCTTCGCCGGCTCGATGGCGTAGCGCACCACCGCCGGGCGCGGTTTGGCCACCAGGTCCTCGGGCTTGAGCGTCTCGGCATCGCTCGCCCCCGCGGGCTGGTCAAGCATCATGATGCACCCGCGCTCGGGCTTGAACTCACCGAAGACCAGGTCCATCACGCCATCGAGCAGCTTCTGGCGGTCGGGAATCTGCGTCGTCAGCGTCGTGAGTTTGTAGATGATGCGCAGGTGATCAGCCGCCGCCTGCCGGGGCTCGGGCTCGGAGAGAATCACCGAGTCGTCGTTGCTGATCAGCGTGCGCTCGACACGCTCGGTGATCTGCTCGCGCGTGATGCGCACCGAAGCCGTTGTCGGCACCCCGGCACCGCGCCCGAAGATCAGCAGGGTCGCACCGGCCCGCACCTGGTCGCCGGGCTTGAGGCGGATCCGCGACTCGATGCGGGCACCGTTGACCCACGTGCCGTTCTGGCTGCCCAGATCGCGCACGTACCACTCGCCCCCGTCGGGCGTCAGCTCCGCATGGCGGCGCGACACCGTCGAGTCAGTCAGCGGCAGCGCTTCTGATGAGCGGCCCAGCAGCTGCGGCTCATCATCGGGAAGCTCGAAGATCCGCCCCTTGTCGGGGCCCTGGATGATGGTCAGCACCAGCATGTCTACAAGCGTACGGGAGGGGCGTATGTGACGGAAGCCGGGAGGGGCAGCCGGGAGGACGGCACGGACGGCGGGGAGGGTGGGGGGTGGGGAGGGGGGAGGGGGGAGGGGCGATCCGCCACGGCCCGGCGGGCGTATAACAGTCCGTGATGATCCCAGCCGCGTTCGGTGCGTTTGTTGTCTCCGCCGTGCTCCCGGCCCAGGTGAACCCCGCCGACCCCGGCGTCCCGCGCCTGGCCGATCCCCCCGCGCTGGAGCGGTACCTTCTCGAGTCTCCCTGGGTGCCCACCTGCATCATTCTGGCCTTAGGTGCGCTGGTCATCGTCACCTTCTGGCAGCGCGGTCGTCAGGGTGCATCGCTCATTGCCGCCGGTGTCACCGCCCTGCTCATCACCGCGCTGCAGGTCTCGGCCCATCTGGTCGTCACCCAGCGCGAGGAACTCGGGCAGATGGGTGCCCGCCTGATCGCCGCCGCGGCGACAGCCGATACCGACACCGTCGGTGCGATGCTGGCCGACAACGTCAGCATCACCGTCCTGGGTGCGCCGTATCGCAGCACCAAGGCGGACATGCTGCTGACGCTCAAACGCGACATGGCCGGCCGGTTCAAGCTCCGCGAGTACTCGTCATCGGTCCGCAGCTGGACCCTCGACGGTGCCAGCACGGCCCGCACCCAGCACGCGGTGAAGGTGGTTCCGGAGTTCACCGGCTTTCCCAACAGCAGCATCTGGATGCTGCACTGGCGCAAAGACACCCAGAACCAATGGCGCGTGGTCCAGATCGAGGCCCAGCAGATCGACGGTGTCAGCCCTGGATCACGATTCTGACCGCCGCTCCTCGGCAAGCCAGGTTCAGCAGCCCGCGCCGAAGGCGTTGATGAACGTGATGAAATCGGTGCCGTCGATCGTGCCGTCACCATCAATGTCCGCCACCGGGTCGACGGCGGTCAGGCCGATCGCAAAGCTGTTGATGAACGCGATGAAATCGCTGCCGTCGACCGTGCCGTCTTCGGTCACGTCGGCATCGCACGGCGTCCGCAGAACCGTGTACACCACCGTCAGCAGCGGCCGTGCATTTGAGGAGCCGTTGGTCCGCGAGGCGTAACGCCGCGCGTTCATCAGGCCCAGCTCGTTGCCGATGAGGATCCAGCCGAAGTTGCCGGCCGTGCCATCAACCCACCGCTGCACATCCGCCGCGAGGCCGGCGCCGGTGAAGGTGTGGTTGCCAGATGAGCCCGTCGGCACGTTGGTGGATGCCGACGGCTCACGCGCGTAATCACCACCCGGGTTGGTCCACAGCGAGGTGTTGTTGGCATCAAAGAACGTGTGGATCCACGTCGCATCACCGGGGGCCGATGCCGTTCCGCCGCCCTCGTTGCCGGAGCTGTTGGACGCACCCTCGCCCCAGTCCCGCGTCACGCGGTGCACATCGGTCTGCATCGGGCTGCCCGCCCGCGTGCGGTTGACTGTCAGCCGCAGCGTCGCCGAGCTGATCACCGCCCCGCGCGGGATCGCCGAGAGATCGAACTTCAGAATCGTCCGGCGGCTGGCCTGGTTGGCCGTGTTGCCGACGAACAGATGCTCGCCCGAACCATCGGCCCAGGTGCCAAAGTCATCCTGGAACAGCGTCACGTCCTTGACCGGGTTGCGGGTGATGGTATCGGCAGAAGCCGTACGTGAACCAAACGACATCGCAGCCAATCCGGCTGAAAAGATAGTTGTTGCAACGAACAATGTCTTGGTGGCGGGCGTAGAGTTCGCGGTCATGGTCTCTCCTTCTCTAGCTTCCCAACACCCAGATAGGGGTGGCGGGGGGTGTCGAGGTGACATCATGCATCACAACTCGACCGGGGGCAAGAGGGTCGGGCTCGGAAAGTGGAACAAAGACGGATTTTCGATTCTCGTGGTGATTGTCATTCGCAGCCGGAAGTGTTTCCGGTTGCCGCCAAAGGCGAGAATCTTCCCAAAGTGACGTAGTAGAAGGAACTTGCATATGAAGAGCTGCCCCCTGTGTGTCGCCTCGGTCGCCGGTCTGTCCATCGCCGGTGTCGCCTTCCTGGCCGGTCACCTGACCGCCTCGACCGGCTCCGCCCCGCTGGCCGCGGTGGCCGAGTCCAAGCCCGCCGCCGCCGCTGCCAAGACCGGCGCGTACAAGGTCGACTCCGGCCACTCGTCGATGGCGTTCAACATCAAGCACATGAACGTGGCCTATTTCTACGGCCGCTTCGACAAGATCTCCGGCAGCTTTGACCTCAATAAGGCCAAGCCTGAGGCCTCCTCGCTGGAAGTCACCATCGATGCAGACTCCATCTCAACGGCCAACGACAAGCGCGACGGCCACCTCAAGAGCCAGGACTTCTTCTCCACCAAGGAGTTCTCCACGCTGACCTTCAAAAGCAAGAGCGTCAAGAGCGCCGGCGAGAACAAGTACGAGGTCACCGGCGACCTGACCCTCCGCGGCCAGACCAAGCCCCTGACGGTGACCATTGAGGACACCGGCCGCGGCGCGGGCCGCACCGGCGAGGTCGCCGGCCTCCGCACCACCTTCACCATCAAGCGTTCGGACTTCGGCATGAACTTCATGGTCGGCAAGGGCCTGGCCGATGAGGTCGAGATCACCGTCTCGCTCGAGGGCGGCCGCTAAACCAGACCGTTTCTTTCCACTGAACCCAACG
>CAILKP010000043.1 GCA_903834785.1 uncultured bacterium
CAGCGCCAGGTTCGGCACCGTCGTGCTCGGCAAGGTCTTTGGCCAGCCACGCACGGGCAA
Organism: uncultured bacterium; assembly: GCA_903834785.1. GTDB lineage: Bacteria > Planctomycetota > Phycisphaerae > Phycisphaerales > UBA1924 > CAILKP01. The sequence goes on from CAILKP010000043.1 coordinate 61, forward strand.
ACGCCCAGTCGCGACTGACCGACCGCACCGTCACGCCAAGCAGGCCGGCCACGGCATCCAGTTCAAGCCCTGCGTAGAAACGCAGCCGGACTACCGAGGCCGCCCTCTCGTCTTCCTGTTCCAAGCGGCAGATCGCTTCATCGATGGACAGCAATGCACCGAGATCTTCAGTCTTGCCCAGGTCCACACCCTCCAGGCTCACCCGCCGCCATGATCCGTCGCCACCCCGCTTGGCACCCCGGTGCGCCCTGGCGTAGTCAATCAGCACCCGACGCATTGCCTGTGCCGCCGTCCGGAAAAAGTGGGCCCGGTCATTGAACGCCGGTGTCCCGGACTCGGCCGCAAAGATCTTGGAGTAAACCTCGTTGACAAGGCCGGTTGCGCCCAACGTGTGCCCCGAACGCTCGCCCGCCATCTTCTGTCTGGCCAGTGAGTGCAGTTGGGCGTACACCGCCTCAAGCAAGTCAGAATCCGCCCCAGGTCGCTTGGCCGCAACGTCGCGCAGCAGCCGCGTCACATGTCCGTGCGGCGGCGGTGTCACAGTCGTCGGGTCCGGGTTGGTCGGGGAGTTTTCCGTCACGGGAGGGGTGAGAGCAGGCACAGGAGGGCAGAACACGGGAAAAGGCGGGAGGGCGGGAGGGGCGGAGGGGCGGAGGGGCGGAGGGGGCAGCGGGGGGTTGCCTTGGTCTGGCGAGGGCCTGAGCCGCAGCAGATGTCCGCCGGCCGTCCTTTATTATGGTACGGGCAGGCTCAGCGACAAGAAATCCACCACTGATGCCGGGTCGCCCATCGGGATCAATCCCCACGCGACGGCACGGTGGCCGTCGCTATCCTCTGCCTCCATGTCAAGCTCGATGATTATCGGTTCTACCCGTTCGCTTCGCGTCCGCTCCGCCATCCGGGCGGCAGGGATCTTCGCTGCCGCCGCACTGACCTGCGGCGTTCTCGGCGGATGCCCGGGTGGCGGCTTCAACACCTGGCCCCCGGCCGACGAAACGCGCACCTGGGGTGGTGACACCTCCAGCAACGACATCAACCGCCCACCGGTGCTGCAGGTCGTTGGCACCTCGCTCAACTACGCCTGCCGTCGCTTCCCGCCGCTGGCCAACGCCAGCCCGGAGGATGTTCCCACCGAGCCGTTTGCGATCAACCTGCCGCCGGGCACCACCTATAAGGCCGCGACGGAAATCTGCGCCTTCGTTCACCCGCTGTGCCGCCCGCTGACCGAGGAAACCAGCAAGCTGCCGGTCTATCACATCGCCCGCATCAACGTGCGCGGTTCCGATGCCGAAGTGCTCGTGCACGTGCCGGTCGTCGGCCTGAACTCGCCTGAAGGCGGCACGCTCTACAAGGGCGTGCGCATCATCCTCCGCTCCGGAACGCAGAACTGGCGCGTCATGGGCCACTCCAGCTTCCCCGTTGCCGTGCTGGATGTCCCGCCGATGAACGTGCTTGAGGTCACGCCGCTCAACGCGGACTGATCTGATCACCGCTCCCAGGGCCAGGCCAGCCGCACACCCAGGCCGGCCAGCATCACCTGCACCGCCTCGATCCGCTCCGGTTCAACGTGAACCGCGTGCGGCTCGGTGCCGTTGTTCACGCAGTACGCAGCCAGTGCGCCCGCCGACTCGCCGATGTTCCACTCGCTGTGGTGCATGCGGGTTGTTCCGTTGACGATGTGCGACACACCCAGGCACTTGCCCGCTGCCAGCAGGTTGCGGCACCGCACGGGGATCAGGCTCCCCATCGCGATGCGGTACGGCGCGGCCGGCACGTACACGTTGTTGCGTCCCGCGGAGCTGGGGTGCAGGTCAATGGCGTAGTGGCCGATGCCGACCGAGTCGGTGAACCGCTCGGCGGTGCCGTACGGCGTCGCGTCCCAGTTCATCTCCAGTGTGTCCAGGCCCGCAGCCTTGCGCTGCTGCGTGCCCAGGTGCTCCTCGGTCATGATCGTCCGTGCCACCAGCCGCCGGGGCTCGCGGATGTAGCACGCCTTGGCAAAGCCGTCGGCCGTGCCCAGTTCATCGCCGCGCAGCTTCAGCCCCGGGTACCCGGCCGTGTTTCCATCATGCCGCGGTGCCTCGGTCTGCATCCAGTACAGCCAGCAGCGGCTCTGCTCCTGCGCGCCCGCCAGCGCCATCGCCTGCTGGTGTGCCGTCACGCCCAGCAGCGGGTGCTGCCAGTAGTCCATCTGCACCATGTTCACCAGGCACACATCCGGGTGTGATGCCGCCAGCGCACCGGGCCAGATCGACCGGTCCACGATGCGCCGGTACCGCCACATCTCCCACGCGCCGTTCCTGGGTTCATCGGGCCACGGCACCAGGTCAAAGTACCGCTTGCCCTCCTCATTGTGGCTCGGCACCGTCCAGCTGAACAGGTTCCCGCTCCAGCGTGGCTCCATCGCCGGCACATAGCTCCGCCAGAAGTCATACCCCGCCGGCTTGCCGATCACGTGGTTCTCACCCGGCCGATGCTCCATCGCAAAGCACCAGCTGCACGCCTGCTGGTCAAGTTGGTCGTGCGTGCTCTGGGAGGCGTCAAAGTCGGTCCGGCCGTGCAGTTCGCCGTACACGCTCTGGTGCTCAGCACCGATGTGGTGCTCGATGTGGCCGAGGGCAAGCACATCCCCCATCTCCGTCGCGTCGAGGTAAAACGCCGCGTGAATCGTCCGCTCCTCTCCCGTTTCCATGTCGCGGAACCGGGCGGGACCGACGGTGTCCTTCTCCCGGTGAATGCCCAGCAGCTCATGGCGGTGCAGCACCGTCAGCAGCGAGGGCTTGCCCGCGGTCGCTTCCTGCAGCATCGCCATCAGCTCGCGGTGCCAGCGCACCGGCTCGGCGCAGCAGCGTGAGACCCAGCCACCGCCGGGGTTGAACGATCCGAACGGCTCAACCTCCCGCCGCGAGGCGCCGTCCCGCAGCACCGCCGCCCGCACCCGCTCCCGCAAAGACTGATAGCTCGCCGTTGCTCCAAAGGTCTCGACCCACTGATTCTCATCCGGCGGCACGGCCTGGCTCGTCAGCTGCCCGCCCAGCACATCCGTCGGCTCGGTGATGATGCACGCCACGCCCAGCCGCAGGCAGCTCAGGGCCGCCGCAACCCCGCCAACCCCGCCGCCGATGATCAGCACCTCCGTCCGCAGCTCCGCTGCGGTTGCCGGGGTTCGGGTCGTCGTCGGCCGTGTTGTCCAAGCACCTTCAGCCATGGCCCAAGGTAAGGCGTCTGGCCGAGCCGTGGCAGCCGGATTTCCGCCCGCGCCTCAGGTGGTGTGCTCACGTACTCGATGCCGCCCCGCTCGCGGGCCCCGGCCTGTGAAAACACTGGACCGTTCCTCCCCGTCGCCCGCGGCTTGTCAAGTTACACCCCGGCTTTTTCTCGCACTCGCCCGGTGCAGGGGGGTCCGCTACGCTCGCAGCCGGTCCGTCCCAGGTGGGTCGGGGAACAGCCGTTCCGCCCTTCCGTTTCACCGCAGTCTTCCGCTCCCGCAGGCGTCCGTCCCCACCCCCCCTCATGGCAGAGAAGCGCAGCAAACCCAAGAAGAAGGGCAAGGGGGCAGAACCGGCCGCGCCGGCCGGCCCGCCGATGCGCGCGGAGGACATTACCGACTACACCCAGGCGCTGGCCTATCTCCACGAACGGGTGAACCTCGAGCGGGTGCCCCAGGACGACACCGCCCGGCACGAGTACAAGCTCGACCGCATGCGGGCCCTTTGCGCGGCGCTCGGGAATCCCGAACGCACCCTCCGCTGCGTCCACGTCGCCGGCACCAAGGGCAAGGGCAGCACCTGCGAGCTCATCGCCTCCATGGCCCAGGGCTGCGACATGTTCGTCGGCCTGTTCACCAGCCCGCACATCCTGGACATCCGCGAACGCATCCGCCTCGGCAGCAAGCCCATCAGCCAGGCTGCCTTTACCGAGGTCTGCCGCCGAGTCGCCGTCGTGGCCGAGCAGGTCGAGTCCCAACTGGCACCTTCCCCGGCCGCCGATTCCCCGGCCGGAGCCGACTCGACCCCTCCAGCCGACCTGCCCGCCGCCGATCGCGCCACCTTCTTTGAGCTCATGACGGCCATGTGCTTCGTGCACTTTGCCCAGGAGGCGGTCGACCTGGCCGTCATCGAGGTCGGCCTCGGCGGCCTGCTGGACTGCACCAACGTCATCACCCCCGAGGTCGCCGTCGTCACGCTCATCGGCCGCGACCACATGCAGATCCTCGGCGACACCGTCGAGCAGATCGCCCGCCAGAAGGCCGGAATCTTCAAGCCCGGCGTCCCCGCCCTGACCTACTCCCAGGATGAAAAGGTCCTCGGCGTCTTCGCCGAGGTCGCCTCCCAGGTCGGCTGCCCGCTCACCGTCGTCGGCAAGGACCCCGCCTACCGCATCGAGCACGAGGCCACCCGCACCGGTGAGCAGCAGTGGATGGTCAGTCTCAAGACCGCCCACTTCGATGTCGAAGCCCTCCCCGTCCCCCTTGCCGGCGAGCATCAGGCCCACAACACCGCCCTGGCGCTGGTCGTCATGGACACCCTGGCCACCCGCGGCCTGCCCATCACCGAGGACGGCGTCCTGGCCGGCCTCGAGAAAACCCGCCTCCCCGGTCGCTTCGAGGTCCTCCGCACCACCCCCCGCATCGTCCTGGACGTCGCCCACAACCCCGAGTCAATCGAAGCCCTGATGAAGACCCTGCGGCAGAACCTCCAGTTCGACTCGCTGGTCATGGTCTTCGGCTGCGCCAGCGACAAGGACTGGCCCGCCATGCTCGGCCATCTGGCCACCGGCTGCGACAAAGTCTTCTTTACACGCAGCACCGGCAGTCCTCGGGCTCAGGAGCCCAAGGAGATGTACCGCACATACGTGAAGACCTACCACAAAATGGCCCAGATTTCCAAGTCCCTGCCCGACGCCATCAAGATGGCTAAAGCCGCCTCCGCGGCAGGTGACGCCATCTGCATTTGTGGATCGTTTTACCTCGTCGGCGAAGCCAAAAAACTGCTCGCCGGCACGTGAGTTTTCCACACGCATCCCGCTGCTGTAAACCGCTTCTCACAGGTATCGCACGCCCTCGATCGCGGCGGTTATGAACCCAGGTGACTGCTTTGCTTGTAGCTCGGTCCACCTGTAACCGGGTTGGGACGCCGATGCCGAAACAGCAACCGACAAGTTATAGACGACGCGTGCGGATGCTGTGAACTTCAAGGCCCTTGAGCCGATCTGTGGCGATCCACGTTGCATCGTGCCGTGATCCGGTGCCCCAAAAGTTTTCCACATCGGGCGGTTGACCTGTCCAGTCGACCCCCTTATCTTGGCCCGACTGGCGAGTTGTCCACAACACGCTCGTCACCAGCTTGGACGTTTCAAACAGCTTGAATATCGGGTTGTCCCATATGCCAACGTTCGACTCCTCTCGCCCCCAAGCACGCCCCCTGTCCGTCACCTCCCGCCCGGCCGATGCCGCCGCGGCTGACCGGCAGACCTGGGCCGGTGTGCTCAAGCACCTCCGCCGGGCCCACCCGGAGCTCTGCCGCCAGTGGTTCGACAACCTGGAGCCGATCGGTTTCTCCTCCGGCGTCATGCAGGTCCGCGCCTCCAGCGATGTCCACCGTGACTATCTCCAGCGCTCCTGCATCAACGCCTTTGCCGATGCCGCTCGCGCCGTCACCGGCCTGCTCGTCAGCGTCCGTTTCCTGGGCCCCAGCGATGACTCCAACCCCCTGGCACACGTGCCAGCCCGCGCCGTCAGTCTGACCGCACCCGCCGCGGCACCGGCCGCCGCCACCCCCGCCCCCGCAGTTGCTGCCCTCGCCGCCAATGGCCATGCCAACCCGGCACCGGCCGGCACTGCCCAGCCCCATCAGCGGGCCGTCAGTCTCACCGCTCCCGCCGCGGCCCCCGCCGCCCAGCACCAGCAGGCCACCCCGCTGCCGGCTCAGAATGTCGAGCCTGCCGCCGGCGACAACGAGCCCAGCCCCGCCTCAGCCTCCGCGGTTATGGCCGAGCTCCTCGGCCCCGGCGCCTCGGCCTCCGGCCACCACCCGCGCCCGGCCCTGGATGTCTACACCGACGGCCTGACCCTCAACCCCGACAACTCGTTTGAGAACTTCGTCGTCGGGCCCGAGACCCGCTTCGCCCACGCCGCGGCACTGGCCGTCGCCGGAGGAGTGGGGGGCCAGTACAACCCGCTGTTCCTGCACTCGGCCGTCGGCCTGGGTAAGACGCACCTGCTGCAGGCCGTCGTCCTGGCCTTCAAGGCCCGCCGCCCCGAGGCGCTGGTGTACTACACCAGCTGCGAGGGCTTCATGACCCAGTTCATGGACGCCGTCCAGGCTGGCATGATGGCCCAGTTCCGCAACAAGTTCCGCCACGTGGACATGCTGCTGATCGACGACATCCACTTCCTGGCCAAGCGCGAGCGTACCCAGGAGGAGTTCTTCCACACCTTCAACGCCCTCCACCAGGCCGGCAAGCAGCTCGTCCTGTCCAGCGATGCCGCTCCGTCGGAGATCCCTGAGCTCGAGGCCCGGCTCGTCAGCCGGTTCAACTGGGGTCTGGTCGTCAAGCTCGACGCCCCCAGCTTCGAAACCCGCGAGGCCATCGTCAAGACCAAGGCCCGCATGCGCGGCGTCATCCTCAAGGACGAAGTCGCCGGCTACATCGCCGGTCGCATCGACAGCAACATTCGCGAGCTCGAAGGCGCCCTGACCAAGCTCCAGGTCATGGCCGATGTCGAGCGCCGCGAGATCGACCTGCCCCTGGCCCGCGCCGCCCTGGGTGAGGGCGAGACCAACCGCATCGAGCCCAAGGTGCAGATGCGCACCATCATCGAGCTCGTCACCGACTTCTTCGGCGTCTCCGAGGCCGACCTGGTCTCCAAGCGCCGCCACCGCTCCATCACCCAGCCGCGTCAGGTCTGCATGTACCTCGCCCGCGAGCACACCCGCTTCTCGCTGGAGGAAATCGGCGGCCACTTCGGCGACCGTGATCACACCACGGTCATGCACGCCGTCAGCACCGTCAAGGGCCGCTGTGACACCGATGCCGACTTCAAGCAGACCGTCAAAGCCCTCGAAGACCGCCTCAAGGGCGTCCGGGCCTGATCGCCGCTGCCTGAACACTCATCCCGGGCTGCCCTCACTCCTCCCCCGTCCCGCCGCTGCTGATGCTCTCAAAGCTCAGCGTGTAACTCAGTTGCACCAGCGGGAACGGAATCTCAAGCCGGTAGCCGACGAACTGGTCCGGGTCCACGCCTGCATGGGCGAACAGCCGTGCCGTCAGTTCCATCTGCCGGCTGTAGTAATCCGTTGCCGCGTTGCTGATGCCGCGCCCCAGCAGCATCGGTGTCACCGTCGCGGGAACCCGCTCAAACCACCGCTTGCTCGGGTCGCCCGAGATCGAGCCCAGGCTCCCCGGCCGGAACACCGCCGCCGAGCACGACAAGCCCGCGGCCAGTGACTTGGGAAGGTACACGTCCGACACCAGTCCCTTCGTCGGCACAACCGCGCCCGTCACCGAGTTCAAGAACTGCCGCCCCTCGACCGTCATCATCACCGAGCGCGTCGTAAACGGACCCGCAAACAGATCGACCGGCCCCTGCACCTCAAACTGCGGATCCACGATGTCCACCAGCGTCCCGCTGCGGAAATCCGTCGTAATCCGCGGCAGCGGCTTAGTGCAGAACTCATCGAGCAGCCGCTGATTGCCCCGCTGCGGCTGCGGCTCGCCCGGCTTGTTGATCGTCGAGGCCTGGTACATCACCAGCGGAAGGGCGGCGTTCTGACGCTCAAACTGCGTCCGACCGATCAGCGCATGCACATCAAGCTGCCCCGCCTCCGTCGTCGATGGCACATACACCCGCACGCTCAGTGTCGCGTCAGATGATGAACCGTACAACTCCGCCGAAAGCTTGAACGTCGCTTCGCGCAGTTCAACCTGCCGGCGCGTCGCAAACACCCCCCCGCGGGCGCCTTCCAGACTGCTCAGTGCATCCAGCAGCTTCCGCTGACTGCCTCCCGAACGTTCGATCAGCAGGTTGAACTCCGCCACCGCCGACTTGGCACCTTCAACTCGCTCCCTCGATGCTCCAGTGCGGCTGGCCGCCTCAATGAACATCTCCAATCCCTGAATGCCCGGGATCACCGTCAGCGTCTCAACTGCGTGCACCGGCTTCCGGGCGGCCGTAAGCACGCGATGGCACAACGGAACCTGCAACTGCAGCAGCCGCGCCATGCCCGACGCCTTCTGGGCGGCCGGCGGAAACGTCTCAAGAAGCTGGGTGAACTCCGCCTTCAGGCGCAGAGCCACTGATTCTGCCGCCTCGAGATCCACCTGGGCCGTGTTGGAGTTCAGCAGCGCGATGCCGAGGATATCTCGTCCGGGCTTTCCTGCCAGCAAGACAGTACGTGCATGAGCGGATCCCACAGAAGACGCCATATCTGAAATATATCTCAAAATATTTGAAAAACCATTGGAATCTTGGAAACTTTGGTTTATCTTGTCCTGAAGTTCTGCCGCGTTGGGGTGCCTTCCTCGTTCAGGAGATCTGACATGACCCGCTGTTCCGCCACCGTCTGTAAAGCCATGACACTCGCGCTCCTCGCCGGAACGGCCGCCGCCGCCATGGCCCAGCCGACCACCTCTATCGACATCGGGCCGGTCACGGCCGCAGCAACTCCTGCCTCCGTTCGAGAGTACGTCCAGTTGCCCTTCGAGTTGTTTGACCAGGGCTTCGACGGTCAGGGCGAGGTGCTCACCATCAAGTGGATCCGCTTCACGCTGCCCCAGGCCATCGAAGGAGACTTGTACCTCGACATCGACAGCCGCATCTACACCATCGACGGAGAACGCGGCGACCTGTTCATGGTGCTCTACGACAACGAGGGCAACCTCATCGCCAGTGACGATGCCGACGGCAGCTTCCCCGAGGGCTTCGCCGCCGGCCTGTCCTTTGGTGGCAACGGCGCATTCCGCCTGCCGCCGGATACCCCGGCCCTCCGCGGTCAGGATGCCTCAGTCCTCCCCGCCGGCACCTACTGGTTCGCGCTCGTCGCCGGCAACTCCGATTCGGTCACCGTCACCCCCAACAACTGGGACACCACAACCGCCGCCGCCTACACCCTCGGCCTCTTCACCGAGGGCACGTACTACCTCGAACTCAGCTTCGCCACCGGCAACACCACGCCCCTGCCCCCGCCGGCCAATGACGACTGCGCGAACGCTCTGGTCATCGGTGAGAATCCCTCGCCCACAGTCCCCGTCTGGACCGGCTCCAACGCAGGCGCAACCAACGACGGCATCGTTCCCTGCTATCCCGGCACCGGGCCGCTCGCTCCCAGAGACATCTGGTTTCTCTACACGCCCACCGCCACCGGCTTTGCCGAGGTCATCGCCACCGGCGGCGCAGGTGGTGCCGCGACACCCATCATCGCCCGTTACAGCCAGTGCGGCAGCGTCCCGCTGCAGTGCACTGGCGGTTCCAGCTTCAGGTTCGATGATGACACCCGCCTTTCCTTCCCCGTCGTCGCCGGTGAACCCCAGCTCATCGGCCTGTCCGTCTTCGCCGGCACCACGGGCCCGATGGAACTCTTCGTCCGTCTCCTGCCCCCGCCCTGCCCGCTCGTCATCCCCGATGGCGCCATCGCTGAAAGCGAGGCCGCCTGCGGCGACTCCTCCAACGACGGCTGCAACGTCACGCCCCCGGCCTACGACCAGCTCGCCATCGGCCAGACCGTCCGCGGCACGCTGTTTAACACCCGGACCCTCCGCGACACCGACTGGTACGAGTTCCAGCTCCCCGTCCGCTCCCAGGTCACCCTCAGCTTCGCGTCCCAGTTCCCCAGCGGCGCAGTCATCGTCGGAAGGTATGACTTCGCCCCCGAGGAGTGCGGAGGCCCCAACCTGCTCACGATCATCAACGGCCGCTACGCCGGGCAATGCGTGACCTACAGCGGAACGATCGAGCTCCCCGCCGGCACCCACCGCGCCGTCATCGCCAACGCGTTCTTCGACGGTGTCGGCTGCGGCAGCGGCTACGAGCAGTACTGGCTCCGCGTCGATGCCACACCCATTACCGCGCCCTGCCTGGCCGACATCGCCGGCGGTGCAGACGGTGGTGGCGATGGCACCCTCGACGGTGCCGACTTCATCGCCTTCATCAACAGCTTCGCCATCGGCGACACCGCCGCCGATCCCGCAGCCGATGTCGCAGGTGCCGGCGATGACGGCCTCTCGCCCGACGGCACCATCGATGGCTCGGACTTCATCGCCTTCATCAATGCCTTTGCCATCGGCTGTTGAATGCTGTGGACGCCTGCGGATGATCTGACGCACGGCTCCCCCAATCTGACACTCTCTACAGTCCCACCCGTGGCGGAGTCTGAAGGCCTCGCACGGGTGGGCCTGTTTTTGCCCGCTGCGGGCCGCCCCACCGCCGGATAGGTGCCGAACCGCTCCGCCCGTCGTCCACCACACTTCCCAGCCGGGTTCAGGCACCGTTTCTTTCGCACGCCGGTGTGCCCCGGGAACCGCTTTCATCCATATACTGCGTTTCGGTCGGACCAACCGGCCGCCCTGCTCAAAGACCCTCTCGCGGAGTCGCGTTTTATGCCGATGCGCACTGTCTACGAAGCCAAGATCGAGAACCTGCAGATCCTCGATGAGGACGGCAACTTTGACACCAAGCTTGCTCCCGCCGGCGCCCCCGGCGTGCTCACCGATGAGCAGGCCGTCTTCCTCCTGGATCAGATGATCCAGTGCCGCCGGCTCGACGAGATCGCCTTCACCCTCCAGCGCTCCGGCCGCATGTACACCTACCCGCAGAACAAGGGTCAGGAAGCCGCCGCACTGGGCTCGGGCTTTGCGATGCGCAAGGGCACCGACTGGCTCGTGCCTTGCTACCGCGAGAACGCCGCGCTGTTCCTCCACGGCATGCCCATGCACCTGATCTTCCTGCACTGGATGGGCGACGAGCGCGGCAACGCCATCCCCAAGGGCGTGAACATCACCCCCATCGCCATCCCCATCGGCACCCAGATGCTCCACGCCACCGGCATGGCCTGGGCCTTCAAGCAGCGCAAGGAAGACAAGGTCGCCATCACCTACTTCGGTGACGGCGCCACCAGCGAGGGCGACTTCCACGAGGCGATGAACTTCGCCACCGCCTTCAACCTGCCCATCATCTTCTTCTGCCAGAACAACCAGTGGGCCATCAGCGTCCCGCGCGAGCAGCAGATGAACTCCGAGACCGTCGCCCAGAAGGGTCTGGCCTACGGCGCCACCTGCGTCCACGTCGACGGCAACGACATCTTCGCCGTCTACAAGGCCACGCACGATGCCCGCGAGCGCGCCCGCAACGGCGGCGGCGTCACCCTCATCGAGGCTGAGACCTACCGCCTCGGCGACCACACCACCGCCGATGATGCCCGCCGCTACCGCGACGAGGAAGAAGTCGAAAGCTGGAAGCGCAAGGATCCCATGATCCGCCTGCGCAAGTACCTCACCGGCAAGGGCCTCTGGACGGATGCCAAGCAGCAGGCCGCCGAGGATGCCGCCAAGATCCTCGTCGCCGATGTCGTCAAGCTCTCCGAAGGCATGGAGAAGCCCTCCACCGACGACATGTTTAACTACCTCTACGAGGCCATCCCCGAGGATCTCCGGCGCCAGCGCGACACGCTCCGCACCCACTCCCTGGGTCAGGACCCCAGCCAGGTCGGCCTCCAGCGCCGCTGATCGTCCGCCTCACCCGCCCGTCCGTCCCTCCGCCTCCGCCCGCATCAAGGAGCGAGCCCATGCTGATCCCGATTGCCGAGAAAGACGGTCGTCAGACATGGATCAACCCGCTCCACGTGCGTTGGGTCCGCTCCAACCGCGGCATGCTCGGCGGCGACAAGCCCGGCTCTCAGATCGGCGTCGGCGACCCGCTGCCGATCGAGACCGCCGAGGCCCCGGCCGAACTCTCCGCCCGCCTGGGTGCGGCACTCTCCGTCCTGCTCAGCAGTTCCGCCATCGCCGGCATCGTCCAGGCCGGAACCAGCAAACAGCACGAACCTCCCTCCAGCGACTGACCAGCACCTCCCGATCCCTCTGTCAATCGCCCGCCACAGCTCCCGATCAACCGCTCCTCAAGATCCGCTCCGCCGCAAGGAATCGCCCACATGGCACGCACCGACAAGATGAACAAAGAAGGCCTGACCCTGGTTGATGCCATCAACGAGGGCCTCGAGCAGGAAATGACCCGCGACTCCCGCGTGGTCCTCCTGGGTGAGGATGTCGGCAGGAACGGCGGCGTCTTCCGCGTCACCGAGGGCCTCCAGAAAAAGTTCGGCCCCGAGCGCGTCATCGATACCCCGCTCAGCGAGTCGGGCATCATGGGCACCTCCATCGGCATGGCCATGGCCGGCCAGCGCCCCATCCCTGAGATCCAGTTCGAGGGCTTCCTCGGCCCCGCCTACGACCAGCTCGTCAACCACGCCGCACGCTTCCGCCACCGCACCCGCGGCAGCCTCACCGTCCCCATGACCGTCCGCGTCCCCTGGGGCGGCGGCATCCACGCACCGGAGTTCCACTCCGACTCGCCCGAGGCCATCTACATCCACTCCCCCGGCCTCAAGGTCCTCTGCCCCAGCACTCCCTACGACGCCAAGGGCATGCTCCTGTCTGCCATCCGCGACCCCGACCCCGTCATCTTCTTTGAGCCCAAGCGGGTCTACCGCTCCTTCCGTGAGCAGGTCCCCGAGGGCGAGTACACGGTGCCCATCGGCAAGGCCAAGATCGTCAGCGAAGGCACCGATGTCACCATCGTCACCTGGGGCGCCAACGTCTTCCAGTGCCTCGAGGCCCTCGACAAGCTCCCCGAGGATCTCTCCGTCGAGCTCATCGACCTCCGCACGCTCCACCCGATGGACACCGACACCATCTTCGCCTCCGTCGAGAAGACGGGCCGCCTCGTCATCGTCCAGGAGGCCACCCGCCTCTGCTCGCTGTCCAGCGAAATCACCGCCCAGGTCATGGAGCGCTGCTTCCTGCACCTCCAGGCCCCCGTCCAGCGCGTCTGCGGCTTCGACACCATCATGCCCTACGCCAAGCTCGAACTCGATTACCTCCCCAACGCCGACAAGATCGTCGAGGCCATCACCCAGGTCGCCGCCTACTGATGCCCCGGCGCCCAGCCGCCCTCCTTCAGCCCTATTCGTCTGAACCGTCTCGTCCATCCTCCCGTTCCATCTGACGCCCGCCGATGCACCCTTCCGGGTCTCATCACCGGGCGACCCCACCGAGCCGCTCCATGAGCCACGCCAAGACATCCAGCAATCCCAACGACTTCATCCTGCCCGACCTGGGCGAGGGCGTCCACGAAGCCGAGCTCATCAAGTGGCGCGTCAGCGTCGGCCAGACCGTTGAGGAGCACGACATCCTCGCCGATATGGAAACCGACAAGGCCGTTGTCGAGGTCCCCAGCCCCCGCTCGGGCACCATCGCCGCCCTCCACGGCAGCGCTGGTGAGATCCTCAAGGTCGGCAACCCGCTCGTCAGCTACGTCCCCGCCGGCGGCGCCGCTGCTGCCGCTCCGGCCCCCGCCAAGGCCGCACCCGCCGCCGCTGCCCCCGCAGCCAAGCCCGCCAAGGCCGATGCCGCCTGCGACACCGGCTCGCAGATCGCCGCGCTCGTCCCCACCGCCGCCAACGGCAAGCACGCCGCTGCCGCTACCCCCGCAGCCCCCGCCGAGCGTGAAGATGCCGGCACCGTCGTCGGCGCTGTCGGTGGCGCACTCGGCGGCGTCTCCTCGGCTGATGGCAAGGCCCTGGCCACCCCCGCCGTCCGCCGCCTGGCCAAGGAACTCGGCGTCGATATCGACACCATCAAGGGCACCGGCATGGCCGGCCGCGTCCTGGAGAAGGACGTTCGCTCCGCCCAGTCCGGCGCTCGCTCCGCCCCCGCCCCGGCAGCCGCCCCCGCCGCGCGCCCTGCTGCTCCCGCCGCCCCCGCCTCCCGCCCCGCACCCCGGGCCGAGGTCGACCTCTCCGCCGCCGTCTCCAGCTCCGCTGGTTCCTCAGCCGGCTCAGCCGATGGTGACCGCATCCCCTTCCGTGGCGTCCGCCGCACCATCGCCAACCGCCTCAAGCAGTCCGTCGCCTCCACCGTCCACTTCACCGTCATGGATGAGGCCGACGTCTCCGCACTCGACACCCTCCGCCGCAAGCTCGCCGGCGCATCCGGTGAGAAGGTCAGCTTCCTGCCCTTCGTCGCCGCGGCAGTCTGCCGCTGCCTCGCCGGTGAGTTCAAGGCCTTCAACTCCACGACCGACGATGCCAACGAGGAAATCATCCGCCACAAGGGCGTCCACCTGGGCATTGCCACCGACACCGACAACGGCCTGATGGTCCCCGTCCTCCGCGATGCCGACCGCCTCGGCGTCCTGCAGATCAGCCGCCAGATCAGCGCCGTCGCCGATGCCGCCCGCAACCGCACCGCCACCCGTGAGCAGCTCATGGGCAGCACCTTCACCATCAGCAACGTCGGCAGCCACGCCGGCCGCTTCGCCACCCCCATCATCAACTACCCCGAGGTCGGCATCCTCGCCGTCGGCCGCGCCCGCGATGGCGTCGTCGTCCGCCACGGCGGCATCGCCGTCGGCAAGCTCCTGCCCCTCTCCCTGGCCTGCGACCACCGCGTCGTCGATGGCGCCGCCGCCGCCCTCATGCTCGCCCGCCTGGTCGAACTCCTCCAGGACCCCGAACAACTCCTCGGCCCCGCCCGCTAAGGCTGGCAAACACTCCGCACCAAAAACTACAAGGGCCGCCCAGCACTGCCGGGCGGCCCGTTTTTTTCCGTCCGCCAGCACCGCGGCCCCGCGCCTTCGCACCGCAACGCGGTGCCGGTTAGTAGCGTCGGGTCGCCGCGCAGCGGCACCCGACGTCACCACCCCGCCCCAACCCCGCCCCACGGCGCAGCGGTGGAGGTACCGCCTTCCCTAGCCCCACCTCCACTGCTCCGCGGTGGCCCAAACGCGTGCACCAAATCCCGCGGGTGCCGCACCGCACCCCCCGACGCCATCTTCTCGGTCCTCCTCCCGTCACCCCATTCCGCCCTTTCACCGGAACCCAAGCAACCCAACCTCCGTACCCTTCCTCTGGAACGGTTGAGCAGGTCTGTTCTGCCCTGCAACTCGTTCCCATCAGGTTTCGGAGGTTTGCATCATGTCCGCACAACAGGTCAGGGGTCCCCGATCACGTCAGTGCCGCCCGCTGGCCGCGGCAGTTCTGCTCGCCTGTGTGGTGAATGCCTCAGCCAGCGCCCAGACCCAGCCCACGCCCGGCGCACCCTCCAGCCCGCTTTCGCCCGCGGCATTTGCCGCCGGTGTGCAGGACCGCATCACCTATCAGCACGGTATTGAGTTCGTCACCATTGGTGATGTGGGCAACCAGCCCTGGCGTAACGCCAGCGGCGGATACTCCCGCGTTGATGGTCGCGGCAGTGTGGGGTATGAATATCGCATCGCCCGCTTCGAGGTCACTACGGCGCAGTGGGCGGAGTTTTTGTCCGCTGTGTCGGCCCGGCCAGAGTCGGAAGCGATCCCGTTCATCTCATCGCCGAGCACATGGGGTGGCGCGGTGGACCCAACTTACACGGGGCCAGGTTGACCTGCTCCCAGAATCCTGATCCACCAACTATGAGAGTCCCGCAGGCCGCCGGTAGCGGCCAGGAGATTCTCGATGAAGCGGACACGACACACACCCGAACAGATCATCTCGAAGCTGCGTGAGGCC
>CAILKP010000044.1 GCA_903834785.1 uncultured bacterium
ACAGCACGATGAAGCGAACGGTCGGGTCAAGTGTTGCCGGTCGAAGCGAGACGGCGATGCTGGCTGATGTGGCGCTGAAGGTCCTCGCGTACGCCCTGCGGGTCTGATCACAGGAAATGTGCCGGGGATTTCAACAGAGCACTTGCATGCACACCTACCACGTGTTTGAGTTGCATGAGGACTTCTACACGCTGTTCGGCAGATCAGCTTGCGAGGAGGGAGACCCTTGGCAAGTCCGCGATTTTCGAGAGAGTGTGGATCGCCTGGTTGATGTTCTGATCGCCTGGAACGGCGAGCTGGGAGGAGCAGAAGGTCGGGAACTCGTCGGCTACCTGCGGAAGTGGGAGTCTGCCGACGTGATAGGTGTGCTGGCCAAACGAATGCAAACAAGCCCATATCGTGAGGTTCACAGTGCGCTCACGAACGTGTTGCAGTACCAGATCGTTGACAAGAAGGCGACCGCCCTGCTTTCCCGGCAGTGGGCGGTGGATAGACCGATTGTCGATCTGTATGACTGGGTCGTATTGTCACGGACTTGCCTGCCGTGGACTGTTGTTCGCGATCGGTTCTTTGAGGTTGTCAAGGCGAAGCATCCGGACTCGCGTCGGTTTGAGCTGGGAACCTTGAGTAAACTGGTTGAAGGCCAACCGGACCCGGTTCGCGCCAACACGGTTCTGGAGTTCCTGCAACTGACTCCCGCGTTTGAGGCCGTGCAGCTTCTGGGAATGGACTGTACCTTGCTTGCCGCCCAGGACCGTGTCGTTGTGGCGGATGTGCTTCTTGGGGACGCTGCTTGGACTTCTGTAGCTGAGTCAGAGGAGCTGTCATTGCCGAAGGCAACCCCCGACTCGTTTGATCGGACCTTCTCGGCTTACTGGGCATGGGGGCAGGTGGCGGCTGCCTCGGGTGATGTTGAGTGGACGAAGCGGGTCTTCGGTGAGACGAGGCGGTGGTGGCGGACGGTTTCTGCGGCGGCGGTCGTGGGTCAGGGACGACAGCAAGACCGCGTCTTTCCAGCCGTGGCCAGAGCCGTTGCGAACAACGCGAACACGCTGCGTGAATGGAATAATCTGGAGTTAGATCTCAAGTCCAGCGGCCTGTGGGTGGAACCTTGACTCCGTTCGGCATGTTTCCGGGTTCCGGTGCGAGCTCCCCAAAAACATGATCCGATCTGAGCGAGAAGTCCTGACGAAGACTACGGCTGCTCGCAGTATTGTCTCGGCGATTCGCCGTGCCCCGCGTCAGTCTTCCACCGTCAGCAGTGCCGCCTCACCCGTCAGGCCGGGGCCGAAGGCGAGCATGACGATGGGGCGGGTGTCAGCGGCGGCGTCGGCGGGTGCTTCGGCCGTGCCCTGGTGCAGCATGCGGCGGAGGATGAACAGGACGGTGGCGGAGGACATGTTGCCGTGGTCGCTGAGCACGGTGCGGCTGTGGGCCAGGGCTGTGGGGCCGAGGTTGAGTGCGGTTTCGATGGCATCGAGGATGCGGGGGCCGCCGGGGTGGACGGCCCAGCGGAGGTCATCGGGTTGCACGGCGGAGCCGAGTTCCTGCCGCAGCCAGGGCCAGATCCACGGTCCCAGTCCGGCGGCGAGGACCTCGGGCACGCGGCGGTCGAGGGTCATTTCAAAGCCGTGGTCGCCGATGGTCCAGCCCATGGCGGTGATGCTGTCATCAAAGAGCATGGAACTGGATGAGCGGATGTGTGGGGCGGGGGAGGTTGCTGGCGAGGGGTCGGCGCTCGGGCTCTGGTTGCTCGGGCCGACGACGATTGCCGCGGCACCATCGGCAAAGAGGGCGTTGGCGACGTGCTGCTCGGCCCGGTCGGTGCGTTGGAGGTGGAGGGTGCAGAGCTCGATACAGACGGCGAGGATGCGAGGTGGGGGGCGGGAGGGGCCGGAGGGGTCGGATGCCTGGGTCGGCGCGGCGGCCAGTGCCGCGGCGGTGCGGGCGGCGACGATGCCGCCGTGGCAGCCCATGAAGCCGATGTTCAGGCGTTGGACGCCGGGGTGCAGGCCGAGCTCGCGCACGAGGGCGACATCAACCCCCGGGGCGTGCATGCCGGTGCAACTGACGGTGACCAGGTGGGTGATGCTGCCGGGTGCGGCGGCGGCGTGGTCCAGTGCCTGGCGTGCGGCGGCCAGGGCCATGGGCGTGGCCAGTCGCGGGAAGGCGGCCATGCGCTGGCGCGTGGTGGGCCAGGGCTGGGGCGCAGCGGCGGCGGGCGTGGAGGAAGCCGGGGAGGGAGTTGAGGCGAGCGAGGGCGGGAAGAAGGACTGGTCAACGGGCAGGTGGTGCGGGGTGGTGCTGGTGAGCAGTGCGCTGCCGCGGGTGCTGACACCGGCGCGCTTGTAGAGGCCCTGGACCAGGGCGTGCTGATCGGGGTCCAGCAGCGTGGTCTCCACGGCGAGGCGGGCGGCCTGAAGCTGGCTTGCCGCGGCGGGCGGGACAGCGGTGCCGATGCCCAGGACGCGGGGAATCATGAGATGCTCCAGGCGTGCTGGGGATGGCGGGCCAGTGGGGAGTTGACGGCGTTGGCGGAATCGGGGGCGGCGTGCGGGGCGTGGGCATCGTGCCCGAGGCCGAGGGCCACGCGCTGGGCCAGGGCGCGGGCGGGTGGGAGCGTGCCGGCGGCCCAGATGGCGGCGTGGGCGAGGGCGGGGATGCCGACGATGGCGGCGACGGCGCGGCAGATGCGCTGGCGGGCGACGATGTGGGCGGCGTGCCAGCGTGACCAGCGTGCGGCGGCATCATCGGGCGTGCAGGTGGCGGCGAGGTGGCCGGCGTGGCTGCCGCCGCGGATGGCCCAGGTCATGCCCTCACCGGTGAAGGGCTGGACGTAGCCCGCGCTGTCGCCGGTGATGAGCAGGCCGGGCAGGGCCAGGCGTGTGCGTGCGCGGGTGAGCAGCGGGGTGCCGGTGATGCGGGCCGGCCACGGGGCCGGGGAGGCAGCGAGGGAAGTGGGGACGAGGCCCGCGCGGGCCATGAGTTGCTGCATGAGCGGGCCGGGGCCGCCGGCGCGGCGTGCGGCGGCGGGGTTGAGGGCGGCGGCGATGTCGACCCTGCCGCAGGCGAGGCGGACGAGGCCGATGTAGCCTGCGGGGCCGGTGGCGAGGATGACGCGGCCGGGTGGGAGGGCGTCGGGCTCGGTCGCTGTCGCGGGGAGTGAAGAAGAGGTCAGGGTTGCGGTGAGTGGGCCCCAGTTGGCGATGGCGCCGGCACCCATGGGTGAGGTGCGGGCGGTGCGGATGGCCAGTTCGGGCAGGGCGGCCAGTGAGCGACCGGCGAGACCATCTGCCGTGATGATGCAGGAAGCGGCGATGGTGTGCTGGGAGTTGGGAGTGGAGAGTGTGACGAGCCAGGGGGCGGAGGGGGAGCCGGTGTTGCTGCGCGGGAGCACGGCGGCGGAGCACTGGGGGATGAAGGTGACGCCGGCGGCCTGGGCGGTGCGGACCAGGAGGGCATCAAGCTGGAGCCGCGAGATGACGGTGCCGCCGGGGCGAAGGCCGAGGGTGGCCGCGCTGCGGCCGGAGCAGATGCGGACCTGGTGCAGCGGGACGGCGTGGGGCGAGGCGGACAGGGACGGGACGCCCAGGGCGGCGAGTGCGGCGACACCGTGGGCGGTGAGGCAGCAGCCGCAGACCTTGTCACGCGGCCAGGGGGCACGATCCACCAGGAGGATGCGTGGGGGGTGGTTGGTGGCGGGGCGGTTTGATGATGGGTTGGCCGAGGGGTTGGCTGCGGCGCGGGCCGCGCTGAGTGCCGCGGCGGTGCCGGCGACCCCGGCGCCGACGCTGAGGCTGACGCCGGGGTCGGAGGGGGGAGTGGGGGAAGGGGTGGGGCTGAGGCACCCGGGCGGCTCCAGGTGAGCAGGAGCCGGGCGGGCCAGATGCGGCGGATGTGGGTGCCGGTGAGGTTGGCGGTGCGTGCGATGGCGGCGAGTTCATCGGCCGACCATGCAGCGCGGACGGACAGGAGACTGTCGGTGTGGACGATGGCCGAGCGGGTGACGGTGCGGCCGGCGATGGCGGCCAGGGCCAGGCCCAGGCGGCTGCGTCGCAGGTCACTGATGACCACGCCGATGCGGGAGACGCGGGCCATTTCGGCCAGCACGCGGGCAACATCGGGCGCATCGAGGTGGTGCAGGAAGAGCGAGCAGACGGCGATATCGACGGATTGGTCGGCCAGCGGGAGCGGTGCGGCGAGCACATCGGTGCGGAGCCACTGGGCGGTGACGCCCGCGGCGGCGGCGCGGCGTGCGGCGATGGCCAGCGCGGTGTCGCTGATATCAACGCCGATGAGGCGGGCGCCGGGCGCGGTGGCCAGGCCCGCGCGGCCGAGGGCGATGAGCAGGTCGCCGCCGCCGGTGGCGACATCGAGCATGCTGGCCGATGCGGGCGGGACGGCGGCGCGGGCGAGGAGGGAGCGGGCCTGGCGGATGACGGGGCGAGCGGCGGCGGAGAGGATGTTGAGCCGCTGGAGGCCGGCGAGTGCGAGCTCATGCTCTGCCGCAGGGAGGCGCGGATCGTCCATGAGTTCGGGGGTACGCACACGAGCTTTCATGGGACGCTGCCGCGAGGGGAGGATGGCTGGAGTGGGGCGGCGGGGGGATGGTAACGCGCCGGCGGGGGAGGGAGATGGGGGAAAGGTGCGGGGTGGAGGGGAAGGGCTAGAGTGGGATTCAGGGTGAGGGGCCGCGTTGATGGTGCAGGTCACAAGTTGGTGTGTGCGAGTTGGCTTACGGATCGGATGCACGGTGACCGGGCTGGCATGTGCCCCAAGAGCGTCTGTCGGTACGCGAGGAACTGCTGAAGTGAGTACGAACCCTGAAGATACTTCTCGACTCGTGCAGCTGGTTACTGAGGCGCTCCAGAGCGACCTTGTGAGTGCTGGAGAGTTCGGGCAGATCATCGCTGATGCGGTTTCGGGCGGCAGTGTTGGCAGTGAGTTCATCAGCAACGTGTTGGCGGCTTTGCTGAACGATGTCGAGATTGGGAATGCGGTCAGCGTTGATGATGGATACGTCAAGTTCATCGCATGGCGCGGGAGCGTGGCGAGTCGATGTGAGCGGGCTATCCGGCAAGCGCAGGCCGCCACGGAGAGCGATCGGGAGTTCGCCTTCTGGCTGTGTCTGAAAAAGAATGTCGACGAGTATGAGTGAGACGCCGCTTGGATGATCACGCGGCCGAACCACTTGAGCGTTCGGATTACGCGTGCTTCGTGGAGAGTCCCGGAACTCGGTGCTGTCTGGCACGGGTTGGGCTTGCTGGCTGCAGTGGGGAAAGGGATGCGACGGGGGAGGGCGGCGCGCGTGGCTCGGCGACAGGGCTGGAGCCCAGAGGAGACCATGAAGATACTGTTCAATCGATCGGACTGGATCGCCCCGCCATGAGTAGCAGCCAGCACAGTGTGAAGGTTCTTGGTGTGTTCACCGTGCCGGCTCGCCTTCCTGAGCTGTTGGTCGTGATAGAGGCTCCCGGTATCAAATCGTTGTGTCTGGGGGAGTTCTGGTTCCTTGATCCGGTTAGCAGGTCACTCTGGAAGTTGACTTCCATCGCGCTCTCCGATTCGCTAAGCGTGACGACGGAGGCGATAGGGCTATTGCAGATTTCTGGGAACGGAACGCTGGTTGAAGGGCTTGAGCTCCAGCTTGTGCCCATCGGCTGGCAGCCATGAGTGGGTTCGTGCGGCGATGGCGTTCGGCGTGAGTCGGCACGCACCGCGACCAGTGCGGCTTCGTCGGACAGGTACGGGCCGAAGGTCAGCAAGATGTCGGCAAGGGAAAGGTCGCTTTCGAGCAACGCCCCTATCGTCACAGCGCACCGGCGTGTCAGCGTGGTCCGCAGTGGAATCTCGACACTCCGGGGGCTGCGCACATCACGTACTTGCTGGTAAATCCCTTTGCGGGCTATTGAATCGCCCTTGAGGAGGCCTCATGGAAGAAGTGGCAACAATCACGTTCGAGGATCTTGACACGAAGAGCGAAGCGGTGGCCATCGTCAAGCGCGATGCTGCTGCGGTGCTCCTTGCGCTGTCCATCCGCGTCGATGGGGACATCCAAGTCGTCATGCGTCGAGTCGATGCGCGGAGACTCCTTGAAGCTCTGCAGACTGCGCTTGCATGAATCGATCCGCAAGGAGTCGCCTGCACGTGCTCAGGACAGAGGCGACAGAACGCACCCAGGACATGGGTGACAGTTCGCCAACCTAGGGCCGAGGGGGCTTCGATGCTCTGAACGGCGAGCCATGCCGCGGAACTGCGGGAGAAGCCGACGCGGCGGGGGTGGCTCGGCGGCAGTGTTGGAGCCGAGACGAAGTGACGGCGATACTCTTCAAACGCCCTGACTGGAGCAGCCTGGCATGAACTGCAAGCCTCGTGTCATCCGGATTGACGATGTGTTTAACATCCGTGTTCGTCTTCCACAAGTGTGTGTCGGGTTCGAGATTCCGCTCGACGAACAGTGTGAGTTAGACAAGTACTGGTATTGTGATCCGATCAGCAAATCAACTTGGAGCTATGGCGGTGGTGCCGCTCCTCCGCCAGGTCAAAGTAAGAGGATAATCGCGCTAGCTCCTGTTTCTGGTGACGGAAAGTTGGTTCCGGGGTTGGAGCTACAACTGGTGCCCATCGGCTGGCAGCCATGAGTGGGTTCGTGCGGCGATGGTTTACGGCG
>CAILKP010000045.1 GCA_903834785.1 uncultured bacterium
GGGCGTAGTCGGGGTGGCGGTCATCGGTGGTGCGCTTGCGCGGGGTGGGATTGGTTGTCGTTCGCGGCGCACGCTGGGCAGAGGGGAACTTGGGCAGGGCGATGGGCTTGAGGGCGGCGGCGAGCTTGGCGGCGGTGAACTTGCTGGGCGTGTCGGAGTCGACCTTGCCGGCGATGAGGCGACGGATGTAGCGCAGGCCGGAGTTGCGGGTGCGCGTGATGCCCTCGTTGGCGTGGTGGACACCGTGGCACTGGAGGTTCCAGTGCTGCTCGGGCGTGAGGGATTCGGGTTGAGCGGGCTGGTCGTGCATGGTGCCTCTACCAGATGGCGCGCCGCGCACGTCTTGTGCGCACCTGCCTGCGCCATGTCTGGTCAGGAAAGTGTGAGAATCCGGGTTTATGAGCTGAAAACGGGGATGAAAAATCTGGGATTTTGCGCGACGGCGTGTCGCTTTTGTGCGCGGTGTGCAAAGTCGCGAGTCGCGAGTGATGAGACGCGAGTGAGAAAGGCGATTTGGTGCGGGGATTCTCGGGTGGAACGGGTGTTTGATGGCGTTTTTGCCTGCACCACACTCGCGTGAAATGGTCAAAGTAGAAAATGGTCAAATGGAAAGGCAGGAAGAAGGGGTCACGCAGAGGACCAGAGCACCGGAGGAAGACGGGAGGGGGAAGAAGGGAACATGGATGGACGGGATGCGCAGGATGAAGGCGGGTCTTGGGTTACAAGGACGCTTTCACTCGCACCGCACAACCCTCGCCAGAGGAACTGGCGAGAGTTGTGGCACGGGGGAGGGAGCGTCGCAAGACTCGAGTCATGAGGGGAAGGCGGAAGAGGGATCAGGCAGAGCGGCAGAGGCGCGGAGGAATGAGCGGGGCGCGAGAGCGGGAGGATGACGGGTGGTTGGCATATTGGCCCGTGCGATTGAAACCTCGCAGGGCTGAGGAATGAGTCGGGCGAGGGTTGGTAGACTTTGACTTTGAGGCAGCCAGTTGGCAGGAGCACACGATGGATCAGTCTGTAAACCGTGTTCCAGCCCGGGCGGCGTGGGCGTTGCTGCTGGTGAGCAGTTTGACGGTGCTGTCGGGGGCGATTGTGGCGCCAGCGCTGCCGCTGATTGCCGAGGAGTTCAAGGACGTTGCGCACGTTGATGTGCTCAGCCGGCTGGTGATCACCATGCCCGCGCTGGCGATTGCACTGACGGGGATGGGGATGGGGCTGGTGGCCGATGCGTGGGGGCGGCGGCCGCTGCTGCTGGCGTCACTGGTTCTGTATGCGGCGGCGGGCACGACGGGGCTGTATCTGGACAACCTGCAGGCGATCCTGATCGGGCGGTTTGCGCTGGGAATGGCGGTGGCGGGCATTATGACAGCTGCGAGCACGATGATCGGCGACCTGCTGAGCGGGGAGGCCCGACAGCAGTTTCTGGGGCGGCAGGCGGCGTTCATGTCGGCCGGGGGCGTGGTGTTTGTGCCGCTGGGCGGGGTGCTGACGAAGCTGTCGTACCACGCACCGTTTGCGGTGTACGGGGTCTCGCTGGCGATGCTGCCGCTGGCGGCGATGGCGCTGCGGGAGACGCGTGGCGACACGGGGCCTGCCGGGGGACCCGGCACTCGCGCGGCCGGGGTACCAGGGGGTGGTGGCGGCGGTGGCGTGCCACTGGTGCTGGGCGCGATCCTGCTGCTGGCGGTGTTGCTGCAGGTGGCGTTTTATCTGGGGCCGGTGCAGACGGCGTTTTTGCTGAAGGACCGGTTTGGGGCTGGCGGGCTTGCCGCGGGAGTGGCGGTTGGCGTGATGACGCTGGCGGCGGCGGTGGTGTCGCTGAACTTCGGGCGGCTGGGGCGGGGCAGGTCGCCGTGGCTGGTGGGTGCGGCGACTGCGGGGGTGATGAGCGCGGGGTGCTCCGTGGTCGCGGCGGCGGGGAGCTACGCCATGGTGCTGGCGGGGCTGGTGATTTTTGGGCTTGGCGCGGGGCTGATCATGCCCAACTTGATGTCCTGGATGATGCGGGTGGCCAGCGAGGCGGCCCGTGGCCGGGCGACGGGAGCTCTGACGGCGGCGGTGTTTGCGGGGCAGTTCCTCTCGCCGCTGTGCTTTCAACCGGCAGTGCGTGCGGCGGGCGTGGGCCATGCCTTTTGGGCCGGGTGCGTGGGGCTGGCGGTGTTGGGGGTGGTGCTGGCGGGGGTTGCGGCGGCGGGAAGGCGGGGGATCGGGATCGGGTGAAGCGACCGGGTGAAAACGCTGATGGGAGGATGCGCCTTTGCGGGCAGCTGCTGTCAGACGTTGTTACGGGGGGCGAATACAGAGATCTCTGCACCGCCGACGATCTGACAATTCATGGCTCGCTTGAACTCGTCTGCGCAGCGGTCGAGTACGGCCCTGTCGCGCGTCGCACAGAGGACCACGCTCTGATCGGGGAGCGAGAAGATCAGGCACCAGCCATCGAAGACTGTTTTATCGTCACGAAAGAAGAAGGTCTCACGGCTCAATGAGTATTTGTGCCGCGAGACAATGACCTTCCGCTTCGTGCACGTCGTGCGAAGGAGGAGTGGCCAGATGCCGTACTCGCAGACGACCTCGTCTTGTTTCACATTGACGGTGATCCGCCGCCGGAGAAGGAAGAAGACGCCAGCAACCGCTGCGATAAGAAGGCCTAGTACTCCCTGGCTTGCGAAGACAAAGGAAAACGACCCAGAGGACCAGCCGCTGGCCCAGCCGAAGAGCACGAGCATGTAGACGTTGACACCAGCAAACAGGCACCCAATGAGGACGAACAGCAGGTCAAAAGCCCGGCACGCGGGCTCCGAAAAATGAAACGACCCGTCTTGCTGGTATCGCGGAAGGAGAATCGCACGCGGGTGCAGCGCGAACTCACCATATCGGAATATGAGGTAGCCACGGTTTCCGCCGCGGATGGAAACGGCGAGGCGATGGTTGAAGCGAGCCATGCGACGAATGAGGAACGGGACGGGTGCCCGGGCGGCGGCTGAGGGAGCACTTTGGGTGTTCGACTTCATCGGAGCGAGCACGGGCGGAGCGGCGTGGAGCCAGGAGCAGCGCACCCGCGCTGCAGCGGAACGGTACCCAGCGGGTGGATGTTTGGGCGGGAGGTGGGAGCGTGACGGGGCGGTGGATGTGGATGCCTTCGCTCAAGGGATCGCGGGCACGGAGGTGGGATGTGCTTTGAGGGCACAACATCCTTCGTGCGAGTGGGGAGTTTGAGGGGGGGGCCTGGATTTCACGGTCCCTTCGCTTCCGCTCGGGCTCTTATTGGCTGATCTCGCGAGCAATTGACAGGTTGCACCCATGCCAGGCCGCGGGAAGGGGCACCGCCGTGCATCAATCGCAAGTCGGGCCGATCTACTGCCCCCCGGAGCTGGCGGTCAGTACCATCGGGCCATGGCCGCTGATGCCCCTGCTCCTGCCCCTCCCCCCGCTGTGTTTGATCCCGGGACGTTTGTGCACCTGCACCTGCACAGCGAGTATTCGCTGCTGGACGGTGGCAACCGCGTGGAC
>CAILKP010000046.1 GCA_903834785.1 uncultured bacterium
GCGCTGTCCAGACGCCAGCCGGTGGTGGTGTTGGGGGTCGCGACGTAGTCGCTGGCGGCCGTCTGGCCGGTGTACAGCGGACCGCGGTTGCCGAAGGCAGCCTCGGTGCTGTTGAAGGTGTTCTTCCACTTGGCGGCGCGGGCGCTGCTCTGGAGCATGAAGGTGTGGGCGTAGCTGTTGTTGCTGGTGCCCGGGTTACGACGCGCGGGCGTAGCACCATCGTTCGGCGTGCCAGCAAAACCCGCATCCCACTGGGCATCGCGGCCCTGGTTGATCGCCGTCGAAGCGGCCGGCTGCTGAGTCTGGTAGCCGTCATCAGCGCGAACGTTCGGGGCAACCTCAGCGGGGGAGACGCACAGCTCGGGGGTGATCGAGCCGTTCCAGATCAGGATCGACATGATGTTGCCGGTGTTGTCCTTGGCTTCCTGAGCGCCAGCGGTCGTCGCCGTGATGTTGATCGTGCCGTTGTTGCGGTCCAGGCGGCTGGGGAGGGGGTAATCGTCCTTGTTACCGATCGACCAGGTAACCATGGCCTTGATGACCTGGTTGACCTGGTTCGAGTCCTTGACCTGGCGGGCCGAGGCGCGGGCCTTGCCCAGGGCGGGCAGCAGGATGCCGACCAGCAGGGCGATGATGGCGATGACCACCAGCAGTTCGATCAGGGTGAATGCACGGTTCTTCATTAGGAAACTCCAACTTCGCCGGGGGCCCCCACACGCGTGGTGGACCAGACCCGACATGAGATTTGTGTGTCGCGGCACGATCCGGAACATCCGGAAGCGAGCGGCACGAAACTGCAAGCCAAACGAAAACTCAAACAAACCGAACCAAACGCCCCGCCCACACTGACCCGGTCCCTAGCCCCATTCCCTGTCCCCATCCCTTGCCCCACTCCCCGGGCTCCCCACGAGCCCACGGCCTCCTGGCCGCCGCACCCGAATCCCACCTGCCTTTTTCCTTCATGACCCGGCGGGTCAGCACCGGATCCACCTGCACCATCTCGCGAGAGGGCCGCATCTGCAAGGGCGTGGATGACGCCGGGAGATGTCAGAAGCCGACCGAGATGAAATGTGCGGGGGCCGCGCGACGTGCACAAAAGCTCAGGGTTCCGACCTTGCGGTCGCACCTTACGAAGTCCACCTGCTTGCGTGCCCGCGGTTGTTCGATCAACGCGGGCGAAAGCGGATGCCTCGAAAAGGCGGGGTGCTTCGTCATTCGGCCTTGGTCTCGCCGGAGGCGAGGAGCAGGACTGAAATCGGAAACTCAAACCAGGCAGATTGTGGAGGTCGCGGCGTCAGAATGTCGTTTGCTTGAAGCGAGCTGCACTGCCGCGGAAGGTATCAGAGGCGAAACGCCAATGAGTGCGGTTGAGGTATAGGGCCGTGCAGACCAACTCAGACAAACCAGAAACGAAACAGATCAAACCAGTCTCAGGATGTTCACCGGACCGTCGTCCGGAGGAAAAAGGAAAGGGAGGCGGAGGGGAAGGTGATTGAAGAGGCCCAGTGGCAGGAAGGCGAGGAAGCTGTAAATCGCGGACCAGTCTCAGGTTGTCAAACTGTCGGTTCCTGTGCATCGACCGGGAACCAGTCGAATATACAGGTGCCGTGCGGGGTAAACACCCCTGATTGCGGACACAATGTACACCGGTCCTTTCGCTTGTCAAGGAAGCGCGGTTCCACGACTTGAAAAAAAATAGTTCAAAGTTCGGTGAGCCCCATAACCCGCACCCCGGTCTCCGCCTCGCCGAACCCGGACCCTGCTAACCTCGGCCCCATGAGCAGTCGCGGGCAAGGAAGCCAGTCGCGTGTCCGGGCGGCCCCCAAGCTGCACGGCGACGATTACTTCACGCTCTCGCGGCAGCCGCTGCATGTTCTGGTGGTCCTGCTGCCCCTGGTGGCCATTTACGAGGTGCTGAGCCTTCAGTACCTGTTCAACCCCGACACCAAGATACAGCAGGTTATCAAGGCCGAGAACCTCATCGGGCGGGCGTTTGAGGTCTTTGGCGTCACCGGCCTGCTGGTTCCGGCCATGGTCATGCTCACGGTGCTGCTGGCCTGGCACATTGTCCGTAAGGACCGCTGGACCGTCCGGCCCCCCTACTTGCTGGCGATGGTCGTTGAGTCCATTCTTTGGGCCCTGCCGCTGGTGGTGCTGGGTGCCATCGTGCTGCGTTTGGCAGCCCAGATAGGCCCGGCCCCTGCCGCGGCAGGGGGAACCCCTGACGGCGTCCTGCAGGCCGCCACGGGCCTGCTTGCCCAGACCACCGGCGGCGCGGCAGGGTCTGGCCAGGCCGCACCGGCCACCAACGCGTTGGCGTCGCTGCCGTGGCAGGCCCGGCTGAGCATCTCGCTGGGAGCCGGCCTGTACGAGGAACTGGTCTTCCGCCTTATTGGGATCGCCGCGATTCACCTGGTGCTCAAGGACATCCTCCGCTGGAACGAGCGGCTGTGCGATGTGCTGGCCGTGGTCGGCTCAGCCCTGGCCTTTGCGCTGTATCACGACTCGGTCTATGCCGCGGGCACGGGCCTGGCGGCGATCCGCTGGAGCGACCTGACGTTCTTCTTCCTGGCCGGGGTGTACTTCGCGATTCTGTACCTCTCGCGGGGCTTCGGCATTGTGGTGCTGTGCCACGCGGCGTACGACTGCATTGTGCTGCTGCAGAAGTAGGCGAGCTATGGGCCGAGCCAACTGACTCGACCACCCCACCCGGCCCGAGCCAGCCGCCAAATCCGCGGTGGTTTTTGGCCCCTGCTGGCTAGTATTGCCCCCATGTTTGAGAAGCTCTCCGAAACATTCTCCTCCGCCCTGCGCAAGCTCTCGGGCAACGCCACCATCACCGAGGCCAACATCCGCGAGGCGATGGGCGAGGTGCGCAAGTCGCTGCTTGATGCTGACGTCGCCCTCGAGGTTGTTGACAAGCTCTGTGACGAGGTCGTCAAGGACTCCGTCGGCCGCGAGGTGAGCAAGTCGCTGAACCCCGGCCAGGAGATGATCGGCATCGTCTACGACCGCCTGGTGGCCCTGCTGGGCGACCTGCCGGAGATCCCGCCCAATGCCACCCAGGAAGAGCTGGCCAAGATCCTGACCGCCGAGGGCCCGGGCATCGTCAGCGTTTCGCCCGGACCGACCATCGTCATGCTCTGCGGCCTCCAGGGCTCGGGCAAGACCACGACGGCCGGCAAGCTGGCGGCGTTTCTCAAGAAGCGTGGCCGCTCGGTCATGCTGGTTGCCGCCGACCTGCAGCGGCCCGCCGCGGTGGAGCAGCTCCAGACCGTTGCCGAGCAGGTTGAGCGCGAGCTGCCGGGCGGGGCGACCGTGTCGTTCTACGGCGAATTGGACAAGTGCGCCGCCTACGGCAAGGCCGTGGGTGTGGCGGTGCAGGTCTGCCAGCGCGGCATTGCCGCGGCACGCGAGAAGGGCGTGGACACGGTCATCCTGGACACCGCCGGCCGGCTCCACGTGAACGACGAGCTCATGGGCGAGCTGGGCCAGGTGAAGTTCTCCTGCCAGCCGCACCAGATTTACCTTGTTGTTGATGCCATGACCGGCCAGGACGCGGTCCGCTCATCAAAGAGCTTCCACGACAAGCTCAAGATCGAGGGCATCGTGCTGACGAAGTTTGACAGCGATACCCGCGGCGGCGCGGCGCTGTCGGTCAAGACCGTCACGGGCGCACCGATCCGGTTTGTGGGCACGGGCGAGAAGCTCGACAACCTGGAGCAGTTCCACGCCATCCGCGCCGCCGGCCGCATCCTGGGCATGGGCGATGTGATGTCGCTGGTGGAGAAGGCCCGCGAGCAGGTCAGTGAGAAGGAAGCTGCGGATCTGGAGGCCAAGCTCGCCCGCGGCGAGATGTCGCTCGACGACTTCCTCAAGCAGCTGCGGAGCATCCGCAAGATGGGGCCGCTGAAGAACCTGCTGGGCATGCTGCCGGGCGTGGGCGCCTCGCTGAAGGATGTGAACGTTGATGACAAGCACATCAGCCGCGTCGAGGGCATCATCAACTCCATGACGCCGCAGGAACGGCGCGATCCCGACGTGCTGACCCACTCGCGCCGGCGGCGTGTGGCCAAAGGCTCGGCAAGCTCCACCGATGAGGTGGCGCGGCTGGTCCGCCAGTTTGAGACCGTGAGCCTGCTGAGCAAGCAGTTCGCCGGCATGAGCGCCCTGCAGAAGGTCAAGGCAGTCAAGGACCTGTCGAACAACAAGTCGGCGGCTGCGGCAGCGAACATGCCCATGCTCCCGGGCCTGGGTGCCAAGGGCTCGAGCTTCACGCCGAGCATCAAGGACAAGTTCAAGAAGCGGAAGCGCTGAGGCGTCATTGGATAAGAGCCCGAGCTGATAAGAGCCCGAGCTGATAAGAGCCCGAGCGGCAGCGAAGGGTCCGTGGCACCGTGGGCTGGATGACCTCAGCCAGCTCGCACACAGGTGCTGGTGCCGCTTGGGCACATGCACCGTTTTGCGGGCGTTTATCAGTCGCAGGCGATTCCACGCTCACCGTCCCTTCGCTTCCGCTCGGGCTCCTATTCGCTCGGGCTCCTATTGGCTCGGGCTCCTGTTGGCGTTCCCCGCCCGAGACCGAACCGAGCGCGAAGATGCTGTGTGGCCTCCACCATCCGGCTTGCCGCGGCTCGCCGTCGTGCCGGCGGCTGTCCACAATAGCGGCATGAACGCTGACCTTCGCACACCCCCGCATCTCTCTCGCCGCTCCCTGATCGCCGGCGGCCTTGCCGCCAGCACCGCCGCCCTGCTCGGCTCGGCCGCCACCGCCCGCGGCACGCAGCCGCCGGCGGTACTGCCCGGTGGCAGCGCAGGCGGCCGCAAGCGTGTGCTCCGCTTTGCCCACCCGACGGACATTCACGTGCAGCCCGAACTCAAGGCAACCGAGGGCATGACCGCGTGCTTCGCGCACATGATGTCGCTGGCCGACCGGCCCGAACTGATCATCACCGGCGGCGACCTGCCGATGGACTCGCGTGCCACGCCCGAGCCGCGCAGCCGCATCGAGTGGGACCTGTTTAAGAAGGTCCTGGCCGATACGGTACCCGCGGCGGTTCGCATCGAGCACGCCTGCGGCAACCACGACATCTTCGGCCAGAACCGCAAGGCCAGCGGCCTGACCGGCTCGGAGTCCTTCTTCGGCAAGAAGTGGTTCATGGACGCCTTCGGCTACAAGGCCCCCTACCGCTCCTTTGACCGGGCCGGCTGGCACTTCATCGTGCTTGACAGCATGGAACTCCTGCCCGAGGATGATTACCGCGCCCGGCTCGATCCCGAGCAGATGGCCTGGCTCAAGGCCGATCTGGCCGCAACGCCCGCATCCACACCGGTCGTCGTTGTCAGCCACGCACCGATCATGTCGGTGGCCAACTTCCTGGACAAGGCCGACACCATCTGGCAGAAGACGTCCATCGATCTGGTGATCGAGGACCGCCGCATGCACACCGACTGCCGCGAGATCGAGGCCATCTTCCGCAAGCACGGCAACGTCAAGCTGTGTCTTTCCGGTCACCTCCACCTGCTGGACCGCTGCACGTACAACGGCGTGACGTACATCTGCGACGGGGCGGTGAGCGGTGCCAAGTGGCGTGGCAGCAAGCGGCAGACGCCCGAGGGCTACGGCCTGATCGACCTCTACAGCGACGGTTCGTTCGAGCACACCTACCAAGGCTTCGGCTGGGTGGCTGTGGGCAAGCCGCTGGCTCCGGCCGCTGCTCCGGCCGCGGCGCCGGCCGCCCCGGCACGCTGATCCTCACTCAGACGAAACAGAAAAGCGGCCGGACCACAGGGTCCGGCCGCTTTCATTTTCGCACCCGTGTCTATCAACCTCAGCAGCCCGCGGCAAAGGCGTTGATAAACTCGATGAAGTCGGTGCCGTCAATCGTGCCATCGGCGATCACATCGGCCGTCGGGTCGATCGTCGCATCCCCGACGCCGAAGCTGTTGATGAACGCGATGAAGTCCGAACCGTCAACCGTGCCGTCGAGCGTGACATCCGCCAGGCAGGTCGGGCCGACCGGCGTCGCCGCCTCCACGCGGAAGAGATACGCGTAGTAGTCGTTGAAGTCGAGCACCACCAGCGTGCGGCTGCCCGCATCGTAATGGACATCGGCGATCTGCCCGCCGATGGTCACGGCAAACGGCGTCCGCGTCACGACGCCTGTCACGGGATCCACAGTTTCCTGCACCACCGCGGCGGTCGCATCCGCCGGCGGCACAACACCGTCGAGCTTGCTGAAGCGGATCAGCGTCGTCAGCGGCTGGCCGCCACCGACCATCAGGTCGTTCCAGACCGCTAGGTCGGGCACACCCGGCACGTCGTAGACGATGCCGCACTTCTGGCCGATGTTAAAGGCCATGTCGGCCTCGGACAGAATCCGGCCCGTGCGGGCGGCATCGGCCGAGCCATCGGTGCTGCGGTACGAGTAGATCAGGTCGTTGCTGGCGCGGGCGATGACCGTGCCGGTGCGCGGGTGGATCGACACATCGCTCCACAGCGTGCGGTTGGGCGAGGCGGTGATCCGCGGGCCGAAGTTCAGCGCGGGGAGTGCGGGGAAGCCGTCGCCGGGGTATCCGGCGTGGTAGATCACCGCGGCGGTGCCCGCGACGAGCTCGGAATCGGTAAAGTGCGGATTCAGCCGCTCTTTGTCGATGCCAACGGCACCGTACTGCGTCGGGCTTGGCGATGAGGGCTGCACCATCACCGCGGCAAGCGGGCCGTCCTTGACACCATCAGGAGTGAACGTCAGCGAGGTACCGCTGCCGGAGCGATAGTCAAACCCGGTGCCGTCGGCACCGAAGTCCCAGGCCGCGCCGCCGATGATGTGCGCATCGCCCGCGACCTGATTCTCGGCATTGGGCGTGCGGAGAATCGGCGCACCCGCCGTCGCCGTGTCGTACCAGCGCACCTTTGACGGCGCAACGACGCCCGTGTTGGTCTCAAACGTCGCCAGCAGGCCGACGCCCGGCGCAAAGTCCAGCGCGGTGCCCCAGCTCATCGGATAGCCCATCGAGATGATGCCGCGTGGATTCTCGGCGGTGATGAAGCCGGTCCCGTTCGGCCCGCTCGTCGCATCGATGAAGTTCGTCCGCATGAACTTGTCGGAGTAGTAGGTGCTGGTTCCATTGGCGTTGAGCGTGATCTTGACCAGCCCGTGGGACCAGAACAGGCCCAGCGGGTACTCATCATCACCGCGCGGGATCACCTCCGTCAGCGCCTCGCCACCGACGACCACCCGCCCGGTGATCGGGTTGATCACGCCGCCGCCGTAGTTGGTCGCGACATTGTTGAAGTCGCGGGCCATCGGGAACGGGCTGTTGGCACTGGTCGTGTTGGTGCTAAAGGCGTTCATGTACCCCGAGAGGTACAGCGACTGCCCGTCGTAGGCCACACCCATGGGGTTGGTGCCGATGAAATACTGCACGCCGGCGACCATCTGGGCGGCGTTGGAGTAGCGGCGGAGGACGACCGGGAAGAGGTCCTCCGTCCGCTGGTGCACCAGCACGAAGTCGGGCGTCTGCGCCGCGGCGGGGCGGCACATCAGTGGCGAAGTAACGCCCGTACCGGCCGCGGCCAGCAGGGCGATCACAGCGAGGCGAGTACCCATGAAAAGCTCCTTGCAGACTGTCTCCGATGCCCGCCGGCGGCCGCGGCAGTCCCGCGATCGGCCCCGGCACCCGCTGCCGCCGCAACGAAAAATCCCGCGACGATCTCTCGCCGCGGGATTTGCTTCTTTTAGTCACGTGCTGAATGTGACGCCGGCCAGCCGCCGGTTTGAAATCTCACGGGTTGTCAGGAATCAGCAGCCGGCGGAGAACGCGTTGATGAACTCGATGAAGTCGGTGCCGTCGATGGTGCCGTCGGTGATCACGTCGGCCGTCGGGTCGATGGAGGCATCGCCGATGCCGAAGCTGTTGATGAAGGCGATGAAGTCAGAACCGTCAACCGTGCCGTCGAGCGTCACATCGGCCAGGCAGCTCGGCGTCACCGGCGTGCCGGACTCGACATCAAACAGGTACGCCACGCGGCCGACATAGTCGAGCACGGCGAGCTTGCCCGAGGGGGCGTGGTAGTGAACGTCGGCGATGTTGCCCAGCAGCGTCACCGTCGCGGGAGTGCGGACGGTCTGGCCGGTACCCGGGTCGATCGATTCCTCGACCACCGCAACCGTCGCATCCGCCGGCGGCACGACGCCGTCGAGCTTGCTGAACCGCAGGACCGACGTCATCGGCTGAGCGCCACTGAGGGTCAGGTCGTTCCACACCGCAGCGTCCGGTGCACCGGCAACGCTGTGGATCACGCCGACCTTCTGGCCGCGGGAGAACGCACCGTCGAACGGCGAGGCGATGCGGCCCGTGCGGGTCGGATCGGTCGTGCCATCGGCGTTGCGGTAGGCGTAGATCAGGTCGTTGCTGGCGCGGGCCACGACCACACCGTTGACCGGGTTGATCGCGATGTCACGCCACAGGATGCGGTTCGGCGTCGGGGTGATCTTGGGGCCGAAGTTCAGTGCCGGCAGCGGCGAGGAACCGCCGAAGCCCGCGTGGTACACGACGTTGCCGCTGGCACCCGGATCCGTCGGAGCGAAGTCCATCGCCAGACGCTCCTTGTCCAGGCCGATGGGGCCGTACTGCGTCGGGCTCGGATCAGTCGGGTTGATCAGCGCCGAGGCCACGGGGCCGTCGGAGACGCCGTCCGGGGTGAACGTGGTGTTCGCGCCGGTGCCGGTCTTGTAGTCAAATCCCTGGCCGGCCGGACCGAAGTCCCACGCCGCACCGCCGATGATGCGGTTGTCGCTGGCGGCCTGGCTTGTCGGGCTCGGAGTCCTCAGGATCGGGTTGATCTGGGTGGTGGTGTCGTACCAGCGGATCTTGCCCTGGTTGAACACGCCGGTGCCGTTGTCAAACGTCATCAGCAGGCCGACATCGGGGGCGAAGTCCAGGTTCGTGTTGCGCTGCAGTTCCAGCCCGAAGTTGACGACACCCGACGGGTTCTCCGGGGTGATGAAGCCGAACGTCGTGGTGCCGTTGCCGACCTCGCGGAACGACGACCGCATAAACTTGTTGGCCACAAACGCGCGGGTGCCGTCGGGGTTGATCGTGATCTTCACCAGGCCGTGCGACCAGTACACACCCAGCGGCCAGTTGTCGTCACCCTGGGGCACAACTTCCGTCAGCGGCTCACCGGCAACCACCACGCGACCCGTGATCGGGTTGACCACACCGCCGCCGAAGTCCGTCGGCGTGTTGCTCGTCGGAATCCGGGCCATCGGCAGGCCGCTGGCCGCGTTCGTCCGCGACAGCGTCGAGGCGTTCTGATCGCCCGCGATGAAGTACGACGTGCCGTCGAAGGCAATCGAGATCGGGTTCGTGCCGACGAAGTACTGCACGCCCGACTGCATTTCCGCGCCGGTGCTGTACCGGTTCTTGCAGATCGCCGTCAGATCATCCGTGCGGCGAAGCACCAGGACAAAGTCCGTCTGAGCCAGAACATCCGAAGCGGCACCAGCGGCAACAAGCAGACCAACGACGGCCAGACGGTTCTTCATCTCGAATCTCCTGATGCGGATCCCCGCAAGACATCTGTGTGAAAGCGATTACGCAGCGGGACGAATCGCTGCATGCAGATATTCTATAACAAGATTACCGGCGTGCCAGAAAAAACCTGCCGCCCCATTCCGTGTTTACCTAGAACCGGCGATTCTGACCAGATAACCAAGATTCGTCTCCCGCTGCCCAGTGGAGGGGCAAAAGTGAAAGCACCCCTTACTGCAGGGGCGCATCAAGCATGTTATCGGTCTTAGCGGCCCCGGGAAACGTCTCCGGCCTCTCAGCCGAACTTCTTGGCAAACGCCCGCATGAACTCGCCCAGTGCCTGGCACCCCACCTCCGGGAACGCGTTGTAGATCGACGCCCGGATGCCGCCGGTCGCCCGATGGCCCCGCATTCCATCCAGCCCGCTCTTGGCCGCCTCGGCCAGGAAGGTCTCCTCCAGCGCCTCTGTCGGCAGCCGGAAGCAGATGTTCATCAGCGAACGGTCCGCCTTGGCCGCGTGCGGCTTGTAGAAGCCCGCACAGTCGTCCAGCGCCGAGTAGATGTGCTTGGCCTTGGCCTCGTTGTGCTTGCGCATCCCCTCCAGCCCGCCGTTGGCCTTGATCCACTGGGCCATCAACTTCACCGTGTACATCGCAAAGTGCGGCGGCGTGTTCGGCCGCGATTCTTCCTTGATCATCGTGCGATACTGCAGCATCCGCGGCACCGTCGGCCCGCACCGCTCCGCCAGTTCCTTTCGGATGAACACGATCGTCGCGCCCGTCGTCCCCAGGTTCTTCTGGGCCGAGGCATAAATCAGCCCGTACTTGGCCCAGTCAATCGGCCGGCTGAAGATGTCCGAGCACGCGTCGCACACCACCGGTACACCGGCGGGAACCGCGGGCTCGGTCTTCTGCTGCGTGCCGTAGATCGTGTTGTTGCTGGTGATGTGCACGTACGCCGGCTTGGCCGAGAACTTCACTTCATCTGCCGCGGGAAGCCGCCGGAACTCGTGCGGCTTGCCGGTCCACGCCACGTGCACGCTGTGCCCGGCCTGCTTGGCATCCTCGATCGACCGGGTCGACCAGAAATCCGTGTCGATATAATCCGCCGTGTCACCCGGCCGCAGCAGGTTCAGCGGCACGATGTAGTTCTGGCTGCTGCTGCCACCGGTCATGAACAGGATCTCAAACTCCGCCGGCACCTGGCCAACTTCACGCACCAGTGCAAACGTGTCATGCAGCAGCTTGTCAAACGGCTTGGCCCGGTGCGAGTGCTCCAGAATACCGAACCCGGTGCCATCAAAGTTCCAGATGTCACCCTGGATCTGCTTGATCACCTCCTCCGGCAGAATCGACGGCCCCGCGTTGAAGTTAAACACCCGCCCGCCCGCCGTGCGGTACGAGGGAAACGCAGCCGATCCCATGGAGTTGCTCGCAAAGATGCTCATGGGGCATTATTGCAGCCGATCACGCCGCCAGCAGCCTCCTTCTCCACGCCGGACCTGCATACTCCCCGGCCTGCCCATGCCCTCTGCCCACCACCCCTTCACTATCCCCCGCGGCAGGCGTTGCTCCTGCCGGAAGGGATGGCCCCGGTCACAAGACCGGTGGATCGCATGCTGGGGCTGCCGGTTCGACCAAACGCAACGCCCCGCGGCAGTTCCCAGCCGCGGGGCGTTCTCTTCGCTCATTTGATGCGCACGACGAGTCGGTCGACGCGACCTCTCACATCGGCTTGTTCGTTGTCGACACGCCCTTGCGTTCAACCCTGATCGTCGACTCGCTCTGCATCGTGCCCATCGGGCTCTCGGCCTCGGTCCGCTGCTCGGTCACCATCTTGCGAAGCTGGCCAAGCCGCGTGTCCCAGGTGTAGCTGCCGCGATATGTCGAGCCGGAGATCTTCACCAGCGGCATGCCCGGCGTGCCCGGTGCCCCACCCTGGCTCTGGCTCTCCAGCTTGCCGGTGTACGAAATCTCCGCCTCCGCGCCGCGCACGCTCTTGAGCTCGTGATCGGTCTTGATCGTCACCGGGCCCATCGGGGCGATCGTCACGTTCGACGTCGTGGTCCACTTCTCACCGACGCGCACGTAGCCCTGCCTGGGCTGCGGCCCGCCCGGCTTGCCGCCCGGACCCGTGCTCGACGGCACATCCGGCTTGATCGGGCCGAAGAGGCCCTTAAACCCGTCCGGCGTGTTCGGCAGTGTTAGTGCGGGTCCGAACATTCCGCCCTGCGGCAGCTTCTCGC
The DNA here is from genome assembly GCA_903834785.1 of uncultured bacterium. Classification (GTDB taxonomy): domain Bacteria; phylum Planctomycetota; class Phycisphaerae; order Phycisphaerales; family UBA1924; genus CAILKP01. The sequence goes on from CAILKP010000046.1 coordinate 11,783, forward strand.
CGCCCGTCACCGAAAGAATGTTCCCCGCCGCATCAACCTTCAGCGTCAGCACCGTCCCCGGCACGCCCGACAGATCGGGCTTCATCGCATCCTCAATTATATTGTCCAGCGCATCCTTCTTCCGCTGCGGCTGCTGTGCCGGCGCCGGCTTGTCAGCCTTGCTCGGCCCGACAGGAATGCCGGGCCCGAACGGGTCCTTGCTCGCCGGTGCCGCCGTCTTGGCCGGCCCCGAGTCGTAGTTCTGCTCACCCAGCGCATCGCTCTTGATCTTCAGCGTCACGCGGTCGTAAATCATCTGCACCGTGCCGCCAGTCTCTGGGTTCCAGTCCACCACCTTCTCGGTGAACGTGATCGTCTGGTCAGACTCCTGATCGGAGGTCTCAGCCTCGCCCTTGCCGCCCGGGGCTCCGCCGGGCACCAGCCCGCCCGTCGGTTTGACCTTCGAGACCGAGCGAATGTTCATGATCAGCGTGCTCGAAGCACCGGGCTGGTACTTCGGCCGCAGATCCACCTCCTGGGCAGCGGCGTGCATCGGCACGGCCAACACGATCGACGTCACGGCAAATCCGGCAAACATGTGGGGCATGCGCATCATGAAACCAACCTCCAGCTAGACCTCGATCCGGGATGCACACGCACCCTCCCCGTTGCACGAGGCGACGGGACGGAGCCGAGGCTTCGTAAGACTATCGGACGATCCGCCTCCCGGCTGCCAGCGGATCCCACCAAATCAACACTTCCTCAAGGCCCCGGCCGGCATTCCACCAGCCCATCCCCCCTCCAAAACAACTGCAATAACGCCTGTCCCCGTCCCCTTCCCAGCCGATCCCAGTCCCAATCCCAGGCTCACTTCTCCGCCTGCAGGTGGGCCTCGACAAACCACAGCGACTTGTCCACCCCGCGGGAAATCTCCGTCAGCAAGTCAGCCGAACCAGCATCCCCGGCCGCCGCGGCTTTGTCAATATCCGTCCGCACCCGAGCACCGAACTCCGCCAGTGCATCCGCAACCGACGCGAGATGGGCCGCCCCCACGATCGTGCCTTCGACCATCCCGCCAAGCTGGCCGATCCGCTCGGCCAGGTCATCCATGTGCTCCTCACCCTCGCCGGCCACTTTGTCAAACAGCTCGTGATGGCTGATGAACCCCGGCCCGCGAACCGCCCGTTGCGCCTGCTTGATCTGGTAGAACAGGTCCTGGCTGTCAGCCGCCCGGCTGGCCAGCATGCCGATCACCGACTTGCGCACCTTCTTGTCCAGGTCGATGCGGGTCTTGTGCATGCTGTGCCGCAGTGGTCAGGCCTCCGCCCGGTTCGCGGCATTTTCCCCTGCCACCGCCCCCCGGCTGGATACCGTGCCGCCCAATGTCGCTGCCTGTTGACCTCCCCGATGAACTCGCCCCCATCCAGAGCTTCCTGGTTCGCTCCCTGCACCTGGTGCAGGATCGCCTCGAGGCCGAACTGACCAGCGACATTCCACCCGTCGTCAAGCTCACCGAGCACGTCGAGCGTTACCGCGGCAAGATGATCCGGCCCGTCCTCTGCTCGCTCATGGGCCTGGCCAGCCGGGCCGATGCGGCCACCCTCACCGCCCAGCAGATTGAAACCCTCGAGATCTCCGACCGCCACGTCATCATCGCCGGCGTCTGCGAGATGGTCCACCTGGCAACCCTCGTCCACGACGACGTCCTCGACGAGGCCGATGTCCGCCGCAAGTCCCAGACCGTCAACCGCATGCATGGCAACGAAACCGCCGTCATCCTGGGCGACTACCTCTTCTCCGCCGCCTTCCGCCTCTGCTCACGGCTCGATACCAGCGAGGCCCCATTGGCCATCGCCAACGTCGGCATGACCCTCTGCAGCGGCGAGCTCCTCCAGCTCTGGCACCGTGAGGACTTCTCCCTCGACGAGCCCACGTACTACGAGATCGTCAAGCGCAAGACCGCCTCCCTCATCGCCGCGGCCTGCCGCTTCGGCGCACGCTTCTCCGGCGCACCGAAGAACGCCGTACTCGCCGCCGAACGCTACGGTGAACTGCTCGGCATCGCTTTCCAGATCCAGGACGATCTGCTCGACCTCACCGGCGATCAGCGCATCGTCGGCAAGTCCGTGACCAAGGACCTGGAAAAGGGCAAACTCACCCTCCCCCTCATCCACCACCTCCGCGTCGTTTCCCCCGAGATCCGCGGCACGACCCTCAAGCTCCTGGAATCCGCCGACGTCGACACCGCCGCCGCCGCGGCAGAGCTCCGCCGCCTCCTGGCCGCCTCCGGATCCATCGAGTTCGCCCGCACCGAGGCCGTCGCTCTCGTCGACAAAGCCATCGCCCAGCTCGCCATCCTCCCGCCCTCTCCCGCTCGCCAGATGCTCGAGATCCTCGCCGGTGCGGCCGTCGCGCGGACGCACTAACCTCACCGCCGTGGAGTCGTCTCCGCCCCGCGGCCATCCCCTCCGGGCCGGTCCAGAGCCCCCGTCCATCCAGCTTGCGTGCAATCAGAGGCAGGGTTTTCCCAAACTGACCTCTGCCTCGTCACATCCCCGCCAGACGCAATCGCCCCCGCCCCTCCTTCCCTCTTCGACCCTCCCGCCCCGCACCACCGCATGAACGATCACGCAGTCAATCTTCAGGGCGTTGAGAAACGGTACCGCGCCAGGCTCTTTGGCAAGGGAATCTACGCCCTCCGCGGCGTTGATGTCCACATCCCGCGCGGCGCCATCTTCGGTCTCCTCGGCCCCAACGGTGCCGGCAAGAGCACCCTGGTCAAGGTGATGATGACGGTCATCCGCCCCACCATCTGCCGCGGCACCATCCTCGGCCGCCCCGTCGGTGACCGTTCCACCCTCGGCCGCATGGGTTACCTGCCCGAGCATCACCGCTTCCCGGATTACCTTACCGCCGCCCAGGTCGTCGATTACTTCGCCGCCATGTCCGGTGTCGAGCGTGCCACCCGCCGGGCACGCACTGCCGAACTGCTCGAACTCGTCGGCCTCAAGCCCTGGGCCAACCACCGCATCCGCGAGTTCTCCAAGGGCATGCGTCAGCGCGTCGGCATCGCCCAGTCACTGGTCTGCGATCCCGAGCTCGTTATCCTCGATGAGCCCACCGACGGTGTTGACCCCGTCGGGCGCCGAGATATCCGCAACGTGCTCATCGAGCAGCGTCGCCGCGGCCGCACCGTCCTGCTCAACAGCCACCTGCTCAGCGAACTGGAAATGGTCTGCGACACCGTCGCAATCATGGTCCAGGGCAAGGTCTGGGCCCAGGGCACCGTCGACTCGCTCACCCGCTACGGCCAGCGCTACATCATCGAGGCGCTGCCATCAACCTCCGCCTCCGTCGCCGCATCCGCCGGGCTTGACTCGCTGGCTCCCCCGCCGCCGGACAACTCCATGCTCCGCAGCATCGCCGGTGCCGCAATGGTCCACGCCCTCAGCGGCCTCATCCGCTTCCAGTCCGAGCCTTCGGCCCCGCGCCGCCAGTGGCAGCCGCAGGATCCGACCCGTCCCGTCCTGCACGGCACCCTGGCCCTTCCCAGCGGCGAGACCGCACCCGTCGAGCTTGACGGCCAGTCCCTGACCATCGGCGTCAGCGACCCCAAGCCCGTCCAGCAGGTGCTCGATGCCATCCGTCGCGCCGGCATGCTGATCCTCTCAGCCCGCCCGATCCGCCCCGGCCTCGAAGAACTCTTCATGAAGGCCGTCACCGACGACACCACCGGCATGGTCCTCGGCCCCGGTGCCAACCTTGATGCCCCCGATGCCGGTCGTTTCAACAAATCTGGTGCATCGGCAGCCAGCGGCTCCTCCTCCCACGCTCACTCCACCGCCAGCACCGGAGGTGTCTCGTGACCCAGATTCCCATCCCCAGCGTCACCGCAACCGCAGCCGGCCCCCGTGCATCCTCCGGCTTCAGCCTCATCGGCCGCCAATCGCTGGCCATGCTGCTCGATGCCTACCGCGAGTTGTCCGCCCGCAAGCTCTTCTGGCTCTCCATGATGCTCTCGGGCATCGTTGTCATCGCCTTCGCTGTCATCGGTATCAACGAGAACGGCGTGACGCTGCTGGGCTACGAGGTCGGCCTCCCCTTCTCCAACACAAAGCGCATCGCCCCGGCGACCTTCTACAAGCTTGTGTTCCAGTCGCTCGGGGTGCAGATCTGGCTCACCTGGGCCGCCACCATTCTGGCGCTGGTCTCCACCGCCGGCATGATCCCCGAGTTCATCGCCTCGGGCGCCATCGAAACCACCCTCAGCAAGCCCATCTCCCGCCTCCGCCTCTTCCTGACCAAGTACCTCACCTCCCTGCTCTTTGTCGCCCTTCAGGTCACCGTCTTCACCTTCTGCTCCTTCATGGTCATCGGCTTCCGCGGCGGCTCGTGGGAGTTCGGCCTCTTCCTGGCCATCCCCATCGTGCTGACCGTCTTTAGCTACCTCTACTGCATCTGCGCCCTGCTCGGCCTGATCACCCGCAGCGCCATCGCCGCACTGCTGCTGACCGTCCTCGTCTGGTTCTCCATCTTCATCGTCGATGCCGCAGAAAAGAACCTCCTGCTGTTCCGCAGCGGCTACGACATCGCCGTCAAGATGCACGACGAGCAGATCGCCAAGCTCCAGACACGCCTCGAAGCCGCAAAGAAGGAAGCCGAGAACCCCACGCCGCCCGCGCCACCCAAGGACTCCGGCCTCACACCCGGCCAGGAGGCCGCAACCAAGAACGTCGTCAACAACCTCCTCGGCGGCCTCACCCGCAAGCCCAAGGACCCCGCCGCGGCAAGCCCGGCCGCCAAACAAACCGCACCCGCCGCGACGACCACGACCCCGGCAGTTGCCCCCCCTGCTCCCACTGACGCGGATGCGAGCGAGGAGCCCATCGAGCGTCAAAGCCGTTCCGCCCGTGAAGCCGCTCGGGCCACCAGGGCGGCCGACAAGGCCGCAACGCCCGAGGAAATCTCCGCCCAGATCGCCGAATGGCAGACCGCCCGCAAGGGCTCCGCCGAAACCGCCGCCTCCCTGGCCACCTGGCACATCGGCGTGCTGGCCCTCAAGACAGCACTGCCCAAGACCGGCGAGTCTGCAGAACTCCTCTCCCGCGGCTTGTTCAAGTCCGACGAACTGAGCCAGTGGCGTGACTCGGCGTCCGAAAATGGTGGCGGCCCCCCCATCAACACCGGCAAGGTCCGCGTCCCGCCCCGCCGCGCCACCCGCGCCATGGAAGAGGCCCTCAAATCCCGATCAACCCTCTGGATCGTCGGCACCTCCATGGCCTTCCAGGTCACCATCCTGGGCATCGCCTGCATCATCTTTACCCGGCGTGACTTTTAACCCGATACGCCCATATACTTCCCTCCACGTCCCGGGCGAGTGCCGGAGTGGCCAATCGGGGCAGACTGTAAATCTGCTGGCTAACGCCTTCGGGGGTTCGAATCCCTCCTCGCCCACTGCGAAGAACCCAGCCCCCGCGGCTGGGTTTTTTGTTGCCTTCCATTCGATTAGTTGCCAAGTTATCGGTCGTTAAACACGGTTGCTTGGCTGCAAACAGCGGCCTCTCGATGAGCCACCCGCCGCGTTGTCCCTCCAGCTCGCTGGCAAGGCACGTCCTGAGGCACACCGAACCCTCGCACTCCAGCGACGCCCCGCTCACCCCCACCGCCGCTGCACCTCGCCACCTCCGTCCGCACCGCCCTCACCCCGTACCCTGCCGCCCGATGACCCAAGACGGCGACCCCAGCCACCACACTCCCGATCACCCCGTCCACTGGCAACCGCCGCGGCCCGATGCGCCGCTCCCATCCGTCCTCGCGCTCCCCGCGCCGCAACAACCCGCATCCGCCGACGCCACTTCCTTTGCCATCCGCCCGCCCGGTTCCAAGTCCCTGACCAACCGCGCCTTGCTCCTGGCCGCCTTGGCCCGCGGCAGCACCACCCTTCGCCACGCCTTGGTAGATGCTGACGATGCCCGCGTCATGCTCCGGGCCATTACCCAGCTCGGTGCCACAGTCGCCTCGCCATCTGCGGAGTCAGGCCCGGCGGGCTCCCCGGCAGCCGCCGACACGATCACCATCCTCGGCACCGGTGGCGCGTTCAAGCCCCGCGGCCGCCTCACCCTCGACCTCGGCAACGCCGGCACCGCCACCCGCTTCCTGGCCGCGGCCTGCGCCCTGCTGCTGCGCCCAAGTGGCGAGGCCTTGCTCGATGGCGACCCCCGCATGCGCGAGCGCCCCATCGGTGAGCTTGTCAGCGCGCTCCGCAACATGACCTGCGAGCTGCAGAACTGGAAGCCCAGCATCAGCTACACCCAGGCCGAGGGTTACCCCCCGCTGCTGATCACCGGCGTCCCGCCCGCCGATGGCCCTGTGACCATCCGCTTCGGCCGCACCATGTCCAGCCAGTTCGTCTCAGCCGCACTCCTGCTCGGCCCTTTCATCCGCGGCGGGGTTGAAGTCCTCTTCGATGATGCAATCACCAGCGAGCCATACGTCGACATGACTGTCCGGCTCCTCGAGCATCTCGGATGCCGCGTCACCGATGAGCGCCGCTCGCACTCACCCTCCATCGCCACCCCGCGCATCCTCGTCCGCACCGGCGACCGCTCACTCCGCATGGCCGACGATCCCGGCGGCATGCCCGGCTTCGACCTCGACATCGAGCCCGATGCCTCCGGCGCAACATACTTCCTCGCCGCCGCCGCGATGCTCCCCGGTTGCGAGGGCTTCATCGCCGGGCTCCGCACCGACGGCTCCTCCCTGCAAGGCGATGCAGGGTTCGTGCGCGTCATCGAGGCCTGCGGCGGCACCTGGCAGCAGCAGTCCCACGGCGTGCTCGTGCGCGGTGCATCCCGGCTCAAGCCCTTCGATATTGACTTCTCCGGCATGCCCGACACCGTCATGACCGCCGCGGTCCTGGCCGCCTTCGCCCGGCCCACAGAGGGCAACCCCGCCGCCCGCTCCGCACTCCGCGGCGTCGAGACTCTCCGCGTCAAGGAAACCGACCGCGTCGCGGCCCTTGTCACTGAGCTCGCCCGGCTGAATGTCACCGTCACCGTCGAGGCCACCCCCGGTGGCCTCGAGACCATGCACATCACCCCTCCCGCCGGCGGCATCGCTGCCGATGCCGACTCCCACCCGGTGACCTTCGATACCTACCGCGACCACCGCATGGCCATGAGCATGGCACTCGTATCCCTCAAGCGGCCGAACGTTCTGATCAACGATCCGGCCTGCGTCGCCAAGACGTACCCGAGCTTCTGGCAGCACTTCGGTCACGTCGCCAACCGCCACTGACCGGACAATGCGATCCACCACCACCCAGCCATGACTGGGGAGCATTCACGCACCACACCGCAGCGCCGCCGGCGTTCTGCGGCGGTGGAGTGCGCGGATTCATTCCCTAGCCGGGGCTCCCCGGGGCGAATCCCCAATGCCGGTAGCGTCCGCAAATCATGCTCATGCCGACCACGTGCCGAAACATCGCCCATTGCTTGGCGCAACCCGCGAAGCCACGATCGCTTCCCGTTCAAACTGACCAAAGGATACCCTCTCATGATGACGCCATCTTGCACCGCTCTCGCCCGCAAGCTGCTCACCGCAGCCCTCGCCTGTGCCACCCTGGCCCTCGGCACCGCCGTCGCCGCTGGCACCAACACCGCCACGGCCCCGCCGCCCGAGGAAATCAAACAGGTCACCTTCGCCAGCCAGTATGGCCTGACCTACCTGCCCTTCATGGTAATGAACGAGCTCAAGCTCGTCGAGAAACACGCCAGGGAATCCGGCCTCAAGGACCTCACCGTCGAGTACAAGACCCTCTCCGGCCCGGCCCCCATCAACGACGCGATCCTCTCCGGAGGCGCACAGTTCGGCGCAGTCGGCGTGCCCTCCCTGCTCACCCTCTGGGACAAGACCAAGGGTGGCCGCTCGGTCAAGATGTTCGGCTCCATGACCTCGGCGCCGATGTTCCTCAACACCACCAACGCCAGCATCAAGAGTCTAAAGGACTTCAAGGATGCTGACCGCATCGCCCTGCCGTCAGTCAAGGTCACCGTTCAGGCCGTCACCCTGCAGATGGCCGTTGCCCAGGCCTTCGGTGAGGCCGAGTTCGACAAGCTCGACAAGCAGACCGTCGCCATGAGCCACCCCGACGGCACCACCGCCCTGCTCACCGGCTCCGGCGGCATCACCGCACACTTCACCGCCCCGCCCTTCCAGTACCAGCAGCTCAAGAGTGAAAAGCCCAAGGTCAGCCGCGTGCTCTCCAGCTACGACGTCCTCGGCGGCAAGAGCACCTTCGTCGTCGCCATCTCCACCGAACGCTTCACCAAGGAAAACCCCAAGACCTTCGATGCCGTCTGCAAGGCCCTCGCCGAGGCTCAGGACTGGATCAACGCCAACAAGAAGCAGGCCGCTGAAATCTACCTCAAGACCACCAAGGCCAAGGACTCTCTCGAGGACATCCTCGCCCAGATGAACGATCCCGATCTCGAGTACACCGTCGTCCCCAAGAACGTCTTCAAGTACGCCGAGTTCATGCACAAGGTGGGCACGATCAAAAACAAGGCCGCCAGCTGGAAGGATCTCTGCTTCCCCAACCTGCACGACAAGGCCGGAAGCTGATCCGCACAGCAGACGCACAGTGTCCGTCGAATCAGCCTCCGCCCCCTGGCGGAGGCTGTTCTTTTTGCTTCGTGCCACAACCGCCCTTGCAATCGCTTGCTTCCGTTGTACACTCAAATAACGACCGCTCGGTCCGTTTGTCAACATCCCTCCGACGCTGCACGCATGGCATTACCAACTGCTCCCCGTTCAGACCCGGCCGCGGCTGTCGCCCCCCTGCTTCAGGTTGAAGGCGTGACCCTGCAGTACAAGACGGCGGATCACCGCGTCACCGCAACCTATCGGGTCTCCTTTGATGTCCACCGGGCTGATCGATTCGTACTCCTGGGGCCCTCTGGCTGCGGCAAGAGCACCCTGCTCAAAGCAGTCGGCGGCTACCTCGCCGCCACCGAGGGCGAGATCCGCCTCAAGGGCAACCGCATCACCCGCCCCGGCCCCGACCGTATGATGGTCTTCCAGGAGTTCGACCAGCTCTTGCCCTGGAAAACTGTCATCCAGAATGTCATGTTTCCGCTCCGCGTCGCCCGCGGCATGAGCGATGCCCAGGCCCGCGAGCGCGCCAAGGTCTATATCGACAAAGTCAAGCTCACCAAGTTCACCGACTCCTACCCCCACACCCTCTCCGGCGGCATGAAGCAGCGCGTCGCCATCGCCCGCGGCATGGCAATGGAGCCCGACATCCTCCTCATGGACGAGCCCTTCGCCGCCCTCGACGCCCTCACCCGCCGCAAGATGCAAGAAGAGCTCCTCCAGCTCTGGGACGACACCCGCTTCACGCTCATGTTCGTCACCCACTCCATCGAGGAAGCCATCATCGTCGGCAACCGGATCCTCGTGCTCTCACCCCACCCCGGCCAAGTCCGGGCCGAGCTCAACAGCGTCCCCGTCAGCGATGCCGTCGCGGCCAGGAATCTCGCCGACCGCATCAGCTTCCTCCTGTTCGGTGATGAAAAGAAGGGGGTCTCCCATGGCTGATCTGCCAGCGAACGCATCCGGAAAACTCGTCCCCCCGCTTCGCCCCGAGCTCGAGCGCACCCCCATCGACGCCTCCAAGCTCGGTGAGATCCAGCGAACGCTCTCCATGGGCGACAAAATCTGGGGCAACGAAGCCGTCCGCAAGTTCTCCATCGTCATCGTCCTGCTGGCCTGCTGGCAGGGCTACGCGATGTACAAGAGCGACCCGCTGGTCATCCCCACCGCGATTGAATCCCACCAGGCCCTCTTCCGCGACATCATCAGCGGCGAAGTCCTCGTCTACACCTGGTACTCCATCCAGCTGCTGCTTACCGGCTACGCCATCGGCGCCACCCTGGCCGCCATCCTCTCCATCGCCGCCACCTTCACCCGCGTCGGCCGCGACATCCTCGAGACCCTCACGGCGATGTTCAGCCCCCTCCCGGCCATCGCCCTCGTCCCGCTGGCCATGATCTGGTTCGGCCTGGGCAAAGAAGCTCTCATCTTCGTCCTCATCCACTCCGTCCTCTGGCCCGTCGCACTCAACATGCACGGCGGCTTCCGCTCCGTCTCCCCCACACTCCGCATGGTCGGTGCCAACTACGGCATGAACCCGCTGAGCTACGTCATCAAAATCCTCTTCCCCGCGGCATTCCCCAGCGTCCTGACCGGCCTGAAGATCGGCTGGGCCTTCGCCTGGCGCACCCTCATCGCCGCCGAACTCGTCTTCGGTGTCGCCTCCGGCGGCGGCGGCCTGGGCTGGTACATTTATCAGGCCAAGAACACCTTCGAGACCCCCACCGTCTTCGCCGGCCTGCTCATGGTCATCGTCATCGGCCTGGCCATCGAGAACCTCATCTTCCGCACCATCGAGGTCCGCACCGTCCGCAAGTGGGGCATGCAGAACTGAGCCGTTCCGCTCGCCCTCCGGGCCGCACCAACCTCCACAAACGCCACGGCCACGTCGGCTTTGCCGCCACGTGGCCGTCGTTCATCATTGACTTGTCGCAGCGTCGCGTGCTCGCCTGCCCTCACCCCGCCTCCGCCCCGCACCCGCACGCGCCGCCGCATCAGCACGGGGGGCCTGCATCACCACGCGGGGCACCGCAGCGGCGCACGCACCGCGTTTCATCGCCGTGCTCCAGAGCGGCGGCTCGGCCGTAACCCGCTCCAGGCCAGATCGGTTCACCCGCACAGTGCTGGCTGCCGGCCGTTTGGCCTGCCGCCGACGTGTTTCGTGGCGTCATCTGCCGATTGCTGGTTGTCACACCCGACATGCACATGAGGACCTCCGTGGATGCCCAACCACCCGTGCAAGCCGAACCGGCAACTCGCCGTGGCTTGTCCGATGCCTTCATCTGGCACCGGTCAGCTCGCTGCCGCACGCTCCAAGCCGCGGCATCGCACGTCGCTGACACCCACAGTTTCCGATCCACCAGCGCCCCGGCCACCACATAGAAACGAATCTCGCCGCTCCCCGCGACAACCGCCGCACCCAACCGCTACATCTTGCCAAACGCCTCGCCCAGCCCCTTCCAGCAGGTTATCACTCCTCGTCCGCCCCCCCGCCCTCTCGCTCCTTCTTCTCCCGCTCCTCACGCAGCTGCGCATTGGCAACCCGCAGCTGCCGCCGAATCTCCGCGATCCCGCGCGACAGCCCCTTCGGCTTGCTCGCACCCGCGCTCGGGGCCCCCTTCGCCGGCGTCATCCGCGGCGGCAGCGGCGCAGGTGCCGCCATCTTCGGCTTGATCACCCCCAGCGCCACCGGCTTGCTCACCGGTGCCTCCGCCGCAGCACCACCGCTCTGCACGCCTTCCCCCGCCCGCGTCACCCCAAACCGCTTTCGCAGCAGCGCAACCAGCGTCCCCGGCTCCAGCGCTGCCGCATTGTCCGGCCGGAAGAACACCTCCGGCAACTCCCCCTCATTCCGCGGCGGCGGACACGTCGCCCGCCCCGGCGCATCAGCCAGCAGCACCATCACCGGTGCCGGCGTCACCGTCCGCAGGATCACATCCGGCCCCTTGACCAGCACGCTCCGAACCCCCACCGTCCGGATTCCCGCCCGGAGGTCCGCCAGGTCCAGCAGCCGCTCCACACACGCCGGCAGCGGCCCATACGCCGAGAGCAAGTCCTCCCGGATCTTGCCCAGCTCCGCCGCACTCGCGGCCGTCGCAATCCTCCGATACGCCTCCAGCCGCCGCTGATCACTGGGGATGTACGGCTTGGGAATGATCCCCGTGAACCCCAGCTCCAGCGTCACCTCACTGGGTGTCGAGACCACCTCATGCCGCAGTTCCTTGATCGACCGCTCCAGCAGCTGGCAGTACATGTCATAGCCCACCGCGGCAATGTGCCCGCTCTGTTCCGGCCCCAGGATGTTGCCCGCCCCGCGGATCTCCAGATCCCGCATCGCGATCTTGAACCCCGCGCCCAGCATACTGAACTGCTCAATAGCCGCCAGCCGCTTCTTGGCCTTCTCTTTCACCGGCCGGTCGTCGGGCAGCAGCAGATAGCAGTACGCCCGGTGCTTGTACCGCCCGACCCGCCCGCGCAGCTGGTGCAGCTCCGCGAGCCCGAACCTGTCCGCATCGGCGATGATCATCGTGTTGGCCGTGGGAATATCAATCCCCGACTCAATGATCGTCGTCGACACAAAGATGTCCGCCTTCCGCCGCGTGAAGGTCAGGAACACATCCTCCAGTTCACTGGGTGTCATCTGCCCGTGCCCGAAGACCACCCGCGCCTCAGGCACCATCTGCCGCACATCATCCGCCACCGACTTGATGTTGTGCACCCGGTTGTGCACGAAGTACACCTGCCCGTCGCGTGACAGCTCACGCCGGATCACCTGCGCCAGCCGCTTCTTGTTAAACGGCACCACCTCCGTCACCACCGCCCGCCGGTCCATCGGCGCGGTCGTCAGCGACGAGATATCCCGCAGCCCCAGCATGCTCATGTGCAGCGTCCGCGGGATCGGCGTCGCCGTCATCGTCAGCACATCCACCGTCAGCCGCAGCGCCAGCAGCCGCTCCTTGTGCTCCACGCCAAAGCGCTGCTCCTCATCAATCACCACCAACCCCAGCTCCTTAAACCGCACATCCGCCGACAGCAGCCGGTGCGTGCCGATCAGAATGTCCACCTGCCCGGCCGCCAGCCGCTCCAGTGTCTCGCTGATCTCCCCCGCCGTCTTGAACCGAGACACCGACTCGATCCGGAACGGAAAGTCCGCCATCCGGCTGCGGAACGTCCGCTCGTGCTGTTCGGCCAGCACCGTCGTCGGCACCAGCACCGCCACCTGCTTGCCCGCCTCCGCCGCCTTGAACGCCGCGCGGATCGCCAGCTCCGTCTTGCCGTATCCCACATCGCCGCACAGCAGCCGGTCCATCGGCCTCGCCGAGGTCATATCCCGCTTGATCTCCGCCAGCGCAGCAAGCTGGTCCTCCGTCTCATCAAAAGGGAACTCAGCTTCAAACCGCTTCTGCCACTCCGTATCGGCCGGGAACTTGATCCCCGGCAGGTGCTCGCGTGCCGCCCGAATCCGCAGCAGCTCACTGGCCAGATCCTTCAAACTCTCCGCCACCCGCTGCTTCTGGTTCTTCCAACGCGTCCCGCCCAGCGTCGAAAGCTGCGGCGCACCCTTGGTCCCGCCGATGTACTTCTGCACCAGGTCAATCCGGCTCGCCGGCACATGCAGCAGGCTCCGCCCGTCAAACTCCAGCAGCAGCAGCTCCTCCGCATCCGCGTACGGATCGCCCCCCCGCTCCCCTCCAACCGCCCCATCCGCCGCCCCGGGCTTCTTCACCCGCGCCGCGGCCTTCACATCCGCCAGCACCTGGTCAGCGCTCTTGCTCTCCTTGCCGCGCCGCACCACCTGCAGCCCCACAAACTTCGCAATCCCGTGCTCGGAGTGCACGACGTAATCCCCAACCTCCACATCCAGGAACGTGTCAATCGCCCGGCCCGTCTTGATCCGCTTGGCTGTCGTCGCCACGCTCCGCCTGGCTTGGAAGCGGTGCAGCAGCTCGTGATACGGCAGCACCAGCAGCGGCCTCGCCCCATCGGCCGACGGGCTGAACACAAACCCCTGATGCAGATACTCGATCTGGCTGGCAATCAGTCCCTTCTCCAGCACCCCCGCCACCGCGTGCTCCGCCAGCAGCTCACCCAGCCGCGTCTCCTCCGCCGCGTTCTGGCACAGCACCAGCACCCGGTGCGGCTCATCACCCCGCTTGCCCTCAGTCATCTCCACCAGCAGCCCAATCGCCTCCGGGATCTCATCGGGTATTGGCGGCACCGGCGACAGCGGCAACTGAATCGTCTCCGCCGTCGCGTACTGGTTCAGCCCCGTCACCTCCAGCGTCCCTACGCACCGCCGCGTCAGCGCCGCCAGCACCGCCGGCGGCCCGAACACCTGCCCCGACCCCGTAATCCGCTCGTAGTACCCGCGCCCCTGCTCGGTGATCTCCAGCAGTTCATGCAGAATCCCGATCGTCCCCTTGGGGATCAGTTCCAGAAAGTTCGCCCCATCCGGCGGCGTCCCCGGCCCGCTCACCCCGGCCTTCTTGCCCTTGCCACCCTTCTCCGGTGCCCGCGCAATCACCTCGACCGCCCCGCCCAGGTCATCCTCCCGCGGCACTGCCGCCTTCGGCAGCCCCACCAGCCGCACCCGCTTGACCACGCGGTCAATTCCCATCGAGTCAAGGTCAATCTCCGCCAGCTTCTCCAGCTCCTGGCCGAAAAAATCAAGCCGCACCGGGATGCCCCCCAGCGACGCATCGCCCCCCGCACTCCGCGCCGGGTCACCCGGCGGGAAAATGTCCACGATGCCGCCCCGCACCGCGTAGTCCCCCGGCTCCTCCACCGCCTCCGTCCGCGTGTACCCCGCCTCATCCAGCCACCGCACAATCGCCGCCGGCCCGCGGCCATCTCCCACCGTCAGTTCCAGCATCGCCGCCTCAAGCTCCGCCGGCTTGGGCACCGGCTGCATCAGCGCATGAATCGGTGCCACAATCACCGCCGCCGGCGGCATCTCGCCCCACTGCACCACCGTCTGCACCGCCGCCAGCCGGGCCGACATCAGCTCAACGCTCACCGTGCTCTCACCCGGCAGCGTCTGCATCGCCGGCAGGTGCACCACGCTCACCCCGGCCGACTCAATCGCGTCCGCCGCCTCCTCCGCCTCGTCCACGTGCGCACACAGCAGAAACACCGGCCGCCCCGTGGCCCTCGCCATCGCCGCGGCAAGCATCGGCGTCGATGACCCACTGCTCCCCCGCGCCTGATGATGCCAGCTCACACCCGCCCCGCCCACCCCTCCCGCTCCGCGCGTAAGCAACCTCGCCAACGAAACGATGGCCGGGTCCGTCGCAAGCTGGTCCAGCAGCGGCTGCAAGACGCCAGACAATACGCCGCCACCAGTGCGGCCCGCCGTCCTCACCCTCCTCGCCTGCTCCATCCGCCCGCTCGCCAAAGCAAATAACCCGCCGGTCCCCCGGCGGGTTGCTCGTTTCAGTCACGATTGCCTCCCCACCTCGGCCTCACTCCGCCGGCGCCGCCGCCGTCGCACTCAGCGACTGCAGCAGCCGCGCCGCCGTCGCGTTGGACGGGTCCAGCCGTGCCGCAGCTTCCGCGGCAACCAGCGCCTCGCCGTTCTTGCCCTGCCGCAGCATGATCGAACTGATCAGCAGCAGCGGGTCCACCTCATTGGGTGCCAGCTTCGCCGCGGCAAGCGCCGCCTGCTCCGCCGCCGCCACATCACCCTGGATCAGCAGCGCGAGTGCCCGGAAGCTGTGGCCCTCGTGCCGGTCCGGTGAAATCGACAGCAGCTTGGCCGCCACCTGACGCAGCCGCACCGCATCATCGGTCTTGGCCGCCACCTGGCCCAACTGCACCCAGGTCACCACATCACGCTGGCCCTCCGGCAGCATCGCCTGCTCCACATAGATCTGCTTGGCCTCGCCAAACCGCTGCAGCCCCACCAGACACCGGGCCCGCAGCAGGATCAGGTCGCGCCGGCTCAGCACAGGCTTCTGGGCCACCCGCGCCTTGAGGTTCGCCGTCGCCTTGGGCTCCGCCGAGGCGATCGAATCCAGCAGCTTACTCGTGTTGTACTCCGCATCAGCGAACTGATTCGCATGCAACTGGGCCCGCGCCAGCGATTCCAGAATGAACAGGTCATCCGGTGCCAGCATCCGCGCGTCCTGGTAGTGCACCACCGCGGCCTCCGCATCGCCCTCAAGTATCGCCAGGTTGCCCAGCGACTGCACGATCGCCGCGTTGTGCCCGAAGTCCTTGCGACGCTCCACCAGCAGCGCCTTGGCCTGCTCCGGCTGCTTGAGGTGCACGAGCATCTCCGCCGCGGCAACCACGTACTGCGGGTTGGCCCGGTCCATGTCCGCCGCACGGGTGTACCGCTCGTACGCCGGCTGCCATTGGCGGAACCGCTCGTAGCAGATGCCCGCGTAGTACTGCGTATCCGCCAGCGTCGGCTCAATCGCCTCGGCGGTGATGAACGACTGCCTCGCACCTTCCAGGTCGCCCTGCTCCATCTGGATGCGCCCGCGCAGCAGGTGGGCCTGGGCGTAGTTCGGCACCGCCGCCAGCGCGGTCTCAACGCTCTTGCGTGCCTTGTCCAGATCACCGGCCTGGAACTGCTGCTGCGCCATCTGCAGCTGCGTCCCCGCCTTGAGCTGGTCCATCCGCGTCTGGGCCAGGTCCTTGCCCTCCTGCGTGTGCTGGCCGTGGCCCATGCACCCGCCCGCGGCAAGCACAAGGCCAAGCAGCGTCACAGTTCCAATTCCCTTTACAGTGCGGTACATCTTCATGCATTCTCCCAGGTAGGGCGGTGTGATCAGTCCTTGAACATCGCTCCCCGGATAAACACAACGGCCCGCGCTTTCACGCGGGCCGCTGATGAGAATCCGTGACGCGTGTAGCGTTTATTTCGGCTGATCAGCCGGCTCACTGGAGGGCGAATCGCCCGCACCAGCCAGCAGCGAGCCCGGCTCGTCGGCCTGCTGCGGCTCAGTCTGCATCGGCGTCGGCAGGTTCTGCTGCTTGCCCTGGCTGCTGGCCACCGGCTTGCCCGGGACAAAGCCCGTTGCCGCCTTGTAATCGGTGCTCGCCGCCCCAGTCTGGTTCGCACCAGCCGCAGCCGGGGTGTTCGCCCCGTTGTTGCCTTCAACCGTGCCCGCCGCCGCCGCGGTCGTGCCCGCAGCGTTGCCGTTGCCGGCATTGCCGTTCGGCGTCGCATCGGACTGCGGCTTGCTGCCCGCAGGCAGCGGGAACTCGCCCGACGGGTGCTTGGGAACCTTCACCGAGCCCCACGGGTTGCCGTACGGCTGACCCGGGTTGGCCTTCACATCACCGATCCGTGCCGCCACGTCCTTGTCGATGATGTCCTGGAAGATCGAGCGGCTCGGCCAGACCTCGGCCTGACCGGTGATCTTCTCACGCAGGCGATAGACCTCAGGCTGGCTGGGGTTCAGCGCCAGCGAACGCTCGATCAGCCACTGCGCCTTGGCCGCATCGCCGGCCCGTGCCGCCTGCTCGGCTTCCATGTTCAGCGAGGACGTCATCCGGTCACGACCGAAGATCAGCTGACCCTGACGCGAGCCGGCGCGGACGCGCTCGACCTGCTCCACGGCCTTCTCGCCCACCGCGGCCATGGCCGGATCCGTCACGATCCGCGGCGTCAGCAGGAAGATGATCTCTGAACGCTTCGTCGCGTCGGTCTGACCGCGGAACGCCGAGCCGATCAGCGGGATGTCGCCGACAAACGGGACCTGGCTCCGGCCGCTGCTGACATCCTCGCGGAACAGGCCGCCCAGCACCACGGTCATGCCGTCGGGCACGATCACGTTGGTCGTGATCTCCTGCTTGTCCTCGTCGGGAATGATGATCTGCGAGCCGTTGGGGCCCGGAACATTCTTCGGCGTCGCCTTGGAGAACTGCGGACGCAGCTCCATGCGGACCTCATTCTTGCTGGCGTTGATGAACGGCCGGACGTACAGCTGCACGCCGGTGTCCAGGAACTGCACCGTCTGCGTCGTGCTCGTCTCAGTGGCCGTGGTCGACAGATAGCCGATCCGCTGGCCCACCAGCACGCGGCTGACCTGACGGTTCAGCGCAAGAATCTTCGGGTTCGCCAGCACCGTGGTGTTGGTCACCGCATCCAGAGCGCGGATGAACACCGACACGTTGTCGCCCACGATGCCCACCTTAAAGCCGCCGGTCTGGCCCGTGCCGCCGACGTCGCTGGTCACGGCGTTGCCCGTGCCTACGTTGCTCGGCTGCTTGCGAAGACTGTCAACGATGCCGAACGGGCCGCCCAGCGTCGCGTTGGCAAAGTCCTTGAAGCTCAGATCACCGATGATGGAGAAGTCCACGCCGAACGCGTTGTCTTCCTGCACGCTGGCCGAGAGAACCGTCGCCTCAACGAGCACCTGCGCGGGCTTGACATCCAGCTCGACGAGCAGCTGCTCGACAGCCCGGATGTTCTCCTCAAAGTCGATCACCACCAGCGTCGCCGCCAGGGCAAAGTCATCCTTGCCCGTCGGGGTGCTGTCGGAGATGTTGAACGCCTCGGTCTTGTTGTTGTGCTTGATCTCACCGCCGGCCGAGAGCATCGGCTTGACGAACTCCGCCGCGTCCGGCGCGGTCAGATAGTTCATGCGGAAGACCTTGGCCACGCGCGGCTTGAGCATCTTCTTGATCTGCTCCATCTCCGCCTGCGTGTACACGTAGATGAAGTTGCCCTGCTCCTGATAGGCAAAGCCGTTGACGTTCAGGATCGCATCAAGCGCCTCAAAGAAGGTCACGCCGAACAGGTCCGCCGAGACCTTGCCCGTCACCGACTTGCTGGCGATGATGTTCTTGCGGGTCTGCACCGCCAGCATCTCCAGCACCGCCGAGACGTTCTCGTCCTTGACCGACATGTCCACGGTCATCTGGTCAGAGACCGTCACCTTCTGCTTGTCCGCCGGCTTGGCGGCACCCTTGCCCGCCGGTTCGGCCTTGGGCTTGGTCGTCGGGTCCGTCGCCAGACCGCCCGCGGGCTGGTTCGGCATCATCCGCGGCGGGGCAGTGTTTGCCCCCGGTGCCGGCGGCTCGCTTGGCTGGTAGGCAAGCGCCGTCCCGGCCAGGGCGGCGATCAGAATCGGGGTCAGCGTGACGGCGATGGTGTTACGTGGCATGGTGGCTTTGGCTCCGGTCCTTTTTGAACTTCGCGTGCTCGCCGCTGGTGGCGTGACTGTCATGGGCCGAGCCCGGTCTTTGACCCGGCTCGCGCGGCTGCGCTCAGACTTCGGTCATCCCCGGCAGTGACTTTGCCGGTTGTGACGCGCCGATCTCCGGTCGTACCGCCCTTGCCGCCGCCGCCCACCGGTCACCCCCGCTGGCTCCCCGCCGCACGGGGTCCCGGCAGAAAATGCCTGTCGTCCGAACCCACAATTTCACGCTTTCACATCCGTCAACTCTTTCTCCCACTTCGTCCCGGTTGAACCGATACGCTTGCCCGCACGTATGACCACGCCTCCGTCAGAGCAACAAGCCGGGCTTTCGCCCGAACAGTGGTCAACCGTTCTGTCGGTGATGGAGCGGCTCGCCGCCTCCGCCAGTCTCGAGGAGGTCCTCCGCGCCATCATCGACTCCATGCGCACCTGCCTCCGGGCCGACCGCGCCTCGGTCTTCCAGTTCGATGCCGCCACCGCCGAGCTTTTCATCAGCCAGGGCCACGGCCTGGCCGAGATCCGCTTCCCCATCACCGCCGGACTCGCCGGTGAGGCCGCCCGCACCCTGGCCATCGTCAACGTCCCCGACTGCTACGCCGACAGCCGCTTCAACCCGGCCATCGACAAGAAGACCGGCTATCGCACCCGAAACATGCTCACCATCCCGCTGGTCAGTGCCGATGGCGGCCTCCAGGGTGTCGCCCAGGTGCTCAACAAGGACTCCTCCCGGGGCGAGGCCTTCGACGCTCAGGATGAGGCCGTCGCCCGTGCCCTGGCCAGTCAGGCCGCCGTCGCCATCCGCCGCGCCAAGCTGATCGAAGCCGAAATCCGCAAGAACAAGATCGAGGCCGACCTGCAGGTTGCCCGCAAAATCCAGCAGTCTTCGTGGCCCCGCCACCTGCCCTCCCTGCCCGGCTTTGACCTCGTTGCGGCCTCCCGGCCCGCAGATGAAACCGGCGGCGACACCTTCGATGTCATCTGCCTGGGCTCCATGCACGGCGACGCCGGCCAGGGCCGGGCCATGATGGTCATGGGCGATGCCACCGGCCACGGCATCGGCCCCGCCCTGTCCGTCTCCCAGCTCCGCGCCATGGTCCGCATGGGCGCCCGCCTGAACCGCGGCGTCGATGAGATCACCCGCCACCTCAACGTGCAGTGCTGCGAGGACCTGCCCCCCGGTCGCTTCATCACCGCCTTCGTCGGCGTCATTGATGCCAAGCTGGCCCATATCGAGTACGCCTCCGCCGGCCAAGCCCCCATCTATCTGCTCAAGGCCGACGGAACCGCCATCGACTACGACGCCACCGGCATGCCCCTTGGCATCGACCCGGACATCATCCCCGAGCCCGTCGCCCCCATCGCCATGGCACCCGGTGATGTCTTCCTGCTCATCAGCGACGGGTACTACGAGGCCTCGAATCCCGAGCACCAGCTCATGGGCTCCGACCGCGTTGTTGAGGCCGCCCGCAAGGCCCGATCCGGTACCGCGGCAGAAATTCTCGCCGCAATCAATGCCGCCGCCGATGAGTTCGTCCGCGGCCACGCCTTCGACGATGACCGTACCGCGATCATCATCAAGCGGCTTTAACGAGCCGCTGCGGCTAGAAAGCACACATAAAACCCGTATTTCTCGCTATTTACGCCTCCCTCTCCTGGCGTAACAGTGGCCCTGCTCCCTGCCGCCACCCGCACGCCGCGGGAGCCAACCCGCGGTGGACAACCCATCAATGTGCAAAAACTTCGGGAAAATGCGCTATTTTTGTGGGAGACTCCTTGAAAACCCTTGATTTCCGTGTATAACTTGTGGTACGAGACGCGGAGGATCCGCGCGAAGCAACGTTTTACGGAGAAAACACATGGCTGCGAAGAAGTCTGCCCCCAAGTCCAAGGCCGCCCCCGCCCCGAAGGTTGCCAAGCTCACGGCTGCTGACAAGCCCCGTGGCAAGAGCATCCTGTACACCACGATCGCCGAGCACACCGGCCTGCACCGCAAGCAGGTCGCCTCGGTGTTCGAGACCCTCGGCAAGGTCATGTCCGTCGACCTGGCCAAGCCCAAGGCTGAGAAGCCCAAGGTCTTCGTCGTCCCCGGCATGATGAAGGTCACCAGCGTGTTCAAGCCCGCCACCAAGGCTACCACCAAGGCCAACCCGTTCAAGCCGGGCGAGATGATGGAAGTCAAGGCCAAGCCGGCCAAGACCGTCCTGAAGATCCGCCCCCTCAAGGCCCTCAAGGCCATGGTGTAAGTCCGGCGTCCGTGCCCGGCCTCACCGCCGACACGGCCCCAACTTCGATCTTTCAAGCAGCCCCGGAGCAATCCGGGGCTGTTTGTTTTACCACCCTGCTGAAACATCCCAACTCTCGTCTATAGGAACCCCACGCCGGCAGGCCGGAGTCCGTGAGCCGAAGCACTCCCCGCTCGGGATCCTTCCTCCCCCGTGCCACAACTCTCGCCAGTTCCTCTGGCGAGGGTTGTGTGGTGCACCTTCACCTTCTAGTGGTCCGATCGTTCCGAGTTCGTAGCCGTCCTCGTTGACCACCGATGTCTCGAACCGCCCAGCGATGGACAGTGTGAATCAGACTGAATCGGCAAATGTTTCGCTCTGGCTCACGTGAACTCCTATCTGGCCAGCAACCCAACACTCACCGCAGCAGTGCGAAGAAGTTCGATCTCCTCTTTGCTACCGGGCGAGAGGTTTACGGGGTAACAGGTATGCGGTATCGCGACTGCCGAGAAGGCGGGCTGGCTCGAGCTGATGGTGGCTGGGTGCACAAGCCTCTGGATCTCAGAGAATGATCGCTCCCCTCCTCGGGGGCCACGCCATCCACGAAGTTCAGGCACGACTTGAGAGAGCATCCTGATTGCAGGCATGCCCAGTGCCACGACGACGCTGGGAGTGAGCACTGTGAGTTGGAAGGCAAGGAACTCTCGACACCAGTGGTCGAAGGTGGGCGTCGTGGGAAAATCGCCTAGGTTGCTGTCGTTATCAGCTTTCAGACCCATGTACGCGTTCGTGAAGAAGCACTGCTCGGGCTCAATCCCCGCACCTCGCAGAATCGGCAGCAGGTTCCACCAAGTTGTGCAGTCTTTCTGCCGCTTCTCCGGCCACACATCCGAATACTCCGCGCCAAGCTTGCGTGCCCACTCATGATCCTTCGGAGTACCCCAGTTGTTCCCGACGATGACCACGGGCCTCGGAGGCAAAGCCGGCGTTCGTCCGTCGGGATCCCACAAGCCGAAGCCACCAGGGAAGAAAGCAGTTCCGCGAATGCGATCGCTGTCAGCGATCGCCAGTGCACCCGGCGGGTACTCATTGAGTGACGCCAACCTCGCTATGAGGCGCTGACACACCTGCGGCATGTTGTCGGTACTCATAGCGCATCGTAACCACCCGGGTTCACAATGGTCCGCATGGGCACGGTGGTTCACTACCGCCCGCCGAGGGCCCACCGTTCGCCAAACACCGTGGCCACGAACGTGTTCGCTCCACTCTCGCTCAAGATCCCCATCCGACTCCCCCGCGCCTGCCCCTCCGTGTTCCCGCCTTCCGCCTTCCCCTCGCAGCTCCCCACTCCTGCCTTCCCTCCGTTTCCTCCTCACCCTCCGCATCCGCGGCGTTGATCCACAACGTACGCCCCCTGCGACTCTTCTCCCTTACTCCTCCGGTCCTTTGGTGCACCGCGTGCCCCCCGTCTTCCGCCTTCCTCCGCGTCCTCTTCATCCTCCGCGTTAAACCGCTGAACCCCCCGTCCAAGTGTGGTGCAGGCAAACGCCACGTCAAACACCAGTTTCACCCGAGAATCCTCGCACCAAATCGCCTTTTCCACTCGCGTCTCGCGACTCCCGACTCGCGACTTTGCACAGCGCGCACAAGAGAGACACGCCTTCTCGCAAAATCCCAGATTTTCCATCCCCGTTTTCACGCCAAAAACCCGGATTCTCACAGATTCCTCCCCAAGTGTGGCGCAGGCAGGTGCGCACAAGACGAGCGCGCTGCGCCATCTGGTAGAGGCACCATGCAAACCGAGCCACGCAACAACGAGCCCCTCACCCCCGAGCAGCACTGGAACCTCCAGTGCCACGGTGTCCACCAAGCCAACGAGGGCATCACGCGCACCCGCAACTCCGGTCTGCGCTACATCCGTCGCCTCATCGCCGGCAAGGTCGACTCTGACAACGCCCGCCAGTTCACCGCCGCCAAGCTCGCCGCCGCCCTCAAGCCCATCGCCCTGCCCAAGTTCCCTTCTGCCC
>CAILKP010000047.1 GCA_903834785.1 uncultured bacterium
AGCGACGGCGTTATCGACGAAGGTGGGCTGGACAATGCGGCGTTCCATGCGTCGGCTCCTGTGCCTCTCCACGGCAGCAGGATGTACCGGCACCAAACCAGCCGGTGGCGCGAGGGACGACTATTTTTCACAGGCCCCAAAAGAGCTAACCTGAAGCGGGGAGATTCCCGTCAGGCCGGAAAAATTGTGGTCCAGACGGAGAAGTCGAAGTTTGTCAGGGCTATCTTTGCAAAATCCAAGGGTCTTCCGCAGGTGGTGCGGTGCTTGGTTTTTGGGCTTCGGGGGTGAGGGAACTTCCGCAGCGGCCAAGTTATTGTGCCGTTGATTGAAGCGAGCAGTATTTCCTGCGGCGAATGCCGCGGCTTTCCGGAGATTGCTACGTGTCAACGATCTTCCCGAAGTGGACCAACAGTTTGCCGACTCTCGCCGCGGCGGTAGCGGTCGGCGGTTTGGCGACTGTGGTTGGCGCGATGTGGTACACGTTTACCCCGGCGTATTGGAACGTGGGCTACATGCCGGTGCAGCCGGGTGGTGGCTTCAATCACCAGCTTCACGCGGGCAAGCTGGGGATGGACTGCCGGTATTGCCATACGAAGGTCGAGGAGTCGGCGGAGGCGAACATTCCGAACGTGGCGACGTGCTACGGCTGCCATGCGGAGGGCCGGCTGGCGTTGTACAACACGTCGGCGGTGCACAAGGAAAAGACGTCGTTCGTCCGCGAGGCGTATGCCGAGGACAAGGCGATCGAGTGGCGTCGCGTGCACAAGGTTCCGGACTATGTCCGCAACTTCCCGCACGATGCGCACATCAATGCCGGCGTCTCGTGCTACTCGTGCCACGGGAACATTGCCCGCATGGCCGAGGTGTACCAGTCTCAGCCGCTGCACATGAGCTGGTGCCTGGAATGCCACCGCAATCCTGAGCCGAACCTGGTGCCCAAGGACATGGTGTTCCGCCTGTTTGAGGTTGAGCAGCGGTTCGCGGAGAAGAGCAGTGCCCAGACGCGAGCGGATGAGGGCAAGAAGTTCTACGAGGAGCGGCACATCGCCGGCCCGGAGAACTGCGGTGCCTGCCACTACTGATGCAACGCGGCCGGGATCGGAGACGATCCGGGCAGCTGCCATGATTGGATGATTCGAGTTTCGTGTACAGATCAACGCGGTGATGACGGGACTGCCCGGTTCACCGAGACTGCCCCCCAAGTTACGCAAAGCGAGCGCTGAGCATGAGCGACCAATGCCCGTCGAGCCTGAAAGCCGGTAAACCGGTGATGAAGCCCCGAACGACTCCGCAGGAGCTGGTGGGCGTGTCCGGCAGTGCCGGCAGCACGTACTGGCGCAGCACGGACGATCTGGCGGACACGCCGGCGTTCCGCGAGCACCTGGAGCGTGAGTTTCAGGACGGCGCATCGTTCATCGGCGAGGAAACCCGCCGCACGTTCCTGAAGCTGATGGGTGCGGGCGTTGCGCTGGCCACCGCGGCGACGATTCCGGGCTGCCGTCAGCCGGATCACAAGATTCTGCCGTACAGCAAGAACGTGCCGGAGGATATCGTTCCGGGCAAGGCGCTGTTCTATGCCACGAGCATGCCGCTGCCGGGCGGCGGCGCTGAGGGCCTGCTGATCGAGACGCAGACTGGCCGGCCGACGAAGGTTGAGGGCAACCCGCTGCACCCGGTGAACCGGGGCAAGAGCAGCGTGTGGGCGCAGGCCAGCGTGCTGGACATGCACGACCCGGACCGCCTCAAGGGCGTGCAGCGTCTGGTTGGTCAGACGGGTCCGGCGTTCAACGACGGCTATGCGGACCGCACGTGGGATGACTTTGCCGCCTGGTGCGCCAAGGAACTGCCGGCCAGCGACGCGAAGGCGGGCGAGGATCTGGCGTTCATTGTGGATCGCAAGACGAGCGTGACGCTCGATGCCAGCAAGGCGCGGCTGAAGGCCCGCTGGCCCAAGGCAATGTGGATCAGCCACGATCCGCTGGAGAACTTTGCGGGTGTTGAGGGCTCGCGGCTGGCCTTCGGCCGGCCGATGCGCGAGGTGCTGCGGCTGGAGAAGGCCAATGTGATCGTCTCGCTGGATCGCGACTTCATCCAGTTTGAGTCGGGCTCGATGAATCATGCCCGCGGCTTTGCAGCCAAGCGCCGCCCGCTGAAGCCGGGTGATGCGATGAACCGGCTGTACGCCTTTGAGGCGCACTTCAGCTCGACGGGCGCGATTGCGGACCACCGCTTCCGCCTGTCGCCTCAGCAGACGGCGGCCGCGTTCGTGCAGATTGCCAAGTATGTGCTTGCACGCCGCAACGTGGACTCTGCCGCGGTCAAGGCCGCGGTGGACGCGATCGGCGAGGCCAAGGACCTGGCGGTGAAGGCTGAGAATCTGCAGGCGATTGCAGAGGACCTTCTGGTTACAGAGAACCTTGGTAAGTCGGCGATCATCGTCGGCGCAAGCCAGCCGGCGTGGGTTCACGCTCTGGCGGCGGCGGTCAACGGTGCGCTGGGCAACATCGCCAAGGACGGCCCGGTGACGTACCTGCCGATGAGCGAGGACGAGGCTTCGGCTTCGGTTGCGGCGCTGGCGGATCTGACGAAGAAGCTCAACGACGGTCAGGTCAAGACCGTGTTCGTGCTCGGCGCCAACGTTGTGTACACGGCCCCGGCTGATCTTGAGTTCGCCAAGGCCTTTGCCAAGGCGGCCAACCGTCTGGTGCTCTCGGTGGACGTCAATGAGACGGTCGCGATGGCGACCTGGCGGCTCAACGGCACGCACTATCTGGAGCAGTGGGGCGACACGGTCGCGGTGGACGGCACGGTTTCGCCGATCCAGCCGATGATCGCTCCGCTGTACGCCGGCAAGAGCGACATCGAGACGATCGCGATTGCCCTGGGTGCTGCCAAGGAGCAGGCCGAGGGTTACACGATCGTGCGTGAGGCCTGGAAGAAGGTCGTCACCGGCGACTTTGAGCGTGCCTGGCGGCGTGCGCTGCACGACGGCGTGCTGACGCTGCCGAACGCGGCGGCACCGGATGCGGCGAAGGTGAACTTCGGCCAGGTGGCCTCGGCCTTGGGCGGCGTGAAGCTGGATGCGGCACCGACGCAGAGCGCGATGCACGTGGCGTTCATCGGCTCGCTGACCCGCGACGGCCGCTTTGCCAACAACGCGTGGCTCAACGAGCTGCCGGACCCGGCCAGCAAGATTGTCTGGGACAACGCGGCGTACATCAGCCCCAAGACGGCTGAAGCGCTTGAGCTGTACCAGACGGCCCCGACAGAGAAGAAGCAGACCGGCCGCATGGCGGACATCACCGTCAACGGCAAGACGACGCAGGTCGTGTGCTGGGCCCTGCCTGGTGTTCCGGACAACACGATCGTGCTGCCGCTGGGCTTCGGCCGGCGGACGGTCGGCCTGGTTGGACAGGGCGTCGGCTTCGACACCTTCGCGGTTCGCACGAGCACGGGCCAGTGGGCCGCGGCTGGCGCGACGCTGAAGCCGACGGCCACCGGCGAGAGCCGCTACCACCTGGCGACGACGCAGAACCACTGGTCGATGGAAGGCCGGGCGCTGATCCGCGAGGCGGACAAGGCGGCGTGGGACAAGTTCGGCGACAAGACGGACGTCAAGCCCGACGCGTACGGCCGGACGATGACGATGAAGTTCGGCGAGAAGCTTGAGGGCGGTGAGCTGAACCACATGCCGGCACCGCTGTCGGTGATGCTGAACCCCTACGACGACAAGGACGGCAAGAACTCCAAGCGTTCTGACCGGCCGATCAGCGAGTACCCCGCGTCGTTCCCCAAGGGGCCGGCGTTTACGAGCAACCCGCAGTGGGGCATGTCGATCGACCTGTCGGCGTGCACGGGCTGCAACGTGTGCACGATCGCCTGCCAGGCGGAGAACAACATCCCCGTGGTCGGCAAGATCGAGGTCAACAAGGGCCGCGAGATGCACTGGATCCGCATCGACCGGTACTTCAAGACCGACGAGCACAAGGATTACAACGATCCGTCGGGCATGATCTTCCAGCCGGTGGCGTGCGTGCACTGCGAGAACGCGCCGTGCGAGACGGTGTGCCCGGTGAACGCGACGGTGCACGGGCCCGAGGGCCACAACTACATGGTGTACAACCGCTGCATCGGCACGCGGTACTGTGCCAACAACTGCCCGTACAAGGTCCGCCGGTTCAACTTCTTTGACTACGGCGTGACGAAGTTCAACGGCGGTTACCTGGGCCAGGAGACGCTGGAAGGCGCGCTGCCGGGCTTCCTGGCCAGCAGCGAGAAGACGCCGCACCGTCTGAACCCGAACCTGATCCCGCCGCGTCTGCGCGACAAGCTCGACGAGATCAGCCGGCTGCAGAAGAACCCGAACGTCACGGTCCGCAGCCGCGGCGTGATGGAGAAGTGCACGTACTGCATCCAGCGGACCAACGAGGCCAAGATTGAACTGAAGATCAAGGGCATCCGCAACAACGATCAGGGCGTGCCGGACGGCTACGTGCAGACGGCTTGCCAGCAGGCGTGCCCGAGCAACGCGATCGTCTTTGGTGACATCCGCGACGCCGACTCGGTGTACAAGCTCGATGACGGCACGACCCGGACGGGCTCGCTGGTTCATCAGATGCGAGAGCACGAGCGGACCTACGCCCTGCTGGGCTATCTGGCGGTCAAGCCGCGGACGACGTACATGGTGCGGGTGAACAACCCCAACCCGTCGATCCGCAAGCCCGACGAGACGCCCTTTGGCCATCACGGCACGGGCCCGGGTTACGGCGGGCACGAGGGCGAGCACGGCGGCCACGACGGCCACGATCACGGCAAGGGGCAGCCCGCGGGCAAGGCGCACAGCATGCTCAACGGCCAGGATGGAGCGCGTCACTTCATCGATCCGCACCGCGCGGGCACTGAGGGTTACGTCATGAGTCTGTCTGTTCTTGGTACCTCTTCGGGAGCCCGGGCATGAGCGCGATCCACCCCGATCAATCCACGGCGGCGAAGCTTTCGGGGGCACTCCGCCAGCCCCCCGAGCCGGAGTACAACCCGCAGACCGGTGACGGCTCGCTGGTTGATGATCCTTCGGTGCGTGCACTGCTGGTGCTGGGCCGCAACACGACGTTTGCCGACATCACCGAGACGGTGTGCGGCTACATCGAAAAAGGCCCCGGCCGCTGGTTCTGGCCGACGTTCTTCGTCGCCGCCCAGGTCGCGGGCCTGATGCCGATCATGATTCTGTACCTCATCATCACCGGCGTCGGTGTGTGGGGTCTGAACAACCAGGTCGACTGGGCGTGGGACATCACCAACTTCGTGTTCTGGATCGGTATCGGCCACGCCGGTACGCTGATCTCCGCCATTTTGTGTCTGCTCAAGCAGAAGTGGCGCACGAGCATCAACCGCGCCGCAGAGGCGATGACGATCTTCGCCGTTATCTGTGCCGGCACCTTCCCGGGCATCCACATCGGCCGTGTGTGGATGGCCTGGATGCTGTTCCCGATTCCCAACTACAACGCGATCTGGCCGAACTTCAAGAGCCCGCTGCTGTGGGACGTGTTCGCCGTGAGCACGTACGCCACGGTTTCGGCTCTGTTCTGGTTCATGGGCATGATCCCCGACTTTGCGACGCTGCGTGACCGGGCGGCCCTGCGGCTGATGCGCAACCCCGACTCGGGCCAGATGATTCCGCTGCTGAACATGCGGGCTGACCGCGTGATGGCGATTGCCTACGGCCTGCTCTCCCTGGGCTGGCGCTTCAGCAGCCGTCACTGGCACCGCTACGAGAAGGCCTACATTCTGCTGGCGGGCATCAGCACGCCGCTGGTGCTGTCGGTGCACTCGATCGTGTCGTTTGACTTTGCCACCAGCATCCTGCCCGGCTGGCACACCACGATCTTCCCGCCGTATTTCGTCGCAGGTGCCATCTTCGGCGGCTTTGCGATGGTGCTGTTCCTGATGATCCCGGCCCGCGAGCTGTTCCCGGGCATGAAGGCGCTGATCACGCTGCGTCACCTGGAGAACATGGCCAAGATCATCCTGGTCACGGGCTTCATGGTCGGCTTTGCGTACTCGATGGAGTTCTTCATCGCCTGGTACGGTGCCAACCGGTACGAGCAGGATGTGTTTGTCAACCGTGCGACCGGCCCGTACGCGTGGGCGTACTGGACGATGATCGGGTGCAACGTCATCTCGCCGCAGCTGTTCTGGTTCAAGTTCTGCCGCCAGAGCCCCGTGGTCATCTTCATCGTCGCGTCCTTTGTGACGGTGGGCATGTGGTTCGAGCGGTTTGTGATCATCGTCAGCTCGCTGCACCGTGCGTTCCTCCCCGGCGAGTGGCACATGTTCTACCCCACACCGGTTGACATTCTGACCTTCGTGGGTTCCTGCGGCACGTTCCTGACGCTGTTCCTGCTGTTCATGCGGTTCCTGCCCATGTTCGCCATGAGCGAGATCAAGGCGGTCATGCCCCAGGCAAGCCCGCACAAGCACTGAGGCGTCCGTTTTCGAGT
The DNA here is from genome assembly GCA_903834785.1 of uncultured bacterium. Classification (GTDB taxonomy): domain Bacteria; phylum Planctomycetota; class Phycisphaerae; order Phycisphaerales; family UBA1924; genus CAILKP01. The sequence goes on from CAILKP010000047.1 coordinate 6,498, forward strand.
TTTCCGAGGTAACTTCGCGGCTGCCGGCACCAGGCCGGGCCGCACACGAGTCACGAGCAGTTGAGTCTCCTATGAGCACCGCACCAGTCATCTACCAGACCGAAGCCGGCAAGCCGGTGTACGGCATTCTGGCCGAGTTCGCGACACCGGCAGACGTGTACCACGCCGCGGAGAAGGTCCGCGATGCCGGGTTCACCAAGTGGGATGTGTACTCCCCGTTCCCGGTTCACGGGATCGAGGAGGCCATGGGCATGAGCCGCACCAAGCTGCCGCTGCTGGTCGGTGCGCTGGGCCTGTCGGGCGCGTGCATCGGCTTCGGGTTCCAGTACTGGGTCGCCACGCAGGGCTACGCCACGGTGGTGCACGGCAAGCCCTACGGCTCGTGGCAGGCGTTCGTCCCTGTGACCTTCGAGATCGGCGTGCTGTTCACGGCCTTCTCGGCGCTGCTGGGCATGCTCATCTTCAACGGGCTGCCCCGGTGGCACCACCCGCTGCTGGCCAAGGAACGGTTCCTGAAGGTCGGTGATGACAAGTTCTTCATCGGTATCGAGGCCGCGGACGGGAAGTTTGACCCCAAGGGCGTCCGCGACCTGCTGCTGGCGGCCGGGGCCACCAGCGTGGAACTGGTTGAGGATTGAGGCGGGCCTGCCGCGACACGCGGCTGTGGCGACACGACATACACGACACGATTCTGAGTCACGCAATGCAGCACACACGCACCATTCTGATCCTCGCCGGTCTCGCCCTCGCGGGCGGGCTGCTGTCCGGCTGCCGGGGCGATCGCTCCGACAAGCCGCCGCGTCAGTTCTTCCCGGATCTGGACGACTCGCCGAAGTTCAAGCCGCAGACGAAGTCCGAGTTCTTCGCCGATGGTCGCTCGATGCGGCAGCCGGTGGCGGGCACGGTGGCGTTCGGCTACTCGCCGCTGGTCAGCCAGTCCTTTGAGGGCGGCAAGCCCGGCAAGGACGCCAACCCCGAGGCGATGGCCATGGTCAGCGCCAAGATCGCTGCCGAGCGCGGGCGGCTGCTCAAAGACGATTCGGCCCCCGGTTCCGAGGGCATGTTCACCGGCACGGATCGCAAGGGCGAGTTCCTGAGCATGATCCCGTCGGCGCTGGCGGTGGATGCGGCGCTTCTCGACCGCGGCATGACCAAGTTCAACACCTACTGCGCCGTCTGCCACGGGTATGACGGCAAGGGCGGCGGAGCGGTTGGTGCTGCGTGGTCGTATCCGCTGCCGAACTTCTACGACCCCAAGTACGAGGATCGTGCGCAGAAGACCGGCAAGGACGGCTATCTGTTCAGCGTGGTACGCAACGGCGTGTACGGCCCGGACGGGGCCAACAAGATGCCCGGCTACGGCCACGCGATCAACGAGCGTGATGCCTGGGCCGTTGTGGCCTACCTCCGCACGCTTCAGGCCAGCGAGAAGGGCAAGATGTCCGATGTGCCCGATGCACAGAAGGCCCAACTGCAGACTCAGATGCTCCAGGGCGCCAGCAAGCCCGCGAACGCCACCCCGGAGGCCAAGAAATGACCGCGATGAGCGCACACGCCCACGACCACTCTCATGATCACGGCCACGGCCACGCCGACAGCCACGGTCATCACGTTGATCTGTCGGAATCCAACACGTCCATGCCCGCGGGCTGGGGCAAGACTGCCTCGCTCGGCCTGCTGGCACTGGGTGTCATCCTGAGCATCGCCACGCTAGTGCCGGTGTTCACCGGCATGTCCTCGACCGCCGAGGATGTCGTCAAGGCCGCCAAGCATGCGATGGCCTCGTACCACACCGGCTTTATGGTCATGCTCGGCCTGACCCTCGGGCCGCTGGGCCTGGTGCTGGTGTTGAACCTGGTCAAGGCTGGATGGGCGATCACCATCCGCCGGCAGCTGGAGAACATGGCCTCGCTGGTTCCGGTGGCTGTGGTGCTGCTGGTTCCGACGATTGTGGCGACCATGATCAAGCCGGACATCCTGTTTAAGTGGATGAGCGCGGATCCCGCGATCCGCGGTGACGCGCTGCTGCAGGCCAAGAGCCCGTTCCTGAACCCTGCGTTCTTCTACATCCGTCTGGCGATCTACTTCGTCGTGTGGATCTATCTGGCCACGCGGCTCAACCGCCTGAGCCGCGAGCAGGACGCCACGGGCAACAAGCAGCTGACGGTGCAGGCCGGGCTGACCAGCGCCTGGGGCATTCTGGCCTTCGCGCTTTCCGTGGCGTTCGTGAGCTTCGATCTGGTCAAGTCACTGGACTACCACTGGTTCAGCACGATGTTCGGCGTGTACTTCTTCGCCGGCAACATGGTCACGGGTATCGCCGTGCTGGTGCTGACGCTGGCGGTCATCCGCTCGACCGGCCGGCTCAACGGCCTGGTGACCGCAGAGCACATGCACGATGTGGGCAAGCTGATGCTGGGCTTCACCGTGTTCTGGGCCTATGTGACCTTCTCGCAGTACTTCCTGATCTGGTACGCCAACATCCCCGAAGAAACCGCCTGGTACATGACCCGCGCGGCGGGCGGCTGGGAGATCTTCGGCCCGGTGCTGATTCTGGGGCACTTCATCATTCCGTTCCTGATCATGCTGTGGCGCGGCAGCAAGCGCACCATGGGCATCATCTCGGCGGTGGCCCTGCTGCTGGTGGTCATGCACTGCCTCGACATGTTCTACTGCATCCGCCCCAACATCTACATGACCTTTGGCGAGGGCGTGGTCAAGGGCAAGCTCGGTTTGAACTGGGTTGATATCACCGGCATTCTGGGCCCGGTGCTGATCTTCGTCGGCCTGCTGGTCCGCAAGGTCGGTTCAGGTCCGCTGATCCCGCTGAAGGACCCTCGTCTGGCCGAGGCCATCGCTCACAAGAACTACGTCTGATTTTTCCTGACTCACGCTCCGCTGCGGCAGGACTTTCTGCCGGTTGACTCTCTGGAAACAGTTCCCATGGCACACGACTCTCATGCACACGGACATGGTGGCTCACACGCCGCGGCGGTGCCGCAGGCTGGAACCGGCAACCAGATCCAGCACATGCAGGTTTTCCTCTTCGGCCTCGGCGGCTTCATGCTCATTGCCGTGGCAGTGGTGGCAACGTACATCTACTACGGCTGGGAGCAGACCTCGCTGAAGTTTGAGCGTGAGGAGATGGGTGTGCAGGTGCACGTGCCGGCAATCACTGCCCGCAAGACGGTCCTCAACGGCACGTTCGAATCCTACAGCATCGTCGATGCGGCCGAGGGTCGCGTTCGTGTGCCGATCAGCGTGGCCAAGGAAATGGTGATCCGCAACTACGCATCCAGAAACAAGCCCTGACTCGATTTGCAATTGACGGCCGATTTGTTTCCCGCCAACGTCCCGATATGGCCAGCCTCACTTCCATCCCGAATCCCGCCCCGCGTGCTCTGGCACGCGGTGGTTGGTTATTGGGTCGGTTCGGCCGTCTGCTGGTTGCCGCGGCGGTAGTGGGGGCAGCCGTCGTATCCGGCCCCGCTGCACAGGCGCAGCTCAATCAACTTCCGCAGCAGGCCGTCGGCCTGCAGGTTGTTGAGAAAATGGGCGAGTCGATCCCTCTGGATGTGGAGTTCCTGGACCCCGAGGGCAACAAGGTCACGCTGGCCAAGTACTTCAACACCGGCAAGCCGGTGGTGCTGGCGATGGTCTACTTCCGCTGCCCGCTGCTGTGCCCGATGCTGCTGAGCAACCTTCAGCAGAAACTCAATGACATCTCGCTGAAGATGGGCGAGCAGTACAACCTGGTGCTGGTCTCGTTTGATCCCTCTGAGGGACCTGCCGAGGCGATCAAGCAGCGCGAGGGCCTGCTGGCCGGGTACAACCGGGCAACTCCCAGGAATATTCGCGAGTCATTCGCGGTGCTCACGGGCACGGCGGCATCATCACAGCGGCTTGCCGATGCGCTTGGTTACCCGTACAAGTACCTTCCGGAGTCCGGTGAGTATTCTCATGGCACCGTAATTTTTACGCTCACACCGGAAGGCCGTATCTCCCGGTACATCTACGGCGTAAACTACTCCCCCGAAACGCTGCGGATGTCTCTTCTGGAGGCTTCGGACGGCAAGATCGGAACCGTGATCGACCGTGCGATCATGTGGTGCTTCCAGTTTCACCCGGGCTCCGGGGGCTACGTGCTCCACGCGATGCGTGTGATGCAGCTGGCGGCGGTGGGGCTCACGGTGATGGTGGGGGCGATTCTGGTTCGGATGTACTTTATTGAGGTTCGCCGCCGCCGCGGCGGGTTGCTGGCAGTGAGCCAGGCCTCGGATTCGCGTGTTGCTCCGACGCCGTCTGCCCAGTGAGACGGTTTGACTGACTTGTTTTTCTGCCTGAAGTTTTCCCGGTGAATGCCATGAACGACCTGCTGCACAAGATCTGGTTCAAGGCTGGCAACAGCGACCTGACGCTCAACCCCGACGGGTCCATGCAGACCTTCGGTGTTGACTGGCTGTTCATGTACATCCTGTGGGTGTGCATCATCTCGTTCGTTCTGCTGATGGTGCCGATGTCCTGGTGGGCGTTTAAGTACCGCCGTCGTCCGGGGCATGTCCAGCAGCGCACGCCGAATCACAACACCGCCCTCGAGGTGACGTGGGTTGTGGTGCCCCTGATCGTGGTGACGGTCATGTTCTTCTGGGGCTTTAAGGGCTACATGCGAGCTCAGCTCGCCTCGGCCAGCGCTGAGTCGCTGAATGTTTCGGCCAAGAAGTGGGCCTGGTCGGTGACGTATGCCAACGGCGCCCAGTCCGCCGAGTCGACGTACTTCGATCAGGTGGCACTGGATAACGGTGTGATCCGCCGCGGCAACGAGAAGGTGCCGGTGTTCATTGTGCCGGAGAAGCGTCCGGTGAAGTTCACGCTCTCCAGCGTGGACGTGCTGCACTCGTTCTACATCCCCGACATGCGGATCAAGATCGACGTGTTCCCGAACCGGCTGACCTCGCTGACGTTCACGCCGATCTCGGCCGCGGGTCAGGATCAGGCGGGCTCGCTGTACGCCGATGCCAAGCTGCGGGATGCCGCGGCCAAGGGCATGGGCAGGGATCACTACATCTTCTGTGCCGAGTACTGCGGCAGCAACCACTCCGAGATGGCGGGTGTGCTGCGTGTGCTGCCGGAGGATGAGTACATCAAGACGCTGGGGGAGTGGGCTGATGTTGACACGAACTACGTCAATGCTGACGGCAGCATTGACCCCAAGAAGCAGGCCGACAAGCAGGCCATGCCACTGTGGCAGCTGGGCCAGTGGGTTCACCAGAACCGCGGCTGTGCACAATGCCACACGGCTGATGGTGGCAAGGGCAGCGGTCCGTCGTGGAAGGGCTATTACGGCACCGAAGTCGCCTTTGAGGGCGGCAGCAAGCTGGACACGAATACGTACCCGGGCATGAAGAACATGGATGATGCCTGGGCCCAGTACGTCCGAGAGTCCATTCTGTACCCGGCTGCCAAGATCCACGGTGGCTATGCCAACCAGATGCCCAGCTACGCCGGGCAGCTGTCCGACAAGCAGATCGCCGGTGTGACCGCGTACCTGCGTCACCTGGCGGGCAAGACCGACTCGGTGGCTCCGACCGGCGGGGCCGCCCCCGCAGCGCCGGCCGCCGGCAGCAAGTAAGTCCTCATTGATTTGATTGAGTTTTTCCGCCGCACGTTTCCCTGAGATTCCTGTCCGCACGAAGGTGAGTTCGCCCCTCTTCGGGCACGGAGAACACAGCCATGGCCAGTATCACTGACACGAAAGTTGGATCTCACGGCCACGACCATCACCACGATGAGTCGTTCCTGACTCCCAAGAGCACCATGTGGGCCACGATCATCGACTGGGCGACAACCGTCGACCACAAGAAGATCGGCCTGATGTATCTGGTCACGATCCTGTTCATGTTCCTGCTGGGCGGTCTGGCCGCACTTGCGGTGCGTCTTGAACTGCTGGAGCCGACGCGAACGGTGCAGACGATGCTGGCCGATGGCAGCGTCAAGACCGTGATCGAAGGTCAGCTCTTCACCGTGGCGGGTGCGGCCAACGTTGCGGACAGCAACAATCTGTACAACAAGATCTTCACTCTGCACGGCCTGATCATGGTATTCCTGGTGATCGTGCCGAGTGTGCCGGCCTCGCTGGGCAACTTCTTCATCCCGCTGATGCTGGGTGCCAAGGACGTTGCCTTCCCTCGCCTGAACCTGGCCTCCTGGTACATCTACCTCATCGGTTCGTTCTTTGCCATCGCTTCGGCGCTGGTCGGCGGTGTTGACACCGGCTGGACGTTCTATACCCCGTATTCGACCATGACCGATGAGGGCCACTGGAAGGTGGTCTTCATGATCCTGTCGGCGTTCATTCTGGGGTTCAGTTCCATCCTGACTGGTCTGAACTTCATCGTGACGGTGCACAAGCTGCGTGCGCCGGGCATGGGCTGGTTCGACATGCCGCTGTTCATCTGGGGCATGTACGGCACCTCGCTGATCCAGGTGCTGGCGACGCCGGTCATCGGCATCACGCTGCTTCTGCTGGTCTTTGAGCGTCTGTTTCACATCGGTATCTTCGATCCGCGCATGGGCGGTGACCCGGTTCTGTTCCAGCACTTCTTCTGGTTCTACAGCCACCCGGTGGTGTATGTGATGATTCTGCCGGGCATGGCGATCATGAGCGAGCTCATCGCCGTGTTCTGCCGCAAGAAGGTCTTCGGCTACCGCGCCGTGGCCTTCAGCTCGCTGGCCATCGCGGCCATCGCCTTCGTGGTGTGGGGCCACCACATGTTCACCGCTCAGGGCGAGGTTGCTTCGGCGATCTTCTCGGCGCTGACGTTCCTGGTGGCGCTGCCCTCGGCCGTGAAGGTGTTCAACTGGATCGCGACGCTCTACAAGGGCTCCATCTCGCTCAAGACGCCGATGTGGTATGCTCTGGGCTTCCTGTTCCTGTTCTCCATCGGTGGTCTGACGGGCCTGTTCCTGGGCACGCTGTCGGTGGACCTGCACCTTCACGATACGTACTTCGTGGTTGCCCACTTCCACTACGTGATGATGGGCGGCACGATCATCGCCTTCGTCGGCGGCCTGCACATGTGGTGGCCGAAGATGTTCGGCAAGATGTACAACGAGTTCTGGGGCCAGATCGGCTTCTGGCTTGTGTTCCTGGGCTTCAACCTGACGTTCTTCCCCCAGTTCATCATGGGCGTTCACGGCATGCCGCGGCGGTACGCCAGCTATGTCGATGAGTTCACGATCTACCACCAGCTGTCGACCTATGGCTCGTGGATGCTGCTGGCCGGCTTCCTGGTTCACCTGTTCAACTTCATCTACTCGCTGGCGGCCGGGCCGAAGGCTCCGCCGAACCCGTGGGGCGGCCTCTCCCTGGAGTGGACCGATGCGGACAGCCCGCCGACGACCCACAACTTCAGCCACGATCCGATCGTGACCCACGGCCCGTACGACTTCGATGATGTCGTGCCGCCGCAGACCAAGCCGGGCGAGTTCCCGCTGCCCGCGCCGCTGCCGGCCGGTGCCCGTGCCCACTGAAACCTGACTGTGTGAGCCCGCGTGTGAGAGCACGCGGGCTTTCTTGCTCGGACGATTCGTGCTTCAACTGCTTCACCACCTTGCCAGTCACCGTTCCGACTGTCCCGACTCGTTGCCCGCACTCCTCCTTCTGACCTGAGTTCCTGCGATTTTCCCGCCGCGCTAGAGGCAAACCATGGCCAGCATTCCCGCAGACAAACACGGCACAGGTTCGGTCGAGAACCTGCCCCCGCACGAGACGTACCGCCACGCCGAGCACTTCCGCAACGCCGCGGATGAGTTCGATGCGGCCAAGATGGGCGTGTGGCTGTTCCTGGCCACCGAAGTGCTGCTGTTCAGCGGCCTCTTTGTGTTTTACGGCGTGATGCGCATGCTGCACCCCGAGGCGTTCATCCACGGCTCATCGCTGCTGGACTGGCGCTGGGGCCTGTTCAACACGATCGTGCTGCTGCTGTCGAGCTTCACGGTGGCCGATGCCGTCCGCTGTGCCCAGTCGGGTGACCAAAAGGGCCTGAAGCGCAACATCGTGCTGACGTTCATCCTCGGCACCGCCTTCCTGCTGATCAAGTTCATCTTCGAGTACGCTCCCAAGTACGCCGAGGGCAAGCTGCCCGGTGCGTTCTTCAGCTATCCCAACTGGGAGAGCCCGTACGAGCCGCTGTGGTGGGGCCTGTACTGGGGAGCCACCGGCATCCACGCCAGCCACGTTGTGGTGGGCATGGGCCTGTTCATCTGGCTGTACATCCGCGCCAAGAAGGGCCACTTCGGTCCCAAGCATTACACCGCGGTGGAAGGCGTAGGCCTGTACTGGCACATCGTCGACATCGTCTGGATCTTCCTGTTCCCGATGCTGTACCTGATCCACTGATGCGACCCGGCGTCGGGCGACACGACGTCGCCGCATTGTAGAGGCGCCCGCCTCTCGGGCCGGATCAAATCGACCAGTCAACGCTCTGAGATTTCCTGCACTGAAAACTCCCATGTCACACGCAGCCTCCCATTCTGCTGATCACGCCCACGGCCACGACGGCCAGGATTCGCACGGCGATCATGGTCATCACATGATCGTGCCCCGACGGCTTCTGCTGACGGTGCTGGGCATCCTCATGTTCTTCACTCTGGTGACGGTGGGTGCCGCTCAGCTCGAGCAAGCCATCGCGCACCAGTTCGACATTGTGATCCCGCAGTGGGTCAATGTGGCAGTTGCGCTGTCCATCGCCGCGGTCAAGACGCTGTTTGTCATGGCGATCTTCATGCAGCTGCGTTGGGACAACCCCTTCAACTCGCTGATCATGGTGTTCACCGTGTTCACCCTCTGCTTCTTCCTGGGGTTCATCATGATCGACCTGGGGAACCGGGACTCGATCTACCCCTACAAGAGCAAGTACATCGTCGAAGGTGGCTCGGGCAACATCACGGTTGCCGGCGGATCAGTTCCGGCCGGAACTTCCATCGCCATGCAGGCCCGAATCTGGGCCATGGAGAAGGCCGACAACATCCTGATCAAGGAAAAGGGCACGCTGCCGAAGTACCTTGTGATCTTCTGCTCGCAGGAGATCGAGCGTCAACTGGCGGCCAAGAAGACCGAGGCGGAGTTCCCGCCCGTGCTCAAGGAGTTTATGAAGGTCCGAAATCAGGCCCCGTACGCCGAGATCCTCGCTGCTGCGAGCCACGGGCACGGCAAGGGCCACTCCGCCGGCGGCAATACTGCCAACCGCAGCCGCAGCCGCACGGGGCTTACCGACCCTGAACTCGGCGGCAAGCCGGCTGATGGCCACGGGCACAGTGGCTCTGCCGGCCAGGCCGAAAAACCCGCAACTGCGGGCGAACCGAAGGCTGGCGAGCACAAGTAAGAGCGGTTCGAAGCTCGCCGGGCTGGACCGGGGCGGTTGCAACCAACGCCCCGCACCGCAGAGTTCCATCACTGTTCTATCGCCCATCTACTCACGGGCCGCTTCGAGATCCGAAGTGGCCCGTTTTGTTTCCGAGAGCCCCTATGAACACCTCAGTAAAGATCGGCCTTGCCCTGGTTCTTGCCTGCGGCCCGCTCGCCGTGTTTTCGGCCTGGCAGATGGCCGAGCGCGTGCGGATGTTCAATCTGGCGGAGGCTGCGGATCGGTTCCATTTCGAGCCCACCAGCCAGCGGAACTTCGAGTTTGGTGGGCGGAAGGTGAGCTTCGAAGACACGCGGACGCAGGCGGGAACATCGGCGGTGAAGTTGACCTACGGGGATCAGTCCGTGCTGCTGGAAGTCAAAGACCCGCCGGCTGCGCTGCCCGACCTGCTCGGGTATTCAGAGTGGCTGCGTCCGCTGTACTTCGCGCCCATCAAGGACGGCGTGGTCGCGGTGGATTGGCGGACCAGCCAGGGCGTACGGCTGGCCGTGGTCAACCGCACCACTGCTGGGTACGACGAGCGCACGTGGGGCTCCGTCCGCGTCAAGGACTGGATCTTCGATGTGCTTGAGCTCAAGGCGGACGGCACGATCGAGCAGAAGCGGATGCAGTTCCGGGATCGCCGCGGCCGGCTCCCGGCAGCGCAGGCGGACCCGAAGACTGACATCCTGGCCATTGACGAGCGGACCTGGCAGTGGCAGGCAGCGCTGTACGCCGTGCCGCGGCTGCAGGTCAGCCGCTACCGGTTCGGTTCTGACGCTGTGGATGGCAACGAAGGGACGCCGGGCATGGGCTGGACGCTGCCGGCAACGGGCTTCGCCGGGATGGGCATGTTCGTCGGTGTTGGCCTGCTGATGGCCGGCGGCGTGCGGCGGTCGGCGTCTGCCGTACCCGCGGTTGGCGCAACAGCCCCGGTTGTGCCGGGTCGAGCCTGACCGGCTTGGAGTTCCCGCGACAGGTGGAGTGGCAGGAAGGCCGCTCAGCGGCCAGAGGGCCGGGACTCGCCGAGCATGTGCCCGGTGCGGGTGAAGTTCTGATGCATGTCAAAGACGCGGGCCAGATCGTGCCGCTGGTGTCCGGGCTTGGCATCGCGGAGGTACTTGTGCAGGGTGTCGCGGTACATGGGGTGGGCGCAGCAGTCGATGATGCGCTGGGCACGCTGGATGGGCCCAAGACCACGGACATCGGCCAGACCCTGTTCGGTGACGAAGATCTGCGTGGAGTGCTCGGTGTGGTCCACATGCGGCACCATGGGAACGACTGCGGAGATCGCGCCACCCTTGGCGGTGCTCGGGGCCATGAAGATGGGCAGGTAGGCGTTGCGAGTGAAGTCGCCGGAGCCGCCGATGCCGTTCATCATCGCTGTGCCGCCGACATGGGTGCTGTTGGCACAGCCGTAGATGTCAAACTCCAGTACGGTGTTGATGGCCAGCACACCCAGGCGACGGATGACGCCGGGGTTGTTGGAGAACTCCTGCGGCCGCAGGATGATGCGGGGGGCGAAGAAGTCGATCTCGCTGATCAGCCGGGAGTGGGCCGCTTCGGACAGATTGAACGCGCAGGTGCTGACGCCGCGGATGCGGCCGGATTCGATGAGCTCTACTTGTGAGTCCTGCATCACCTCGGTGAACATGGTGAAGTCGGGGAGATCCGAGGAGGCACCGATGGCCGAGATGACGGCGTTGGAGACGTTGCCGACTCCGGCCTGCACGGGCAGCATGTCCGCGGGAAGGCGGCCGGAGCGGATTTCTTCGGTGAGGAATCGGAGGATGTGCTCGGCGATGCGGGAACTGTTCTCGCCGGGCGGCTCGAACGGCGGAGCAAACACGGGTTCGTTTGTGTGCACGACTCCGGCGATGCGGCTGGGGTCCACGGTGGCGTAGGGCACGCCGATGCGGTGCATGGGGTGCATGATCGCGATCGGGGCGCGATCGGGCGGCGGCGGGAGCATGGCGATGTCGTGCATCTCGCTGAGCCGCGGCGTGGAGGCGGCATCGAGTTCGATAATCACGCGCCGGGCGTGCTTGAGGATGGTCGGGGTGATCCCGACGCCGCTGGTGAGGTAGACGCGGCCGTCGGGCGTGACGTCCGTCGCCTGGACGATGGCCCAGTCGATGGTGCCGGCGAAGCCGAACTCGACGTACTGCGGTACGTGCGAGAGGTGCAGGTCAGAAAAGTCGACCTCGCCGCGGTTGATCTGCTCGCGGAGCAGGCGCGAGCCCTGGAACGGTGCTCGCCACGAGATAGCGTTGGCTTCAGCCAGCAGATCGTCGGCCAGGCCTGCTGAGGCGCCGGTGAGCAGGCGGATCCTGAAGGGGCGGCCGGCTGCGTGCTCGGACTTGGCGTGCGTGGCCAGGGCGCGGGGAACCGCGGTGGGGGTGCCGGCGGCGGTGAAGCCGGAGAGGGCGACCTGCTGGCCGTCGCGGATCATCGCAGCGGCTTGGAGGGGCTGCAGAGTGGGGAAGTGGCTGGGCAAGGGAATAGGCTCGAACGGAGGACATGTGCCGCGGGCGGGCAGCGGGCACGCCGGGCCGGAGCGGCAACGAAGCAGAGAGCCACCGTAGCCGCCGCGGCGGGGCGTTTCCGACGAAAGTGGAGTCGCAGGAGATGGATATGTGCGGCGCGATCAGCCGCGGGAGAACAGCAGGACGTTGACGAGCACCGAGACGACCAGCAGCACGCACATGACGATGAACAGCGGCATGGAGACGGTGCGACCGTGGCCGGAGGCCGAGGTGTCTTCAGCCATCATCGACGGAGCGGCGGCTTCGGCCTTGGCCAGTGCATCGAGATCGCCGCCGATGTCCTTGTGGGCGATCGGCGGTGCCTTGCCTTCGCGGACAGCCTTGAGGTCGACGAGAAGGTCCTTGCAGGTCTGGTGACGCTTGCGGAAGTCCTTGGCCATCATCATCTCGATGACCTCGGCGATGCCGGAGCTGAGACGACGGTTGACCTGATCCGGGGGAACGAGCTGCTCACGCAGGTGCTTGTGCATCACATCGGTCGGCGACTTGCCGTCGAACGGCACGTTGCCGGTGAGCATGTGGTACAGCGTTGCACCGAGCGAGTAGATGTCGGCGGCGGGGGTGATGTTGACCTCGCCGCGGATCTGCTCGGGAGAGATGTAGTAGGGGGTGCCGAAGGCCTTGCCCTGCTCGGCCTCGGCGGCTTCCTTGTCGGAGATGGCGCGGGCCAGACCCATGTCGGCCAGCTTGGCGATCCCCTCCTTGGTGATCATGATGTTCTTGGGCTTCACGTCGCGGTGGATGAGCCCGCGCTCGTGGGCGTGCTGAAGGGCACCAGTGATCTGGATGGCGATGTCGATCGCCTCGTTTTCGCTGTACCGCTTGTGCTTGACGATGTCGTCATAGACGGTGCGGCCGTCGACGTACTCCATCACAAAGAAGTGGTAGTCGCCTGCTTTGCCGACGTCGTAGGCCTGAACGATGTTGGGGTGGTTGAGCTGGGCGGCGGCGCGGCCTTCCTGGTAGAACCGCTCGATGAACTGGGTGCTCTGGCTCAGCTTGCGGGGCAGAACCTTGATGGCCACCATGCGGTCCAGCGAGAGCTGGCGGCCCTTGTACACGGTGGCCATAGCACCAGCGCCGAGCTTGCCGAGCAGCTTGTAGCCCGGAATCTGCTGACCGGAGCGTTCGGCCTCGGCCATGACCTTCAGTCGCTCGGCCTGGCGGCGGGTGATGTACTCGTTGTTGACCAGCAACTCGGCCAACGAGAGCTGGCTCTGGGCCTGAGGCAGCGGCACGGGCACAACGTCTTCTGCGCCGGTGTTGCGGGCCTGCTCGAGGCACATCTGCACTTCTTCAGGCGTCGCGAGGCCCTGGTCGACGACGAGACGCCCGATAAAGGTGTCAATGTTGTTGGGGTACTTGGTGCGGCTGCTCGGATCGCCCTTTGAGCCAGCGGGATCACTGGTGCCGCCGGCAACCGGTTCGCCGCCGGCCGGCGACTCCAGCCGCGAGGTTTCAGTAAGGTCGTTCTTCCCGTTCTGCTGAGCCATAAGGGGTCCGCGGGCAATATACCCGTCTGATGCGTGATCGGTTCTATCGGTTCGAGGTTAGCAGTCGGTAACTGTTTCAGGAGGCGGAATCGGGTTTGCTTGGTGTGAACCGGGCGAACCGAGCGGCCGACCTGTCTAGGTTTGTTCGTAAAAAGATAGGTATCTGGTTGGAGCGTCGCGCTGGTACGGCGTCGCGGCCGATCAGTCGTGCCGGAGGGCGGTGATGGGGTCCTTGCGGGCGGCCATGATGGCGGGATAGAGGCCGAAGACGATGCCAGTAAGTGCGGCGACGGTGAAGGCGACGACGATGGAGGACTCGGTCAGGCGGGTGGGCAGGGCGGCGGTGCGGTCGAACCAGGCTCCGATGAGCGGCAGCTTGTGCATGACCGGGACGAGGGCGCCGATGCCCAGGGACAGGCCCACACCCAGGAAGACGCCGACGATGCCGCCGGCGGAGGAGAGAACGCCGGTCTCGACGAGGAACTGCCAGACGATGTGCTTGCGGGTGGCCCCCAGCGCTCGGCGGATACCGATCTCTCGGGTGCGCTCGGTGACGCTGGCGAGCATGATGTTCATGATGCCGATGCCGCCGACGAGCAGGGAGATGCCGGCGATCGCGGTGAGCACGAGCTTCCACGTCAGTGCGGTGCGCTCGGCGCTCTTGAGCAGCTCGTAGGGGACGACCATGCTGACATCGGTCATGTCGGGGTGTCGGACGCGGACGACGCGCTCGGCCAGGGCGGCAAACTGCAGGACGACGTCACGGTTGGGGGCGACGAGGTAGATCTCGCTGACTTGTACGGCCTCTGACTGCATCGAGCCCGCGCTGGAGCGTGTGACCGTGTCGCCGAAGAGTTCCTCGGCGCTGGTCATGGGGATGTGCATGTCAAAGTTCAGATCGCGGCCGACGAGCGCGGAGCCGGCCCCGCCGGAGAGGCCGACGGGCTGGAGGACACCGACGACGCGGAAGGGCTTGTTGTCGATGCGGAGGGTCTGATCGAGGGGATCGTCAAACGGGAACATGGCTTTGGCCAGCTCAGCACCGATGACCGCAACGGTCGCGCGGTCGTCCATGTCGCTCATGGTGAGGTAGCGGCCGCGGGCGACAGAGAGTTTGGCGGCATCGAGCAGATCCGGGGTGGTGCCGAACGCCTGGCTGGTGCGGCGGAGGTTGTCCTTGAGCGTCTGTGAGCCAACGGCCTTGAGGGGCACGATGGACTCGGCAGTGGGGAACTCCTCGCGGATGACGGCCAGGTCGATCTTGGTCAGGCCGTAGCGGCTGACGAAGGAGCGGCGGCCGCCGCCGGACTGTGAGGCGGACTCGGGCGGCTTGGTGGAGCGGATGATGATGTTGGTGGCACCGAGGCGCTCGATCTGCTCGAGGGCGGCACGTTTGGAGCCCTCACCGATGGCTGAGTTGGTGATGACGGCGGCGACACCGAGGATGATGCCCAGCGCGGTGAGCACCGAGCGCAGCAGGTGGCGGCGGAGGTTGGACAGGCCGAGACGAACGATCTCGAGAACGAACTCCATGGACGGATCGTTCGCATGCCGCGGCGGCGGAGCCATGCTTGCCCGTCGGGAATTGCAGTGTCCGGGTGATGTGTTGACCGGATCAGGAGCCGGCCCGGGGGGCGGCAGCGGGGGGGCTGGTCTGGCCGGTCAGTTCCATCCGCCAGCAGCGGTGGATGCGCTCGTTGCGGTACTCCGGCGGCAGCGTGCGGCTGGTGATCTCGCGCCAGCGGAGGCCCAGTCGGGCCATGAGGTCCTCATCTAGTTTGAAGCGGCGGTAGTTGGTCGAGAAATAGACCACGGCGTTGTGAGCCAGGAGCGGCACGAGGTTGGTAAACAGCTCGCCGTGGGACTCGGCGACCTGCCAGTCTTCCTGCGTGGACTTGCTGTTGCTGAACGTGGGAGGGTCGACGACGACCAGGTCGTAGAAGCCGTCGGGGTCGTTGCGTCCGGGACGGGGGTGGTCAGCCAGGAAGGCAAGTGCGTCGGCGCGGATCAGGTCGTGCGGGCCGGGCATGTAGCCGTTGAGTTGAAGGTTCCGGTCCGCCCAGTCCAGGTAGTTGTTGGACAGGTCGACGCTGGCGGTGGCCTTGGCCCCGCCCGCGGCGGCGTAGACCGTGAAGCTACCCGTGTAGCAGAAGAGGTTGAGGAATCGCTTGCCAGCGGCTTCGGCGCAGACCATCTGCCGGGTGAGGCGGTGGTCCAGGAACAGGCCGGTGTCGATGTAGTCGGTGAGGTTGACCTCGAACTTCAGGCCGTCCTCAACGACTGTGCTGAGCACCTGGCGGTCGGAGAGTTTGGTGAACTGCGTGAGCCCGCGCTGACGCGGCTTGGGCTTCATGAAGACGTTGTCCATCGGCACGCCGGCGGTGCGTGCGATGACCTCCTGCATGTGGGTGTACCACTGCGACTGCTGGAGTGCTGTGCGGCTGTGCTCGCGTTCGTACTCGACGGCGTGGTAGCAGTCACCGGCGGAGCCGTTGTAGCGGTCGATGATCAGCGGGACTTCGGGGTAGTCACGCTCGTAGACGCGGTAGGCGTTGATGCCGCGGGAGGGGTACTTGCGGAGGTGGCGCAGGTTGTTGCCCAGGCAGCGTGCGAACTCGGCGGCCTCGGCAAGGTCGCGCTCGCGAAGGCCGGCGAAGGCGGGTCCGGAGGTGTCGAAGGCGGGGGCGTGACGGACCTCCGGGGGTGCGGGCTCGTCGTGCTGCTCCGGCTCGGCGGGCATGTTCACTGGTGCGTCGTCACCGGAGCTGAGATCGGCCTGATCGTCAGTGATATCAGTCGATTCCTCGGCTGGAATCGCTGATCGGGAGGTCTCGGCTTCCGGTGCTTTCGGTGCGGCGGAGGACGCTGCATCCTTGCGCGGCGGCTTTGGGCCCAGGAACGTGAAGTACGTGCACTCGATCTCGGCGTTGAACAGCTTGCGGCGGCGGGATGCTTCCTGGCCGAAGATGCGCTCAAGGTCGAGCCGGCCCGTCAGGACGTGGAAGCTCCAACTGGGGAGCTTGGAGAAGACCACCGGCATCTGCGAATAGAGAATCTCGAGTTCGGCTTCCTCACCGATGCGGACGCCGTAGGGCGGATTGGTGATCACCACGCCGTGGCTGGCACGGGTGGGGATGGTGCGGAAGTCGGCTGTGTCGAAGCGGATGTGATAGCCGACACCGGCGAGCTTGGCAGCGCGGATGGCCAGGTCCACGGCTTCAGGATCGATGTCGGAGCCGAAGATGGGTTCTTCGAGCTTCGGCTTGATGCGGTCCATGGCCTCCTGACGGGCCTGCTTCCAGAGCGCGCCGTTGATGACCGACCAGCGCTCGCTCTCGAAGCGGCGCTGGAGGCCGGGGGCCATGTTCAGGCCGATCATGGCGGCCTCGATGGCGATGGTGCCGCTGCCGCAGAATGGGTCCCAGAGCACGCGGCCGTCGCGCCAGGTGCTCAGCTGCACGAGGGCTGCGGCCATGGTTTCGCGGAGCGCGGCGGCACCGTACCAGGTGCGGTAGCCGCGTTTGTGCAGGCCGTCACCGGAGGTGTCGATGGTCAGTGTGGCAACGTTGTCCAGCAGTGCTGCCTCGACACGGACGATGGGGCCGGTTTCGGGCAGTGACTGGGTGCGGTGCGCCTTCATCAGGCGGTTGACGATGGCCTTCTTGACGGTGCGCTGGATGGCCGGGACGCTGGTCAGCTGGCTCTTGTGGCTGCGGCCATCGACCGGGAAGGCGAACTCGCGCGGGATCCAGCGTTCCCAGGGCAGGTCCTGGGTGATCTCAAAGAGGGCGTCAAAGTCGGGTGCATCGAAGCGTCCGACGCCGATGGTGACGCGCTCGGCGCTGCGGAGGTTGAGGTTCAGGCGGCAGACGTCCGACAGGGTGCCGTGCACCAGAACACGCCCGGTGGAGAGGCCCTTGCCCTCAAGGCCGAGAGCCGTCAGCTCGTGCTGAACCACCGACTCCAGGCCGAAGGCGGTCGTGATCAGGATGGGGAACGTTTCGGGTGTCACCGTCGCGGGTCAGTTGGTCGCGTTCTCGACGCCCTTCCAGGTCTTCTGGCGGACTTTGACCATCTTCCAGAGCTGCTCGAGCATCTCGCGGGTGTTGATCTTGGCTGCCGCGGAGATGCCGATGACCTCGACATCGCGGCCGAGCTTGAGCTTGGCGCGAAGGTCCTTGACGGCCTTCTGGCGGTCCTTGACGTCGCCGATCAAGTCGAGCTTGTTGAGAACGATGAGTTCGTCGCGCTCGGCCAAAACGGTGGAGTAGGCCTGCAGTTCCTTGCGGATGAGCTTGTAGTTCTCGGCAGGGTCGGAGCCGTCCTCGGGCATGACGTCCAGCAGGTGGACCAGCACGCGGGTGCGCTCGATGTGGCGAAGGAAGTCGTGGCCCAGGCCCGCGCCGGAGCTGGCACCCTCGATCAGGCCAGGGATGTCGGCGATGACGATGCGGCGTGCCGGATCAAGCTCGGCGACACCAAGCTGCGGCGAGAGCGTCGTGAACGGGTAGTTGGCGATCTTGGGCGTGGCGCGCGTCAGGGCAGCCAGCAGCGTGCTCTTGCCGGCGTTGGGCTTGCCGACGATGCCGACATCGGCCAGCAGTTTGAGTTCCAGCCGGAGGGTCTTGTGCTCACCGGGGAAGCCGGGGTGGGCGTAGGTGGGGGCCTGATTGGTCGAGGACTTGTAGTGCTCGTTGCCGAAGCCGCCCTTGCCGCCGTGGCAGATCACGAACTCCTGGGCCGGGGCCATGTCAACCAGCAGTTCGCCGGTGCCTGCGTCGTAGACCATGGTGCCGGCCGGGACGCGGATGCGGCAGTGGGGGCCGTCTTTGCCGAAGCACTGCTTGGAGCCGCCGGACTCACCGGGCTTGGCCTCCCAGTCGGGGCGGCCGCGGAAATCGATGAGGGTGTTAAGGCCCTCATCGGCGACGAGGATGACATCGCCGCCGTGGCCGCCGTCGCCGCCGTCTGGGCCGCCCTTAGGTTCGAACTTCTCGCGGCGGAAGGATGACCCGCCCGGCCCGCCGTTTCCGGCCCGTACATCGATAATCGCTTGGTCTACGAACATGAGCCGCCATGTTATGGACAGCGGGCGACGGAAACCCGCGGCGGCTGGATATTTAGGCAATCGCCGGCGAGAGAAGGCACCGGGGCGGCGGTTCTGACGCGGAAAGCGGACGTGAAACCGAACGCGACCCCAACTTCGTGGGGGATAGAGCGGAGCGAGGTGAGGGGGGCTCGGTTCGCGGGTGCGGTCGCGGCTGGCTTAAGCGCCAATCTCGTCTGGCTCATCGCGGTCGTCATCGAAGACGTCGCGGGGCGGCGGCGGGGGCTCGGCGGGAAGACGGGAGGCCTCGAGGCAGGCATCGGCAAGGACCTGGTGGAGCTTGTCGTGTTCGGGGAGGGCCTGCAGCGAGAGGTAGAGCTGTTCGACGCGGCGGAGGCCCGGCTTGGCATCGCGCGTCGCATCGGCGATGGCGCCATCGCCAAGCTGCTCGACAGCCCAGAGGAGCCACCAGATCGGCAGATCCTCTGAGCAGCGCATGGGGTCGGCCTTCTCGATCGTCTGGGTTGCCGAGGGCGAGCTCTTGCCGCGGGCGGGTGTGGCCTTGGCGGGGGGTTGCTCGGGCGGCGGGGGGGCGAGGTGCTCGCGAAGCGTGACGGGGCCGATCGAGACGACGGGGATCTTGCCGGCGAGGGTGGTCGGCTCGCGGGTGAGGATGATCGCGGGGATCTGCAGCCGGTCGAGGTGTTCGCGCAAGGCGCGGCCCTCGGCGGCGACGCGGGGGGGCTTGATCAGATAGATGGCAGGGCCGAGCTGATCTTCCGTCGGTGACTCGCGGCCGATGACGACCACACGCTCGGCATCCTCGGCAAGCTGGCGACGCTGGCGACGTGCTTCCTGCAGCGGCATGAGGATGCGGGCCATCTGCTGGTAGTCGCGGGCAGCGAACGCCGCGGCGAGCGACTCGATGCACAGCTTCTCGGTGGTGAAGTAGTCACGCTCGACAAGCTTGGCGCTGGCGAGTTCCATGTTGGCGTCGATCGAGCGGTGCGGCATGCGTCGGTTCTGCGGGCGCGGGCAGGGGGAAGGATCGGCGACAGGACGGCGGAATCAGGCCAGACGGGCTTCGAGCGTGCTGAGGGTGGTTCTCCAGCTTTCGGCCACATCGCCCATCTCATCGAGAAGAAAATCAGCAAGATCCGGCCAGTTCTGATCACTGACGGCCTGGTGGATCTTCTTGAGTTCGACAACGAGTTCGGGGAACAGGGTGCTGCCGTCTTTGCCGGTGGTGGTTGTAACACCGGCGAGGACTTCCTCGGGCTCGACGCTGAGCAGGGCGGCACCCTCGCAGACGCCGCGCTGGATGGTCTGCCAGGCCTCGAGCACGCCGTGCAGTTCGGACATGGCGCCGGGGATGTCACCGGCCTGCAGTTTGGCGGCCGTGTCTTGCTGTGCCTGAGCGACCGAGCCGCTGAGCTCAACGAGGTCGCGCCAGGCGGAGCGGACGAGGACCTTGGGCTCAACGGTACGGAAAGCGACCATAGCGGCGGGGCGGCCGGCGACGGCGGCATCGGCATCACCATCCCAGAGTTCGCCATCGACGCGGACCTCGATGATGAGGCGACCGGAGGTGGCGGCCGCAGCACGGGCGGTGTCCAGCGCGTGCATCGGGGTCAGGCCGGGGCAGTCGACTCGTTGGTCATCCAGATAGACAAGCATGTGTCGAGGTTATCGGCGCTCGGCGGGGTGAGGGTGAGCCGGGTTCGTCAAAGTCCCAGTGAGGTTATTGGGCGATCTGTGTCAGGCCTTGGCCGCGGCATCGCGACGGCGCTTGGCCTTTCGGAGCAGGCGAATGTTGCGGGCGTAGACCACGACCCCGCTGGTCTGGCCCAGCACGGCGACGATGTCCTGCCGCCATGCGAAGTAGCCAAAGAGGATGGCCCCGCCGAAGAGGGAGAACCACCAGAAGCTCTCGGGGACGATGGAGTCCTTGCTCTTTTCGCTGATCCACCACTGGACGAGCCAGCGGCCGGAGAACGAGAGCTGGCCGATGAAACCGACGGCGACGATGGCCACGCCCCACCAAGCGGTAACGTTCAGGGTACGGAAAAGCTTGTTTCCGGTGGCCAGGCGGGCGGTCTCGAGTGCCTCGAGGCCGAAGTCGCGGGCAAACTCGTCTGCCGTCCAGGTGCGGGAGAAGTTGCCGCCGGGGTAGAGAAGGCGGAGCTCTTCGGTGTTGGTGGCGGGGTTGGTGTAAAGCTCGAGCTCGCCTTTGATGCCGCCGAGGTTGGCCTTGCTGGTGGTGGCACCGGGGCGCACGTCGTATCGGAGGTTCGGGCCGTAGGCCAGCCAGACGCCGAGGCCAAGAAGGAGGATCATCAGCGCGACGGGCTCCCACTTCATGAGCGGGGTGCTCCGGCGTGCTCGGTGGCTTCGGCGGTGCTTCGGCGGGAAGCGGCGGTGGCGGTGGCGTCGGGTGGGGTGCCGTCCGTCGTGAGTTCGATGCACGTGGTGCTGCGGCGACGGTTGGCCATCCAGCGGATGGCGAAGCAGTCGATCAGCCCGGGGATTGCCCGCTGGGTGATGCCGAAGCCGTACTTGGTTTCACCGGCGGTGCGAGGGCGGTGGTTGACGGGCATCTGCACGATGCTGCCGCCGAGGTGGCTGGTGACGATGGGGATGAAACGGTGGGCGCCGCGGAACTGGAGCGGGAGCAGGCGGGCGTAGGTTGTGCGGAGAACGCGCAGTGAGCAGCCCGTGTCACGCACGACGTCAGCGAGGATGAGGCGACGGAAAAAGCGGCCGACGGCCGAACTGGCGCGGCGGACGAAGTTGTCCTTACGGGCGTGAGAGCGGTCGCCCTGAATCAGGTCGGCGTTGTGCTGACGCTGGAGGGCGAGCATGGCGACGAAGTCCATCGGGTCGTTCTGCAGGTCGGCATCGAGCATGCCGATGAACTCGCCCCGGGCGGCACGGATGCCGGCGTAGAAGGCGGCGGACTGGCCGTTGCCCTTGCCGGCGGGTGTTCGGCTGTCACGCTGCATTGAGATGAGGCGGAGGCCCGGGTAACGCGGCATCAGTGAGCGCACCTTGTCGGCGGTGGCGTCGGTCGAGCAGTCGTCGACGATGATGAACTCGGCCGGGACGCCTGCCTTGGCGATGGCGGCGAACACCTCGGCGGCGAGACGGTCGATGTTGTCCTGCTCGTTGTGGGCGGGGGCAAGGACGGTCAGCAGGATGGGCGAGCCGGACTCCATGAAGTCCGACGATAGTAGGGAACCGGCGTGCCCGGAGGACCGGCGGGCCTGAGCTGCGTACTTTGCGGGTGTGACGATGGCTGAAGGTGAAAATGCGGCCGGTGGCGGGGGGAGCGAGCGGCCGACTGCAGGCACCACGCCGGTGTTGGAGTTCCGGCGGCTGGGAAGAGTGGGTTACAAGTCGGCGTACGAACTGCAGCAGGAACTGGTGGCCGAGGTGCTGGGGTGGCGAGAGCAGCCGCCGGGCTCCGGTGCACCTGATCGGGCAGGAATCGTGCTGATGCTCGAGCATGATCCGGTGGTGACGGTCTCCAACCGGCCGTCAGCGGCGACGAACCTGGTGGCTTCGCCGGAGCTGCTGGCCAGGGCAGGGGTGGCAGTGGAGCCGACGGATCGGGGTGGTGACATCACCTATCACGGGCCGGGACAGCTCGTGGTGTATCCGATCCTGGACTTGAACCGTGTGCACCTCCGCCTGCACGAGTACATGCGGAGGCTGGAGGCGGCGGTGATCGCCACGTGCGTGGGGTTTGGTGTATCCGCGGCACGGGATGTGTCGGCAACGGGCGTGTGGGTCGGTGGTGAGGCCAACCCGGACGGTGAGGGAACGGTGGGGGGGCGGAAGATCTGCGCGATGGGCGTGCGGGTGCGGCAGTGGGTGAGCCTGCACGGGCTGGCCCTGAATGTCAGGACAGACCTGAGCCACTTCGGGCTCATTGTGCCGTGCGGGCTGGTGGGCCGGCCGGTGACGAGCCTGGCAGCGGAGCTTGGCGATCGCTGCCCGCCGATGGAGGCGGTGATGGACCGCTTGACGGACAACCTGGCCAGGGAACTGGGCTGCCAGGCCGGGTGAGCGGCTGGGCCGATGATGGATCAATGGGTCAGGCGTGCTGAGCCGGTGCGGCGGGTGGTGTGCCGTGGCTGCTGTCGGTGCCCGAGGGTGCAGGCACCGGTGCGTGGGGTTTGGGCTTGCCGGTGAACAGTTCGCTGAACCAGGTGATGGCCACGAACAGCACAGGCGTGAAGAAGAGGCCCAGCACGGTGTTGCCGATCATGCCGAAGAACACCGAGGTGCCGATGGCCTGGCGGCTGGCACCACCGGCGCCGGTGGCGTTGACCAGCGGGTAGACGCCGAGGATGAAGGCCAGCGCGGTCATGAGAATGGGACGCAGGCGGAGGCGAGCGGCCTCGACGGCGGACTCGGTGATGGACTTGCCCTTCATGCGGTAGTCGCGGGCGAACTCGACGATAAGGATGGCGTTTTTGGCACCGAGGCCCACCAGCAGAACCAGGCCGACCTGGGTGTAGATGTTGTTGTCCATGCCGCGGTACATGAGGCCGAGCATGGCGCCCAGGGCTGCGAGCGGGATGGACAAGATCACGGCCAGCGGAGTGGTCCAGGACTCGTAGAGGGCGGCGAGGATGAGATAGACGACCAGGATGGCCAGACCGAAGATGAGGTTGCCCTGACCGGCGATCTTGCGTTCCTGGAAGGACATGCCCGTCCATTCCGCGGTGACACCGGTGGGGAAGGACTGGCGGACCATGTCATCGACGACGGCCATGGCATCGCCGGTGGAGACGCCGCGGGCGGGGGAGCCGTTGACAACGGCGGCTGTGAAGAGGTTGTAGCGGATGACGCGGTCGGGGGCGGAGGAGAGCTCGGCCTTGACCAGTGCGGCCATGGGGATCATGCGGCCGTCCGATGAGCGGACCTGGAGGCGGCCGATATCGTCGATGGTGGCGCGGAAACGGCTGTCGGCTTGCACGGTGACCTGCCAGGTGCGGTCAAAGAGGTTGAAGTCGTTGACATAAGCCGAGCCGAGGAAGCCCGAGAGGGTGGAGAAGACATCACCCAGGGGGATGTTGAACTTCTTGACCTTTTCGCGGTCGACATCGGCGAAGATGATCGGCACGCCTTCGCGATAGGCTGAGCGGGTACCGGCGAGCTTGCTCTGGGCGTTCGCATCGGCGACGAAGCCGTCGGTGACGGAGGCAAGTGCCGCACGGCCGAGCGAGCCGCGGTCCTGGATGCGGAGATCCCAGCCGTCGGCGGAGCCGAGGCCGTCGATGGCCGGAAGCGTAAAGGCGATGGCGATGGCATCGTTGATCTGTGTCCAGAGCAGGCCCTGCACCTCGCCAAGCACGACGGGCATGGTGCGGCCCTTGGGCGTGCGGACGCTCCAGGGCTCAAGGCGGATGTAGATCGTCGCGTAGTTGGGACCGTTGCCGTTGATAAGCGAGGTGCCGGGCAGGGCGACGAACCAGGTCACACCGTCGACCTTGGGCAGGAGCTTCTCGGCCTTGGCGACGACCTCGATGGTGCGTTCCTGGCTGGCCCCATCGGGCAGCCAGAGCTCGACGACCACGAAGCCCTTGTCCTCGGTGGGGACGAAGCCGGTGGGTACGCGGCTGGTGGTCCAGAGCACGCCGTACATGGCCAGGCCGAACAGGGCCAGCGGCAGGACGATGAGGGAGGGGCGGACGGCCTGACGGATGATCCAGGCGTAGCCGTTGGCGATGCGGTCAAAGACCCGGTTAAAGACACGGCCGAAGGCCAGGAACGGACGCTCGAGGATGAAGGGTTTCAAGGCACTCGGGCCGTGGTGGGAGCGGAGCAGCACGCCGCAGAGGGCGGGGGCGAGCGTCAGGGCGCAGATGACTGAGAGGAAGGTGGAGGCGGCGATGGTCAGAGCGAACTGCCGGAAAATGGAGCCGGAGATGCCGGGGAGTGCAGCGGTGGGCAGGAAGACGGCCATGAGCACCAGCGAGATGGCGATGATGGCACCGAAGACCTCCTTCATGGCTTCGGCGGTGGCCTCCTTGGGAGCCAGGTGCTTCTCCGCCATCACGCGTTCGACGTTCTCGACGACCACGATGGCGTCGTCAACGACCACGCCGATGGCCAGCACAAGGCCGAAGAGCACGGGCAGGTTGATAGAGAACCCAAGGATCTTGGCGAAGAAGAAGGTGCCGATGATGGAGACCGGGATGGCCAGGATCGGGATGAGCGTGGTGCGAGGTGAGCCAAGGAAGACGAGCACGACAGCCAGCACCAGGATCAGGGCTTCGTAGAAGGTCTTGAAGACCTCGGCGACGGCCTCGTTGACGAACTCGGCGGTGTCGTAGACGGGCTTGAAGCTCAGGCCCTCGGGCAGCTGGCTGGCCTTGGAGTCCAGCAGTTTGGTGACCGACTCGGCGACTTCCACGGCGTTGCCGCCGGGGGCGAGGAAGACGATGAAGATACCGGCCGGGCCGCCGGAGAAGCGACCGACGCTGTCGTAGGAGCGACCGCCGAGCTCGACGCGGGCGACGTCCTTGACACGGATGATCCGGTTTGCATCAGCCCGGACGATCACATTCTCGAACTGCTCGACGGTCTTGAGGCGGCCGAGGGTGGTGACGTTGAGCTGGAAGCTGAGGCCTGCCGGGACGGGCGGCTGGCCGATGACGCCGGCGGCGACCTGCGCATTCTGCTCCTGCAAGGCGCGGATGACATCGACGGTGGTCAGCTCGCGGGCCTTGAGCTTGTCGGGATCGAGCCAGACCCGCATCGCGTAGTCCTTGGCGGGCACGATCGTGGTGTCGCCCACGCCCTTAATGCGGCGGATTTCATCCTGAATATTGATCAGGAGGTAGTTGCTCAGGAACAGGTCGTCGTACTGGGCCTTGAGAGCGGCCACGCGCTCGGGCGACATGGTCTTGAGCTTCTCGGCATCGGGGGCCAGGGCACTGACGATGACCAGGCTGGTGGAGACCTTCTTGGTGGTGACGCCCTGGCGGCGGACTTCCTCGGGCAGCTTGGGCTGGGCGATGCTGACGCGGTTCTGGACCAGCACGGAGGCGATATCGACGTTGGTGCCGACATCGAAGGTGATCTGCAGGGTGTAGGAGCCGTCGGCGGCGGAGGTGCTCTGCATGTAGAGCATGCCCTCGACACCGTTGACCTCCTGCTCGATCGGAGCTGCGACGGCGTCAGCAATGACCTGAGCCGAGGCGCCGGGGTAGACCGCGCGGACCTGAATGACAGGGGGCGTGATGTCGGGGTTCTGCGACACCGGCAGCGTCGGATAGACCACCAGTCCCATCAGGACGATGAGGATGGACAGAACGCTGGCGAGGATCGGTCGCCGGATGAAGATCAGACTGAACATGGTGAATGCCTTGCGAACGCCGGGTCAGGACGTGACGGCGGCGGTGTCAGTCGGGAGAGAGACAGGGAAGAGTGAGGCGTGGTGCGGACGGCCCGCGTGGCGAGGAGACTACTTCTTCTCGGGGGCGGGTCGGGCTGCCGCACCGGCAGCGGGTGCTCCGGCTGGCTTGGGTGTGACCGGTGAGCCGGGGCGTGCCTTCTGGATACCGGTGGTGATGACGCGGTCGCTGGTGGTCAGGCCGCTGAGAATGGCGATCTGGTTATCGATCACGGGGCCGGTCTTGACTCGCTTGATCCCGACGATGTTCTTGTCATCAACCACCATGACGAAGCGGCCGCTCTGATCGCTCAGCACGGAGGCCTCGGGCAGGACCATGGTGTCGAGCTGCTCGACTGGCACACGGATGCGGGTGAACTGGCCGGGGAGCAGGAAGCCGTTTTCGTTCTCAAAGCGGGTGCGAATGCGGATGGTGCCGGAGGCCGCGTTGAGTGACGGCTCGACGTAGTCGATGCGGCCGGTGATGGGGTAGCCGTCCTGGTCGGAAAGGCCCATTTCGACCACACGCCACTTGCCGTCGGCCGTCTGGCCCGGCTTGATCTTTCCGGCGGCGAGCGCCTCCTGATTGCTGCGGCGGATGGGCAGCGTGTCGGCTTCCGCGGCATCGATGTTGGCGAAGATGGGCTTGTTGGCGACGACGGTGGCCAGCAGGGTTGCATCGGAGCGGCCGACGAGGTTTCCGGTGTCAACCATGTTCTTGCCGATGAGCCCATCGAGCGGTGAGGTCACGGTGCAATAGGACAGATCAAGCTCGGCATTTGCGACGGCCGCCTCGGTCGAGGCGACAGCGGCCTTGCTGGCGTCGCGCTTGGCAACTTTGAGAATCCGGTCGATGTCGCTGCCTGCTCCGGAGGTCGCCAGTTCCGTGGCGACCTTGGCGTCGTTCTCCGCGGCGAGCAGATCAGCACGTGCCGCGGCGAGCGCGGCTTTGGCTTTGTCAACTTCCAGCTTGAACGGCCGCTGATCGATGACAAAGAGCACATCGCCCTTCTTGACCATCTGGCCCGGGGCAAAGTTGACTTTCTCCAGGAAACCTTGAACGCGTGCGCGGAGCTCGACGGTCTCGGATGCTTCCGTGATGCCGGTGTACTGGAGGTAGCGGGTCACCTGGCGCGGAGTGGGGGTCTGCACCAGCACTTCCTGCGGAGGTGGCGGGGCGAACTCATTGCGGGCGGGGGGCTTGCAGCCACCGGCGAGCGAAACGAGCAGCAGCGCACCGGAGCATGCAGCAGCAACGGTGCGGCGGTAAGAACGGGAACGGTTTGTCATCGCAGACTCCGGATGCAGAGCGGGAGAAGGCAGGGCGATCAGTTGGATTTCGGTGCCGCGGGTGAGTGGCTGGCGGCGGGAGCGGTGGGGGGGGTGCTGGGCTGAGCGTTATCGCCGGTTGGCGTTGCTGGGCGGGCAAAGCCCTGGTCGCTGCCGTTGGCGTAGTCGGCGTTGAGGATGTCGCCCCAGTTGGTGCGGGCTCGCATCCGCTCGACGGTGGCGGCATCGACGAACTCCGCGGTTGAGCGGATTTCCCAGCCGCCGCCGAGGGCGCGATAGGCGTTGATGGCCGCGATCGTTGCGTTCGCCTTGGTGGCCACCAGAGTGTCCTGGCGGGAGAAGAGCGTGGCCTGAGCATCGTTGAGGCGGATGAAGTCCGCGGCACCGTTCTTGTACTGAATCTGGGCGAGTTCGACGGACCGGCGGGCGGCATCGACGGACTCGGTCAGATCGACGGCCTGCTGCTGACGCTGCAGGAGCAGGTACAGGTTCTGCTCAACTTCCGCCGCGGCGGTAATGACGGCGGCGTTGTACGCGGCCAGGGCCTGCTCCACCCGCGCATCGGCGGCGCGGATGTTGTTCTCGATGCGGCCGTAGTTGAGAATCGGCCAGTTGACGTTCAGGCCGATGAAGCCGGTGAACGAGTTGGCATCAAAGATGTTGTTGATCTTCGAGCGGCGGGAGTTGTCCAGTGAGGCTGCGGCGAAGCCGGTGTTCCCGCTGATGCTGATCGAGGGGTACAGGTCGGCCGTGGCCACACCAACGCGGGCGGTAGCAGCGGCGATGGCTCGTTCGGCGGCCCGCAGGTCGGGTCGGCGGCGGAGCAGGTCCGCCGGAACTCCGGTGGCGATGGATGCCGGGGCATCAGGCACTTTCGGCTGGCTGGTGGTGATGAGGTCCTCCAGCGTGCCGGGCTGCTGGCCGAGTAGCACGGAGAGGGCCAAGGCGGCTTGACGCAGCGAGGCGCGGAGCTCTGGCACCTGGGCGCGGGTGTTGGCCAGGGTGGCGCGGGCGGTGGCAACGTCGAGCTCGCCGACCTTGCCGGCCTTGAAGCGGAGGTTGGTCAGTTCCAGCGTGTCCTGCTGCAGCCTGACGTTTGATTCGGCCAGTGCCACGCGCTCCTGGAGCGAGCGGATCAGGACGTAGTTGGTCGCCACATCGCCGATGAGGGAGACCATCACGGAGTCATAGTCACCGACGGCAGCCTGCAGGGAGGCGTCGGCGGCTTCGATACTGCGGCGGAACTTGCCCCAGAAATCCAGCTCCCAGGCGGCCTGAAGCTTGAGCTCGGCGTCGGGATAAGCGCGGTCACCCATCGCCGCGGGGGTGTTAATCGAGTTCTGCCGATTGTTCAGGTTGCCACCGACGGACTGGGACTGCGGGAAGAACTGCCCGGCGGCGACGCCGCGGATGGCACGGGCCTCGATCACGCGGAGGCCGGCGGCTTTGAGGGTGAAGTTCTGAGCACAGGCACGCTCGATGAGTTTGTCGAGCACCGGGTCACCAAAGGTCGTCCACCAGCGGGCGTTGGCCACGGTTGGGGCGACGGGGACGCCCGCGATCCATGCATCGTTGGTCTTGACTTCCGGCGGCTGATAGCTGGGGCCGACGCTGCAGCCACCAACGACTGAGCCGGCGAGAGCGACCAGGAGCGTTGCCGGCGTAGAGCTACCGCTCCGGCGTGCTGGTGACGAAACGGTGCGAACAGATTCGACGGGAGCGGGGATGTTCATGGCTGCGGCAGTTGGAATCGTTCGCACACCGGACTCGTCAGCAGACGTAGTTCGCGTGCGAGCCCGGAAATGTAGACGAGAAAAATACAGTTAGGGCGATATCGATATGAATGCGTGTTTGAATTTTGTGTCAATGTTACCGCGAACCCGTTTGAAACGAGGTCGCGGGTTCGGGGGGCAATCACGCCGGGCTCGGATGGCCGTTACTTCGCAGCCGGCTTTGCCGCGTCTGTGCTGGAGTCCTTCGTTTCGCCGGACTTGCGGACCTTCAGGGACGCCAGAACGGTTGCGTCAGGATCGACGGAGATCTCTCCGACGGGCTCCGCCTGAGTGAAGACCATTCTGGACTGAGCGCCGGTGACGGGCATCGTGAACTTGCCGACGGTCTTTCCTTTGGAGTCCTTGAGATGGATCGGCAGGTCGATCTCGTAGCTGGGGTTTGCGTCGTTGATCAGTTGTTTTTGGGCTACTTCGACGATGACCTCGCCGGGCGTGGAACCGATGGACCAGGTGACGTCCAGCTTGGCGAAGCCGGGGCGCATCATCCACTGATTGAAGTACGACTTGAGGTCGACTCCGCTGGCCAGTTCCAACTGGGAGCGGAAGTCGTCGGTCGTGACGGTCCGGAACTTGTAGGTGTCGAGATACGAGCGGACACCCTTGAAAAAGGCCTCGTCGCCGAGCCGCATGCGGAGGGTGTGCAGCAGGAAGCCGCCCTTGGAGTACGGGTTGTCCGCCTTGGTGAACTCGGCGTCCGGATCACCGACGGTGGTGGTGACCATGGCGGTCGATTCCGGGGCACGCGGGTTGTTGCCACCGACCAGGCGTGCCCTTTGGCCACGCATGTGGCTGATGTATCCGTCGTACCCCTTTTGCTTCTCGACCCAGAGATCCTCGGCGTACGTCGCCCAACCTTCGTTGAGCCAGAGGTGATTCCAGCTTTTGCAGGTGACCAGATCGCCTGTCCACTGGTGGGCGAGTTCATGGGCGATGAGTTCGTCCTGACTGCCGCGGGTGCCGGAGGCCGCGTATTCGGCGAGGACCGTGGCGCTGGTGTTTTCCATACCGCCCCAGCGGAAGCCACGGACGATGACCTGGGCGTACTTGTCCCATGGGTAGGGTTCATCGAATACAGTGCTGTAGTACTCGATCATCGCCGGCGTGTTGCCGAAAATCTCCGGGAGTCGCTGACCGCTGCCGGGTGGGCCGTACACGGGCATGTTGAGCCACTGGCGGAGCGGTTTGCCGTCTGCACCCATCACGCCGCGGGCGGTGGTTGAGATGCCGACGTTGGCGACATCGAACGTGCCGACTGAGAGCATGATCAGATAGGGCGAGTGGGGCTTGGCCTGCAGCCAGTGCCACCTCGCCCGTCGCTTACCGTCGCGGATGCCTTGGGAGAGCTCAACCAGGGAGCCGTTTGAGATCACGGACAAGCCGGCAGGAACATCGACGATGAGTTCGGTGCTCAGCTTCTCCTCAGGCCAGTCGTGGCAGGGGATCCAGTAGCGGTTCCAGTTGGCCTGGCCCTGGCTGAAGATCAGAGGGGGGCTGGCCGGGCGGCGGCTGCCTTCGCGGGCTTCGCGGCCTTTGAGGAAGACCAGGCCGGAGCCAGCCTCGTATGGCTTGTCGGCGTCGTAGCGGATGACGAACGTCTGGAGTTCGTCTGCATCGGCCGGTCGGGGCAGGGTGATAGTCAGCTTGTCGTTCTCGTGCTTGAACGCGCCCTCCTTCCCATTGACGGTTACCGAAGTGAACGTCAGTGTGGGCATGGCATCCAGGACCAGTTCTGCCGCACCCGGAGTGCGGGGGGTGGCGGTGAGCGTCATGACCGCAGAGAAACGCGGTTCGGAGATTTCGGGGATGACCATTTCCAGCTTCATGTGCTGGTGATCAAAGATCATGGGTGTTGGCGTCTGGAGCAGGTCGGGCTCAAGGAACGCTGTGAGACCGGCGGCGGCAAGGAGCGGCAGGGTGGGCAGGAGCATCGGTGAGCGTAGTGTCGGGGGCAGTTCCGGATGCGAACGAGTCCGCAGGACGCTGCGGATGGTGGCCGATGTAACAGTTCCATGGGGTGCTTTGGGTATGCAGGCCTCCCTATATTCCGTCCAGTCCGCTGCCAGAGCGCAGCACTTTGTCGAGATCGGCCCACCATGTCCATGCCTGGTTCTTCATCTTCGGTTTCTGGTTCACGATCCGCAGTGGGTGCAGGTTCGGCACCGGCTGCTGCGATTTCCTCCACGGTTCTGGGGGAGTTGGCTGGGCGGGCCCAGCGCAGCGCGCGCTTTGGAAGCGTCCGGACGGCCGGGGGATGGCTGGAGTGTGATGCGGCGGCATCGGCGTCCCCGGCGATGTACCGCGTGGGGATTGAGTCCGGCAAGGTGTATGTCTCGCTGGTGATGGCGGACCGATACCTGAGCCAGTCCATTGAGCAGGATCTGGTGCATACGGGCGACAAAATGTCAGATCTGCTCAAGGATGAACTGATTGATCTGGGCGTGGACGTTGCGCCTGTGCCGGTGGAGCATTTCCGCTCGCCGGAGAAGCTGTTTACCTTCAGAGCGGTGGTGCCTGTGGAAGCTGGCCAGCTGTCACAGCCCCGGGCGGACGAACAGTTGCTTGGGATGGTCCTGAACTTCCTTCTCGGTTTTGAGGCGTGCTTCGGCCCGCTGGGGGATATGAGTGCTGGTGGGGAGGAGTAATGGGGCCCGGTCGGGGCGACGGGAGAAGCGAAGGGATCAACCACCGCGGCGGGCCTGAGGCCGGCCCGAAGTCAGACGAACCACCTGCAACGACCCGAGCTGTTGTCAGCGGAGAGAACCGATGCGTATCGCGATGCTTGGCTGGGAGTTTCCGCCGTTTATCTCAGGAGGTCTGGGCACGGCCTGCTACGGCCTGAGCAAGGCGCTGGACGCCCGCGGGCACGAGGTGCTCTTTGTGCTTCCCCGGCCGGTGGATCGCTCGCGGACCTCGCACGTGCGGCTGCTGAGCCCGGAGGGGCCGGTGGAGCGTGCGACGGGCGGCTTTGGTGCGGCACTGGGAGGTGCTGAGCGTGCGGAGGCGCCGGTGCGAGCCAGCGATGGACAGTCCGGGGCAGGGCAAGCGGTTGCCGGCCCCTTCGGCCGCATGCGCATGCTGGAGGTGCCTGCCGGTTTCTCCAGCCCGTACGGCGATGGCGGAGCGGTCGGGGCGCGCTTCAGCGGCGTGACCGCACCGGACGGCACGCCGATTCAGGTCAAGCCGGTGGCCGGAACAGCGGATGAGGAAGCAGTACACGATTCGGAGTCTCTGCTGGAGGGGATGCCCCGGCGGACGAGCGCGTGGTATGCGGCGTTCGGACAGGGCGGCGGCGGCGCGAACTACCGCGGCGATCTGTTCCTGGAAGCTGAGCGGTATGCCAAGCTGGTGGTTTCGCTGACCAGGGGCGAGACGATCGACGTGATTCACGCTCATGACTGGCTGACGTTCCCGGCGGGTATCGCACTGGCCCGGGCGACGAATCGGCCGCTGGTCGTACATGTTCACTCGACGGAGTTTGATCGCTCAGGTGAGCATATCAATCAGCGCGTGTATGACGTGGAGCGTCGCGGCATGATGGCTGCCATGCGGGTTGTAACCGTCAGCGAACTGACGAGGGCGACGTGCATGCGGCGGTACGGCGTGCCTGCTGAGAAGATCGATGTCGTGTACAACGGCGTCGATAACGACGCGTGGCAGCCGGCGGAGGGTGTGATCACACGCGGGCAGGACAAGATTGTGCTGTTCCTGGGCCGGCTGACGCAGCAAAAGGGACCAGAGTACTTCATTTCGGCCGCACGCAAGGTGCTCGACAAGGTGCCGGAGGCCAAGTTCATCATCGCGGGCACGGGTGATCTTGAAGGGCGGATGGTGGAGCTTGCCGCGGAGCTGGGGATCGGCCACCGGGTGTTCTTTACCGGGTTCCTCCGTGGCGGCGATGTGGACCGGATCTACCGGATGGCGGACTGCTATGTGATGCCGAGCGTTTCGGAGCCGTTTGGCATCGCCCCGCTGGAGGCGATGCGCCACGATGTGCCGACGATCATCAGCAAGCAGTCCGGCGTTGGCGAGGTGCTCAGTCACGTGCTGAAGGTGGACTTTTGGGATACCTCGGAACTGGCCAACAAGATTGTTGCGGTGCTGCGCCACCCGCCGCTGAGCCAGACACTGCGCGATCACGGCAGTATCGAGGTCCGCAAGTTGACCTGGGATACCAGTGCCGAAGGCTGCCTGGCGGCGTACAAGAAGGCGACGGATCTGCACGTGGCGGTGACGGCCGGCCTTGCCGCTGGTGTGATGTGACAGTCGACTGTGTGCTTCTTACCCGCCGCTGATGCGGAATGCTGCGGCACGAAGGTGCCTGCGGACAGATCAGCAGATACTGAGTATGTTCATTGGAGTGTTGAGTTTTACCCTGCTCATCGGCGGTGCAGAGTCGATCAAGGACAAGCGCCGGGTGGTGAACTCCGTCAAGGCGAAGTTGCACCGTGAGCATCAGGTTTCGGTTGCGGAAGTGGGGAACCTGGACCGGATGGATGCCGCATTCATGGCACTGGCGATGGTCAACCGTGACCGGCGGTATCTGACTGGTGTGCTGGACCGGATCCAGGACAAGCTGGCGGGCCTGGGGGATGCGGAACTTCGGGATTGCTCGCGGACGATCCTCAACCCTGATGACACGTCGGAGGCGTACCTGACCGACGATGGTCAGCCGTTGTGGACTGAGGACGAGCGGCGGGAGTGAGCAGGTTGAGGATTGGTTACTTCAGCCGTAGCTTGGCCCAGACGGCGAAGTGATCGCTGGGGAAGCGGCCGGCTTCGCTGAAGCGGTCGATGCCTGCGGAGGATGTCTCGATCACCTTATCTGTGAGGATGAAGTCGATCCGTTGGCCGTCCGTGCGGCCCTTGAAGTCGTGGAAGGTTCCGGCTTCGGCGGCCGGAGGGACCGCGCCGGCGGCGGCGAGTGTGTCGATCAGGCGCGGGGAGGAAGCGGCCTCTGATGCTCCGCTGGCTGAGCCAGCCTCGCCACGCATGTAGCGCAGGGCCGCGGATTCCGGGGTGGCGTTGAAGTCTCCGGCGACGATGACGGGGACACCAAGGGCGCGGGTGTCAAGCGTGGCCTGGGCGAGCAGTTCTACCGAGCGGTTGCGGCTGGGCTCGCCCTGGTGGTCCAGATGCAGGTTGAAGACCTTGAAGCGTCGGCCTGTGACCGGGTCGGCGAACTGGGCGAAGGTGCAGATGCGTGGGATGGAGTTGCCCCAGCTGCGAGAGCCCGGCTTCTCCGGGGTGTCGCTGAACCAGAAGGTCCGCTGGCGCTCGGCGGTCAGGCGGTCAGAGCGGTAGAGAATCGCGGAAAACTCCCCGGCGGAGCGGCCGTCATCGCGACCGACGCCGAGACTGGCCATGCCAAGTTCGCGCTGGAGGTAGTCAATCTGGAAGCCGAGGGCCTCTTGAAGACAGAGTACGTCCGGGGCCAGGCGGCGGATGGAGGCAACCAGCATCGCGCGGCGGTTGTCCCAGCGGTTTTCGCCATCGGAGGCGGTGCCGTAGCGGATGTTGTACGTCACGACGGTGAGTTCGGTCGGGCCGGGCGGGACAAGCACCTCCAGCAGGCCGGGGGCTTTGCGGACACCCTCGCACCCGGTGAGCACCGCGGTGCACAGCAGCAGGGAGAACAGGGTGCGGGCCAGATTGCCGATAGTCAGTGCCGGGCGAAGCATGGCGCGAGCGTATCCGGCCCGTCCCGCCTTGACTCTCGGGCGGATGCGAGGTCCTCAGGATGAAGGCCGCATGCCAGGGCCCTATCGTCTGCGGCACGTGCTTCGCACGATCGACCATTCCGGTATGCGTGTCCCGCTCCACCCAAAGGCAATTTCTCGGGTGCTTGGTGCTGCCTGGCTCCTTCGTGAGCGGCGGCTTGGCTGGTGGCTGGGGCTGGTGTGGCGGGGAATCAGTACCGGCCTGCTTCCCCTGTTACTCGGCACGCTCGCGCTGTGCGGGATGGTTGCCGCACTGCTGGTCTATGAGCGCGGAGCTGGCTTTTACATGCTGACGCTGACCCCCGTGGCCATGCCGCTGCTGGCAGCTTCGGCCACGTTGCTGCTGGCCGCGGGTGTGGCGTACCGCCGCATGGTGGCGGCGGCGACAGACCTTGCCCTGCGGGCGAGCCGGTGCCCGAGCTGCGACTATCAGTTGGAGGCGGTGGCCGACAAGGTGCCTGACACGGCTGGGGATATGCCACGTGAGGAGATCGAACGGCTGGTGACATGTCCGGAATGTGGAACACGCTGGCGGACGGGGCGTGTCGGGAGTTCGGAACCGGAGCGACCGCGAGTGGTTGTGGTTCCTGACGGCTTTGAGCGACAGGCCGGAGGCGAAGCGTCAAAGTGATGACTGCCGCCATCAGCGCGGAGACGGTCGAGCTGGACGGAATCGGTGGCTGCGTGCTCAGCGAGCTCGCTGTGCGGCGGCGCGGCGGGACGCGGCGGTGGGTTCTGCGGTGCGGCGGACGCCGGGCTGGTGACGACCGGTGATGCGCTCAAAGGCAGTGATTGTGCTATCCATGTCGGCTCTGGTCACATCCAGATGCGTGACCATGCGGACACGCTGCGGACCGCTGGGCAGGGCGAGCACGCCGAGCTCCTTGAGCCGGGTGCAGATATCTGCCGCGGTGCCGAGCGACGGGTTGATATCCACGAAGACCATATTTGTGGCCACCGGCATGGCCAGTTGGATCCCCGTGACATTTTCAAGGCCGGTGCACAGCACCCGGGCGTTGGCGTGGTCGGTTTCCAGCCGGTCGTAGTGGCGATCAAGGGCGTGCAGGGCCGCGGCGGCCAGAATGCCGACCTGACGCATCGCGCCGCCGAACATCTTGCGGAAGCGGTGGGCCCGTGCGATGGTCTCGTGCGTGCCGCAGAGGGCCGAGCCGACCGGGGCACCGAGCCCCTTGGAGAAGCAGCAGGAGATGGTGTCGAAGTGTTTGGCGTACTCGGCGGGCTTGCGGCTGGAGGCGATGCATGCGTTCCACAGGCGGGCACCATCGAGGTGCATGCGGAGCTTGGCCGAGCGTGCGGCCTTGGAGATGGCCGCGACCTTGTCGATGTGCCAGACCGAGCCGCCGCCACGGTTGTGGGTGTTTTCGAGCACGACCAGGCGCGAACGCGGGTTGTGGGCGTTCTCAGACCGGATGAGTTCGTGCAGCTGGTCGGCACCCCACTGGCCGAGCGGTCCGTCGACTGGCTGGATCATGACCCCCGAAAGGGCCGCAGGGGCACCGGTCTCGTAGTGGATGATGTGGTTGTCTTTGTGGCAGATGATCTCATCGCCGGCCTCGCAGTGGGCGCGAATGGCAATTTGATTGGCCATTGAGCCCGACGGCACAAACAGGGCGGCCTGGGTGCCCATGATTTCGGCAACGCGATCCTGAAGAAGCTGGATCGTCGGATCGTCCCCGAGCACATCATCGCCGACCTTTGCCGAGGCCATGACCCGGCGCATCGCGTTGGTCGGTCGGGTGACCGTGTCAGAGCGGAGGTCGATCAGGCGGCTGGGGCGGCGGGCGGAGGTTGGCATGGCGGCATCTTTGATAGGTTGATGTTTGGTTGTTGCGGAATCCGACTCTAGTCGAGACTGCCAGCACGCCGGGACGGCCCCACGACTGCCTAGCCACGGAGCACTGGGCTGAGGCCGGATTGACAGCTTGAGCCGCGGGGATACCGGCCGGGGCGGGCCGAACACCCCAATAGCGGCTCAAGGGGCTCCAAACGGCAGGAAACGCGGCGCAGAATCTGCAGCAAACGACTCTGGCCGGGCGATACCTCACCTCCTCGCACGGTGCGGAATGCCGCAGTGCCCGCCTGTGATTCCCCTGCCTTTGAGCACCCTGGAGTGTTGCCATGAGTCTGGTCCTGGTTGTTGATGATCGTGAGTCGATGCGTGATTCGGTGGCTTCGACCCTGGTCCGTGCCGGTCTGGAGGTTCAGACGGTTGATGGGGGGCAGGCGGCGATCGATTCCATCGCCCGCAAGCGGCCCGATTGCATCGTGACGGACATGAAGATGCCGGGCATGACCGGGCTTGAACTGCTGGCTGAGGTCCGCAAGATCGATGAAGACCTCCCCGTCATCGTCATGACGGCCTTCGGGACCGTGGACACGGCCGTTCGAGCCCTGAAGACCGGTGCGTTCGACTATCTGTCCAAGCCTTTTGAAGGTGACGAACTGGTCATCTCCGTCAAGCGGGCCATGGAGCATGGCCGGCTGAAGCGTGAGAACGCCCTCCTCCGCCTGGGCGGCAGCATCGGCAATCAGACGGGACCTGGCGGTTCCGGCCACTCGGGCCGCAGTGGTGCCGTCGGTCGGACGGGACTTTCCCGCCTCGTCGGCTCATCTGTGGCGATGCGCCGTGTCCGCGAGCAGGTGCTGGCCGTGGCCGAATCGGCCGGGACCGTGCTGATCTGCGGCGAGTCTGGTGTCGGTAAGGAAGTGATCGCCCATGCGATTCATGAGCTCTCGCCGCGTTCGGCGGGCTCGTTTGTGGGGCTGAACTGTGCCGCACTGAGCGAGTCACTGTTGGAAAGCGAGCTGTTCGGCCACGAGAAGGGCGCGTTCACCGGGGCCGACCGACTCCGCAAGGGCCGCTTTGAACTGGCCGAGCAGGGCACGCTGCTGCTCGATGAGATCTCCGAGATTCCGGTGCGGTTGCAGGCCAAACTGCTCCGCGTGCTGCAGGAGCGGGTGTTCGAGCGTGTCGGCTCATCGATCGCCATCGGCTGCGATGTCCGCGTCATCGCCACCAGCAATCAGGACCTAGCCCGTTCCATCGCACGCGGCCAGTTCCGCCAGGACCTGTTCTTCCGCCTCAATGTGCTGCCCATTCATCTGCCGCCGCTGCGTGAGCGGACTGAGGACATCCCCGAACTGGCGGAGTACTTCCTCCAGCAATCGGCGGCTCGCGACGGGCACCCGAGCCCGGCGTTCTCCGGCGAGGCCATCGACCTGCTGAGGTCGTACAACTGGCCGGGCAACGTGCGTGAACTGAGCAATATCTGCGAGCGTGCGGCGGTGCTGTGCCGCGAGGCCGTGATTCCTGCGGAGATCGTCGGGCCCTGGCTGGCGCAGTCTGCCCCGGTCATGACCGACGGCGCTGTGGCCCGCACCGGCTCCTTTGCTGATGCCGAGTCGGTCTCACCGGCTTTGTCGGTCTCCATCGGCGGTCCGGCCGCCGGGCCGATCCAGAATACCCACACCGTCGAGATCAAGCCGGTGAACTTCGGTATGCCGAGTTCCGGCGGCGTCGGGCTCAATGGAGATCACGGCGGTGCCACCGCGGGCGGCATGCTCAGCTCCGTGCCGATCGTCGATCGATTGCTCGAGGACATCGAGCGTGACACCATCGTCTCGACGCTCAATCGCTTCAACGGTCACCGCCAGAAGACGGCTCAGGTGCTGGGCATCGGTGTCCGCACGCTGGGATTGAAGCTCAAGAAGTGGAAGGAACTCAAGCTCGTCGATGCCGGTTTGTGATCCACAGTACATGATCCCGCGGGCCGGTCGATGAGGCCGGCCCGCTTGTTTTCAGGCCAGCAGCCCGGCGACTTCTTGTGAAGCTCAACCGCTGGCACGACCGTTGCGATCCTTCAGGGAGCAGCCATGATCGGTGAACTTGGAAACTCCGGTTCGATTCCCGTCCTGCACGCGGCGATGAACTTCGCCGCGCGGCGGCACCAGCTCCTGGCCAGCAACATCGCCAACTTCTCAACACCGAACTTCGTCCCGCTGGACGTCTCGGTCAAGGGATTCCAGAAACAACTGGGCGAGGCGATCGATCGCCGCCGCGACCAGATGGGTTCTGCCGCAGGAGAGCTCCAGCTCAAAGCCACCAGCGAAGTGCGGCAGGATGCCACCGGTCGGCTGGTGCTGCGGCCCAGCACGCCCAACGACAACATCATGTTTCACGACGGCAACAACCGCGATGTCGAATCGCAGATGCAGTCCATGGTGGAAAACGGAACGGTCTACCGCCTGGCGTCAGACATGCTCAAGGCCCGCTTTGACCTGCTCCGCTCGGCGATCAGCGAGCGTGCATAAGCGAGCTGGGGTGAACGCCCCGGACCGAGTGAGTTCAGTCCCGTCGAAGGTCGCCCGGCACACGGTTTGAGGATGAAAAGACATGTACGGCATGCTTGACATCTCGACGAGCGGCATGATCGCCCAGCGGCAACGCCTGGATGTGATCTCCTCGAATCTTGCGAATCAGAACGCACTGTTCGATGCCAACGGGCAGTTGAACCCGTATCGCCGTCGCTCAGCGCTCTTTGCGCCCGGCAATCCGAGCGCAACAACCGCGCAGGGGCGCAAGTTCGGCGTGCACGTGGCCAAGATCGATGTGGACAGCTCTCCGGTGCAGCCGCGCGTGTTCGACCCCGACTCGCCTCAGGCGTTCAAGTCCGGTCCTTTCAAGGGTTACGTCGCGGAAACCGGGGTCAACTCAACGGTTGAAAACGTCAACGCCCTGGAGGCGATGCGTGCGTACGAAGCGAATGTCATGGCCGCGGAGGCGACCAAGCAGATGATGGCATCAGCTTTGCGGCTGATTGCCTGAGTGCAGAATCCGCGCGTTCGGCGATGGATTGCCGACGAAACGCGGTTCGGATGATTGGATCGAAGGAAGGTAACTGTCATGGCAGACCCGTTAGGACTTGCAGGTGGTGGTGGGGGGCTCGGTGGCGCTGGCCAGTTCGCTGGCCTTCGCGGGCCGGCGATGCGCCCGCCGATCACTCAGGTCGGTGCTCCCGGTGCTCAGCCGAAGGCCGATGGCACCGCTGGTACGGGCACGTTTGCCAAGTCGCTGCTGGAGCAGATCGACGAGGTCAACAAGCTGCAGGCCGAGGCCGGTCAAGCGGCGGAGGATGCCGTGGCGGGTCGCCGCGACGACATTGAGAACGTGATGGTCGGTGCGCAGAAGGCCGACGCGGCGTTCCGCATGCTGCTGTCCCTTCGCAACAAGGTCCAGGCCGCGTACGACGAGATCAAGCAGGTCCGAGTCTGACGTCGGCTGTACTCAGGCCTCGATAATTCGAAACAGAATCTCTGCGCCGCCGCACCGTCCTGACGGTGCGGCGGTTCGCGTTAGAGGCAGGTCGATTCAGGCACTGGGCGGATCGCCCCGTTCGCGCCGTGGCGAGCGTGCCAACCGGTGCGAACACCCTGAAAGACATGGCCAAAATGCAGTGTCTTGCGCACAATGTCGCGCACATCGCTGCAGGTGTCGCGCAGATAGGGCATGCTCCCCGCGCCGGGGCATCATGCATGAGCGAGGCTGCATCCGAATCAAGGACCGCCAGTGCCTGATGGACTGGCGCTGGCCGGGGTATTCGCCTCCGGCAGCCTGTTTTCTCGGTCGTCGGCTTGCGGACCGCACCGCATCGGCGAACGGGACGATAGAAGATACAGGAGCTCGCAACCGTGAACGCCATCCGCCAGGCTCTCAGTCAGATCACCCAGCGTCTCAGTGCTCTGTCACTCTCGGCGAAGCTGCTGGTGGGTGCCGTGATGGTGATCGCACTGATGAGCATGGTTGTGGTGGCCGGCTACTCCGGCCGAACAACCTGGGTCGACCTGCTGCCCAGCGGCAACGCCGAGCAGGTCGTCAAGGCCAAGAAACTGATGGACGAGTTCCGGATCACCTACCGTCCCGACGGTGCCCGCCTGCTGGTTTCACCAGAGGACAAGTACATGATCCTCGCCCTGCTGGGTGAGGGCGGAGCCCTTGGTGGCGACACCTCCGTGCTGTTTGCCAACCTGATCTCCAGTCAGCACTGGATGAACACCAAGAGCCAGAACGACACGATTCACAACCTGGCCCTTCAGGGTGAGCTGGCCAAGGTGATCAGCAAGATGCGCGGCGTCAAGTCCGCAACGGTGATCATTGATGCGCCGGACATCTCCGGCCTTGGTGCAGCCATCCGCCGTCCCACCGCTTCGGTCGCGGTCGTGACGAATCCCGGTTCGGCGCTCGATCAGGGGCGAGCCAATGCGATCGCCGGCCTGGTCTCGTCGGCCAAGGCCGGGCTCCGGCTGACGGACGTCAAGGTGATCGATCAGACCACTGGTCGTTCGTTCTCTGTCAAATCCGAGGACGCTCTGGACTCGACGGATTACCTCGACGCGGTTGCGAAAGTTGAGGAGCGAGTCCGCACCAAACTCCAGGAATCGCTGGCGTACGTTCCCGGCGTGATTGTCGCCGTGACTGCCCAGGTTGACAACACCCGCCGCAGCTATAACGAGACGAAGATTTTTGCTGAAGGCCAGGGCTCGGTCAGTGTGGCCACCAAAAACGAGAAGGACACCAAGAAGATCACGTCGGGCACTTCCGCCGGGGAGCCGGGGGCGCGTCCGAACGTTGGCACATCGCTGACCGATGGTCAGGGCGGTGGGATGAAGAACGACGAGACCAAGACGACCGTGGAGTCCGCGTTCCATCCGGGAAAGCGCGTCGAGCAGGTCATCGATGGCCGCGGCAACCCCACTCGCCTGACGGCGATGGTGTCGTTGCCCCGTGAGTACCTCGCTGCGCTGGTGCGTCAGTCCAAGCCGGCCCCCGCCGGCGGCGCTGATGCCAAGCCCGAGGAAGTAACGCAGGCAGAGCTGGACGCCAAGTTCAAGGAAGAAAAGGTCCGGCTCGAGGCCGACCTGGGCCCGCTGATGGCAGCGGCCGTTGTTGGTACCGCAGCCGAGACGCCGGATGCCGCCAAGGTGGTGACGGTTTCGATGATCCCCGTGCCCTCGCTGAACCTGACTGCCTTTGCCGGCACCGCCTCGGCGGGGCTGCTGGGTGCGAGCAGTTCCGCTGGCTCGGGTGGCGGGGTGCTTTCCATGCTTGGTGCCGACATGATCAAGAACGTCGTGCTCGGCGGATTCGCCGTCGCGGCTGTGGGCATGATGCTCATGATGGTGCGCAAGGCCTCGCGGCCGCTTGAACTGCCGACGGCCGAGACCATCGTGGGCGTGCCGCCCGCGCTGGAGAGCGAGGCTGACATTGTCGGTGAGGCCGACGAGAGCCAGATGGCCATGGAAGGCGTTGAACTGCCAGAAGACCAGGTCAAGACCAAGAAGATGCTCGAGCAGGTTCAGGACATGGTCAAGAAGAACCCGGCTGATGCGGCCGCCCTGCTGAACCTGTGGCTCACCGCCGAGCAGTAATCTCTCACGCCAACGCTGTCCGATGCCCGATCTGATCAGGAACCCACGATGGCACGCAAGCCCAACGAGAAACTGCCCACCGATGCCAAGGACCTGGAAGGCATCACCAAGGCCGCGATCCTGCTGCTGACGGTTGAACCGCCCGCAGCGGCGGAGATTCTCAAGAACCTCAAGCCGGAGATGGTAGAGGAAGTCACTCGTGAGCTGGCCTCGCTCGGCCGCGTGCCCGACGGTCTCCGCAACAGCGTCATCAACGAGTTCTATAACGCGTCGCTCGCCAGCCAGTACAAGAACGAGGGCGGGCTGGAGTACGCCAAGATCCTGCTCCAGCAGTCGCTGGATCCGAAGCTCGCGGAGCGCGTGCTCAGCCAGATCCAGACTCAGGTTCAGAAGACTCCCTTTGCGTTCCTGCAGAAGGCCGAGAGTGAGAACCTCCTGACGTTCATCCAGGATGAGCACCCCCAGACCATTGCCCTGATCGTCTGCCACATGCCTCACCACAAGGCCGCGGAGATTCTCGGCGGCCTGCCGATCGCCAAGCAGATTGAGGTCATCAAGCGGGTGGCGAACATGGAGCAGACTAACCCGGAGGTGATCAAAGAAGTCGAGCGTGGTCTGGAGTCGCGCCTGTCATCCATGCTCGTGCAGAGCATGGAGAAGGCCGGCGGCATCCCCACCGTTGCCGAGATCCTCAACCTCGCCGATCGCTCGACGGAGAAGTCGATCATGGAAGGCCTGGAGGCCGAGGACCCGGACCTCGTCGAGCAGATCCGCCGCCTGATGTTCGTCTTCGAGGACGTCAAGCTTGTCGACGACAAGGGCATCCAGAGCCTGCTCAAGGAGCTGGACAACGACGACCTGACGCTGGCACTCAAGACCGCCAGCGACGAGCTCAAGGAAAAGATCTTCCGCAACATGTCCGAGCGTGCCGCGGCCATGATCAAGGAAAACATGCAGTTCATGGGTCCGGTCAAGGTCTCGGATGTCGAGGCAGCTCAGCAGCGGATCGTCGACATTGTCCGTCGCCTGGAAGATGCCGGCGAGATCATCATCTCCGGCCGCGGCGGCGGGGCCGAGGAACTGGTGGTCTGATCAGGCCCTGCATGCCGCTCCGGCGATCCGGCTGCGGGCTGGTGCAGGTCAGGCAGTGGGGGCGGGGTACGACGTCGGAGACGTTCGGTTTCGGGGCCGAATCAGCAGCTGGAAGCACTGACCGCAGACCACCATGGCGATTCTCAAAGGCAACACGGCCGGCGACCCCACACGGCACGCCATCGCGCTGGATCTCGGCGATCTGCGTAATCAGGGCGAACTGGTGCTGCAGCACGCGTCAAAGAAAGCTGAGCAGATCGTGGCCGATGCCCGCCGCGAGCGTGAGCAGTTGATCGCCACCGCGGCTGATGAGGGTCGTGCAAAGGGTCTGGCACAGGGTACCGCGGACGGTCTGCGGGCCGGCACCACGCAAGGCGCCCAGGCGGCCATGGTCGAGCGTCGTGCCCAGCTTGAGGCCGTCGAAAACAGTTGGAAGGCCATTGCCGGAGACTTTGCTGCCCAGCGCGAGGATGTTCTCGCCGAGGCGCGGCGTGAGGTGATCCGGCTGGCTCTTCAGATCGCTTCACGTGTCATCAAGCGGTCCATCGAGGCGGACCCGTCGGTTGTCGTTGACCAGGTGTCCGCGGCGTTGGCCATGGTGCTGCGTCCCAGCCGTGTGGTGATCTCGATCAACCCTGCGGACCGTCCGCTTGTCGAGGCCGCACTTCCTGCCCTGCTTCGTCAGTTGGCGGATTCCTCACACATCGAGCTCGCTGATGATGCCAAGCTCGCTCGCGGGGCATGCTCGCTCCGGCTCGCCGATGCGATGGGCGGCACGGTCGATGCTTCACTGCAGTCCCAACTTGACCGTATCGCCGAAGCTCTGGTGCCCACACCGCGGGTAGCCGGTGCCGAGGGTGCCAGCGGCCCCGCCGGGTCGGAGACCCACTCATGACCGCCTGCGCTGAAGCCATGGCCGCGCTTCGCCACGTCCAGCCGATGGCCGTCTCCGGACGCGTCGTCGCCCTCCGTGGATTGTCGGTGCTTGTCCAGGATCTGCCCTTGCCCATCGGCTCACTAGTGTCGATCTCCCGCCCGGGCGCAGGCGACGATGTGCCGATGCTTGGCGAGATCGTTGGCTTTGCCGGCGGCCAGACCGTCGTGATGATGCTCGGTCAATCCGCGGGCATCTCCCCAGGTGATCGGGTGCTGGGTCTGCACGCGACGCCGACGATCAACGTTGGTGACTCCATGCTCGGCCGCGTGATC
Organism: uncultured bacterium; assembly: GCA_903834785.1. Taxonomy (GTDB): domain Bacteria; phylum Planctomycetota; class Phycisphaerae; order Phycisphaerales; family UBA1924; genus CAILKP01. Next base: position 50,940 of record CAILKP010000047.1, read on the forward strand.
GACGGGCTGGCTCGTCCGATCGACGGTGATGGACCGCTTCACGGCCTGCTGCCTCGTCCGCTGATGCCCGAGCCGATGGGAGCTCTCACACGCAAACGAGTGACCGAGCCGATGCGGACCGGTCTGCGAGCCATTGACATCATGACCCCGCTCGGTCGTGGCCAGCGTCTGGGCATCTTCGCAGGCCCCGGTGTCGGCAAATCGACGCTGCTGGGCTCGCTGGCCCGGAACAGCACCTGTGACATCGCGGTGCTCGCGCTGATCGGCGAGCGTGGCCGCGAAGTCAAGGACTTCGTGCACGATGTGCTCGGTGAGGAGGGTCTCAAACGCTCCGTGGTCGTCGCGGCCACTGGCGATGAATCCCCGCTGATGCGAATCCGCGCCGCCAACGTGGCGTTCTCGGTTGCCGAGCACTTCCGTGACCGCGGCAAGCACGTGCTGCTCATGCTCGATTCGCTGACTCGTTTCAGCCACGCCCACCGGCAGGTCGGCCTTTCAGTCGGTGAACCGCCGACGACCAAGGGCTACACGCCCGGTGTCTTTGCCGCGATGGCCCGGCTGCTCGAACGTGCCGGTCAACTCGAAAACACGCCCGGTCGTCCGGCGCAGGGCTCCATCACCGGGCTGTTCACGATTCTCGTTGAGGGTGACGAGACAACCGAGCCCGTGTCTGATGCGGCACGCGGTATCCTCGACGGCCACCTCATGCTCTCGCGTCAGCTCGCCCAGAAGAACCACTACCCGGCAATCGATGTTCTCGACTCCGTCTCCCGCGTGGCTTCCGATGTTTCGGATCCGGAGCACGATCAGGCTCGTCGGCAGCTTGGCCGTCTGATGGCGGCATATCGCGACATTGAGGACCTCGTCCAGATCGGTGCTTATGCGAAGGGCTCGAGCGCCGAGGCCGATGTGGCGATCGCGTTCTATCCGCGGATCCGCGAGATCCTCCAGCAGGGCAACCGGGAGCGGGAAGCATGGCCGAACGCTAGGGCCCGGGCCATCAAGGTTGCCGCGGAAGCTATGGCCGCCCTCAACGCCCAGCAGCGCAAGCCGGGCTGACGGGGCTGACGTGCGGGCGGCTCAAGGGCTGAACTATGCGTGGATTCGTATTCAAACTTGAGCCGGCACTTGAACTGCGGAAGCGACAGGAACGCGACCGCATGCTCGTCGTCGCCCGGCTCGAACGCCAGCGGCTGGCGATTCAGGACCGGGTGGACGCGATCAACGGGCAGGTGCAGGCGACGCAGCAGGACGCCCGGCGGCTGGCTCGCACGGAAGAGGGTGTGGTGGATGTCCACGGTGTGCGCTTGGCCGCCACAACGGCGATGTTCGCCCGCGTGAATCTGCAGCGGTGCGCTATCGAGCTCGCCGGGCTCGAGCGGCAGATCCAGGCCGCCCGCAAGCTGCTGCTCGATGCCACCATTGCCCGCAAGGGTGTGGAACTGCTTCGCGAACGCCAGTACTGCGCATATCTCGCGCTGCAGGCCCGCCGCGAGACCAACGAGCTTGATGACCTTTCCATCTCCCGCTTCGTGCGGCAGTCTGCCGATGAAGCGTCCGAGGCAGCTGCCGTCAATGCCGCCCAAGGTGCCTGAGTCGGACGAAGTGCCCTCTGTAGTTGCCCAGCATCCCGCTCTTTCTCTCTGGCCTTCCGCCCATTTCTGCCCCCAGCCATCCCTGGTGTGACATGAAGACCCTCATCACCGCTATCCTGGTCGTCGCCATCGCCAACCTGCTCGGGGTGCTCGGCTTTCTCGGCTGGCTCGGGGCGACGGACCGCCTCAGCAAGGACCGTTTCAACCGCATCAAGGAGATCCTCGCAGTTACCAACGCCGAGGAGCTTGCCCTGGCTGCTACTGAGAAGGCCAAAGCCGAGACTCAGGCAAAGGAGACCGCTCTGGCGGCCAAGATGGCCGAACCGCCGAAGTCTGCCGCCGAGTCGATCAGCGATAATCGCCAGTCCGGTGAGATCCAGCAACAGGGACAACTCAGGCTCCGCGATGAGTTGCGGCAGCTGCAGCTGCAGCTTGATCGGCGACAGGCCGAACTTGATGCGACCAAGGCCCAGCTTGATGCCAAGGAGCGGACGTTCCAGCAGCGACTGGCCGAGGTCGGCAAGGCGGCTGCCAATGAGCAGTTCAAACAGGCTTTGGCGGCACTTGAGGCCCAGGAGCCGGCCGATGCGCAGAAGGTGCTCAGTACGATCATTCAGGACCGTCAGCAGGAGCAGGCGGTGAGCTACCTTGCCTCCATGAGCCCCAAGAACCGGGCGGCCGTCATCACCGAGTTCATTGCGGTAGATCCGAAGCTGGCAGCGACTTTGCTGGAGGAACTGCGGACACGTGGACTTTCGTCCACGACCGCCGCAAGTCCCCAGCCCACCACGCCACGATGATCTCACCAGCCAGCAAGCCGCTCCTCGACCTCCTGACGAGCCCCTCAACAAGCTCCAAATCACTGCTCACTCAGCCGTCAGCCCGTCCTGCCGCGCAAGATGCACGGTTCGACGGGCTGCTTCGTTCCACACTTGAGCGCAAGCCAGGCCGATCCAAGGCGGATCGTGCCGGTGCCGGACCGGCCGACAAGCTCACAAAGCCAGCCGGCGACGGCCGCGCTGCCGGTTCGAGCCCGGCTGCGGTTGGTGGCAAGGCCAAGGCCGCTGAGCGATCCGACAAGGCGGGAACAGCCGAGGTGGGCGCAGCTTCCGCCGATGTCTCCGACCGTGCTTCAACCGCGGAAGGCCAGAAGGCGTCGGCCGACGACTCAGATCCGACCGCGGCGGCTGAGGCCGTCGCGAAGTGTCCTTCCTCCGGTGATCCGGTGGACGGTGCCGGTTCTGCGCAGCTTCTCCTAGCGGTGCAAGATCCGGCGAGCAACCCAGCGGGTAGCGTGAGCAGAGAGCCTGCATCGGGACAGGCCGTCGCGGCGGGAACTGGCAGTGGGGATGCTGGTACCCAGCAAGGCAAAGGTGATGTCGGTGATGCTGCGCTGAGCGCGGCCCAATCCCGTGCCGAAGCCAAAGCGGCGCCGGCGATCACTGTTGCCCGTTTCAACGAGCAGCTGCTGACGGCCGATCCGCGGCGGATGCTCCTGGGACTTGAAGCTCCTGGTTCTCGGATGCTCTCCGGCGAATCACGCTCGCAGAGCGCCTCCGCACGGTTCGGCGAGCGTGTGCGATCCGGGAGCACGGGCGAACTCAACGACGCCGGCGCTGGATCAAGCGCCTCGGGTCCCGCTGGGGCGTTGCCGTCTGATGGCAAAGGTGTGCCAGAGTCCCCAGCACCCCACTCCGCTGCCGGGAGTCTGGGCCGTTCGGCGAACTCAGCCGCTGCCACTGCCGTGCCGTCCGGTCCTGAGCAGCAATCCGAGAAGAAAAGCGATGTGGCTGGCTCATCTGGCAATCCGACCCCGCCCGCGGTGAGCACGCAACCGGGCCAGCCCAGTCCAGTGCCGACCGCCGTGGTGCCCGGCGCAGCCACAGGGAGCACGCTCCCGGACCGCCCGGCCGCAAACAGCAACACCCCGTCCGCTTCGCCGGTTGCCGGCGGTGGGTCAGCGGGTCGTGCCGACACTGCCAAGGCCGAGTCCAGGCAGCCAGACGAGGCACCTCGCCCCGACCGCGCCTTTGCGGCCCAGGTTGAGCGTGCACTGGCACTGGCCAGCCGCCAGGCGGAGCGCCCCGGTGCCGGCAACTCCCCCGTAACGCTCCGGCTTCGTCCGGAGAATCTCGGCCAGTTGCGAATCCGCCTGACTGTGGCGGATGAAGCCGTTGGCGTCCGCATCGAAGTAGGCACCACCGAGGCCCGCCGGCTGCTGAGCGATTCGATGGACTCGCTGCGGCAATCCATGCAGGACAAGGGGCTCTCGCTGAGCAAGAGCTCGGTGCTGCTGGATCCATCGCTCGCTGCCGAGACGACCAAGGCGCAGGACTGGCAGTCCCGCGATGCCGCTGAATCGAGCCGCACATCAGCTGCGGCGTGGAGTGGCCACCAGGCCGGGCAACCGGCACTCGGTCTGCAGCAGGATCGCCCGGGAACCTCGCCCGACCGCGAGCAGTCCCGCGGCCGGTCCGGCAATCGGGGCGGCTTCTTCGATGCGGCCCTGCTGATGACCGAGCCGTCCGGGCCGCGCACCGTCGCTGGTCGCTGAGCGGCTGGCACACCCCTTGCAACAACCAGCTGATTCGCACCCGGAGTACCTCCTATGGCCGTTACCTCGGCAACAAACGCCAACTCAAGCTCCTCGACGGCGCAGTCCACGCGCTCCAACAAGTTTGGTGACCTGACCAGCGAGCAGTTCACAAAGATCATGCTCTCTGAACTGCAGAGCCAGGACCCGCTGAAGCCCAATGACTCAAACGCCTTGCTGCAGCAGTTGTCCTCGATCCGGTCGATCGAGTCCAACCTCTCGCTTGAGAAGAAGCTGGGGAACATTCTCTCCCAGAATCAGCTCGCCTCGGCCGGCAATCTCCTGGGTGCCAACATCTCCGGGCTGACAGAGACCAACAGCCGCGTGAGCGGCACCGTGGTCGGGGTCAACGCCGGCCCCAGCGGCGTCAGCGTCACCCTGGCACAGGGTTGGAAGGTCCCGTTCAGCAAGATCGACGGCATCACGCTGCCGAGCACAGCGCCCACCACCAATCCGCCGACGACCAATCCGCCTCCGGCAACCAACCCGACGACGAACCCGCCTGCGAGCAACCCGGCCACTTCCCCGCCGGTCAACCCGATGGGGCGGACGCCGACGATCACCGTGCCAGCGACGTCCCCGTCGTCAGGGCCGCCAGTGAGTGCCGCTCCCGCCACGCAGACTTCCTCGGCCAACTGATCCTGCTGATCCCGACGCCAACGAACCACAAAGAAGAATCATGACGAACTCGCCTCTTGCACTCTTGCAGAAACTCGCTTCTCGCGGAACCACGGTTGCCGCGGGTGCCGCCGCACCTGCCGCCAGCGGGGCTGGTTCTGCCGCCGGACTCGACTTTGCCAGCCTGGTCAGCAAGGCCAAGGCAGGTCAGGCTGTCAGCGATCTGCCGGTGACGGTTTCCCCCCGCAGCGGTGTAGAACTCAGCCCGGAGCAGCTCCAGCGGCTTGGCGCCGCGGCAGACAAAGCCGCCGCCGCCGGCCTCCAGACGGCACTCATCCTCATCGACGGCAAGTCCCTCACGCTGGATGTTCATAAGCGGCAGGTGACCGGTGCCGCCCAGCCGACTCAGCAGGCCATCACGGGGATCGACGGCGTTGTCGCCGTCCCCGATGCTGGACAGGAAGAACTCGGTCAGGAGCCGCACTTGCTGCCGCTGCCCCGAAATGGTTATGACAACTCGTCTCTTCTCAGTGTGCTCGCCGCGCAGCAAAACGGTGAAGCTACTAACTAGCAGGAGCGGGGGGCTGGTCAGGGGTGGTTAGGGCAGCCAGCCCGCGGCAATCGCGGGAGCGATGCAGACGAAACGACACACTGTGCCGGAACCGACCGGCTGAGTTCGAGCTTAAAGGAGATTCGGATATGGCCTCAACTACCGCGATGTTCACCGCCCTGTCTGGCCTTACGGCCAATGCGCGGAACCTCGACGTCATCGGTAACAACATCTCGAACGTCAACACCACGGCGTTTAAGAGTAACCGGATGCTCTTTGCTTCCCAGTTCAGTCGCAACATCTCGCTGGGCTCGGTGCCCGGTGAGTCAACCGGCGGCACCAACCCGGCGCAGATCGGCCTTGGCGTCACGATCGCCGGCACGCAGCGGAACTTCTCCACCGGCTCGTTGCAGCCGACCGGCGACCAGCGCGACCTGGCCATCGAGGGTGACGGCTTCTTCGTGGTGTCACGCGGCGACAGCCAGTTCTACACCCGTGCAGGCGCGTTCCGCCAGAACAGCAACAACGACCTGGTCAATATCTCCGGCCAGCGCGTGATGGGTTATGGCGTCGATGCGGGGTTCAACATTGTTGAAGGCACGCTCAAGCCGCTGAACCTGCCCGTCGGCCAGCTCCGTCTGGCCGAGGCTACCAAGAACGTGCGATTCTCCGGCAATCTCAACTCGCAGGGCACCATCGGATCGCAGGGTTCCGTTACCACGCTGGCCGCGATGACCACCGTCGCCACCGGCAACCCGGCGGCAGCTGCCACCGACCTGCTGACCGATATTGATGACCCCGCCACCACCGGAAGTCAGTCACTGTTTACTGCCGGCCAGTTCATCGAACTCCGTGGCGTCGAGAAGGGCGGCAAGACGCTGCCCACCGCACGCTACGAAGTCACTGCCACGTCCACCGTGCAGGATCTCATGAACTTCTTCCGCGACTCGCTTGGCATCAACACAACCACCGGCACCGGCACCGGAGTGGCCATCGATACCAATGGCCAGATATCGATCACCGGCAACATCGGCACCGGCAACGACATCGCCCTGGAAACTGCTGATATCCGCCAGCTCTCAGCCGGCGGCGCGCTCGTCGGTGCCGGCTCGCCCCTGGTGACCACCAAGGCCCAGTCCGCCAACGGTGAGTCCATCCGTACCACCTTTGTCGCCTACGACTCACTGGGCAACTCGGTCAACGTCGATCTGACCATGGTCCTCGAAAGCCGCGGCAACGGTACCACCTGGCGGTACTTCATCGACTCGCCCGATGACTCGGGCGCCTCGCTTGCCGTCGGCAGCGGCACTATCGCCTTTGACTCTTCCGGCCGCCAGGTAGCCGACACCCCCATCAACATCACCATCAACCGCACCGGCACCGGCGCCGAGGCCACAATGGGTATCAACCTCAACTTCTCCTCGCCGACCTCGCTGGTGACCTCGCTGGGCGCTCGGTCCGAACTCGCCGCGGTCTATCAGGACGGCACGCCCGTCGGTACCCTCTCGAGCTTCTCCGTCGGAGTCGACGGTGTTATCACCGGTGCGTTCACCAACGGTCTGACCCGCCCCGTCGGTCAGGTTGCAGTTGCCAAGTTCTCTAACTCCGAAGGTCTTGTTGACATCGGCAACAATCTCTTTGAGACCGGGCCGAACTCCGGAACGCCGGTGATCACGACTCCGGGCAAACTGGGCACCGGCAGCGTCGTCGGCGGCTCACTGGAACTCTCCAACGTCGATCTTGCCGAGGAGTTCGTCCGACTGATCCAGACCCAGACCGGTTACTCGGCCAACAGCCGGGTGATCTCCGCAACCGATCAGCTCCTCCAGCAGTTGCTGGTTATCGGCCGCTGATCCCGGACGCGATCTTGGTGTTCTCTGTTGCTCTCTCCCGTCACCGCAGAAAGGATGCTCGGTGGACCCGACGACCTGGCTTGGCATTCTGATCGCAGTGCTCGCGGCCTCCCTGCTGGTCACCACACGCCCGTGGTACGGTGCCGTGGTTGCCCCCGGTACGGTTGGTGCACTTCGCAGTCGGGTGCTGCCGCGAGTCATCGCCGAGACCGCGATACGGCTGCTGGGCGATCAGGAAGTTCTCACGGACCCGCAGCGAAGGGAGGCGGTCCTGGCCGCCGCAGAACCACCCTTGCCGCACCCGGCGATTCGCGCCGCCGTCGAGTGCGTCGGGAATGACTCAGGCACCGTGTCGCTCCGTGCCGCGCTCTCGGGCATCGCAGCCCAGCGAATTGCCGCCGCAGCGGAGCTTCCGGCGTGGGTTCGCTCGGTGATCGGTGCCGGCCGGGTTCTCTCGCCCGGCCTGGTGGCAGTCATGTGCCTGGCCATGCTCATCGCCGGCAGTACGAAGGACGGCCTTGAGCGAACACTTCCGTTTGCGGTCTTCGTCATCGCCTCGTGCGTCTTCTGCCTTCTGACCCGGCGTGCGGTCAACAAGGCTGTCGCTCGTGTCGAGGCTTATGAATCACTGGTCTTTGAGATCACGCTCTCGGCGGGTGATGCCGCTGCTTCGAGCCTCGTCGCAGCGGCCAAGGGCAAGCCCGTGAAGGATCCGGCCGCCCGCGTCAAGGCCGGTGCCATGAACGCGCTGCATGCTTCACTGGCCGCGACGCGTTATCGGCGGGCTGCCTAGGCAAGCCGCCACCGTCAAGCCGTGCGGCCTCGGCCGCCGGCAACGGTCCGGCCCGGTCTGATAACCCGGCTCGGTCCTCATCAACTCCCTCGCGCAAGAAGCTGCAGGTCGCGGCTGTCGATGCAAGGCCCCATCGGACTGTGTCCTGCGCCAGGACCGCCGAGAGGAGTGTCGAATGTCAGCCGAAAAGAAGGACGCCAAAGCACCGCCCCCCGCAGACGCCGCCAAGAAGGACGGCGGTGAAGCCAAAAAGGGCGGGCTTCCTGTCAAGCTCTTCGGAATCGTCGGCGTCGTCATGGCCATCGAGGCCGGTGCGCTCTTCTTTGTTTTCAAATCCATGAAGCCCAAGAGTGCAACGGCGGATGTGCACGCCGTCGTTGTCGCAAATCCCGAGGGGGAGAAGATCACCGAGGTCAAGGCCGTCGAGGACAAGTTCCAGAACATGCAGACCGGCAAGGTCTGGTTCTGGGATATCGCCGTCTACGTGCAGACCAAGCAGAAGAACGCCGAACTGGTCAAGAAGCGGCTCGAGGCCCGTCAGGCGGAGATCGGTGAGGAAGTCTCGCGCATCGTGGCCCGGGCGCAGCACGCGCAGCTCAAGGAGCCCGATCGCCAGACACTGTCCAAGCAGGTCAGTGCCGTGGTCATGAAGATCTTCGAGCCCACCGATGAGAAGAGCGAGTCCATGGTTGAGCGGGTGATCATCTCCCGCTGCCGCGGCTTGCCGCTTGAGTAAGCTCGACGCGGCAACGCACAGTGTCCCATGCACGGCGTGCTCCCGGTTCCGGGTGCACGCCGTTTTCGTTGGCTTGCAGCCACCGCTGCCTGCCATGAGGCTTCAAGCCATTACGCCGGGCTCAGGTCAAACCACCCCTTCGCGTTCGCCGCCACTTCAAAGATGGGGTGCCCCGGCTCGTGATCCAGCACCAGCCGCCACTTGCGTTCAGCCGCCTCGCGCAGCAGCCAGTGCCGGCTCACGCTGGAGGTGTACGGCTCGACGTCGTACGCCAGCGAGTATGCCTGGCCCAGATGGGCCGCGGTCGGCATGACGTCCGGCACAAACACCGTATCGCGCCCGTCCGCGGCAACAAATCTGAACGCCTGCTGCCCCCAGGTGTGGCCCGGAACCCGGAACGCAAACAGCCCCGGTGCGATCTCGGTTTCCCTGACAAGCTGTGGCAGCCGCGGCATGTCCGTCTTGCCCGGGATGTATCCCGGCTCAAACGGTCCCGACCCGTCAATCAGCTTCAGCAACGGCTGGATCGGCAGCAGATGGTCAGCGAAGTAGGTTCGTGTCATGACCGAGCGGTTCTCCACCGCGTCGGCCCATTCCTGCCGCTGGGCCACGTGCACGGCATTGGGAAACGTCAGTTTGACACCGTGCTCGCCGCGAGGGGCACCGAAGCTCGATGCCGGCCCAACCCAATCGGGCTTCTCGCCGGGCAAGGTCAGACGCGTCAGACCGCCGGCGTGGTCAAAGTGCAGATGCGTTGCCGTGACCAGCTGGATGTCCTCCGGCCGGCAGTTCACCTCGGCCAGCGCATCGATGATGCTTCGTGTGCCGAGCGCGAAGATGTCCCGTGACTTCTCGTCGAGCTTGTTGCCCGTGCCCACCTCGATGAGCACCAGCTTGGGTGCCCCAAGGGGGCCGCCCGGGGCGACGTCGTCAAGACGCTCCAGGAGCAGGCAGTTGTGCTGCACCGTGATCCGGCCACGGTCGTCCACCGCTGCCTGCTTTTGCCAGACCACCCGCGGAATCAGTCCGAACATGGAGCCGCCATCGAGCCGGAACTCGCCGGCACGCAGGAGGGTGTGTCTGTAACGGATCTGTTGGGGGGCAGGCATGTCAAAATGTACGTTCGCGCCCGCCCTGACGGTGGTTACCGGGCTTGATGTGCCGTTTTTCCGGCCATCTGTGACGTTTATCCCATCCCAGATCCAGACGTATGCGGGAAGTCCCCTGTCTAGTCGGGACAAGGCCGCAAGTGGGATGGTGATGACGTCGATTCACATGGAAGTAACCCCGGGCCGCCGTGAAAGGCCCATTTTTCCTTTCGAAAGGAGTTTTTATGGCAAAGGTTCAGAAGACTACCGATTCCTCCTCGCTCGCTGAAGTCGTCGATCGCATTCTTGACAAGGGTATCGTGATCGATGCCTTCGCCAAGGTCTCGCTCGTCGGTATCGAGCTCCTGTCGGTCGAGGCCCGCGTGGTCATCGCCTCGGTCGAGACGTACCTCAAGTACGCCGAGGCCATCGGTCTGACCTCCTCGGCCGCTCAGCCGGCCTGATCATGACGCCGGCCTGGCCGGTGCATGACATCACGTCAATGTGACAGAAGCGTGCCTTACGGCACGCTTCTGTGTTTTTTGCGCTTCACCATCCGAAGTTTCCCTTGGCCGACTCAGGGAAGTTGCGTGCCCCGGTCCAAGTTGCGGCAGGAACCGCCCGATACGAATCTCCTGTCCGACGTCGTCCGCCGGATACCGCTTCTTCGCCCGCTCCGAAGCCCCTGACCCCGAGGTCCGCATGTCAACCAATCACAACCACTCCACGAGCACCACCACCATCACCGGCTGGGTTCACGCCTTGAAGTCCGACGTCGGTGCCATGCTCGATCAGTTCCGGTCGGAGAACGCAACATCCGCTGCCGCGGATGCTCGGAGCCGTGCCCGGTTCGTTGAAGCCGTGTCGCAGCGTGTCGGGGAAGTACGCTCAGATGTCAATGAGTTCCTTGGGCAGCTCGCACGCGAGCGATCCGACAACGCCGCAGATCAGGCCGACCAGCTGCAGTCCTTCTGTGCCGGCCTGGAGCGATGGGTCTCCGACCTGCACAAGACCTCCAACCGCTCCCGCGCCGCGGCGAACAAAGCCCACAAGGCGGCCACCGCGGCCGATGCCCGCAAACGCTACGACTTCGTGACCGAACTGAGTGACTGGTCCGAAGGCTTCAGGAAGGACGTCGCAGCCTTTGAGAAGTCCATGCACAAGACACGTCTGGCCATCAGCAAAGCGGACGCATCCGCACGCGACGGTTTCATCAGCGAACTGAAGTCTGACGTCGGCTCCATGCTCGACGGATTCGCCAAGGACCGTGCGAACATCCGCAAGAACGTGCTGGGGATCGCCGGCTCCATTTCCGGTGGCCGCGCCGTTGCGTCCCGCACCAGCCCCGCCCCGGCAGCCCCCAAGCCGCGTCCGGCCCCGCAGCCGGCGCCGGCCAGCGAGAACACGGTTTCTCCCGGTGGCTACGCCGGTGCAGACTACCGCGCCGAACTGCGCCGCCGGGCAGGCGAGCCGAACAAGGCTCCCGGAAGTCGTCGCAAGGCCGGTTGAAGTTCCCGACTGCTTCACTTCGCATCTGAGTACTCCAGGCCCCGAATACGGGGCCTTTTCTGTTTACTGTGCCCGCGTTTTCCACAGCGATCGCCGCCTGCCGGAGTTCTCCCGCTGTTCTGCTCGAATTCCCTTGCTCTCTGACTGAATCGCCTGATCGGACCGTCCGATCACCTTGGCCATGGCAACCGCACAAGCTCACGCGCTCATCGAGGCCCTTCCCCAACGCGAGTCCACCACCAGCGTGTTGCTGCCGCAGGCCAGCCCCACGTTCGTGCTGACCCCGGCCGTTCACGCCGTCACAGAGCGTGCCCTTGCTTACCTCGACTGCGGTTACGCCGTTCATCTGGCAGGCCCGGCCGGCACCGGAAAGACCACCCTGGCCTTCCACATCGCCGCCCAGCTCGCCCGCCCGGTCACGCTCATCCACGGTAATGACGAGTTTGGTTCCTCCGACCTCGTCGGCAAGGACGCCGGATACCGCAAGAGCTCCGTGGTCGATAACTACATCCGTTCGGTGCTCAAGACCGAGGAGAACATGCAGGTGCACTGGCAGTCCAACCGTCTGACCACCGCGTGCGAACACGGCCACACGCTCATCTATGACGAGTTCAACCGTTCGAAGCCCGAAGCCAACAACGCCCTGCTTTCGATCCTGGAAGAAGGCCTGCTGAACCTGCCCAAGGGCGGCGGCAACGACGGCTACCTCCAGGTGCACCCCAGCTTCCGCGCCATCTTCACCAGCAATCCCGAGGAGTACGCCGGCGTCCACAAGACGCAGGACGCCCTGCTCGATCGCATGGTCACCATCGATGTCGGTCACTACGACACCGCCACCGAACGGGACATCGCCCACGCCAAGAGCCACCTCCCGCTGGAGGACTGCAGCGTCATCGTCGAGCTCGCCAGTCTGCTCCGCGGCATGGGCTCGGGCCACCGGCCGACCATCCGCTCGTGCATCGCCCTCTGCCGCGTGCTGGCCCACCGTGCCCGCCGCGTCGATGTCAAGGACGCCTTCTTCCGCGATGCGGCGTGGGACGTCTTCGGTGGCATCCTTCGCGATGTCTCGGGCAAGGGACCCAAGCCCGGAGTTGACGATCTCATGGCCCTGATTTCTGAACTGCAGTCTGGCGGACGCAAGGGCCACATCCACTCCGCCGCACACTCACAAGCGACCGCGTCCTGATCCGACCGCACGCCGATACGTCCGGAGCCGTACCGATGAAACAGCCGATGACCCTCAAGGGCTTGCAGGAGATGCGCACCAATGCCGACACCTCGGCGTTGGTCTCCGGCCTGCCGCACAAGCTGCACATGCGACTGTGCTGCCTGGAAATGGAGCGCCACCGCCGCGACCAGGAACGCCGCGTCGCTATGGAACGGGCGAATAAGTGTCAGGCCCGCTGCGAGCAGATCGAGCAGGAGGTACGCCGCCTTCTGGAAGCCATCTACAAGCAGAGCGGCATCATGCCCGTGCAGACCGAGGTCAAGCCTTTTAACGATCGTCCCCACGGCTCCCGCTCCACCGCTGCCGCCGGCCAGCAGACCAGCAAGCCGTTCATGCACCGGTACTGATCCACCCCGCCGAAGTCCGCATCCACCGACGTGCCAACGTCCGCATCTGTCTCGAGATTCCGATATGAAGATCAACTGCATCCACTGCGGCCACAGCTTCCCCCTCAGCGACGCGTACGACGATTTTGAAGGTCCCGTCAAGTGTCCCACCTGCCGTGGGATGCTCGAGATCCGCGCCCAGAACGCCACGCTCAAGATGGTGCGTCCGTTCTCGTTCGCTCAGATGGCCGCTCCGGTCGTTCAGACTCCGGCCCCGCAGCCGGTGCCCGCGCCCGCTCCGCTGACGATGACGTTCCCCGCTCCCGCCGCCCCGGCGCCGCGGCCGCAGATGTACCCGCAGGAACCCGCTGCGGCCGAGACGGCTCAGCAGGCCCTTACCCCGGCACAGCGGGCGCAACTCGCCAGCGATGAGCCGGCTGGCGTGATCGGTCCCGGCGACGCCTCGGGCCAATCGCCTCGCGCCGCGGCCTGATCGCCGTCCCCCGAGCCCGTTGTCAACTCTCGCGCCCTTCGATTCTCCCCGTCCTCGCCGGTAACCCGCCATGTCGCTCTACTGCTACGCCGTTGTTCCCGCCAGCACCGCCTTGCCGCAGGGCCTTACCGGGCTCGGCGGCCAGCCGCTGGAAGTTCTCTCCGCCGGCCCGCTCGCTGTGGTGTACAGCAGCATCGCCGGCCGCATCCGACCGCAGCGGAGCAACCTGGCGATTCACCAGAAGGTGCTGACCGACCTGTGCCGCACCGCCGACGTGCTGCCCATGAGCTTCGGCACCCTGGCCGACGATGCGGCCGGCATCACCGACCTCATCCGCAGCAACGCCGAGCCGCTGGCCGAGGCGCTTGCTCGTGTCGGCGGTAAGGTCGAGATGACCCTTCGTCTCTCGCTTGCTGTGGAAAATGCCTTCGCTCATCTTGTCTCGATGGATCCCGACCTCCGTGAGGCCCGCGACGCTATGCTGGACGTGCCCTCGCACGACAATAAGGTGAGCGTCGGTCGCCTCTTTGAGAACAAGCTCGGCCAGCTTCGCGATCAGGCCGCCGAAACCGTCGCGTCGCACCTTGACCCGGTCATCGCCGAAACAAAGAGCAATCCGCCCCGCAGCGAGAAGCAGATCCTCGCTCTGGCGCTGCTGATCAGCCGGGATGCGCAAGAGGCCTTTGATGCCGCCGTCGCCCGCGCCGCCGAGGCCTTCGACGACAACTACACCTTCGAGATCTCCGGCCCCTGGCCCCCCCAGAGCTTTGTTGATGTCCGCCTCGATGCCAGCGAACAGGACGATGCTGACGACACCGCCGAGCCTGCCCTCAGTGAGGTCAAAGCCGCAGCACAGCCCAGCGAGGCCGCCTGAGTGTTTATCGTCGACAACATCCTGTTCTCCCCCGTCAAGGGCGTGCTCTGGATCATGAAGGAGCTCCACAAGCACGTCCAGCAGGAGCAGGCCGCCGAGGCCGAGCGCCTGACAACCCGCCTCAGCGAGTTGTACATGCTGCTGGAGACCGGCCAGCTCACCGCCGAAGAGTTCGACGAGCAGGAAACCCAGATCCTCGACCGCCTTGACGAGATCCAGGCCCAGGCCGATGCGGCGACCGCCGCAGGCGAGGACCCGGAAGATGTGGCCGAGGACCAGGAGGACGGCCAGGAGGATGACGACCTCGAAGCGGATGAAGACGACGAGCTTGACGACTCGGACGACGAAGCCGATTCGGAGTCGGAGTCCGACGAACTCGTGGAGGTCAATCAGATGCAAACCGCCGAAGCCGCCGCACCGGCTACCGCCGCCGACCCTGACCACGATGACGTTCTGGCCGCGATGGAGGCGGAACTCGAGCAGAACCGCCTCGCCCGTGAGGCACGCCAGAACCCGTCCCAGCACCCATCGGCCTCTCGCGATGCCGCCTGATCCCCTCTGCAGCACCCTGACAGGCCACTGACCGCCGGAGCCGCCCATGTCCAGCAACCCCGCCACCCCCGCCCAGCCCGGCTTCCTGACCGATCAGTCCCTGCGGCTCATGCTCTTTGGCGGCAAGGGCGGCGTTGGCAAGACCACTGCGGCCTGTGCTGCGGCCATCGCCATCGCCGACAGCCGCCCTGCCGGCTCGTTCATCCTCATCTCGACCGACCCCGCCCACTCCGTGCGCGATGCGCTCGATGGCCCCGGTTCACTGCCCAAGAACCTTAAGGTCATCGAGTTTGATGCCGCCAGCAGCCACCAGAGCTTCATGGCCGAGCATCTGGAGCACTTCCGCACCCTCGCCAGCCGCGGCACGTTCTTTGATAACGAGGATGTCGACAGCTTTCTGGCCCTGGCCCTGCCCGGCCTTGATGAACTCATGGCGTTCCTGCAGATCGCCACCTGGGCTCATGATGAGACCATCGACGGCATCATCGTTGATACCGCACCCACCGGGCACACCCTGCGTCTGCTGCAGATGCCGGAGATGTTCACCCAGTGGATGGACGCCATCGACGCCCTGATGGCCAAGCACCGCTACATGGCCAACCTGTTCTCCAAGGCCCGCAGCAAGGACGAGCTTGACACGTTCCTGGAGCACCTCCAGTTCCTCTTCTCCGCCGCCCACGAGCTGCTGACCGATCCTGTCCGCTGCCGCTTTGTGCCGGCATGCAATGCCGAGGTCATGTCCATCGCCGAGACCACCGATCTGGTCTGCCACCTCTCGGAACTTGGCGTTCCTCACGCCGAGATCATCATCAACCGGCTGATCACCCCCGGCCACTCGGGCTACCTGGACATGCTGCGTTGCCAGCAGGCCACGGTCCTGTCCAAGCTCATCGAACCGCTGGCCAGTGCCGAGCACTGGGGCCTGCCCCTGACCCAGCGGGAGCCCGTTGGTCCCGATGCGCTCCGCTCGCTGCTGCCGATCCTGATGTCGCCGGCCGAGGTGTGCTCCCTGGCAGCGACCTGCCCGGCGGTAGCACCTCGCATCGATCTGGCCGAGCCCGTCCACGGCCACATCACCCTGGAACTCTCCGCTGCCGCTCAGATCATGTTCTTTGCCGGCAAGGGCGGCGTCGGCAAGACCACAATGGCCTGCGCCGCGGCGTGCGAGATGGCAACCGCCGGTATCGGCAAGGTCCTGCTGGTCTCGGTTGACCCCGCCCACTCCGTGGCCGACTGCATCGACCAGCCGCTCGATGCCACCGCCCGGCAGATCGCCCCCAACCTCTTTGCAATGGAGCTCGATGCCGCCAGCGAGTTCCAGCTCCTCAAAGACGAGTACCAGCAGGAGCTGGAGGCCATGCTCCAGAACATCCTCGGCGGCGCTTCGCTGGCGTTCGATGAGGATGCCATGCGGTCCCTGCTGGATCTGGCCCCTCCCGGCATCGACGAGGTCATGGCCATCGTCAAGATCATCGATCTGCTCGGCCATCACGACTTCGACAAGGTCGTCATCGACACCGCGCCCACCGGCCATCTCCTCCGCCTGCTGGAGCTGCCTCACCTTGCGACACAGTGGCTCGATGCCACGTTCAAGCTCCTGCTCAAGTACAAGAGCATGATCCGACTGCCCAAGGTCACCAAGCGGCTCGTCGAACTCAGCAAGGGCGTCAAGCGGCTCTCCGCCATGCTCACCGATCCTGCCCAGTCGGCCATCGTTCCGGTAGCCATTCCAACCAAGCTCGCGCTGGATGAAACGGGCGACCTCATCCGCGCCTGCAGCGGCAAGGCAACGCCCGCACCGACCGTGAATCTTGGCGGAACGCCCGCCCCCGCGCCGGCACCGATCCGGGTCTACATCCCCGGAATCATCGTCAATCAGATCAGCACGCCGCCGGACGGTGAGCCCCGTGATCCGCTCCTGTCAGCCCTGATCCGTCGTGAAACAGCGATGGTCGAGCGGTTCCGCACGCTTGCCGGCGCAACCCCGCTGGCTCTGGTCTCACGCCACGGGCCACCCCGCGGCCTGGACCGCCTCTCGGTGCTGGGTCATCAGTTATTCACCGTCTCGACGCGCAGCCCAGTCAAGCACTGAACCGCGTCCACCCGCATCGCCGGTCAGTGTGACTTCAACCGGGAGACCATGCCGGTGGCTCGGACCTGGACGCCCTTGACCATCGCGTCTAGAGCATCCCGGTTCGGTGCGTACTCCATCGCGACACGTACGTTGACCATCTCCTTGCGGACCAGCTCCGCCAGCGACATGGTAAACGAGCACATGCCGTCGGCCACGCTCGAGGCGATGATCGTCGGCATGTCCGCCTCGCCGCCCGGCTCTCGGATGCGATCCCGCACCATCGGTGTTGACAGCAGCACCTCCACCGCCGGCACGATGCCCGCCGGCTTGCCCTCGGCGTTCATGAACTGCAGGTCCGCCGGCAGCAGCCGCTGGGCGCAGATCGCCTTGAGCGAAGTCGACAGGGCCCCGCGCACAAACGCGTGCTGCGTGATCGGGAAGAACTCCAGAATGCGTGAGAACGCGTTCTGCGTATCGGCCGAGTGCATGCTGGCGAACACCAGGTGCCCGGTCTCGGCCGCCTGAATCGCCGCCAGAATCGTCTCCTGGTCACGCAGCTCGCCGATGAACACGATGTCCGGATCCTGCCGCACCACCGCCCGCAGCGCAGTCGGGAAGTCCGGCACATCAATGCCGATCTCCCGCTGCGAGACATACCCACGCCCGCCTGCAAACCGGAACTCCACCGGATCTTCGATGGTGATGATGTTCTCCGCCCGCTGCAGGTTGATGTGCTGCAGCATCGCCGCCGCCGTCGAGCTCTTGCCCGAGCCCGTCACGCCGACGATCAGGATCAGCCCCTCGCCCGTCGTATCGGCCAGCTTCCGGTAGATCGGCGGCAAGTTCAACTGATCAAAGTCCGGGATCTCGGCCCGCACCCGACGGATCGCGGCGTGACTGTGGCCGCCGGCATGGAAGATGTTGACGCGGAACCGGTCCCCATGCTCATCAAACGTTGCAAAGTCCAGCGAGCCATCCCTTACCAGTTTGGCCTGCAGCGCCTCAGGAATGATCGGTGCCAGCAGATGGTCCGATTCCTCGGCAGTCAGCGGCTCCATTTCGATGGCACGCAGCAGCCCGCCCACGCGGTAGCAGGGGGGCTTGCCCGGTTTGACGTGCAGGTCGCTTGCGTTAGTCCGCCTCATCCCGGCCATCAATCGTTGGATCGACAGGGTCGCAGGTAGCATGATCCAGTGTAACCGACGTCAGATCACCCCGGTGTGCGGCATACCGTTTTCCGCATGAACTCGCCCCTGACTTCCAAGTTCATCTCCCGCCTCAAATCCCGCGATGAGACCGCATGGTTTGAGCTCTGGGAGACTTTCGGCCCCGTACTTCGGGGGCAGCTCACCCGTTGGGGGAAGGGTCGCGTTGGCCCCGAAACTGTCCGCGATCTCTCGCAGGAGACGCTGGCCGCCCTTTCTGACTCAATCGACCGGTATGACCCCGCAAAGGGGGCTCGTTTCTCCACCTGGCTGCTTGCTATCGCAAGGCACGTACTGGGCGACGAAATCGACCGCCGGGCTGCCCAGAAGCGGGGGGGGTCCGGCCTCAGCGTCGGCGATGGCGAATCGATCAAACTTGGCAAGTCCATGGAGTTCGATGAGTCCTGGATGGCCGGTCGCGCCGGCGGCGGAAACGCTGCGGCCTCCTCAAAGACCGGCATGACCGCCGATGAGCACTACGAGGCGGCGGTCTTCCGCGCCAAGGTCCACGCTGCCTTGCGACTGGCCGAGAAAGACAGTGACTTCGGCGACTTCGAGGTCTATCGCATGCGTGTGCTCGAAGGCCGCCCGGGCAAGGAAGTCGCCGATGAACTCGGCCTCTCCGAGCCCACCGTCTCCCGGCGGCTGGCCCGCGTCCGTGTTGTAGTCCGGGACCGCCTCTCCGAGGTCATGGAGACCTATTCGTTCACCCCCGAAGAGTTCGCCGAGATGAAGGCGGCCGGGCTCAAGCCCGACCAGGGCCCCCAGGCGGACGCAACCTTCGATGATGCCGTCGGTGAGATCTACCGGCTGGCCAACCGGGAACGGGACTGAATCGCCCACCGGGTCAACCCGTTGTCTTTGGAAACACGGGCCACCGGTTTCACTGCCATCCCGGGCGGCGGGATACCGCTTTGACACGTACCCTCTCCCCGGCTTGAGGTGTGATACCCGCAAGGCCGTTTTCCGAGAGTACCCGCGACGTGACGGTCACCGAGTTCATCCTGTACATTCTGCTCCCGCTGGCGATCCTGATCCCGATGGGGATCCTCGTCTTCGGATACGGCGTGCCCGTCGCCTTTCGTGCGATCCGCTGGCTCCTGCGCCACATCTGGCTGTACCTCCGCTTCACCGCTATCGATGCCGTCCGCCTGCTCGGGCACGCAGTGACTGCCATCGCGTTCTCGGCCCTTGTCGCCGGCAACGTCATTTTCTCCAAGCCGGAGAAGGCGGAGTACTACGGCCAGGCTTTCCTCAAGGAAGCTGCCAGCGCAGGGGTGTACTGCTATCGCGTGCTGCTCGGCCATCCGATGCGGCTGCTCTACCTCCACGGCGTTCTTGACGGTGTTGAACGCCGGCTGCCGCAGGTTGTCAACTCCGAGCCCGGGCGTCCGTCCGGTGTCGCCGCTCAGCCCGAGACGGCCCAGACCGGTGAGCCCATCGGCATGACTGGCCAGACCCTTGCCGGACCGGGCGAACCTACTGCCACCGCTCCCCGCATCCGCCGCCGTTACACGCCCACCTTTGAGGGCTACGCGATCCTGGGCACTCTGGCCGGTGGTGGCTCCGGCGGTCGGCTCTACGTCGGCCGGCCCGACGAGAAAAAGCTTGCCTCGCTCGCCGCCGAGGGCCACATGCAGGTCGGCGATGTGGTGCTCAAGTCGTTCTCGATCCGTGAGGGGTCAAGCCTTCCGCAGATCATCCGGGAGTCTCGCTCGCTGGAAGCCGCGCACCGCCTCGGCCTGATCCTGGATCACCAGCTCACCGGCGAACGATTCTACTACGTGATGCGGTACGTCCCCGGTGACAGCCTCTCCCTTGTCACCCAGCAACTGCACGCCGCCAGCCCGCCGGAGCTTGGCGGCCTTGGTCACGCCCAGCTCATTCGCGTGGTCGAGCACATCTCGGATCTGATCGCAACGCTGAGCGTCTACCACCAATCTGGCCTCTGGCACAAGGACATCAAGCCCGACAATATCATCATTCACGCGGTCGATAGCCGCGCGCATCTGGTGGACTTCGGCCTGCTGACGCCGCTGCGTTCCTCGATGACGCTGACCACCCACGGCACTGAGTACTTCCGCGATCCGGAGATGGTCCGGCTCGCACTCAAGGGTGCCAAAGTCCGCGATGTCGATGGCAGCCGCTTTGACCTCTATGGCGCTGGCGCCGTGATGTACGCGATGCTGGAGAACTCGTTCCCGGCCCACGGCGCACTGTCAAACATCGGCCGTCGCTGCCCCGGCACACTCAAGTGGATCGTCCGTCGTGCGATGACCGATTACGACAAGCGATACCCCAGCGCCCAGGCCATGCTCGCGGACTTGGAGGTGGTGCTCGCCGCACTCAACGCCGGTCCCGAGGCCATCGACAAACTCCGCCCCGCCGATCTGCCCAGCGTCCGCATCGCCGACCGGGAAGAGATGCTCGCGGCCGGTGAACCAGTTGGTCCGCCGATCGAACTGGTCGTCACCCGCACGGCACCCCAGCCGCTGCCGGGCACTTTCACCGGTCGCCGTGCCGACGGCCAGCTTGCCGAACGTTTTGATTCCGATACCCGCGGCCTGGCACTTGACGACAGCGTGGACCTTCGCCTCGTCCCCGAACTGGCCGATGCGGACTCCGCCGTTGAGCAACTCGAGTTCGACCCCGTTGCCGCGACCGAGCGGAACGCATCGACGGCCAGCATCGCCGATGCGGACACCGGTGTTTCGCCCCGCGCAGGTGCCGCTGGCTCACCGCCGCCGATCGCCGGCCCCGACACCTTCGGCGTCACCATGCTGGACACGGACGCCCCCGCGTCACCGGTCGCTTTCGCCCAGCAGTCGACCGAAGCTGGTGCGCCCCGTCAGCACGAATCCGCGCGTCGCACGCCCGGCGTTTCCGCTGCCAGCCGCTCAAACTCCGGACCTCAGCCCGCCGCAGTGTTTGGCGGCCCCGCGGTTCCTCCGACCTCGCCAGCTCCGGACAAGGGCTTTGCCAGCCGCTCGCCGGCGGTCAAGATCGCCACCGTTCTGTTCTTCATCTGTGCCTTTACCCTCCTCAACTGGGCCCTGTCCAAGCCCAGTACCCCCAAGCCGAAGTCATCCCTCGTCACCCGCACGGACACTCCCGCAGCCAACGGCTCGTCATCCCGTGCCGGGATCGAGCCCGCGCTGCCCCCCAACTTCGATGGCAAGGTGTTCGCCGACTTCGGCAAGAATGTCGAGGAGCAGATCAAGCGGGCGTTCGGTCCCGACTTCATGAAAGAAGGTGGAAAGCCCGCGGCTGATGCGGACGCGAAGCCGGCCAAGCGCTCGATCGGCCAGGACCTCATCCGCGGTCTGGCATCAGGCTTCAAGGCCGACGGCAAGCCTCAGCCCGCACCCGCCGCCCCCGCACCCTCCGAGCCCGCATCCTCCGGCCTTGACCTCAGCGTTGATGCGATCGCCATCGACCTGCACGAACTGCCCAAGAACCTGATGTACGCCGCGATGGGTGCCTCCATGGAACCCACCGCCGCGGCGGATGTGCAGCGGGTCCAGGCCCGTGCCCGCGAGCTGATGCGTAACCCGCTTGCAGCCCTCAACGTCCGCACCCGCCTGCTCATGCTCACCGATGAGGACCTGCACTCCAGCCCCGCCGGCGAACGCCTCATCGAGCAGGTTGATATGGCCCTGCGTGCCGAGTCCATCGTGACCATCCGTCAGCGGCTTGATGATCAGCCGGTGTATCCCAACATCGAGAGCACGCTTGAGGCCGTTGAGGATGCGACCTTCGGCCAGCGCGAAGACGCCCCGAAGATCCGTCTGGCAATGCGTGACCTGCCGGGCTCGCCCTTCTGCTGCGGCTTCGTCTGGCTGGTCCCCGATCCCGATAAAAAGTCACCCGCCAAGGCCTGGCTCGTCCTTCAGCCCGACACCGATCCCGCCGTGGCGACGGCCATCATCCGCAACCTGCGGCTGGTGATGCAGGGCAAACTCGGCCGTTGAGTGGTGGCCGCGGGGCGACCTAGAAGCCGATGCGGTACTCCATCACAATGGCATTTCGCCGCACGCTGCCGCTCCGGTCCAGCACCGGCAGCGTCCCCGAAAGGTGCTGCCAGCCGACCGACAACTCCCCGCCAGAACTCAGGCGCCAGACAGCTTGAACTTTCCCTTCCACATATGGGCTGCCCGCCAGTGACTCAATCGCCGTCACGGCCCCGCCTCGCACCTGGATCGACTCGCTGAGTGTCAGCGCCAGCCCGCCGCCGGCCACCGCAATCGGAGTCGCTGTTGAGCTCCCCGCTCGATTGGCCACATCCAGCAGCGCACCGCGCCCGCCCGCCATGGCCACCAGCGTCAGCGGTCCCGCAGCGACAGCATCAAGCTGAAACGTCGCATCGGCCAGCTTGGAGTCCACCGCCCGCTCCACGCCACCCACGTTCAGCGTGCTCACGGTGCCGCCACGGTTCACGCTCACATCACTCAGGCCAACATCCAGCCGCAGCCCTTTGATGAGACTCAGCTCGCCCCCCATCCGTCCCAGCAACGTGCTCTCGCCAGAGAGGAACCGCACCGTCCCGCCAGAGCCGCTGAGTTGCACGCTCGTCAGGTTCTCCAGCGTCAGCGCCGTCTTGCCCAGGTCAGAGTGAAACATCACCCATCCGCCACCCGGGTCGATCCGCCCCGTCACCCCATCGGCCACCGGCTCTGCCACCGCAGCCGTGGCTGATGCAGCAAGCACCGCCGCAGCCGGCCAAGCCAGACGCGCCAGCCAATGCCGTCCATGCGAAGTTCGTTCATCCTCGCCTTGCCTGCTCCAAGTTGTCCCCGGCACAGTTCTCATACATTCCTGACCAACCGTTGCGCAACCTCCCGTCCGCCTCTTCTACGTTCACCATCCCGCCAGGTTCAGCCCTCCGGGCTGCCTCTCATGGCCGTGCATTCGCCCTTTGGGCAGATTGGGATTCGCATCGGCTCCCGTTCACCCCACCGTTATCGTGCCCCGCCGTGGCGGCCGCGGCGTGCCAATCCTTGAAACTCTGGAAACCGCCTTATTCATCTTGCTGGCCGTCTTCGCGGGGGCCTCGGGGCTTTGGTTGCTCTACCGGGGCATCCGTTACAGCCCGTCCGCCGGCCAGCCCCGCTGCCGCCGGTGCTGGTATCCGTTGGTCCTGTCTCCCGCTGGGCAGGCCGCCGCGATGCCCGATGGTCTGTCACTGCCCGCCACCTGCCCAGAGTGCGGCTGTCAGCACACCTCACGAGCCCAAACGCTCCGTACCCGCCGCTCTCGCTGGCGAATCGCCTTGGCCGTGCCGCTGCTCCTGCTCGCCGCGGCACTGCCCTACGGCCCACGCATCCGCCAGCAAGGCCTCTGGCCCTCGCTGCCGGAATGGGTCGTGTACAGCTCAGCCGCGCTGGCCGGGCCGGATTCCCGCCCCTGGCTCGAACTGCAGACCCGCGTGCTGCTCAGCGAGGCCCGTTCCGCACCCGTCATGGACGCTTCGACGCGCCTCATCGCCGCCCGCTACATCGTCACGCGTGAGCGCTGGCCCGCAGGCATCGCACCCCGCGTCCGCACCAGTGGCATCCCGTTCTGGCGCAGCCTTCCCAAGCACTTCGCACGCGCCGTGGAGCAGGCCTCACTCATCTTCGACGACGTTCCCACCCCGTCCATGCTCGCCCTGCCCAGCCACGAGCAGTACTGGCGTGAGCCCACGTGGCCGGTAGCCCCGCCCCGCGGCACAGGAGGTCACACGGACCAGTTCGAGTCCATCCTGACCGGCTCCTTTTCCGGCCGCGCCGGGCAACTCAACCGGACGTTGACCTGGACCCTGCGCGGCACGGCCGATGATCTCGTTACGCCCGTCAGCGGCCCCGCCGTTGATCTGCAGTTGCTCGCCTACCTCCGGCCACAACTCATCCGCGGCATGACAACCAACGTGCCCGCCGTCAGCATCATCCGCGGCACGCCCCGCCCCGTGGCCCTCCGCGACCTCGCCCTGGGCCTGCGGCTGACCATCACGTCCGGTGATCAGCCCGTCGCCTCCGCCTGGTGCTGGCACGCCGGCTCTGAGACCCGCCCCAACGGCAACGCCGACCTGCCGCCACTGCTGCTGGAAGCAATGCCGGACCAGTCGAAGTTGTGGGACGAGTTCCTCGCCTTCAGCCCATCGAACCCGCCCGGCCCCAAGTGGAAGTTGACCATCACCGCCGATCCGCTTCTCGCCCTCCGCGATTTCGAGGCCACTTCCTACTGGAAAGGCACGATATCCATGCCCCTCACCGATGCACTGGCGGTGCCCGCCGCTCCCACCTTCCCGCTGTCGCCTGCCCGCTGAAGCTCAGCCCACATCCGCCAGGCCCAGCCACTGCCCGTGGCTCTTGAGCATGCGCCGCCGTACAAGTGCCTCGCCCGGCTTCTCCAGCGTCGGAGAGGCCTCGATCCATCCCGAAGCATCCCGCCGGGCCATCAGCAGCAGATCCATGTCCTTGGCCAGGTCCGCCACCTTAAACGGCGGCATACCCGACTGCCGCACGCCCAGCACATCACCAAAGCCGCGGAGTTCAAAGTCCTTCTCGGCCAGCTTGAAACCATCGCCCGTCGCCTTCATCACGCTCAATCGCTCGATTCCCAGCGGCGTCACCGGATCGGCGATCAGCACGCACGCCGATGCCTTCGACCCGCGGCCCACACGACCCCGCAACTGGTGCAGCTGCGCCAGGCCGAAGCGGTCCGCATCCTCAATCACCATCACCGTGGCGTTCGGCACATCCACGCCCACTTCAATCACCGTCGTGGCCAGCAGCACGTCGATGGTCCCGGCCCGGAATGCGTCCATCACCTGCTCGCGATCCTGTGTGCTCAGCCGTCCGTGCACCACGCCCAGCCGCACGCCCGCCAGTGGCGATCCCGGCCGGGTCAGCTCTGCCTGCACGCTCTCGACGCTCGCAAACACCCGCGCCGCCCCAACGCCCGGGCCGCCCGCGGCATCCGCCTCGACCAGCTCCTCACCTTCCTCAAGGCCGGCCCCGCCGCCGCTGCCATCGATCATCGGCACCACCACATACGCCTGTTCGCCCGCATCGACCCGCTTGCGCACAAACGCGTATACCTCGTCGCTGACCTGATGCGAGACGACCCGCGTCGCAATCGGCTGCCGCCCCGGCGGCAGGTGCCGGATCACCGAGACGTCCAGATCTCCAAACAGCGTCATCGCCAGCGTCCGCGGAATCGGCGTCGCTGTCATCACCAGCGTGTGCGGCGTCATCGGCTGCACCTGCTTGGTACCGCCCGATGCCGCATCGGTCAGCAGCATCTGGCCGTCACCAGCCGCAGGCATAATGCCCTTATCCCGCAGTACCGCCCGCTGGTGCACACCGAAGCGGTGCTGCTCGTCAATGACCGCAACCGCCAACGACTTGAAGGCCACCTTCTGCGTCAGCACCGCGTGCGTGCCGATGACCATGTCCACCTCACCGCTGGCCAGGCCCCGCAGGATCTCCGCTTTCTCCCCGGCACCCAGCGCGCCAACAAGCAGCTCGATCCGCAGCTTGCTGCCCGCCAGCAGCCGGCTGACTGCATTGAAGTGCTGCTCGGCCAGAATCTCCGTCGGTGCCATCAGCACACTCTGGTGCTTGTGGGCCGCCGCCAGCAGCATGGCGTACACGGCCACGGCAGTTTTGCCAGAGCCCACATCACCTTGCACGAGCCGGTTCGCCGGGACCGCCTTACCGAAGTCCCGCACCACGTCCCGCAGGACCGAGTCCTGATCCGCCGTCAGTTTGAACGGGAACCGCTCCCGGATGTGCTTGTTGATCGCCGGCGTGCACGGCAGCGGTGCAGCAGCAAAAATCGCCGCCCGCTCGCTCCGCTTCATCGCAATCGCCAGTTGCAGCAGCAGTAGCTCGTCGTACGCCAGCCGTCGCCGAGCCGAGACAATCTCCTGCTCGCTCTGCGGATGGTGCATCATCCGATATGCCGTCGCCAGCGTGGGCAGTTCCCGCGGACCGCGGTACTCAGGCGAAAGGTGATCCTCGATCAGCGTGAGCGCCGGCTCCAGCACGGCCCGCACGCACCGCTCCACATCAGCCGATGCAATGGCCTCACACGCCGGATACACCGGCCGCAGCCGCTCCTCCCGCTTGCCCGGTTCGCTCCCGTCGGCACTCGGTGCAATCACCGTCCATTTCGGGTTCGCCATCTGCAGGCCATGGCCGTACCGCGTCAGTTTCCCCTGCACCGCGATGCGCATCCCGGGGTGCAGCTTCTGCCGCAGATAGGGCTGATTGAAGAAGACCAGGTCGAGCCGCCCAGTGCCGTCGACCAGTGCCACATTCAGCCGTCCCTTGGGTCCGCCGCTGAAACGCACCAGCGTCACCTCGCCCCGTGCCGCGGCAATGCTCCCCTCCACCAGTTCGCTGATGCTCGCCTCCGCATGCTCGTGCTCATGCCGCATCGGCAGATGTGCCAGCAACTGCCCAACGTTGCGAATGCCCAGCTCCAGCAACGCTTCCGCCCGCCGCGGGCCGATGGCCTTGACATCGCTCAACACTGTCACCAGACCCTGCGGTAGTAGTTTTTTCACCGCTGCGGCATCCAGCGCCGGCGCGGCAACAACCGCAGGCTGTTCGCCCGCTGCCGCGTCCCGAGCTGTGCCGTCACCCTCAGCCATCGCGCATCACCCCCTGGGTCCGCTCTCGCCCGCCGCGGCGTGACCGGACCCCGCGATTCCACCCGTCCCGCCCTTGCCGCCAGTCACTCCCGCTCCGCCGCCCGTCCCCTCAGCCAGCGATCGCTCGCTGCTCAGCGCAGGATCAATCTCACGCAAGTACTGCCACGAGTAAATCCCCGTGTTGTGCCCGTCGTTAAACGAGATTCGCAGTGCGTAGTTGCCCACCAGCTCTGCCCCGGTTGCCGCGATGGCCCCGGAGGACGCCGCCGAACTGGGCAGAATCGCCAGCGGATTCTTCTTCTGCTGGTCCCGCAGTTCCCGTGCCTCGGCCGAGGGCGACATCTTCCGCAGATACGCGATTGTGTAGTACGACGTCGCGCCGTCCGCCCACTGCACCGTCAGGCCGCGGTCTTTCTTCAGGTCAATGGCAGTGGGGGAGGTTTCCACATTCCAGTGTACGCGCGGCCCAACGTACAGATCCCGCACGGCTGCTTTCGGGACCGTTCTGTGCGCACAAATCAGGCTCTCCCGCCCGGCCCGACCCAGCGGGGTGTTTGTACCATCGCCTCTATGGCAAAGCGGGCCAATCTCGCCCAAGGCATGCTCTTTGGAGACTCCCCGGCGGCACGGCTGCACGATGTCGTTGGCCCGGCGGAGCCCGATCCCTCCGTCGCCCGCCTCGCGGCTGCCCTTGCCAGCCGCACCCGTGGCTTGCTCCATCTCGGCACCAGTTCATGGTCCTTCCCCGGCTGGCAGCAACTTGTGTGGGATCGCCCGGTGACCAAGGACAACCTCGCCCGCTTCGGCCTGGCCGCGTACGCGGCCCACCCGCTCTTCCGCACCGTGGGCCTGGACCGCACGTTCTACGCCCCAATGCCCCAGCACGAGCTTGCGGACCTGGCGGCCATGACGCCGCCGGACTTCCGCTTTCTGGTCAAAGCTCACCAGGTCTGTACCCGCCCGGCCACCGATGAGCACGGCCGAACCTTCGGTGCCACCGGCGGCATGGACAAGCCCAACCCCGAGTTCCTCGAGCCAAGCTACGCCCTTGCCCGGGTCGTCGGCCCGTCGGTCCTCGGTCTGGCGAGCCGTTGCGGCCCGATCGTCTTCCAGTTCCCGCCCATGGATCTCTCGCCGCGAGGCCAGGTTGCCAGCGTGCTGGGCCTTTCCGCAAAGGGTGGTCTTACCGCCGCTGGGGTTGTATCCCACCTGCTGGATCGGCTGGAGCGTTTCCTGGCCGCCCTGCCAGCCGGCCCCCAGGGCCCGTGGTCCATCACGCCGCTTTACGCGGTGGAGGTCCGCAACCGCGAACTCCTCACGCCGCGGTACATCGAGATTCTCCGTTCCCGCGGCATCGTCACGGCCCTGGCCGGCCACCCCAGCCAGCCGCCGCTGGCAGATCAGCACACGATCCTCCAGCCCGCCGCCGGCTCCGCCCTGGTCATTCGCTGGCTCCTGCACCCAAGCGAGAAGTACGAGTCCGCCAAGAGCCGCTACGAGCCGTTTGACAACCTCGTCGACCCCGACCCGCCCGCACGCTCGGCGATCGCCACACTGTGCATCGAAGCGCTGGCAAAGGGCCTTCCCACCTACGTCGTTGCCAACAACAAGGCCGAGGGCTCGGCTCCACGATCGATTGAAAAGCTTGCTCGCAGATCGCCGCGGTGCTGGATGTCCCGGCCGATCAGCTCTGAGCCTTGCCCGCTGACTTGGGCCCGGCCTTCCCGCCGCCCTTGGACTTGGCCGTCACCCGCAGTTCGCACCTGTCTCCTAGTCCGCGGCAGATCTGGTGCTGGCTGCAGCAGCCCGTCGGCATCCCTCGAGCCGGGCAGCCCCGCCGCCCGTGAAAAATCAGCCGGTGCGAGAGCATGCACCACTCGTCCTGATACGCCGCAAAGCAGGCCATCAGCAGCTTCTCGCACTGCGCTACCGGTGTCCCCACTGGCACCAGCCCCAGCCGCTGGCTCAGCCGGTGCACGTGCGTGTCGACCACGAACCCGACGTTGATGCCAAAGGCGTTGCCCAGCACCACGTTGGCCGTCTTGCGGGCTACTCCGCGAAGCGTCAGCAGTTCATCCATCGTCCGTGGCACCTGGCCGCCAAACTTCTCGGTAAGCTCCTTGGTGGTCTGGCAGATGCTTTTGGCCTTGGAGCGAAACAGTCCGATGGTCCGGATGTACGGCTCGATTTCTTCGGGCGTGGCCTTGGCGTAGTCCGCCGGTGTGGGATACGCCGCAAACAGCGCGGGTGTGCACTTGTTCACGCCGACATCTGTGGTCTGCGCCGAGCAGATCGTCGCGATCAGCAGCTCATGCGCGTTGCTGTGGTTGAGTTCGCAGTGGGCGTCGGGGTACGACTCCGCCAGCATGTCCCGCAGGGCGGCAGCCCTGCGAAGCTGTTCCGCGTTGACGCGGGGGAGGTCAAACGGCACGCCAGGGAGCCGATTTGCTGTCTTGGCGGCCTTTGGTCGCCCGGCCCGAACGCGATTTCCGCCGCCGGCACTGGCTGTCGCACCCATCGCCTTGCTGGTTGTGCTTTTCTTGCTGACCATGAGATGGCCTCATCGTTGGCACCAATGCCGGCGGTATCCTTGCTTCCATGGTTCCGGCCCTATTCGCACTCCTCCGTTTCAGCCTGCCCCGTTGCCCCGGGGCTGTCGCACTGGGCCTGGGTTGCGTCGCCGCGTGCCTCTCTGGGTGTGCCAGCAGTTTGCCGGAGGACGACTTTGACCTGGTCATCACCCGTGGCGGGCAGCCCTGGGGTGGCGCAGTCGTCATGGTTCAACCCATGGACCGTCGCAACGCTCCGGTCAATCCTGTTGATGTCAGTCAGGCCATCGATTACATCTCCCGGCCCGCGCCCGAGGCCCGGCTCGGCGGCCGCACCGATGCGTCGGGCCGTGTTCGCATCCGCACCTTTTCCGAGCTCTCCAGCCAGCTGTGCATCCTCGGGCCCGGCGGCACTTCCATCATCGCCATGCTGGAACCGATGGAAGATGAAGCCGCGGATTCTGCCCGGCTGCTCGTTCCGTTTGTTTACAACGACCCCGCCACGCCGCAGGTCGCCATCACGCTGACGCCCGCCGCGTCACGATGATGCGGCCGGGCGACATCGGCCTGGTTATTCCTCGTCATCTTCCGTGCGCCGCGTTCCTTGCCGCAGAGCGATCCAGCCTGCCTGGATGTGCTCCAGAATCTTCTCATTGACCGGGTGCTCCGGATCCGGCTCAAAGTCCGGCAGTGCCTCCACCAGCCGCCGCAGCTCGGTAAAGCGGATCCGCAGCGGGTCGATCTTGTCCGGGTGCTGCTCATGCAGCGCTTCGGCAATGTCCTCAACATCCAGCCAGCCAAATCCGCCTGCCATGAGTTCGTTCCCGTTAGCGGCACTCGTCGCCGCGATGTTGCCACCGGCATTCCGCTCCCCCCGCCACATTCCCGCTCAGTGCGGCACTTCCTTGACCGCGTTGCGGTTCCACGACGGGATGCGGATCTTGATCGGTACGCTCCCCTTGATCAGGCACTGGCAGCTCAGCCGGCTGTTGCGCTGCAGCCCGGGCGCCTCCTCCACTCGGTCCTCTTCAGCCTCGGTGGACTCGCTGACGCAGTCCTCGCCCTGCTCCAGATAAATGTGGCACGTGCTGCACGCACACACGCCGCCGCAGGCGTGCTCAATGTTGATCCCGTTGGCCATCGCCACCTCCAGCAGGCTCATTCCTTCAGGCCCCTTGATGACCACATCGTGATCCGATTTGCCCGTGAGCCCTTCCGGATCCTCCATGTGCACGTGAATCTGAACGTTGGCCGTAGCGGGATCGATGGGACGGACATGCATGGAGGTAACTCTGCAAAGAAGAGGCAAAACGCATATCGGCTCGGGCTTTGCGCCCGGCCGCGGATCGTCCCATTGTATGGGCGTGGACACTTCCTCCGACGGATGTCGGACCTGACTGGCACCACGCAATCGCGGGCCGCGACATCCGGACCCGCAGGTCATCAGCAGCGGGCGGCGTTTGAACTCTCGGCGGTCTTGCCCTCTGCGTCCGTTCCGCTCCCCGACCCGAATCCCCAGCGGCGTCGTAGCATGCTCGGGTCGCGTCCCTCTCCGCCCGCTCGGCCACCGCCTGAGTCCTCCAGTCCCACGCCCCTGCCAGATCGCCCCACCATGTCCACCCGTACCCATCATGCCGCATTCCCCGCCGGGCTCCCTGCCACCGTGGGGGCCCTCAAGGCCTCCGGCTGGGCTTCCCGAACCGTCAAGGCGGAACTGCGGGCCAACATCACCGCCGCCCTCCGCTCTGGCGATGAGCTCTTCCCCGGCATCGTCGGCTACGACAGCACCGTCATTCCGGAGATCATCACCGGCATCCTCTCCGGCCACGACATGCTGTTCCTTGGCGAGAAGGGCCAGGGCAAGAGCCGCCTGATGCGATTGCTGGCCCGCTTCCTCGATGAGTGGACCCCGTATCTTGCCATCCCCGGCGACTACCTCGGTGGCAGCCCCGTACACGAGGACCCGCTCAAGCCGATCACCCGCGCCGGCAAGGCCTTCCTGGCTGAACACGCCGACAACGCGCCCATCGCCTGGTGGCATCGGGCCGACCGCTACGCCGAGCGCCTCGCCCCCGGCACCAAGTTCGCCGACATCATCGGCGAGATCGACCCGGCCAAGCTCGCCTCGGGCGTCTCGATGAGCACCGAGGACTCGCTGCATTTCGGCCTCATCCCCCGTATGCACCGCGGCATCTTCGCGATGAACGAACTGCCCGACCTCGACGATCTGGTGCAGGTCGGGCTGTTCAACATTCTCGAGGAGCGCGACGTTCAGATCCGCGGCTACCCCGTCAGCTTCGAGATCGACGTCATGGTGCTCTTCTCGGCCAACCCCGCGACGTACAACCGCTCCGGCAAGGTCATTCCCCAGCTCAAGGACCGCATCGGCACCACCGTCGTGACCCACTACCCGCGTGAGCGTGACCTGGGTATCGATATCACCCAGCGCGAGGCCGATCTCGACCTCGGCGGCGAGTTTCCAGTCGTGGTTCCCCGATTCATGGTCGAGATCAACGAGCAGATCGCCATCGCCGCCCGCAAGAGCAAGTACGTTGATCACCAGTCCGGCGTTTCCGCCCGGTTCAGCATCGCCAACTACCGGACGATGGTCTCGTCGGCTCGGCAGCGCGGCATCCGCCTTGGTGAGCGCCCGGCTGTGCCCCGCATCAGCGATCTGGCCCACATCCACGCCTCATCGACCGGCAAGCTCGAACTCGACTTGATGGGCTCGCACCAGATGAGCGAGAAGCAGGTCATCGACGCAGTCATGGCCGAGGCGATCAAGGTGGTCTTTGAGGAATACGTCACCCGCCACGGCCTGGAGGAGATCGCCCAGATCTTCTCCAAGGGCGTCCGCATCGAAGTGGGGGACATGCTGCCCAGCACCCACTACGAGAAGCTCATCCGCCGCGTGCCGCCGATCTGGGACAAGGCCTTCGAGCTCAACGCCTCGGCCGATCCCGCCGTTCGCGCCAGCTGCATCGAGTTCGTCCTCGCCGGTCTCCACGCCAGCGACCGTATCAGCCGCGCGACCAAGCACGGCAGAATCAGCTACGAAACCTGATCCACCGCCCGGCCACACCGCCCCAGATCGCCATCCATGCCGCCAACCGACCCAACACCGCCGCAGAACGCGCCCGATGAACCCGGGCCTGAGGCCGTTGCACCGCCGGGGCTCATCCACGCGTACCAGGCCTTCGACCCCAAGAGCTTCCCCTCGCCCACGCAGCCCCCGCCGGACCTGGCAGGCATCGCGATGGAGCACATGCTGGCCTACGGCTCTCTTCGTGAACTCACGCCCGAGGAACTGGCTAACGCCATTCGCCTCGACCCCTCGATGATCGCCAGCCTCGGCCCATCGCTCGATGCTCTGGCCGCCATGCTCGAGGATCGCAAACGCAAGATTCTCGAGAAGTTCGAGACCGACTCGGTGCAGAAGCTCGCCGAGAGCGAGTTCCGCGAAGTTGCCGATGCGGCCCGACCTCCGAAGGACAGCCGCGGCGACTACACCCGTGCCATCCGGTCACTGCAGATCAGCGAGCTCGAACGGCTCTGGTACGCGCAGCGTGACGAGCAGTCCGATTTCTCCCGGGACCTTATGGCCGTGATGAACGCCCTGGGGAACCGCTACCAGGTCGACGAGCTCTCCAGCAAGTACGCCTTCACCGGTCACGATCCCCTGACCGTCGAAGAAGCCCTGGAAGTCAAGGCCGAGCTCGAAGCCATCGACAAGCTGCAGGATCAGATCAAGCAGGCTGCCCAAACGGCGCAGCTCGCGATCATCGACATGGAGCAGCTCGCCGAGTTCGCCGAGTCCGCTCAGATCGAAGAACTCAACCGCCTTCAGCAGCAAATCGAGGAGTACGTTCGCCAGGAGGCCGAGCGGCAGGGAATCGAGAGTTCCAAAGGCGGCTTTAAGATCACGCCGCAGGCCATGAAGCTCTTCCAGTCCCGCCTGCTCACTGAGATCTTTGCCGATCTTCAGGCCTCCCGCTCCGGCCGCCACTCCGGCCCCATCGTTGGCGAAGGCCCGACCGAACTGCCCCGAACCCGGGCGTATCAGTTCGGCGACTCCGCGGCCAACATGGACGTCACCCAGTCGTTCATAAACGCCATGATCCGTCAGGGGCCGCCGGCTGCTGGCTCCGCCCACGGGAGCGGCCCGCGCATCCGCCTGCGGCCGGACGACATCGAGATCTTCCAGACCCGCAACAACCCCAAGGCCGCGACCGCAGTGCTCATGGACATGTCCGGCTCCATGCGTCACGGCGGCCAGTACATCAACGTCAAGCGCATGGCTCTGGCCCTCGATGCCCTCATCCGCCGCGAGTACCCCGGCGACTTCCTCAAGTTCGTCGAGATGTACAGCATGGCTCGCCTGCGTGAGCCCTCCGAAATCGTCGCCATGATGCCCAAGCCCGTGAGCATCCACAACCCTGTGGTGCGGCTGAAGGTCAACATGGCCGACCCCGACATCTCCGAGCTGCGCATCCCCCAGCACTTTACCAACATCCAGCGGGCCATGCAACTGGCCCGGACGATGCTCTCAGCCCAGGACACGCCCAATCGCCAGATCATCCTGATCACCGACGGCCTGCCGACCGCCCACTTCGAGGGCCCCGAGCTCTTCCTGCTCTACCCGCCGGACCCGCGGACCGAGGAGGCCACCATGCGTGAGGCCAACCTGTGCGCCCGCGAGGGAATCACGCTGAACATCTTCCTCCTGCCCAGCTGGAGCCAGTCCAGCGAGGACATCCAGTTCGCCCAGCGCATGGCCATGGCCACCAGCGGCCGCGTCTTTTTCACCGGCGGCAGCGATCTGGACCGGTTCGTGCTGTGGGATTACGTGGCGATGCGCCGCAAGATCATCGCCTGAGCACGGCCGCAGCGTTGTCGGGTACCGCTTCGGCCACCCAACTGATACGACTGGAAATACCTCCAGACGCCCGTAACGACCCCTCCTGCGGCCCACTGGATCTGCCACGCGGGCCTTGTAAGGGAGGAGTGGGGGGGCTGCAGGCGTCGGGCCTGCGGCTGCGAGATCGGTCGCGCTCTCAAAGAGACCGGCGTGCGGCACACCCCGCTTAGCACAGGCCTGAATCCTGTCAAAATCAAAACCGCCCGGGCCTGCGGGCCCGGGCGGTCGGAGTCGTAGTTGAGTTCTAGAGCCGTTTATCGGTCAGCTTTCGCTGGCCGGAACGGCACTCAGGCAAGGGCCTGATTTAGAACATGACCTGGAGCTGAGCACGCAGGGCGATTTCAGCGCCCTTGTTGGCGCCGGTCAGGCCCAGGGTGTTGCCGTCGAAGCCGCCACCGATGAGGGTGGTGCCGACAAGGCCGTCGGAGTGGTTCAGACCGAAGACGCAGTCAACGGTCAGCTTGGCAGCGTTGCCGGCGAAGTAGTGGTTCGCACCGACGGTGACGAACTGGTAGTTCTTCTGGATGTTGCGGTCGCCATCGAGCATCATGAGCTCGTACTTGGCGAAGAGGTCAGCGTCGGGCAGGACGCGGTAGTTGCCCTGAGCAACGAAGCCGAAGTCGTCACGCTTGATCTTGTCGGTGGTGGTAGCGCCCGAAGACTCGGTGTGTGTGCCGACGAAGGCCAGGAAGGCGCCGAAACCGCCGCCCTCGATCTGAGCGTCAACGGTGTAGCCGAGCAGGGTGGTGTCGGTAGCGGTGATGGCCTGAGCGTTGTTGGCCTGACCCTGGACGTGGAAGGCGGCGCCGATGTTGCCGGCGTACTTCTCGTCCTGGCGGCTGGTGTAGTCACGCAGCTGAGCGCGGGTGCCGGCAAAGCGGAACTCGCCACGGCCGGTCAGGGCCCAGTCAGCGGCCAGAGCGCTGGTCGAGACAGTGTCGCTGCCGGAACCGAAGGTCTTGCGACCCTCGCCACGGGCGCCGTCGGAGAAGTCGAAGCTGCCGTCGAAGTTATCCGAGAGGTAGTACAGGCTGACAGCCTGGCTACGGCCCTGAGAGAAGAAGGAGTTCACGATACCGCGGTCAGCGGCCATCGTATTGACGTCGCTGTTGAGCTCTTCCTTCAGGAAGCCGACCTTGTACTGGCCGGCCTTCAGGCCCCAGCCCCCGCCGAGCTCGTAAGCAACGAACGCATCGTCCATGACGACCGCATCGCCGTTCTTGGAGATGATGCGGACGGAGTACTTCAGCGACTCGCTACCGGCGTTACCGGTGAAAGCGATGGCCGTGCGGCGGATGTTGAAGCCGTGGCCGAAGTCAGAACCCGTGCCAGCGCCACCACCGTTGAGGGTGTTGTCGTTGTCAGCGAAACGGGCGGTATAGCGGAACTGGGTGAAGCCGCTGACGTTCAGGCGGTACTTGTTGTCGGCCGAGGCCAGGAAGAAGTTCTTGTCGTAGCCGGCCGTCGCGCCACCCTGCAGCAGGGAGGAACGCGTCTCGGCATCAGCCATCATCTCGGACACCATCGAACGGACCTCGTCGCGGCTGACCGGCTCAGCGGCAACAGCGGGGAGGGCCAGACCAGCAACCACGATCAGAGCAAAAGCGTTCTTCATAACAGGCTCCAGATAACTTGAGACGACTCCTTACACGTAAACTGCCGCTGGCGTCGAACCGTCTCACTTCGATGCGGCGGCCTTGGTCACTGCTCAGGCTCCAAGCCGTTGCAGCGTCGCAGGCGTTGCTCGCCAGATCGCGGATTCATCCGCTGACTGGCACCCCTAAGTATACCCCGCTGAGTTAGCAAGTGCAAACTCACTTGCGCTAACCCCGTCTATCGGCGGTCGTCCAATCCGTTCTGGATTCTTTTCGACAGCTTTTCCACACCCCCATCCGCCCCCAAAATGACCATCTTTGCGCTTTTATGAGTTATTGGCACATTGCAACGCCTTTATCCGCCTCCCGTCGCCCCTGCCTTCACGCAATCTTTGCCCATCACGTTGGTGATGTCTCGCCATCCGTCTCTAACCTTGTTTGCTTCGTCCAAACGTCGGTTTTGTCCATGGAGTCCCCGAGTATGACCCCTGATCGCACGGTCCTGGTCGTCGAAGATGAGCGAGACCTCGCCGACCTGATCTGCTTCAACCTCCAGCGCGGCGGCTATGCAGCAACCGCCGTCTACGACGGCCATGCCGCCGTCGCCGCGGCAGCCGCAAACGCCCCCGATCTGGTCATCCTCGATGTCATGCTCCCCGGGCTCAGCGGCCTCGATGTCGCCCGCCAGATTCGCACCAACCAGCGCTCCCAGACCGTTCCGATCATCATGCTCACTGCTCGCGGCGAGGAAGCCGATCAGGTCGCCGGGTTATCGGCCGGTGCCGACGATTACGTCACCAAGCCCTTCTCCATGAAGGTGCTCATGGCCCGCGTCGCCGCCAAACTCCGCCGGGCCCCCGTTGCCGCTGAGCCCACTGGAAAGCTTGAGCTAGGACCGATCGGGATCGATCTTGACACGCACTCAGTAACCTGCGAAGGTGCGGCTGTCGTGCTGACCCTGACGGAGTTCAAACTCCTCGCCGCGCTCCTGGCCGCTCCCAAACGCGTGCTCAGCCGCTCAGACCTCATCGAACGCGTCATGGGCCCGGGCATCGTGGTCACCACGCGCACCATCGATGTCCACATCGCTGCCATCCGCAAGAAGCTCGCCCACAACGGCGGCATGATCCGCACGATCCGCGGTGTCGGCTACCAGGTCATGCCCGAGCCGGCGATGCAGCCCGAAAGCGACGAGCCCGTCACGGCAGACTGAGCACTCGCCGCTCCGCCCCGGCACTCGCCGCTCCGCCCCGGCACTCGCCGCTCCGCCCCGGCACTCGCCGCTCCGCCCCGGCACTCGCCGCTCCGCCCCGGCACTCGCCGCTCCGCCCCGGCACCCGCCAAACCGCGTCCCCCCGGTTGCACGCCCCCTCTCCCCTCAGAGGCGACGGTGCGAATGATCACATCGCCCCTCAATGCCCGCCCGCACGCTTGAATCCGTCGTCCTGGCCGTTCTGGCTGTGGCACTCGCCGTCGCCGGCTCGCTCTACGCGCCCTGGTTCGGCGGTCTGCTCGGCCTGCTGGCGGTGCTGATCCTCGCCATGCTCGCCGTTTCCCGCCAGCGGCGGCTCCAGTCCGCGGCTGACGACCTCTCCCGCGACATCGAGCGGCTTGCCGATGCCGGCCTCGCCGAGACACCAGCGGCCCGCCCCAACTCGACCGACGAGGTCCCCGATGAACTCGACGGCCTCGCCCGGCAGGTTCGGGAACTCCGCCGACACCTGGCCGCCCAGGTCAAGGAGCTGGCCAAGAAGACACGCAACCTTGAGTCTCTCATCGATGGCATGGATGAGCCCGTGCTCGTGACAGGCGATCAGGAGACCGTCCTGCTCTGCAACCGTGCCGCCGAGGCCATGCTTGATGCTCGCGCCAGTTCCCTTCTCGGCCGCAGCATCCGCGAGTTGTTCACCACGGCCGACCTGCTGGCGATGCACCGGCGTGCACGCGCTGGCGATCCCCAGCGGGCCCGCGTTCGACTCACTACCCCCGCTGGTGTCCGGACCTTCCAGACCTCCGCCTCACCACTGCCCGCGGCATGGGGCGAGGGTATTTTCGGTGTCATCATCGTCCTGCGTGATGTCACGGAACTCGCCCAGGCGATCCAGTTGCAGACCGACTTTGTCGCCAACGCCAGCCATGAACTCCGCACGCCGGTCGCCGCGCTCAAGGCCTCGATCGAGACGCTCCAGGACGGTGCCAAAGAACAGCCAGAGCTGCTCGACAAGCTCTTGGGCATCTGCGACAGCAATGTCACGCGGCTCGAGGAGATGGTTCGCGATCTGCTGGATCTCTCACGCCTGCAGTCCGCGGACATGCCCGTGCGCCTGGGAATCGTCCCCGTCGACGACCTCAAGGCCACGCTTCTGGTCAGCTTCGAGGTCGTCTGCCAGCGTCGCCGGCTGCAGCTTGACATCACCGTCGACCCTGCTCTCGGCACCATGAGCAGCGACGTCAAGCTCCTCTCGCTGGTCCTGCGCAACTTGATCGAGAACGCCACCAAGTTCGCCTTCGAGAACACCGTCATCCGCGTCCGCGGCCAGCGCATCGAGGCGCCCGCCGGCCCCATCGCCCGCTTCACTGTCGCCGACCGTGGTATCGGTATCCCCCTTGACCAGCAGGCCCGCGTCTTCGAACGCTTCTACCAGGTCGATGCGTCTCGAACCGGTCACAAGCCTCAGGGCCGTGGCAGCGGTCTGGGCCTTGCGATTGTCAAGCAGGCCGTCGATGCCCTCGGGGGCAAGGTCACGATGGATAGCGTCTATGGCGAGGGCACCACAGTCGTCGTCGAACTGCCGACAAACGAAGGTTCCGCCCGCCCCCCGACGCCGGTGAGTTAATCCAAATCAGCTGCCCGCCGCACCCGACTCGCACCGCAGCACCCGTACCTGATTCCGGACCACATTGATCCGCACTTCACAAAGCGGCTTGGTCATCGTGCCGGTCCGCGGCAGCATGTCCCCATCGGCCTGCAGTGTCAGCCCGGCAGGATCGTCCGTGCTCACTCGCACGTTGCTCCCGCGAAGCCGCCTGGCACCGGGCATGTGCCCCGCGCCCTGGCGGGTAACTTCCGTGACGAGTTCCAGGCTCTGGCCCAGCCCCTGCCGCGGAACGAACAGAACGTCCAAGAGCCCGTCATCAGACTTTGCCTGCCCGCACGGGTTGAGGCCCAACGCATAGTCCGCCATATTCGCCACCATCAGCCATCCCGCTTCATCCTCGGCCAGCAGGCTTCCGTCGACCTCCACCTTCAGCCGGGGAAGTCTCATCGCAGACAGCCCGCCGAGCACCGGTACGACGTACGCCAGATGCCCGGGCAAGCCGCGAGCGGCGCTATCCAGCCTCCGGACAACGATCGAGTCCGGCCCTGAACTCAGCATGATGCACGCCAGTTCACGCCTCAGCCCGCCGGCAGCGTCCGAGAGATCCAGTTCCATCAGGTCAAGCCGGTGACTTCTCTCAAGATCACCGCGTCGTGCCACTGCCACTGCAACTGCCCGTGCAAGTTCGTCCGGTCCTCGCGGCAGTCCAAAGCCCCGGGCGAACAGGTTCTCGTTGCCCGCCCCCAAGTGTGCCAGCACCACGTTGGGCTGTCGTGCCCAGGTAAGCAGCCGCCGCACCGTCCCGTCGCCGCCGACCGCGATCAGCATGCACCGCCCGGCACCAAGGTTTGTCAGATCGTCCAGCCGCTGATCCCCATCGGCCGCCGCGACATCCACCGGGGTCGCTGTGATGCCATGTTCGTGCAGCGAGCACGCTAGACTGCTCGCCAGCAACCTGGCCCGTCCAAGGCCCGACTTCGAGTTAAACGCAAGCACGGTGCGCACGGGCCGAGGGTAAACACCCCCCCCGCCCGCCGTCGTGCGTCGGCGTCAACATTTCCATCCCCG
The DNA here is from genome assembly GCA_903834785.1 of uncultured bacterium. Classification (GTDB taxonomy): domain Bacteria; phylum Planctomycetota; class Phycisphaerae; order Phycisphaerales; family UBA1924; genus CAILKP01. The sequence goes on from CAILKP010000047.1 coordinate 90,614, forward strand.
GCTCGTCAGGCCACGGACACCGGTGCCGTTTCAACCGCCCGCGCCCATCGGCCTTTCCGCTGGCAGGCTGATTGCATGGGTTCAGCCAACCCCAATCGCGGAGCGATGACCATGCAGATCTCACGCACTTCTCAGGCAACCATTGCGCACGACGTCGGCTCAGCCGCTCGCCCTGCGCAGAATCCAGCACCCGGCGTCCACCAGGCTGCCGCCGCGGCATACGGCGCCTCGGCACAGCGGACCCCGGCTGCCCCCGACACCGTCTCCGTCCCCGCCATCCCCGATCCCGCGCTGGAGTCGCCCTCCATGCAAGCCGCCCTCAAGGCAGCTGAGGAGGTTCGCGACTCCCTGCTTGCGCAGGGGATCACGCCGACCATGTCCGCGATCGATGCGGCCAAGCTGATGGCGCTGCTGTCGGACTGAGCCGGAACCGGTTGCCCCCTCCCCCCTTGCCCCCCCGAACTTCCGTCCGCCAACCCTCACCCGCTGAAACAAAGCGGGCGGCAACGCTCACGCGATGCCGCCCGATTCTGTTGCGCTCCGGCCGGGGCCGGAATGTCACCCCTCCCAAATCAGTTAGCAGCCAGCGCCAAACGCGTTAATGAACGCGATGAAGTCGCTGCCGTCGATGGTGCCGTCGGGCTGATCGCCGTTGGTGCCGCCACCAGCGACGTCGGCCAGGGGGTCCACGGTCGCATCGCCGATGCTGAAGCTGTTGATGAACGCGATGAAGTCGCTTCCGTCAACAGTGCCGTCGGGCGAGTTGCCGGTGGCGCCGCCGCCAGCGATATCAGCCAGGCACTGCGGGCCGCCCGGGCAGGGGGCCGCGGGCGTGGAGCCGTTGCGGGGAGTGGCGTTCAGGCCGGCCGCCAGCAGAACCTCAAAGTCGATGGCGTTCTGGTTGGTGTCCTGGCAGCCGCCTTCCTTGCGGGCTGCGTACAGGATGTCCGAGAGCGTCGCCGTCGGGCCGACGCCTTCGAACGAGGGCGTCGCCGAGCCGTATCCGACCAGGTCAACCACATCGCTGCGGCTCAGGTCGTTACCGACAAGCGTGGTGCTGGCCACCAGAACCACGCGGCCGAAGCTGCTCTCAATGCCGAACAGCGTCGCGGGCACATAGTCTGCCGCCGGCAGCGGGATGCCCGTCGCCGAGACCTGATTCGTCACGATGAGACGGTACTCGCCGGGGTTGATCACGCCCGAAAGGAAGCAGATGCGGTTGTTGAACCCGTCCGCATCGGTGATGCGGGCCGACTGCAGGCTCCATCCGGTCAGGTTGACCGGAGCGTTCGAGCGATTGAAGATCTCCGCGAAGTCACCCGTGAAGCCTGATCCGGCGTTGCCGCCGCCGCCGAACACGCGGCTGATGACAACCGGCGCGTTCGAGTTGAAGCAGTTGCCGATGGAAATCGGCAGCGTGCTGGTATCGCTGCGACCCTGCGCATCAGACGCGGTGAAGGCGACCGTGCGGTTGGCCTGAGCCGTAGTCACCGGAACGGTGTACGTGGCCGAGTAAATGCCGTCGCCGGCAAACGCATCGCCGTTGCTGCCGTTATCCAGCAGCTGCACCGTCGCCGGGGAACCGACGATGCTGCTCACATCGACCGCGACGGTGATCCCGGTGCTGCCCGCCCCGGGCACGACGCGGCTGAAGAACGTCACGTCCGCGCCCGAGCACACCGCTGAGAGCGACGCCGACGGATACGCCGCGAGGAACCCGCCATCGGCGCGGTTCCGCGGGTTCACCGCACCGGAGACGAAGTCGTTGAAGTTCTGGTTGCTGTCCTGCACGCCGTCAAGCTTGCGCAGCAGCGCGGAGGTAAGAACGGGCGAGGCCGTCGCCGCCGGGCCGTTGCCCTCAAAGCTGATCGCCCCGCTGCCGTATCCGACGAAGTCCTCGATGCTCGCATCGTTGTAGTTGGTGCCCAGCAGCGTGGTCGAACGCACCAGCGCCACGCGGCCGCCGGTGTTGCCCATACCACCGAAGTTCGGCAGCTGCGCAAAGTCCGGCTCCGGCAGCGGATTGAATCCCGGCACCGGATCGCTCATACGCACGAGCATGCGCTGTCCCGGTCGGATGCTGCCACGCAGCGGAACGCGGTCGCCCGTGTCGGCGAAGCCCGCAGCCGAGCCCTGACTGGCGTACTGGACCGACCAGCCTTCAAGGCTGACAGCCGTCGCCGAGCGGTTGTACAGCTCAACGTAGTCTGCATCGAACGGCGCAAAGCCGCCGGTGAACAGATCGACGTTGCCGCCGGAGCTGAAGATCTGGCTGATCACCACGCGCGAGTTCGAGTTCGCTGCGCAGTTACCCACCGTAACCGGGATGGTTGTCGTCCCCGAGCGACCCTGCGCGTCTGAGATCGTCGCCGTGATCGTCGCAGGACCCAGCGTTTGCCCGTCCGGAATCGCGGCGACATATGTATAGACACCGTCGCCGGCGAACAGATCGCCGTTCGTCCCGTCATCGCGGAACGCCTGGGTGGAGTTCAGCCCCAGAGCCGACAGATCGGCCGCCACGGTGATGCCTGTGCTTACCGGGCCTGCGCCACCCTGCGCCGTGACGGTGAAGGTCAGCGGACCGCCGCTGGAGCAGACCGCCGGAGGGTTGACCTCGCCCGTCCCGGCCGGACCGACCGATCGCAGGGCGTCGCCGCGGAATGTGACCATATCGAACCGCCAGTTGCCTGATGCGTTGTTGTAACGGCCGCCCGAGGCACCGCCATACGCCAGCGGGCTCAGCGTCGAGTCGTAGACCGAGACCATCCGAACCCGGAAGTTCGGGTTGTCGTTGACCGCAGGGATGCCCGTGAAGTCAATAGACAAACCGTTGGTCCATGCGTTCGGAACCGCGGTTAACACCTGCACGGTGCCCGTCGGTGTCGTCGTTGCGATGTTGTTCCACGTCGCGCCCGCATTGGTGGAGTACTGCACCTGCATGTTCCTGACGCTCTGGTTGGTGTTGAACCAGTCAAAGGTCAGCACAACGTTGGCGAAGTTCTGGGTGCTTACTTCAAACTGGGCGCCCTGGGTGTACTGCGGGGCCGCCAAGGCGTAGCCCACGCCAGCGCCCGCCAGAGTGCCGTCAAAGCCGCCACGCACGCGCCAGAACTTCGAGTTCGTCGGGTCCGAACTGCCCGTGTTGCTGCTCGTGACATCGCACGTCGTAAACGAGCCCACGATGTTCCGCGGCGGGGTGGAGCCCGGCACCGTCGCCGAGTAGGCGTAGTTGTTGGTCATGCCCAGCGGCACCGCCGCACCGCGGCCGGTCGAGGGAGCCGGGTTGTTGACGATCTGCCCGGTGGCAAGGTTGTTGAATGTCCACTGGGTGAACACAACCGGCTGGGCAGCGGCCATCCCGGCCAGACAAACCAAGGCGACGGCGGCGGCAGCCGCCTGGAACGGAACAGTCACGGAGCGTGGGCGCATCATCTCTCATTCCTTCTGCAAAAGGGGTGTCAGGTCATCAGGTGTTTCAACCAAGAGCCCGTCTCCTCGCGTAGCGAGACCACGGACCCGTCTGTTTCAGGGCTGCGACCTTCCGGCCGCGATTTGGCGATGTTCAGAAGTCCAGACCGTTCTTGCCCAGCCAGCCGCCGAAGACCTTCGGTTCAAGCTCGTCGTACTTGATCGTGTTCACACCGTTGATCAGCCCGGCGGTATAACCGAACTGGCCGTCACCCCTGGTGTCCCTGAACAGCTCGACGTGCCCGTCAGCAAACGCGATGTTGCCGTACTCGGCGTTCCCGCCCAGCGAGTTGGTTTGCCGGCTGCGCCCGTGCGACGGGCCGAAGTCCGTGTAGTTCTGCCGTCCCCAGACCGATCCGAAGGGGGCGATCACTCCCTGCACCGGCCCATCGGTCACGGACTTGGCGCCAACCACCCGCGCCCCGTCTGGCATCACAACAAGGTCCGGATTGGCCGAAACGTCCGAGGTAGCGTCACCGAACAGCGGAATCTTGGCCGTCGAGGCACTGCCGGTGATCCGTGACTCCCGCAGTGGTCCTTCGACAAAGTTGCGGTTCTTCGGGTCGGGGGCCCGGGTTGGATAGATCGACACCATGCCGGTGTAGGCCATGTACCAGGACTGGCAGTAGTTCGTGTTGAGCCCGCGTGCAATCAGGGCTGCCAGCTCCTGCTCGGTGTAGGTCCCGTACACCGATGCGCTCCCGCCCACGCCAACCCGGCCCGGGGCCAGATTCTGGTTCGACCGCGACTGGCTGCTCCCGCACAGGAGGTTGCCGGGGATGGAATAGCCGCCATTGAGGTGGTCGGCAACCCATCCCACCTGATCGATCGCGCCGTACCCGCTGATCCGCCGGTTGTCCATCGGGCCGGAACTGAAGTACCCCTTCTGGTCGTTGGCGTAGGCCATACTGCCGATGGCCAGTTGCCGCAGGCCCGACCCGCAGGCCTGGGTCCGCGCACTCTCACGGGCAGAGGACAATGAGGGCAGCAGGATGCCCACCAGCAGTGCGATGATCGCGATGACGACCAGGAGTTCGATGAGGGTAAACGCCGAGCTGTGATTGTTAAGACGCACAAAAAACAATACCGGCGGGAGCCTCTGTTTGAAAGTAAAGGTGTGGTAAAGGTTGTGTGAAGCCGCCACGACAAACTGGTCATCTAGTGCGCAATGGCACTATTGGTGTCGCTAAACGACAGGGCGGGCACCCGTCGCAATGCATCAAGATTCTGTAAGCGTTGATAAAGAAGCTTTCTGGAAATCGTCTCCTTGCATAGCCGATGCGGCCCCGCCGAAGACCCGTACCATCTCCACATGCCCCGCGCGACCATCAAGTCGAAGCAGACTCGCTCTGCCGCCCGCTCCGGTTCATCTGCCGCGGCGGCAATCGGATCCTCGCCCTCCAGCCAGGCGCCCTCCGCCCCGTCATACCCCAACACCGGCCTCTACGCCGAGCTTCATCTACATCTCGGCGGCGCGATCCTGCCCAACATCCTCTACCACCACATGCAGCGCGATCAGCACGCGCTGCTCAAACGCTTCCCCACCTTCGATCGCTTCGAGCGGTTCTTCACCCGCCGTCGTACAGATCTGGCTGACTACCTCAAAATGCACAAGCTCGTCGAGTCGCTCCAACGGCCCGCCGAGGAGCATCTGTTCTACTACGTCACCCGGCTCGTCCGAGGTGCGTACCTGTTTGACAACCTGGCGTACATGGAGCTCCGCCACACGCCGTACAACCGGACCGACCCGGATCTCGATCAGCCCCGCCGCATCGATCAGATGCGCAGCATCGTCGAGCTGATCGCCGCCGCGGCCATGTCGCAGACGCGTTACCCGCTGGTGCTGCGGCAGATTCTCTGCATGCACACCGAGCTCCCCTTCGAAGTTAACCAGGCCATCGTCCGCCTCGCCGCGGCACCGGAGCTCCGAAACTTCATCTGCGCAGTCGACCTAGCCGGTCCGAATCACCTGTACCGCTCCCGCATCGATCAGTGGGTCCGCCTCTTCCGCCTCGCCCGCTCGCTCGGCCTCCGTACCACCGCCCACCTCTACGAGACCGAGACCGGCTGTGAGCCCAAGCTGCTGCCATATCTCGACCGCATCGGCCACGGCGTGCAGATCCCGCTTCGCCACCGAAAGCTGCTTGCCTCCGTCGCCCGCCGCGGGCAGTGCCTTGAGCTCTGCCCGACGACCTACCTCCGCACCGGCACGCTCAAGGACTACACCGACCTCCGCGATGTCTTCAAGGCCTGCGATGATGCCGGTGTGGATGTGTCCATCTGCACTGACAACGCCGGCCTGCACAACATGCGACTGCCCGCGGAGATGGAAAACCTCCTGGTCCGCGACGTCATCAACGTCGATCAACTCGCCCGCTACCTCAAGGCCAGCTTCAAGCACGCCTTTGCCTGGAGCGGGCCAATGCCCGAGCCCCTGCGGCGGCTGACGCTTCCTTCCTGACAGCTTCCACGACCCGCAGCGGTGTTGCTGACGCCGTGCGTTATCGACACAGTGCTCCTCGGTTTACCCTTGGGCGAGCGTCCGCAGACCGCGTTTGATGATTGCCTCCGTCGCCTGTCTGCTCGCAGCATCCCCGGCCCGCTTCCGCCAGTCCGCCACCACGCGTTTCACCCACGCCGGGTTGTCCTTTGAGGCGTCGTTGAGCCAGTTGCCCACCGAGAGTTGCACATACTTCTCAGGATCCGCCCGCAATGGCTCCAGCAGCCGCAGGCCCAGTTGCGGGTCCTTGACCAGCGTTACAAGCCGCTTGCACCACACGCCTCGAGGCCGGGTGATCTCACTGGCAAACCGCCGCAGGCCGGTCGATGGTTCCCGTGTCCACGGTTCCAGAAGCTCAAGTGCTTGCTCTAACTCCGCATCCACCCGTGGCCGCAGCCCCAGCCACGCCCACTCGCGCACGCCGAAGTGGTGGTGCTCGGCCAGTGGCCGAATCGCCGCGAGCCGTTCTTCCAGCGTCACGCCCGCGGCAGCCCCGGCCTTGTCCCCATCCATGCCCCAGGCCATCGCCACATACCCAAGCACCGTGTCCGAGGGTGAGGCCATCAGCTCCGCCAGCAGCGGGGGGCCGCCATACTCCAGAATTAACTCCGCCCCGCCCCGCATCTTCGGAAGGATGCCCAACAGTGCATCGACCTCGTCCCGCCGTTTCTTCGGGGCTCTCGGGCACACGACCCCCAGCAGCACCGAGTGCCGGACCACCAGCGACTCGCTGAGCGTCCGCGCCGCGACCTCTCCGCGTGAGAGCCGTGCGACCAGTTCAGCGGGTACATCTGCCCTTCGGCTGTGGCCCTTGCCTTCAGCCATTGCGGTTCTCCTGCGTTGCCAGCAGCACCAAGGTCTCCAGGTTTCCCGCACCCTCTTTCTTCCCGGCTGAGCCGCGGACCGGCGACTCCACCTCGCCGAGCACCTTCATCCCAAGCTCGCCCATGCGGTCAATCGTCCTCCGCGAGATCCTGCGGGCATCCTCATCACTCAGGACGCCCTTGACCAGCAGGTGCTTCTCATCGCCCGCGACCTCGTAGTGGGGCTTGACAAGGCTGATCATCCGCCCTCCGGGCTTCATCCACTTCGCCGCCGCCGGTACCGCCAGTCGCTGCGGCGTCCAACCCAGGTCCATCACCACCAGATCAACTCCGCCCCGCACCGCGGCTTCGGCGTGTATCGCCACGTGCAGCGCGTTGCTCCGCTCAATCACCGTAACGCGATTGTCCGTCCGCAGCTTGTAGGCAATCACGCCGTAGCCGGTATCCACGCTGAAAACCCGCTCCGCACCCGCCTGCAGCAGGCAGTCAGTAAATCCGCCGGTTGAGCACCCCAGATCAGCGCACCACAGCCCCGTCGGATCGACAGTGAAGGCATCCAGCGCGTGCCGCAGCTTCTGGCCACCACGCGAGACGAACACCGGTCCGCCTGCCTCCGAGTTGGCCTTGCCGCTCTGGCTCATGGCTGTTGGCCGCCTCCCTCTTCCGGCATTGTCACGCCGCCGCCGGAATACCCAGCACCGTGATCCCCAGCTTGTCGGCCAGGGCCAGCATCGCCTGCTTGTCGACCATGATCACATCACCAGCTGCAAGTGCCAGGCACCGTCCGCCAGAGGTGTGCAGGTTCTCGATCGTCTTGAGGCCCACCGTCGGCACGTCCGACCTCCGGTCGTGACCCACCCGCGCACCCTTGCACAGCGTCCACCCGCCGCCACGGCACAGCGGGCCGACACGCTCGATCATGCGGTCCGTGCCCTCCACACCTTCAACGGCGATCACGTCGCGCTGCTTGATGGCGATCGCCTGGCCGATGTCCAGCCGCAGCAGTTCATTGAGCAGCGGCCAGGCGAAGGCCACGTCGCCGCGCTGTTCAGTCGTCGGTTCCAGACGGGTCATCACACCCGCGTGCGCCATGGAGTCTGCGATCGGTGCGGTCGAATCCAAGAGCTGTACTCCCGATAGTTCCAGTTCGCGGGCCACCACCCCCAACAGCACGTGGCTGCGCCGGTCGTGCCGCAGGTGGCGGTACCAGGCCAGCGCCGTCGTCAGGTCCGGCAGGTTGCGGATGGCCCGCAGCGGGTCGAACATGACCCGCGCTTTATCCACCCGTCCCACCATGATCGCGTGCCGGACACCCTTGACGCGCAGCTTGCGTCCCCAGCTGCCAAGCCGCAGCAGTCCCACGGGCTCGAAGGTGTCGCACAGCCCCGCCAGTTCCGGTTCCTGCTGGTCACCCAGCCCCAGCCCGTGCACCACATGGCCCTGCCGCTTGAGTCCCTCGGCGATCACCACCGGCAGGCGGCCACCGCCAGCGATCAGGCCGATCGGTGTCGGCGGCGGCGGCGGATCGGCCAGAATGGTCAGCGGTGCGGACATCGCGGGCAGGAAATGGGCGGCAGCGGGGGCCAGAGCGGGCGAACAATCCAAACAAGCCCCATCCACCATTCCGCTCAACGATACCGGCTCGCATCGGCCACGTCTACATCTCTTGTCCGGACCAGCCCGAGAGGATTTGCGAAACGGTCCTCCTCAGGGGGCTTTGCCCGCCGGGGCTTCCTCCACCGGCTGCGTCGAAGCTTCCAGCGAGAGTTCAATGGTCGAATAACCGTCGAGCTCGAAGTACTCGACCTCGATAGCCACCGGCACACGATCGGTCAGTATGTTCCCGGTTGGCTGGGCCAGTGGTGGAACGGTGAAGGTTCCGATGTCCTTGGTGGGCCCGTGCTGGGTCCAGCGGGTGATCACGGGCGTCGCCTCACCCTGCACGCCGCCCAGCCCGCCCCCGACCTTTACGTTCACACGGATGCCGTCGTCGCTCGTGGTCGTCAGCACGTAGCGGCCGGGTGCCAGCGGCACCACCGTGCTGGCCAGCATGCCGAAGCGGTCGGCCGGCAGCTTCGCGGCCGCCAGCGTGGCCTGGGCCTCGGTGGCTTCGGGGTTGCCGTTTGCCGCATCGTCCAGCTTTACCGAACTCGGGCCGCCGTAGCCGAAGCGAAGATTCAGGTTGGGGATTGTGACCGTCACCGCGCGGGCACCGCCCGCCTCGGCCCGCCAGTTCATCCTGGCCTCATTGGTGGCCCGCGGGTCGATGATCCACGGGAAAAACGTGGCCTTCCACGAGGCGTTGAGCAGCGTGCCCCGAACGGTCTGTACAAAACTCGGCGAACTGACCGAGAGCGTGTACGGCCAGGCGCCGGCGACGGCCGACCGCACCGCGATCTTCACCGGCTGGCCATCGGCGTCCGGCGGCGTCACCGCGGCAAAGACCTGCTGCTCGGTCACTCCGTCGGGCAGGATGAGCTGCAGGTTGCAGCCGTCGGGCGGATTGAACAGGTCGTAGCGATCGGCCCAGTTGGCGTTGGGCTTGCTCGAACTGGACCGCAGCAGTGGTGACTGGTGGTCCCACGGTCCCCAGTTGGTCATGACGATGTTGTGCCGGCCTGCGAGACTGGCTCTGGCCCCGACCGGCTTGGTGGTGCCCAGAATCGGCCGGCCCTGCCGCAGGGCAGGCACCGGAGGGAAAATCAGATGCGACGGCGGGCGGGCATCGCGGATGTCACTGTGAGCATCGGTCACAAAGATGTCATCGGCCTCCGCTCCGGCCCGGGTGTTGTCGCGGGCATAACTCGAGCGTGTATCGCGAAGAACCACCGGGCGGGTGTCGGCCTCGAAGCGATTGGCCACGAACACGTTGTCGATCGAGCCGCGGTGATTGGCCTTGTGCCACGGGAGTTTGGCCATCTGAGCGCTGGGATTGGCCCACATCGCCACGGCCTGACTGTTGCGAGCGAAGCGGTTGCCGATCAGGGTGTTGGCAAAGCCGTGTTCGATGTTGATGCCGCCGCCCTCGGCCTGACCGGGCAGGCCGTTGTCCTCGATGGTGTTGTCATCGATCACGGTCATCTGCGAATAGCCGCCCCAGATGCCGCAGATCGCGTTGCCCACCATCCGGTTGCCGGCGATGCGGTTGCCGAAGCTGAACGTCAGCTCAAGCCCGTGTGCCGCGGCGTAGGACAGGTCGTTGCGGTAGAAAACATTCTCGTTGCAGCCCGCACCCTGCCGCGGCAGGTCGGCCGGACCGTCCTCACCGAGGGCTTCCTTGCCGGCGAAGGCGAACACGCCGTCGCCGCCGTGGGTCACGGAGTTCTCGGCGATCAGATTGCCCGAGCACTGCTCGAACATCAGGATGCCCGCGGAATCCTGCCCGCGGTTGTAGACGCCGTGCGAGTAGCCGCGGATGCAGAAGTCAAAGGCGTTGCGGCTGATGGTCGACCCCGTCACCCGCCAGAGTGCCAGACCCCAGCCGGAGAGAAACGACGCGTCGTTGTCGAAGACCCGGGCTCCTGCGACGCGGGAAAGGCAGATCCCGTTCTGGCCCTCGCGGACGGTGCAGCGGGAGATCTCGACATCCTTGCAGCGCTCGACCCAGATTGCCGCGCCGTAGGTGCTCTTCCACTGGCCCTGGTCGTTGCTGTGCGGCCAGAGCCAGTCGCGCTGGTCCTCGGCCGACGGGGTGCTGGCCAGCTTCTGGCGGTAAAGGTTGCGGAAGCTGCAATCGGTGATCTTCAGGCGGTCGGCACCAGCGGCGGCGATGCCCACCTTGTAGCCCTCGATGCGGGCACCTTCGATGGTCACGCCAGCGTGGGCATCGACGGCGATTGCCGTGCCGACGAACTCATCGGGCGGACGGTTGTCCGGCGGCAGCGTCGTCTCATCACCTCGGAGAACCGAGCCGGGGGCGAAGCGGAGGTGCACCTCCGAAGCGGCGATGCGAATCACCGGCAAGTCGCCCTTGGTGGCGATGATCACGCCCTCAGGGATCTCGATGATGCAGGATTGCTTGATGATCAGGCCGGGCTCACGCAGGACGATGGTCGGCAGGGCCTCGACGGGTTTGGAGGCGTCGCCTGCCGCCGGGGACGGAGTGCTGGTCGTGCTTGGAGCAGGATCGGCCGTGGCCGTCGCAGCAGCCGCGGCGAGGGTTCCTTCGGGGGAGACCGCAAGCTGGGCGGCAACCAGAACAGCGACCTTTGCAGCAACCAGAGCGGGGGCGGCGGCGTTTGGCATCGGCAAGCGTAACGCTCCGCCGGCCACCTGGACCAGCGGAACAGGCGATCTCTAAACGATCGGCAGGCCCACCGGCTTGCCCCCGGCGGTGACCGGGACGATCCAGAACCGCTCGCCATCGAACCAGAACATGGCCAACTGGTCAAACTGCTCGGCCACATCGGCGGCCTCGGGCTCCTCGACGACGATCGCCAGCCCCGGCTCAAAGTGGGTCATGTCGGCCGAGCAGCCGGTGCATGAGACCGAGGTATCGACTTCATTGGCTTCCAGAACCTCCTTGAGTTCCGCGGCCAGTTCGTCGTTCTCGTCCTCGCTGAGGACCTCGCCCCCCGGGTTGCAGGCGGTGATCACGGCGAAGGGCTTGCCCAGGCCCAGATCACGAAGCCAGCGGACCTGCGTCGGGCCGACGGCCTGGCGGAGGTCGATGGTGCACTTGCTGACCCCGTCCTTTTCCCAGCGGGTAAAGGCCAGCTGGGTGGAGGCGTACTGGGCAAGGAGCTGGTCAGTCAGGGGCATCGGTCAGTTTATCCCACGCCGGGAGAGCTTCCAGGGGGCCACGCTCCCGCACGCCCGCTGCGCTTGGTACCCTCGGCCCTATGGCCGAAGCAAAGCGTCCGTATGTCCTTGGCACCGGTGATGATGAAATGGCCCGGCTTGGCCTGCAGCACCAACTGTGGGGCGATGCCGCGCGGGCTGCGTGGCGGGCGGCGCGGATCGGGCCCGGCCAGCAGTGGCTGGATGTGGGGGCAGGTCCGGGATACGCGGCCTTTGACCTCGCCCAGTTTGTCACCGGCTCGGGCCGCGTTGTCGCGGTCGACGAGTCGGCCGAGTTCATCGAGTTCGCGGCGTCCCAAGCGGCAGCACGCGGGCTGGCCCATCTCACCGCCGCACGGGGTGATGCGCTTGCCCTGGAGGACTCCCCGGCGATCCGGTCGGTCATGGAGGCCGGGCCGGGGTTCGACGGGGCGTACATCCGATGGGTCCTGTGTTTCCTTCGCGAGCCCGAGCGGGTCATCGCTTCGCTGGGCAAGCTGGTCCGGCCGGGCGGGCGGGTGGTCATCCATGATTACTTCAACTACACCTCAATGACCATGGCCCCGCGCAGGCCCGCCTTTGATCGCGCGGTGGCTGCAACTGCGGCGAGTTGGCGGGAACGCGGAGGCGACCCCGACGTGATGGCCCACGTTCCGGCGATGCTCGCGGCCCATGGTTTTTCCATCGAGCACCTGGGGACTCACTCGCGACTGGCCCGGGGCAGCCGCAGCGGGCCGCCGGAGAGCATGATGCACTGGATGGCGAGCTGGTGGCGGACGTACACGCCCAAGCTGGTGGCCATGGGCAAACTCTCTCAGGCGGACTGCGAGCAGTTGATGGCCGATATCGCCCGCTATGAGCAGGATCCGGATCTGTTTGTGGTCTGCCCGCCGGTCTTTGAGATCATCGCGCGGCGGGCGTGAACGGTGGGGGCGTGAACGACGGCCGATTACCAGCCGCTGCGCATCTCCGCCACGATGTCGCGGGCGAGCTTGGAGATGCTGGCGTTCTGGCCGACTTCGATTCGCTCGCCCACGCCGCGGCTGGGGGTGAAGCTCTCCGAACTCACGAAGTTTCTGCGAGCGACGAGCACCTTGCCGGTGCGGGTGTTCTTCCAGGAAAACTCAACGGTCAGCTCAACGGCGAGAGTCTCGGACAGGCCGGTATCGCGAGCGGTCGAGAGCTTGCGGAGCTTGGAGTCGGTGATGGTGCCGGTCAGCTGCGTTTGTGCGGCATCGACATCGAGGATCTTGTACGGCGTGGTGCGCCGCAGTTCGCTGACGACCGCGGCGGTGAGCTCCTGCTCGAGGCCGTAGGTCTGGGTGTTGTTGCCGAACATGGGGACGGCGATGGAGGTCACATCGGTCCGGTGCGTTGTCGCAAACGAGTAGCCGTCCTGCGGGTTGTCGCTGCAGCCGGCGACGACCGCCAGCATCGATGCGCAGGCGGAGAGCACGATGGTGGACACGAAGCGGGATGAGCAGCGCGGCATTCGGTTCACTTGTTGCCCTCCGCCGGTGTGGTGGCCGCGGGGGCCGCTGGCGTCGCGGGCTTGGTGTCGGCCTTCGTGTCGGGCTTGGCTTCGGCCTTGGGTTCTGGGGGCTCGACCACTGGCGGGGGGATGAGCGCGGGCTCGTGCTTGATGGCCCAGCCGCGCTTCTCGAGCTCCGCAAGGGCCTGCCCGGCGGCGGCGGATTGCGGGTGGAGGCGCACCAGACGCTGGAGGGTGGCGCGGGCGGCGACGAGGTCGTCGCGGTCAAAGTACCAGTTGGCGACCTCGATGAGCTGGAGTGCCGCGGACTCGTCGATTCGGTTGAGCAGGGCCTGATCGAGTCCGGCCTGATTGGCCTGCGACGGATACAGCGACATGTAGCGGCGGATAAGCACGCCGGCATCAACCAGCGCCGAGCCGTCATACCGCGGGCCCTTGAACCGGCCAATGTTGGCGTAGATCCGGCGCTGCATGGCCTTGTTGCGGTACGGAGAGTTGGGGAAGTTGGCCAGGAACAGCTCGTAGGCCTCACCGGCCAGCGAGAGGTCGCGCTGGCGGTAGTAGTGGTCTGCAAGTTCGATGCCCGCCCGCTCGGCCAGGCGGCTGCCGGGCAGACGCTCCTGCACGCGGATCAGCAGTTCCTCGCCTTCCTCAAACGCCGTGACAAAGCGCATTCCCAGCCACTTGCGATCGAGCCCGGTCACATAGCGAACCGCGATGTCCAGCTCACGCTCCAGGGCCGTCACAAACTCGGGCGAGGCGGCATAGCTCTTGATCACCGTCTCGTAGTCGTAGAGCGCCTTGTACTCATCTCCTGAGGCGGTGATGGCATCGCCTCGCAGCAGATACGCCTGGGGGAGCAGCGGGTTGTTCGTGTCCTCGGTCCGCTCGATGAAACTGTCGAGCAGCTTCTTGGCCTGCTCGGGCTGGTCATCGGCCAGGAGCTTGCGAGCATCGGCGATGAGCGCGGCATCGGTACCGTCGGCGGGACGGGAAGCCTCCACCCAGCGGCCCTGCTCATCGAGCTTGAAACGCGGCGTTGTGACAGTGCTGGCCGGAGCCGGCGCAGCTTCCGGTACTGGGGCGGGTGTGGTGGGAGCTGGGGCGGGGGCGGCGGGAGCGGGCGCAGGAACCGGCGGCGGTGTCGGTGCCGTACCGGCGGGTTGAGCGGCCCCAGCGGCCAATGCGAGCGACATGGCACCGGCGCAAGCGGCGAGCCGAGCCAGGACAAGGGGGCCACACGTGCGGCGGAGCGTCTGGGGCGTGGACTTCATCGGCCAACATTACTCCACACAAGGCCCCGCGGCGCGGCTTCAATAGCACCAGATGGAACTCACCCCGCTTCGCTACTTCCAGGCCATCGCCCGACATCAGCATCTGACCCGGGCGGCCCGCGAACTGGGGGTGACCCAGCCAGCGCTTTCGGCGATGCTCAAGAAGCTTGAGAAGCACGTGGGGACGCCCCTGGTGCACCGCTCCGGGCGCGGGGTGGCACTGACGGAGCCCGGCAAGGCGTTTCTGGCCCACGCCGAGGAGGCGATCCGGCGGGCGGAGCAGGCCGTGCAGATTGCCCGCGAGATGGCCGGGTTGCAGCAGGGGCACATCCGGGTAGGGGCGGGTGCGACTGCCACGGGCTACCTCCTGCCCCGGGTCATTGGTGCCATGCGGCAGGTGCACCCTGGTCTGCGGTTTTACATTCGCGAGGCCGGCTCTGCCGCCGTTGCCGAGGCGGTGGCCAGCGGCGAACTGGACCTTGGCATTGTCACCCTGCCGGTGCACACCACCGACGACCGGGCGGTGACCACCCGGCCGCTGATTGATGATGATCTTCGTCTGATCGTGCCCCCCGGCCACGGGCTGGCCGGGAAGCGATCGTTCCGCTGGTCGGACCTGGCTGGCCAGCCTGTCGTGGCTTTTGAGGCCGGCTCGGCGGTGCGCGAGCTGATCGACGCGGCTGCGCTTGCAGCCGGGGTCGAACTGACGGTCGTGATGGAACTCCGCAGTATTGAGGCCATCCGCGCCATGGTCGCGGCGGGGATCGGAGTCGGCCTGGTGAGCCGCTTTGCGATTCCGGCCAGTGAGGGCCTGACTTGCCGCGATAGTGACCTCAAACGCAAGCTGGCGATCATCAAGCCAGCGGGCCGGCGATTGTCCCCCGCGGCGGAGGCATTTGAAGGGATGCTGCTCAAGGCGGTGCGGAGCGCGGAGAAGTAGAGCCGGGGACGAGGCCAGTTCATGGGATAGCGGGCACCGTGCGGTTGTGCCGGTGGGGTGGCGGGGTGATTTATCAGACGCGGCTGGCTGAGGAGGAGCAACCCAACGCGCGATGCCGCGCGGCGGAGCCTGGGCGTTGGCCCGTGGCGCATCTCGTAGGGCTTGGGCGTGGGGGCAGGGAATGAGTCGGTGTGGCCGGATACGCGAGTTGAGCCCGGAGGCGGTAGGACAATCCTCGCGGATGACCCGCGTGGGAACTGGTGCGGGGTCGGTCGGTGGCGGTGGGGGCGTCGCTCCGGGGGCCTCGACTGCAGATGGAGCAGTGGGGGCTGCAAGCGCGGTGATGGCGGTCGATGGCGTTGGGTGGGCCGCCGGAGGAGTCTCACGGTGCGGGGTCGATTTGGGGGGCGCTCTCGGCGCGGCGGGGGCGTGGGCGGCGGCAACCTGCCGGTCGCTGGCAGGCTGCGGCTGGCGGGCGGCTGAGAGGTCGCTCGTGGCGTGGCCGGGCGATCGGCGAGTGGTCCGGGCTTTGGGCAGCGCGGGGATGCGGAGGAGTTTGGCCTCGCGGAGGAGGGTGCGGGCGACTTTGTGCCGCAGGGTTACCTCCGCGGAGGTGTCGCCTTTGGTTTCGGCGAGGAACTGCTCGGCATGGTCACGGGCCTGCTGGATGACCCGGTTGGTGTGGATGGTGTCCTGGCGGTCTTCGAGATAGGTATCCCACGTGGCGGCGATCGCGCGGCCGCGTGATCGGGTGCGGCGGCGGTGGTTGGGATGGCGGGGGTGCGTTCCACGTGTGAGGGGTGCTCTACAAGTGGGCCCAGCGCGCTCGTCTCGTGCGCAGTCTGCTGCGCCATACGGCTCCGTTGGAGGTGAACGAATGCAGAGGAATCGGCGATTCTGGCTCAGAAACGGGGATCAAAAATCCGCCAGATCTTGCGACCTCGTGTCATCTGTGTGCGCGCTGGCCGATTTGGTGCGGGCGGTTTGGACGGAAATGCGATCGGAGCTACAAAAGCCGAGTTGGGATGCATGTCAGCGCAAAGTTGCTGCCGCACTTTCAGGGCTTTTTGGCAGAAGATGAAGCTGAGGTGGCGAGTCGCCTGAGGTTTGGAGGGCGAGATCTCGCAGTGGGATTCTCATGGTCGTTCGTGGCTGGAGCGGGCTGAAGGTGCAACCCGGGGGGAGTGCTAGCCGATACACTCGGCGGCAGCAGTTCTGCTGCCAAATCTGATGGCTATCGCGCCGTTCGTCCTGCCACTGAGTCCCGAGTGCTTTGCCGCCGCGCTGCGGAAGGGGCACGGTCGCGCCCTGATGCACGCCACGCGGTACGGGCTGGACGGACTGGCGGAGTATGTGATTGATGCGTGCCAGTACAACCGGGCGTACGACCCGCAACTGGAACCGGAGCGGACGGACTGGCTCGTGGAACTGCTGGCTGAGGGCGGAGCGGAGGATGTGGTGGGGCGGGCGATGATCAGGCGGGCGGATGAGCCGGCGGAGCGGTACTGGGATGCGGTGCACCGAGCGGCGGTGCTGCGGAGGTTTGCCGAGCGGGGTATCGCGGGTGCCGCGGCAGCGCTGCACGGGTGCCTGAGGCGGTGGCCGGAGACTGCGGACTTTGTGGCCGATGACGAGATCGTGCTGCTTGAGGGGGCGCGTGGGTTGCGGCTGGTGGCGGCGTACGTGGGCCGGCTGCTGGCTGAGGATGCCGATGCGCCGGTGCCGGAGACGGCGATGCGGGTGTACGACCGCAAGCACGGGGACGGGGCTGCGCGGCGGGTGCTGGAGGACGCGGCCCAGACCAGCGAGGATGTGGGCCGGTACCTGCAGGCACTGGACGCGGCGGCGGCCGAGGCGGCGCGAGCCGATGCGGATGCACGGGAATCGCAGGAGGGTGAGGACGACGGTGCTGCGGGTGGCGAAGAGGACGCTTCGGACACACCCGATGGGCTCGGGAGCGACCGGGTGGCTCGGATCGTCGAGCAGATCGACTGCGCGGATGATGAGGAGGATCCGCACGGCATCATGCTGCTGATGGAGCAGCCGACTGATGCGGATCTGCGAGCGCTGTTTGAACTGATGCTTGCGGAGGATCAGCCGGGCCGGCTGCGGCGGTTCCTGCAGGTCTTTGCCTATTACCGCATGGAGCGATTCGACGAGCGGCTGTTGTCACTGGCCGGGCATGACGATGCGGACATTCGCTGGCTGGTCAATGCGACTGCTGGCCGGTATCAGCACGCTGCGGTGCGAGCACTCGGACTTGCCGAGCTGAAGCGGCTGGCCGCGGGCGGTGCGTATGAGGGGCAGTTCAAGCTGCTGGTGCAGAACTTTGAGCCGGGCGATGCGGCACGGATTGAGACGGTGCTGCGCGTGCCGGAGGTTGCCGAGGAACTGCACTCGGTGTGCCTGGACCTGGTCATGCTTGGCGAAGCGCGGGTGGAGCCGGAGCTTGGACCACTGGGGATGTTTGTGTATGAGCACTCACCGTGCACCAACTGCCGCGAGCGTGCGGTGCGGCTGCTGCGCGGGACGGGCACGGCACCGGACTGGGTGCTGATGGAGTGCCGCTACGACTGCGTCGATGCAATCCGCGGGATGGTTCTCGGCGAGTTTGACGTGACTGTGGAGTGAGGTCGGCGGCGTTCGGGGGCGGCAGGAAGCCGGGGGGTGGTGCTCTCAGCCGACGATGGTGCCACGGCACTGGCCGAAACCGATGGGCGGCAGGCCGGGCTTGCTGCAGACGGCATCGAAGATCACCTCGTCGCCGTCTTCCAGGAAGACGCGGGTTTCGCCGGTCGGCAGGGTGATCGGCTTGCGCGGCTTGGGTTTGCCGTCGGGGCCGTTGTGTGGCGGGCCGTCCCAGGTCAGTTCAAGCATGCAGCCGCGGGTCTCGGGCTCGGGGCCGGAAATGGTGCCGGAGGCCAGCAGGTCACCTGGGATCAGGTTGCATCCGCCGGAGGTGTGGTGGGCGATCATCTGACCGAACGTCCAGAACATGTCCTTAAACGAGCCGGAGCTGATGCGGTGGGCGGGGAGTTTGGCTTCGGCCATCTTGCGCGTGCGGATTGAGACGTGCAGTTGGATGTCGAACCCGGCCTTGGCGGCGAGGGCTGCCTGCGGGGTCAGGTAGGGCAGCGGCGTGGGGTCGCCAGCGCGGCGGGTGGGGCCGGCGACGCGATAGGGCTCCAGGGCATCGAGCGTGACGATGAACGGGGAGACGCTGGTGGCGAAGTTCTTGGCCAGGAACGGGCCGAGGGGCTGATACTCCCAGGCCTGCATGTCGCGTGCGGACCAGTCGTTGACAACGCACAGGCCCAGGATGTGCTGCTCGACATCGTCGATGCCGATGGGCTCGCCGATTTCGTTGCCGGTGGCGATGACGCAGCCCATCTCAAGCTCGTAGTCCAGGCGTTTGCAGAGGCCGAAGACCGGCGGTGACTGCGGGTCGGGCTGGGTCTGGCCGCTGGGGCGGGCGACTGGGGTGCCGGAGATGACCAGCGAACTGGCCCGTCCGTGGTAGCCGATGGGGATGTGCTTGTAGTTAGGGAGCAGGGGATTGTCCGGCCGGAACATGCTGCCGACGTTGGTGGCGTGGTGCACGGAGGCGTAGAAGTCCGTGTAGTTCATCATGGTCGCCGGGAGGTACCACTCGGCGGTGTCCAGCGGCGAGAGGCACTTTTCACGCAGACGCTGGGTCTGCTTGCCCGAGGCGCCGGTGCCGGGGCTCGCATCGGCGAAGAACTTCTGGAGCACCTTGCGGACTTCACGCAGCGCATCGCGGCTGAGGCCGTCGGGCGGGGTCCAACTGGACTCCTCGAAGGCGGCCTCGAGTTCCTCGATGTGCTTGCACTCGGCAAACAACCCGGCCTCGATGAGCGGCGTCAGGTCGACGGCGCGGTCGCCGACGACGGTGGCCAGCACGCCATACTCGCCCTGCTCATCGACCTTGCGGAGGATGGCCAACGGGAGGTTGGCCAGGGAGAACGGGCAGTCGGGGGCGTTGGCGGATTCAAGCCAGGATGCGGGCGCGTGCGTGGATGCCATGATGCTGCAGCGTAGGGTGTTGGGCTGGTCAAATGGCACTGGAGCCCAGACTCCACCAGGGACACGCATGTAAAGATTGGACAGGACGTGAGTTGGGGCGGTACGATGGATGGTGACACCCGAACTACGTTCAAGCAGCCAGCGGTACGCCGCGTGGCTGGAGGCCCGCAAGCAGGACGACCGCAAGGACGATGCAGCCAAGCTGGCCAAGGCAGGGGCGGAGGTGAAGGGTGCCAAGGCAAAGAAGGACTGGACGGAGGACAGCAGCGGAAACCGAAGCCGAAAGGCCGGGCGGCCGGTGAAGGTGCTGGTTGTTGAGCTGCTGCGTGTGCTCAAGGGGCACTACGGCAAGGCGGTGCTTGCGGTGACCACGCTGACGGTGGTGACGCTGCTGGGGCTTTTGCTGCCGCTGGCGACGAAGATCGCGTTTGACTACATCCTGACAGACAACCCTGGTCCAAAAGGCCTCAAGGCGGTCTGGCCGGCGTGGCTGCCGGTGCTTCCCGAAAGCCGAGTCGCTCTGCTCTGGTGGCTGGGGGCGGGGATGGTCGGGCTGACGCTGCTGACGGCGGCGATCGGCACGGTGGGCCGGTATCAGATGACGCGGCTGGGGCAGATCGCCCGGGCCACGGTGCGGCGGCGGCTGTTCAAGCATCTGCTCACGCTGCCGCTGCACCGCATTCAGGGGCTCAAGTCCGGCGGCGTCTCGTCGCTGCTGCGCGAGGATGCGGGCTCGGTCGGTGACATGCTGTTTTCGGTGATCTACAACCCGCTGCGGGCGATCATCACGTTCGCGGGCGGGCTCGCCGCGATGGCGATGCTGGACTGGCGGATGGTCGTTGGTGGTGTGCTGATGGTGCCGGCGGTGTACTTCACGCACCGGACGTGGATCGGCAGGATCCGGCCGGTGCACCGGAGCGTGAAGCAGGACCGGCAGAACAGTGATGCCCATGCGACCGAGACGTTCTCAGGCATTCGCGTGGTGAGGAGCTTCGGCGGGCACTATGCCGAGAGCAGGCGGTTTGTGGTGGCCACGCACCTGATGGCCCGCAAGGACATGCTGATCTGGTTCTGGTCGCGGTACATCGAGACGGCGTGGATCATCCTGATTCCGGCGGCTTCTGCCGCGGTGATGGTCTACGGCGGCTCACGCGTACTGGCAGGGACGCTGACCATCGGCGATGTGGCGGCGTTCACGGCGTACCTGCTCATGCTGCTGGGGCCGATGGAGGTGCTGGTTTCGACCGCGAGCTCGCTGCAGAACTCGCTGGCGGCGTGGGACCGCGTGCTGGATGCGATGGGTGAGAAGAGCGAACTGAGCGATGAACGTGCGGCAGCGGGAGCCGGCAACGCCGGGCTGCGGTCGATTGCCAAGGAGTCATCGGCCGGCGCGGTGCGGATCGAGGGCTTGAGCTTCAAGTACCCCGGGCATGAGAAGGTGGTGCTCGCAGAGATCAATCTCGAGGTCAAGCCGGGCACCATGGTTGCGCTGGTCGGGCCGAGCGGCTCGGGCAAGACGACGCTGTGCAATTTGATCGCGCGGTTCTACGACCCGGTGGCGGGTCGGATCGTCGTTGACGGTCACGACCTGCGGACTATCGAGCCGGAGAGCTATCGGCGGCTGCTGGGCATTGTTGAGCAGGAGGTGTTCCTGTTTGACGGCAGTGTTGCGGAGAACATTGCCTACGGCAACCCCAAGGCGACGCGAGGGGATGTTGAAGCGGCGGCACAGCAGGCCAATGCGGCGGGGTTCATCGGCCAGTTGGAGAAGGGCTATGAGACGCTGATCGGCGAACGCGGCGTGCGTCTCTCAGGCGGGCAGAAGCAGCGGCTGGCGATTGCCCGGGCGATTCTGGCTGACCCGCGGATTCTGATCCTCGATGAGGCGACGAGCAATCTCGACAGCGAGTCCGAGCGTCTGATCCAGCGGTCGCTGGCCAAGCTGATGAAGGGCCGGACGAGCTTTGTCATCGCCCACCGGCTCAGCACGGTCCGCAATGCGGACATGATTGTGGTCATTGAGAACGGGCGAATCCTGGAGACCGGCACGCACGGTGAACTGACGACGCGCGGCGGGCGATACGCGGCGATGCTCAAGGCGCAGATTGACCCGCTGGCGGTGACGGAAGACGAGCCGGGGATGCTGGCCTGACCGCAGGGTGCGGCGGCTGGTGCTGCCGGCCGAGGACGCCGGTGGATTACTTGTTCTGGTCGATGATGCCGGGCGTTGCCGGTTTCGCCGGTGCGGCATCGCGGAGGATTGCTGCGGCGGGTTCCAGAGCGGGAGTCAGCAGATAGTCCAGCAGCGGTGACAGCTTGGGGTATGCGCGCCAGATGGCGGGGGAACCTGCGGCTGGGGCGTTGGGCGGCGTGGTGATGAGTTCGCCCGGTGCACCGGAGGCTGGTGGAGTTGAGCCGGGGCCGATGAAGATGTTGCTGCCGCCGCCGTTGGCTGCGACGATGTCGAGCACGGCGAGCGGTTCGCCGGAGAGGTTGGTCAGCGTGATGGAAGCCAGCGGTGCGGCGGGCTGGGGCTTGCTGAGCGTAACAGAGCTGGCGCGGGTGGTTGTGAGGGCGGCGAGTGCTTCCTCGACGTCCTTGCCACGCTCGCGGGTGAGCAGAACCTGCTGGCCGGTACCGCGCTGTTCCGTCCAGCCCTCAATCGTGCGGCGAAAGGTCACACGCTGGGTGCCTTCGGGCGTACTGGCGGTGGCGAGCTGGAGTGACAGGCCTCCGATCTCACCGGCGGGCAGGGAGACAGCAGTCGCGCTGACGTAGCGGGCGGGGTCGATGGTCAGGCCCAGCAGCGGTGCGGCCTCGACGGCGTAGACGAAATCAGTGTCATCAAGCGTGGCGAACATGGTCTTGCGATCAGGATCGGCCGGGGTGGTGCCGAGGCGGAGCTCACGGGTGATGGTTGTTGCCGGGGTCGGCTTGGGATCACCCGGCGGGCTGGCGGGCACATCGCGCTCGATGATCAGGCGCGCCTGCGGAGAAGCCAGGGCGTCCTTTGCGGCGGCGGGGGGGCCATCATCAAAGTGGCGGGCGATGGTGACCAGGTCCAGGGCCTTGAGCAGCCGGGTGACCATGTCGCCATCGGCGGGGGCGGTGACGGGTTCAACAAGGGACCAACTGCCGCCGGTGCGGGCCAGGGCGATGGAGCCGGCGGGCATGATGACGCGGACGCGTGAGGGCGAGGCGACGAGTTCGCTGAGGGGGCGGGCGAGGCGCCAGGTGAGGACGGCCTCGGGATGGAACATGGACTCGAGATCGGCCGAGACGATGGCGAAGCGGGGGGGCGTGGTCCGCGGGGAGGTCACCGCATCGGGGCCGGTGATCATGAGCTTGACTGTGCCGCCGACGCCGCGGGGGCCGAAGATGAGGGTGGTGATGCGGTGCTCGGTGTGGTAGAGGCGGACGGTGGTGCCCTTCATGCTCTGGGCGGCCTCGTCGGCGGTCAACGCGGGCATGGTGCCCATGGCGGTGGTGGATGCCAGGATTGCCAGGGCGGCGCGGACGCGAGCGGGCTCCGCCGGGAAGGCGTGGTTGCGGTTCTTGAGGGTCCATGCGTCCGGGACGGTGGCACTGGGTGTTCGGGACAGGGAGATGCCGTTGGTTTCGACCGGATTTGGGGCAATGGAGAAGGCGGTGACATCGCCGGTTTGCAGGCCCAGTGCTGTGCCACTGGTGATGGTGGTCGCGGGGCTGGTGCCGGGGAGCAGAAAGCTCCCGACGGTCAGCAGAGCGAGCACGGCTGCGACGAGCAGGGCGAGGATCACGGAGCGGCTGGACATATCGGAAGGTTAGTGGGGGATTTGGGGCCAGCGGGGCCGGAAGGTTCCGGGTGCTGTAAGGATGCAGGGTGTGCGGGTTCGTTACTAGAATGGCGACCTATGACCGCCACCCAGCCGGACTCCGCCCATACCGACCCAGCCCATGCCGCCCATGCGGGCCACACCGGGGGCGTGATGCACACGCCGACGACCGAGTTTGAGAAGCTGGACCGGTGTGTGGGGCTGGACCACCGGCCCCGCGTGCTGCTGGGCAAGATGGGTCTGGACGGGCACGACCGCGGGGTGAAGGTGATCGCTCGGGCACTGCGCGACTCGGGCGTGCACGTGATTTACTCGGGACTGTGGCAGACGCCGCGGTCGCTGGCGATTTCGGCCCGCGATGAGGATGTCGACGTGATCGCGGCGTCGATGATGAGCAACTCGCACCTGGTGCTGGGGCCGCGGCTGATTGAGGAGCTCAAGAACCTCGGGCGGCCGGACCTGCCGGTGTACATGGGCGGGATTCTGCCTCAGGAAGACATCCCGCTGCTCAAGGCGGCTGGGATTCGCAACTGTTTTACGACTGGCACCGGCCTGCTGGACATTGTCGAGGCGGTCAAGGGTTGCGTGCAGCCGTACGGGGCGGTGATTGCCGGCGGTGATGTGACGGCGCAGCTGTCGCGTGATATCTCGCTGGCCAACGCCGGGCGCGGGTTGCGGGCGGATGTCAAGCGGGCCCGGCCCAAGCGGGTCTTCGGAGTGACGGGCTCACCGGGTGCGGGCAAGAGCACGCTGGTAGCGCAGCTGGCGGCGGAGTATTCCCGCCGCGGCAAGCAGGACAAGTCGCTGGGCCGGGTAGCGGTGGTGGCGTTTGACCCGATGAGCCCGCTGACCAGCGGCGCCCTGCTGGGTGACCGCCTGCGGGTGGACTTTAACAACCTGGATACGTCGATTTTCTATCGTTCACTGGCGATTCAGAGCGAGGATTACGCGACGCTCAACGCGATTGTGGAGCTCATCGGCGGCGTGACGTTTGCCGATGGCTCGAAGTTTGACACGCTGTTTGTTGAGACCGTCGGTGCGGGACAGAACGAGACGCGGATCCGCTCGCACGTGGACAAGACGCTGGTGGTGATGACGCCGGGCATGGGCGATGCCGTGCAGATGGACAAGGCCGGCATCCTGGAGATCGCCGACACGTTCGTGTGCAACAAAGCCGACTACCCGGGCCAGAACGAGCTGGTCAAGAACCTGCGGGAGATTGCCGGCAGGCGGCCCGTTGTTGAGACCGTCGCGACGATGGGCAAGGGCATCCCGGAGCTGCTGGATCAGTTGCTGGTGTGAGCCGGGGAGCCAGCGGGTACTCGGTCGCCGGACTGGATCCAGCGATGGCACAGATCGACCAGGTCGCTGCGGCTGATGGGCTTGGACGCGTAGTCAGAGCAGCCCGCGCCCAGGCAGCGGTCGCGCTCGCCGGTCATTGCATGGGCGGTGATGGCGACAATGGGCACTGTGTTGCCCAGTGAGCGAAGTGTCCGTGCTGCGGTGTAGCCGTCCATGACCGGCATCTGCATGTCCAGGAGGATGAGATCGAACGGGGTGGATTCGTGCGCCTCCGTGCAGCGTTCAACTGCTTCCTGCCCGTTGGCGGCCAGTGACACGCTGGCACCCGCGCGGGTGAGGTGGAACGAGAGCAGCCGCTGGTTGTCCGGTCCGTCGTCAGCGACCAGAATGCGAGCGCCGGAAAGCGAGACTGCTGGGGGGGCGGCGGCGGGCGCCGTCGGGGCAGCGGGCGCGGCGGCATCGGGCACGTGAGTCCGTGTTGCGCCGGCGAGGTCAATGGGCAGACTCAGGGTGAACGTGCTTCCGGCACCGGGTGTGCTGGTGACATCGATGCGGCCGCCGAGCATGTCGGCCAGGCGCGAACTGATGCGGAGCCCCAGGCCGGTGCCGCCGAAACGGCGGGTGACGGAGGAGTCCGCCTGCTCGAACGGCCGGAAGAGGCGGTGGCGCTGCTCGTCGCTCATGCCGATGCCGGTATCTTTGACGGCGATGACCAGGCGGGAGTGGGCGTGTTTTCCGACCTCATGGGCCGTCTGGATAGACGCCGATACGGTGATCTCACCGCGCTCGGTGAACTTGACGGCGTTCCCGACAAGGTTCATGAGGATCTGCCGGAGGCGGACCGGATCGGTACAGAAGGCGACGGGGACGGGCGTGTCGTAGCGGACGGCGAGGTGTACACCCTTGGTCGATCCGCGATCGCCGAACAGATCTGTTACCTGAGAGATGATCGCCGCAGGATCGGTCTCGATGCTCTCGACCGTCATCTTGCCGGCCTCGATCTTCGACAGGTCCAGGATGTCGCTGAGGATGGCCAGCAGGTGGGTGCCGTTGCGCTGGATGGTCTCAATCGCCTCGCGGCGTCGTGGCGGGGCGTTCTCGGCATCGGCATCTTCGCGCAGGACATCGGCAAAGCCCATGATCGCGGTCATGGGCGTGCGGATCTCGTGGCTCATGTTGGCCAGGAACTCGCTCTTGGCCAGATTGGCGGACTGTGCTGCTGTCAGTGCTTCGGTCAGGCGCCGCTCGGAGTGGACACGCTGGGTGATGTCCATGATCGTGCCGAAGAGGCTGACAACCTTCCCGGAACCGTCAGTGACTGCCCGACCGGTCGCGTGGATCCACATCTCCGGTTCGGCGGCACGGCGGAGCGTCAGGTCGTAGCTGCGGCCGCTGGTCAAAGCTTCACCGACAGCCGCCTTGAGGCGCTCCGCGCTCGGCGGGTCATAGGTCGCCATCGCGCCTTCGTACCCCGGCGGGCCATCGGCTTCGTTGAGGTTGAACAGTCGGAACACCTGCCGCGACCACGTCACGCTGTCGGTCGCCACGTCCCAGGACCAGTGGCCCAGCGAACAGGCCTGCTCGGCGGCCTCGAGGCGACTGAGGCGCTCCGCCGCGGCCTGCTCGGCTTCGCGTCGGTCGGTGATGTCCAGTGCGCTGCCGATGTAGCCGAGGAACTCCCCGGATTCGCCGTAGCGGGGGATGCCGTGGTCGATGATCCAGCGATAGACGCCGTCGTGCCGCCGGAGGCGATAGGCGAACTCGAAAGTCTCCCGCGCATCAAAGGCTCTCTGGTACTCTGCCAAGCATGCCTTCGCATCTTCAGGATGCACCCCGTTGACCCATCCGTCGGAGCACTCTTCCTCAAGGGTGTGGCAGGTGAACTGCAGCCAAGCGCGGTTGAAAAACACGCACTGCTTCTCGGGGTTGGCCATCCACAGCAGCACCGGGGCACTGTCCGCAATGGCGCGGAAGCGGGTTTCCGATTCGGCGATCTGTGCCGCGGCGGCACGTCGGTCGGCGATGTTGAGCGTTACGCCGGCGACCCGGTCGGGCTCGCCTTGTGCGTTGCGACGACTGATGCGACCGGTTGACGACAGCCAGATCCAGTTGCCTGCCTGGTCGGGGAGGCGGTACTCAGCGTGGAGAAGTGGCGTCTGGCCGGCGAAGTGCTGAGCGGCTGAATCGAGCAAGCCTTGGAGATCGTCGGGGTGGACCAGGGCAAAGATCTCCTGGCTGCTGACCTTCCCCGGCGGCGGGTCACGGCCAATCAGCCTGTAGACTTCCGCGACACCGACAAGTTCATCGGCGGCGAGATCCCACTCCCACGCCGCCGCAGCAGCGCACTGCATGGCGAGTTGGACTGATTCCTCGCGGAGGCGTGAGGCCTCACGTTGTTCGACTTGTTCTGTGATGTCACGCTGGACCGCCATGAATCCCGTGAGCGTGCCGGCGGCATCGTGCATGGGCTGAACATCCAGCGAGACCCAGTACTCACGGCCCGAGCGGGCGCGGTTGAGGATCTCGACAACCAGAGGCTTGGCGCTGGTAATCGCCGCGTGCAGCTGTTTGATGGTTGTACGATCGGTCCGCTCGCACTGCAGCATCTCGCCCGGGCGGTGGCCGCGGCTTTCCTCCAGCGTGTAGCCCGTCAGAACCGTGAAGCTGTTGTTCACCCACTCGATCCGACCCTGCGGATCGGTCAACACGACCGCGTTATTTGCCTGGTTCACGCGTTGAAGCAGCCGCGGCGCAAGGTCGGCTACTTCCGGTCGCGTGTTGTACGTTGGCTGGGCCATGGGGCGAGCTTCCTGAATCCTTGGGCTCGCGTCGCGGCGGGCGGTGAATTGATCGGCTCCTGGGACTTTGGAGCACCGCAATCTTCAGGCGGTTTCGGGAGTTCGAGCGATCCGGCTGACTTGCTCCCACAGTGGTTCGGGCTCTCGGCCAGCCCGTGGGAAACCGCGGAGTAAGGTTACCCCCGATCGGCCGACCGATCCGCAAGAGGTACCCCGCGGAGTGAACTCGTCGGGCTGGCGGCATCGGCCAGCCGTGCCGGCGAGTTCGCCGTCACCGGCGGGGCCTGTTCGGCCGTTGGTTTGTCAAGGGGGGCATGAATGGAGTTCACATGCGTCCGGCAGCCCATCACATGCAGTGCCTGGAGTTTTGGGGTGGCAACGGCGCGGCAGATGCAGGTGTTGTGATGCCCGGGCTGGACGTCTGGGTGTTTGCCAAGCCTCACGGTCAGGCCGGCGGTACCGCCAACTCGGGTGAAGGCGGCGATGTGCACTACGTCTCCTCGTGCGGCACTGGCCGGATCAGCCGCGTTCTGCTGGCGGACGTGGCCGGGCACGGACCGGCAGTAGCGATGCTGGCCAGAACCCTCCGCGACCTCATGCGGCGGCACGTCAACACCGTGAATCAGGCCGGTTTTGTTGGCCGGATGAACTCCGAGTTCCTTGCGGCGGCGGAAGAGGCCGGCGGCCGATTCGCGATCGCGGTGGTTGCGACGTTCTGGGCTCCGACGGGCTACCTGGTGGCCTCCAATGCCGGCCACCCCCGGCCGATGGGCTACAGCAGCCGCAGCAAGCAATGGCGGACGGTCGAAGGCGGAGTGGATGTCGAAGCTGCAGGTCCGAGCAATCTGCCTCTCGGCATCGCGGACGATGCCCAATATACCCAGTTTGCCGTGCGGCTGGTTGCAGGCGATGTCGTGGTGCTGTATACGGATGCTCTGCTTGAGTGCCGTCTGCCTGACGGGCGCATGCTTGGCGAGGCAGGGCTGCTGGACTGCATCCGGCAACTGGACGCCAGCCGCCCTGAACTGCTGGCCAGCGGCCTGTACAACGCGGTGGCCAGCAAGTGCCCGAACCCACCGGATGATGATGCGACGGTGCTGGTGCTTCGTTGCAGCGAGGGGTCCCGGGCGGCTTCGTTCGCATCGCGTGCGGTCGCCGGTCTCCGGTTTCTCGCCATGGTCGCCGGGGCGGCGGCTTCGCGCCTTTGGCGAGGGCAATCGACGCCCGTTCCCTGGCCGGAGTTCTCGCTGGAGAACATCGGCGGCGGGATCATCCCGGCCTTCGGGATGGGACTGGGGCGAGATGCCCGTGGCTTGGACGAGCAGAAGCCGGTGGTGTGACGTCGACCGGGCGACAGCGGACCGGTGGCTTGCTACGCTGGGGGCTTGCCGCCGCGGGAGTGTTGCCGCCGGGGGCTGAAAGTAGAAGCGTTTGTGAGCAGTTCGAACCAACGAGATGATGGGGCGGCATCGCCGGATGCGGGGGCGTTCGCCTCCGACACGGCACAGTCCGGTGCTGTACGGCCGAGCATCGCTGTCGTCACCGATCCGTACTCGCTGGATTGCAGCGAGGAGGTTGGCGATGGCGTTGCCCAGGGCGGCGGACGGCGGCAGGCGGCCATGGCCGCCCGCGATGCCGCGGGCATGCTCGAGCCCGAGGAGAAGGTCATCCGTAGCGGGCGGCTGGCCGGATTGACCATGGGTGCGGCGGTCATCGCCGTCGCATGGCCGGTGCTTGTCGAGTCTCTGCTGAACTCTACCGTGGGCCTGGTAGACACCATGATCGCCGCCGGGCTCTCGCAGGCCGCGACCGATGCGGTGGGCGGTGCCGCGTACATGCTGTGGTTCCTTGGCCTGATCACCATGGCCATCGGCGTGGGCGCTACCGCGCTGGTTTCCCGGGCGATGGGTGCCGGCCGCATCGCCGTGGCTCGCGCCGTGTTCGGCCAGTCCTTCTCTCTGGCCGCAGGATCCGGACTGATTCTCGCCGTCGGGATCTATCTGCTGACGCCGATGCTGGCGCATCTGCTGTCGCTCGAGGGCCCCGCGGAGGCCGAGTTTGTCCGCTATCTCCGGACGATGTGCCTGGGTGTGCCGTTCTCAACGATCATGTTCGCGCTGATGGCCGCCAGCCGCGGCGCGGGTGACACGCTGCGCCCGCTCTGGGCGATGGGCGTGGTCAACATCGTGAACCTGATCGCCGCGTGGCTGCTGGCCGGCAGCGACCTGCGTCTGGGCAGCCTGGTCATCAGCAACCCCGTCGGGCTGAACCTGGGTGTGGTTGGCATCGGCCTTGGCACTTCGCTGGCCCACTGCGTGGGGGCCGGCATGATGCTGGCCTTCCTGCTCCGCGGCCGCAGCGGCGTCAAGCTCAGCGTCTTTTGGATGCGTCCGCACGCGGTGACCATCCGACGCATGGTCCGCCTGGGCCTGCCCAACTTCGCCGAAACTTTCGGCATGTGGCTGGGCAACCTCCTGGTGATTGTCATCGTCGGCTGGCTCGCCGCCGATGCCGCCCGGGCTGGCGTGCCCGCGGGCGACTCGGCCGGGCTCATCGGTGCCCACCTCATCGGCATCCGCATCGAAGCGTTCAGCTTCCTGCCCGGATTTGCCATGGGCGTCGCAGCCGGTGCGCTGGCCGGACAGTACCTCGGTGCCGGGCGGCCGGACCTGGCCAAAAAGGCGGCGGTCCGATGTGCGGTCATTGCCATGGGCATGATGGGCACCATGGGGCTGGCGTTTGTGTTCCTCGGCCGCACCTTTGTCGGCATCGTCAGCCAGCAACCGGCCCACCTGGAACTGGCCCCGCAACTGCTGCTGATCACCGGCCTGGTGCAGATTCCCTTTGCGCTGTCCATCGTGTTCCGCTCCACCATGCACGGCGCAGGAGATGTGCGGGCCGTCATGATCATGACCTGGATCAGCACCTGGGGCATCCGGCTTCCCGCGGCATATCTGATCAGCGGCGCGAGCATCCACGTTCCCGAGGGGCTCGCGGCTTGGCTCGGGCTCAAGTCCGCGATCATCGCGAACCCCAGTCCGATCGCTCTGGGCCTGCCGGGGCTGTGGATCGGCCTGTGCGGCGAGATCGTGCTCCGCGCAATCATCTACGGGACGCGGTTCGCGGGCGGTGGTTGGATGCGGGCGAGGGTGTGATCCATCAGGCGTGCCGCCAATGACAGCGCAACAAGAAAGGCCGCGACGGAGAGCGTCGCGGCCTTTTCAGTTGGTCTGAATAGTTTCACTCCAGCCGATCAGTGGTCGACCTTGTGGCCCAGCATCGGAGCGATCCGGGCCATCATGGTGTCCAGCGTCGCCTTGTCCTTGGCCTCAAGGTTCAGGCGAAGCAGTGGCTCGGTGTTGCTCTTGCGGACGTTGCACCACCAGCCCTCGGTGTTGAAGCAGTCGATGGTGACGCCGTCGAGGTCGTCGACCAGCGCACCCTTGCCGAACTCCTTCTTCAGCCGCACCAGCGCAGCGTCCTTGTCCTCGATGTTGAAGTTGATCTCGCCGGACTGGAAGTATCGGGCCAGGGGCGCAACCAGCTCGCTCATCTTCTTGCCGGTGTTGGCCAGCACGGTCAGCACGGTGCACATGGCGATGACGCCGGAGTCGGCGTTGAAGTTCTGGGCAAAGTAGAAGTGGCCCGAGAGTTCGCCACCGAAGCAGCCCTTGTTCTCCGCCAGCGCGGCCTTCATGAACACGTGGCCCACGCGCCCGCGGACCGGCTTGCCGCCGGCCTTGCGGATTTCTTCCTCAACGGCCTTGGTGGAGCGCAGGTCGTAGACGACCGCCGCCCCGGGGGACTTCTCCAGGAAGTGGCGGCACAGCACACCAGTCAGCAGGTCGCAGCCGACGATGTTGCCCAGCTCGTCAACCACAACGCAGCGATCGGCATCACCGTCGTAGCAGAAGCCCACATCCGCCTTCTGGCGAACGACTTCCTCGCAGCACTGGCGCACGTTGCTGGCCACCAGCGGGTTCGGCTCATGGACGAACTCGCCCTTGGAGTTGTCAAAGTTGATCTCGATGATCTCGACGCCCTCGACTGAGGCGCCCTTCTTGCCGAAGATCTTGGGGATCATCGTTCCGGCCATGCCGTTGCTGGCATCGATGACGACCTTGAACTTCTTGCCCTTGCGCTTCGAGAGGTCCATGAACGCCAGGACATGCTTGCGATAGGCGTCCCACAGGTCACGCTTGTCGCTCCGGCCGTTGGCCGAGACGAAGTTGTTGGAAAAGTCCACCGTCGCTGCGAACTTGCGGATATCCGCCAGACCGGTGGACTCGCCAACGGGCTTGGCCTTGCGCTTGGAGATCTTAAAGCCGTTGTACTGCGGCGGGTTGTGGCTGGCGGTGACCATCACGCCGCCGGCACAGTCCAGATGGTTGATCGCAAAGTAGATAAAGCTGGTGTCCACCATGCCCAGGTCCAGAACGTTGCCGCCCTGGTCGTTGATGCCCTTGATCAGCTGCTCGGTCAGCGCCGGTGAGCTCTTGCGCATATCCCGGCCCACGACGATGTTCTTCATCATCGGGTTGTCCTCACCGGCGGCCGTCGCGTCACCCAGCAGGTAGCGGCTGGCACCAAACCCGATCTGACGGGCCATCGCGTCGGTCAGCAGGTCGGGATAGGTGCCGCGGATGTCGTACGCCTTGAAGATCTTGCCGAGCATGAAACACTCCGAAGCGGCCTTTGGGCCGCGGGTTAGGACCGTTTGACCGACCGCTGGCGTGCCGGCGTCATGGCCGGGCCAGGTCATGGGGCCTCCGCCCCATGGGCGGGCCGCTTTGGCACGCCCGTGAAGGCCGCAAGGGTAGGCGGAAGGTTGGGTTATTCAAGAGCCATCCAGTCAGGGCTGCCCCTTCCGTCCACCTGTTCTTGCCGCAGAAACCGGGTTCGACGCACCCTCAGCGGGCATGCATCGGGCTGGAGTATTCATGGACGGCTTGTGCGCAAGAAACAGGGCGGCACCGAGTGACTCGGCACCGCCCTGAGGTTGGAAGAGCTGTGTTGTGCGCTGGCCCGGCAGCCGGGTCAGCCGCCAGCAGTTGCTGGCTCACGGAACTCAGCAGCCAGCGGCGAAGGCGTTGATGAAGGCGATGAAGTCAGAGCCATCGATCGTGCCGTCGGGCTGGTCGCCGTTGGTGCCGCCGCCAGCAACGTCAGCGATCGGGTCAATAGCGGCATCACCGATGCTGAAGCTGTTGATGAAGGCGATGAAATCGTTGCCGTCAACCGTGCCGTCGGTGACAACATCAGCCAGGCAGCGAGCCGGGACGCAGCCTTCGCCGGCGGGAATGATGGTGCCCGGGGCGGTGATGCCCTCGACGTAGCCGGGGGAGCCGTAGGTCGAGCGGTTGAAGAGGCCCGTCGGGTTGCCGGCGGCGTTCAGCGTGGTGTTGATGATGGACTGGCGGCCACCATCAAAGCCGGTCAGCGATGCGGCCCAGTTGGT
Source organism: uncultured bacterium (assembly GCA_903834785.1). Classification (GTDB taxonomy): domain Bacteria; phylum Planctomycetota; class Phycisphaerae; order Phycisphaerales; family UBA1924; genus CAILKP01. The sequence goes on from CAILKP010000047.1 coordinate 123,308, forward strand.
GCCCAGATCGTTGCCGCCCTGGGTGTAGTTGCCCGGAAGGGTGTAGATGCTCCAGTACACGCTGATGCCAGCGACGGCATCGCCGGGCCAGCCGAAGGGCGGCTGCGCGATGGCCGTGGGCGTCGAGTCATCGTCATAGTTGGCCACGTCCGAAACCGAGCCGTCGGGCTTGACCAGCCGCAGAATCTCGTTGATGAAGCTTGGGCCGTCAGCCAGGCGATCCAGGCCCAAGCCGCGATTGGAGGTGTACCAGTCGGTGACGGTGAAGATCGGGTAGCCGCAGCCCCAGGCGTCCTTGAACTCCTGAACGAAGTCGTTGGTCAGCGGGGCCAGGCCCGGCGGGAAGTTGGTGCCGGTCGGGGTGAAGGTGTCCACGCCGAGCACGACGGCGGCCTGCCCGGGCAGCAGCACGCTGCCGGCGGGGAATCCGCTGGTGCGGCCGTCCTCATCCTGCAGGTACCAGCCGGTCATGTCGATCGTCTGACCGGTGGTGTTGAGGATCTCAACCCACTCGTCGCGGCCGGCGACGGTGACCGTCGGGGCAGCGGGAACGGGGATGGAGCCGGGGTACACGGAGTTGGTCGTCGCGCTGATCTCGGTGATGAGCACTTCGCCGCTGGGCTGCTGGACCGTCGCGGGGACGAAGCCGGGGGAGCCGAAGTCCTCGCCCAGGTCGCGAGCACCGTACGGGAAGTTGGGCTGTCCGGTCAGGTCGTTGGACTGACGCACGCCGTCCAGGCCGGAAATCGCGGCACGCCAGTTGGTGCCGCTGTTGTTGCTGATGACATCGCGAGCGCCGGGCAGGAGGTAGAACGTGGAGTGGCTGTCAGAGCCGGGCCAGCCGTTGAGCGGCTCGTTGTTGCTGTTGGCGTTGGAGTAGTTGGCCATGTCGATGATGAAGCCGCGATTCGTAACCCAGGTACCGATGGTGCCGGGGCCGTTCAGGCGGGTCGGGTGCGGGCCGCTGACGGTGGGCTGGGTGGCGGGGACGACGGCGTCATTGACGATCGCGCCCTTGACCAGAGTCAGAACCTCAGCGGTCTGCGTGGCGTTAAAGGCGCGCGGTGACCAGCGAGCCAGCGGGATCCAGCGGATGTTGACGCCCTGCGGGGTCGTTGCGCCCCACAGGTTCTGGTACAGCGTCACGGCCTGTGCGGCCGTGTAGTTGGCGCCGCCCTGGGCGGTGGGGAACGCGGGCAGCTGGCAGAGCACGGCGATCTCGCCCGGAGCCATGATCGTGCCGGCGGGCACGGGCAGGGAGTAACCGTCGCCGCCGGTTTCCAGGTCAAGGATGCGGTAGCCGGAGATATCAACCGTACCGCTCGAGACGTTCTGAATCTCAACCCACTCCAGCGACGAGCTGACCGCAGTCAGCGGGGCGGCCTGCACCAGCGACGCAAACGGGTCAATCATGAACTCGGTGATGATGATCTTGCCGAAGTCCTCGGCGCCGTCGAGGATGCCGTTGTTGTTGGTGTCCAGCGTGCCGCCGCGGCCGTTGCTGCCGCCAGCCAGGTTGATGTCGATGGAGTCGAGCACGTTGTTCATGTTGCGATCGGTCCCCTCACGGTCGAGGAGAATGTCGCAGTCATCGGGGGTGCCATTGCCGTTGAGGTCGGGCTCGCAGGCATCGGGAATCAGGTTGCCGTTGCAGTCGGGCGAGGTCGCCAACGCACCGCAGGTCTCAACGGCGTCATCGATCCCGTTGCCGTTGCAGTCTTGTCCCGCCGGGCTCACGGTCAGCACGATGCCGGGCGAGCAGACGTTGCCGGGCTCGGCCATCCGGTACGGTGTGCTGCCCTGGTAGGAGAAGACGACCTCGCTGGAGGCCTGCGCGATCGAACTGAGCTGAGGCGATGTGGAGTTGGCCCACGAGCAGCCGCGGTCGTTGTCCACGCTGTTGAGGAACTGCGGGCGGAGCTGGATCGAAACGCCCGAGGTGACCGCCGGCCAGCCGTTGACGGCGTTCTCGTAGTTGGCCACATCAACGACGGTCCCGGAGTTGTCCACCAGGAAGGGGATCTCGTTGAACAGCGTCGGCGTGTTGGCGATCGTGATGTTCAGATCCAGCACGATGAAGTTCTGGTGCGCGTTGGGGATGTTGGGGAAGGCAGCATCCAGACGCTCGTTGATCCAGGTCTGCGAGGAGGGCAGGAACTGACCGGGGTTGTTCGGGTCGTTCGGCGGCACGCCCTGGAAGAGCTTGCCGATCACGGCCTTGGCCGTACGCGGCGGAAGGATGGTGCCGGCCGGGAAGGAGTAGCTGCTGGTGGAGTCCTCATCGTCGATGTACCAGCCGGAAATGTCGATCGGCTCGTTGGTGGTGTTGAAGATCTCGATGAACTCGATGTCATCGTTGCCTGCGGGGTTGCAGAAGATCTCGGTGATGATGACCTTGCCGATGTTGGCCGGATCGGCCAGGGCAGGGGTGGCCAGACCGGCGCAGGCAATCAGACCGGCCGCGAACAGGGACGTGCGAAGTTTCATGCTGGGCTCCTATGGAAATGCAAAGGGGTCTCTCTCGAAAACATGAAGGACAATGCCCGGGAACCGGCTCTCGCCGGTGCCGGGCTTTCAGCGGGTTCTGGTTTCACGGAGCCGGCCGGACGATGACCCACTTCACCGCGTTGGAGCGGTCGATGCGAGTGGTCTGCTGCTCGACGCCGGCGTGGAAACGGCGGCCGGTGATAATGTTGTTGCGCACATCAGTGGCGGCCGAGGTGTTGCTGCGGAGGTAGGTTTCCACGAGCGCCGGCCCGGCCTTGACGAACGACGCGTGCCCGTCAAGGAACGACATCTGCGTGCCGTCCTTGCCATGGTTGTTGTGCTTCTCGGGCCAGTTGTTCAGTGTGTTGGGGTCGTTGTCGCGGTGGTCCTGGTCCGAGTCGATCGTCAGCAGCGTCCGCGACGGGAGCTGCACGCTCGTCAGCGTTTTGAGGATCGAGCGGTTGCCGGCCTGTGGTTCCGGGCTCTCCTCGGCGGCCGGATTCGGCGAAAGGCCCTCAACCACTGCGGCGCGGTCTCCGATCTTCAGCGCACGCTGCACGTAGTGGCTCGTATACCCCAGCGACTTGTCGTACCAGCCGTCGGGATAAATCCACAGCGCGTTGGCCTCCACGCTGGACATCCACGACCAGACCTCGAAGCTGTGGCCGCCCTTGCTGAACTGCGGGAAGCTGATCGGGCCGGTGTTGTCGTTGGCGTTGTCCGCACAATCAGTCAGATGAACGAACACATCGTGCCCGTACTTGTTGGCCGGGTCGTCCCTGAACAGGACCGCCGTCGGATCGACCTGGTTGCGGGTGCTCGGGCAGATGGCCGCATCGGGCCGGTCGATGAACTGGCTGAGGTACGCCAGGTCATCGTCGCCGCCGTTCATCGTCGGGATGAACGCGCCGCGCTTGTGCTGGTCAGCGTACATCGTGCCGGCAAGGGCCAGCATCTTCTGGGCCGAGAGGCACTTGACGCGGCGTGAAGCCTCACGCGCCGAGCTCAGCGACGGCAGCAGGATGCCCACCAGCAGAGCGATGATGGCAATGACAACGAGGAGTTCAATGAGGGTGAACGCGGGCAGAAAGGTGCGTTTCATCCATAGAGCAAAGGATGCCGCGAACTCACCTTCAACAACTACACCAACAAGATCGCGCTAAGTGCACGTTCGGCTCCTGTCGTCAGTGGTGTGCAGTGTGAAACCTTAACACATTCGCTACAGAGTCTTGACAAATCGAATGCAATCTGCGGCTAGGGTGGTAGAACTGCCGAGCAACGCGGGTAAAACATAACGGCACGCCGCGCGACGTGCCGCCCTGTTGTTCACCGGCAACCTCTGACCTGTTCAACATCCAATCGCAAACGCGTTGGTGAGCGCGATCAACTCCGACCTGTCAATCGCGCCGTCGGGCGTGTTGCCATCAGCACCCGCGCCTGCCACATCACCCGCCGGGTCAACGTCCGGGTCGCCGATGCCGAAGCTGTCGATGAACGCGATGAAGTCCGAGCCATCGACGGTGCCATCACCCGTCACGCCGGCCTGGCAGGCCGGTGCCTGAGGCACCAACGCAAGCCCGGCCAGCCCGGGCTGCACGATCGTCGTGCCGCCGCTGGCGTTGGTCGTGCCGACCACTTCCAGATCGCTGGTGGGCCATGAGCGCAGCCGCGGCAATGGGGCGGGTGACAAACAACGCAAGCCGGGCTGCCATGATGCCGCGCTCTGGCGCTGCTTGCAGAACCACGAGACCGGCTTCGTCGGCTTCGTCATCGCACGAGCTGCAAGCACGTCACGGAACCTGCTTCGATAACAGAGGCCAGAACAAGCCCGCCCGACCTCATCCCCGGAAACGGTGGTTCGGCCGAGGCACCAAGCTCTCGAGCCCAGCGGGACAGAATCTAAAACATCTGGAGTTATGGCGGTTCGGTGTGCTCGCGATGCCGATTCCCTCAAAAATGACGCGGCGGCCGAGGGGACCCTGCGGCCCGGTCCGAGCGACCGAATACACAGAGAATCTGTATATTCCTGCCTCCTTTACTTGCCTTGAACATTCGCGGGCTCTTTAATGGTTCACGTCCGGGGTTGAACCCCGGTTTTTCATCCGACGCCCGTCCTTGGCTTTCAGGGCACGCGGCCGTCGATTCAGCGGTTCGGTCAGCACCCCGCTTTGTAAGCGGTGTGCAAAGCCCCCGCCGGTTGCGGAAGTTTCGGGCGCCCAGGCCCGCCGCCGCGGCTGATAGATCTTTCCAGTTTCTACCACGATCAAGGCACGATTTCGCACGTTTGGAGCAGTTTGTCCAAGGCAGTGACCACGCCCGAGCCAATGCCGGACCCGATTTTGTCGGTGCCGGTGGGGCATTGCGCCCGCGGTTTGGGCTGGTTTCTGTGTCGTGCAGTCACCTGAGATCGTCGGTGGAGATGGCGGAAAGATCGATTGGATCGCTCGGCTCTGCCGCGTGACTGTCAGCCAAGTCGCTGCGTCGCTCTTGCTTTGCACCTTTGCAAGGAGCGACCATGTCCGCTGCAACGTCTCTTTATTCGTGTCTCGCCGTTTCCGGGTCGGGTCAGGGCGGGTTGGGCTTTATCCCGACCCTCGCCTTCGAGTTCGACTTCACGTCCGCGATTCTCGGTGGGGCTGTGGCCCTCATCGTCGGTGTGCTCGCCGGCTTCGCTTTCGCCAAGGCCGTCACCGGCCAGAGCCTTTCCCGCGCCAAGTCTGAGGCCGCCGAGATCACCCGCCGCGCTCAGGACGATGCCAAGTCGGCCGTCCAGCGGGCCGAGCTGGATGCCGAGAAGCGGAATCTGGATAAGAAGGAGAAGCTGGAGCAGGAGTGGAACACCCAGCGCGAGAAGCTCCGCTCCGACGAGCAGCGGCTGGGCAAGCTCCAGGACAGCATCGAGCGCAAGCTCGAGGACCTGACCCGCAAGGAGCAGCAGCTCGACAAGCAGGTCGAGGCCAGCAAGACCCGCGAGGCCGCCATGGCCAAGCGCGAGGGCGAGCTCACCGAGATCATCGGCGAGCAGAAGGCCAAACTCCTGACCATCAGCGGCATGAGCATCGAAGAGGCCAAGGCCCTCCTCCTCCAGCGTGTTGAGGATGACTCCCGCCAGGAGATGAGCAAGGTCGTCCGCAAGGTGATCGATGAGGCCGACTCGCACGCCAAGGAAAAGGCCCGCGAGATCACCCTCATGGCCATCCAGCGGTACGCCGCCGAGCACACCGCCGAAAGCACCGTCCGCGCTGTGCCCATCCCCAGCGACGACATGAAGGGCCGCATCATCGGCCGCGAAGGCCGCAACATCCGGGCCATCGAGAAGGCCACCGGCGTCGACATCATCGTCGATGACACCCCGGGCGTCATCGTCGTCTCCTGCTTCGACAAGGTCCGCCAGGCCGTCGCTGTCGAGTCCCTCCAGCGCCTCATCGCCGACGGCCGCATGCACCCCGCCCGCATCGAGGAAGTCGTCGAGAAGGTCCGCTCCGAGATCGACGAGCGCATCGTCAAGTACGGCAAGGACGCCATGATGGAGATCAACCTCCGCGGCGTCCACCCCAAGGTTTCCGAGGCCATGGGCAAGCTGCACTTCCGCACCAGCTACGGCCAGAACGTCCTCCGCCACAGCATGGAAGTCGGCTTCATCAGCCAGCTCATCGCCGACCAGCTCGGCTTCGACGGCACCCTCGCCCGCCGCTGCGGCTTCCTGCACGACATCGGCAAGGCCATGGACCAGGATGTCGAAGGCACGCACCCCAAGCTGGGCATGGACTTCGCCAAGATGTACGGCGAGAAGGAACCCGTTCTCAACGCCATCGGTGGCCACCACGGCGACATCCCCGCCACCAGCTTCTACACGCCCATCGTCATGGCCGCCGATGCCATCAGCTCAGCGCGCCCCGGTGCCCGCCGCGACTCGCTGGAGAAGTACATCCAGCGCCTCGAGCAGCTCCAGGACATCGCCCTTGGCCACACCGGCGTCAACGAGGCCTACGCCATCCAGGCCGGCCGCGAAGTCCGCGTCATGGTCGATGCCCGCAAGGTCAGCGATGATGAGTCAATGCTCATCGCCGCCTCCATCGCCAAGAAGGTCAGCGAAGAGATGACCTTCCCCGGCGAGATCAAGGTCACCGTCCTCCGCGAGACCCGCGCCGTCGAGTTCGCCCGCTGATTCCCCCTCCTGCCGGCCGCGGCACATGACCTCTCCCGGTCCGCGTGCCGCCCGCCGCACTTGTGCAATTCCTGCCCCCGCTGAGGTATCATCGGCCTCGGCCACTCCGCCGATTCGCCCCGCCTTTGTCCGCACTGCAACCCTTTTCAAAGCACTCACCATGGCTCAGAAGACCCCGCTGCATTCCTACCACCTCGACATGGGCGCGGACATGATGGAGTTCGCCGGCTACGACATGCCCAAGGCCTACAAGCCCCTCAGCGGCGGCCCGGCCTCCCCCAAGGCCGAGCACCTCCAGGTCCGCTCCTCCGGCGGCCTGTTTGACGTCTCCCACATGGGCCGTCTGCAGTTCAAGGGCGTCCACGTTCTCAAGTTCCTCGAGAAGGTCTGCACCCGCAAGATCCGCGACATGAAGACCGGCCAGTGCCGCTACTCGCTGGTCTGCAACGAGCAGGGCGGCGTCAAGGACGACGTCATCGTCATGCGCCAGGATGAGGACTCCTTCATGATGGTCGTCAACGCGTCCAACCGCGCCAAGATCGTCGAGCACTTCAAGGCCGTCATCGCCGCCAACACCTACAAGCTTTCCTTCGACGACGTCACTGACAAGACCGCCATGGTCGCCGTCCAGGGCCCCCGCGTCATCGAGTTCATCGGCAAGTTCAGCCGCGAGATCCCGACCCTCAAGCGTTACACCTTCACCGTCAAGAACCTCCTGATCGCCAAGCTCACCGTCGCCCGCACCGGCTACACCGGTGAGGACGGCGTCGAGGTCATCCTCCCGGCCAGCATGACCACCATGGCCATGAAGATGATCATGAAGGATGTCGACCCCAAGGCCGCCGATGCCGCCATCAAGCCCGCCGGCCTCGTCGCCCGCGACACCCTCCGCATCGAAGCCGGCATGCCCCTCTACGGCCACGAGCTCGGTGAGGAGATCAACGCCCTGTCCTGCGGCGTCGACTTCGCCATCGGCATGGACAAGGACAAGACCGACCACGGCGACACCTTCATCGGCATGGAGGCCCTCAAGAAGACCCAGGCCGAGGGCGGCCCCGCCAAGAAGCTCGTCGGTCTCCGCATCGACTCGCCCCGCCAGATGCGCCAGGGCATGGCCGTGCTCTCCGGCGGCAAGCCCACTGGCACCGTCACCTCCGGCTGCCTCTCGCCCACGCTGAACATCAACATCGCCATGGCGTTTGTTGACAAGGCCCTGACCGCCGAAGGCACCACCTTCGAGATCGACCTTGGCGAGGGCAAGGGCACCGTCCCGGCCACCGTCGTCAAGCTGCCGTTCTACAAGAAGCCCAGCTGATCCGCCTGCCCGCCGCGTCCGTCGCCCCGGTTTCCCCGGGCCGCCGCTGCCCCCGCCGCACCCGCGCTGCCGCGGTTACTGTCCCCTGCGCCGATCACGCCCGCCCCGCCTCAGGAGCAGCCATGCCCAGCAACGCCGACCTTGCCGATGCACTCCTCACAATCAGCAAGCTCATCGAGATCCTCGGCCAGGACTCCTTCCGCGCCATCGCCCACAGCAAGATCGCCCGCCTCGTCGAGTCGTCCCCTGTCGATTTCATCGAGCTCGGCCGCATCACCCCCGCCGCTGAGGCCAAGCGTCGCCTGCTGGAGATCGAAGGCGTCGGCGCCAAGATCGCCGACAAGATCGTCGAGTTCGCCGCCACCGGCCGCATGAGCGAGCTCGATGAACTGCGTGCCGCCGTCCCCCCCGGCCTGCTCGAGCTGCTGAACATCCCCGGCATGGGCCCCAAGACGATCAACCTCGTCTGGAAGCAGGCCGGCGTCACGGACCTGGCCGGCCTCAAACGCATCATCGACACCGGTGAGATCCTCTCCCTGCCCCGCATGGGTGCCAAGAGCGTCGAGAAGCTCAAGGGCTCCATCGCCATCATGGCCGAGGCCAACCTGCGCCTCGCCCTCGGCCCCGCCCAACTTCTGGCCGATGCCCTGCTCGCCACACTCCGCGACAAGCTCGGCGTTCCCGAGGACCGCATCGCCTTCGCCGGCTCACTACGCCGCGGCAAGGACACCATCGGCGATCTGGACATCCTCCTGGCCGAGGATGACCCCGCCCGGTCCGCCCGCGCTGCCGACATCTTCACCACGCTCCCCGGCGTCCGCTCCATCACCGTCAAGGGTGAGACCAAGTGCTCCGTCCGCATGGCCGTCGACCTCTCCTCCCGCTGGGATGCCGCCGAACCCGCCGAACCCTCCGATCCCGCGAGCGACGCATCGCCCGGCGGCAGTGGGGGGGCGACGGTGCAGGTCGACCTCCGCGTCGTCCCTTCCGCGGCCTTCGGCGCCGCCCTCATGTACTTCACCGGCAGCAAGGAGTTCAACGTCAAGCTCCGCTCCCGCGCCCTGGACATGGGCCTCACGCTCAACGAGTACGGCCTCTTCCCCAACGACCCCGCCGACAGCACCCCGCCGCAC